>NZ_JAHZBP010000001.1:0-662092 GCF_019423355.1 Butyricimonas sp.
AGCTAATTCGCTACGCTTTGCCCAAATTTACTTTTTCGCTATGTGTTTATTTTAATCAATTAAAAAGGATATAATCTTATAAATTATAGCGACTTTGGTGATTGAAACTTAATGCATCAATTACAATGGCAAAAATTACCGTTCAAAATACAGACATTAGTGTAGTCAAGTACGATGAAGAAGACTACATCAGCCTTACGGATATGGCAAGAAGTCAACTGCAAGAGCATATTATCTTCCGTTGGCTTAGTCTTAAAAGCACGATCGAATACCTTGGAGAATGGGAAATGCTGTATAACCCTGATTTTAATTGTACCGAATTCGGTACAATTAAAAATGCGGCGGGAAGCAACAATTTCGTACTTTCGGTGAAAACGTGGATAGAACGGACGAATGCAATTGGTATCCGTTCTAAAGCTGGGCGCTACGGCGGCACGTACGCACATCGGGATATTGCATACCATTTCGGTATGTGGATTTCTCCTAAATTCCAATTACTTCTTGTTAAGGAATACCAACGATTAAAGACTGAAGAGCAAAGGCTACTCGGTTGGTCGGCGAAGCGTGAATTGTCGAAAATCAATTACCGTATACACACTGATGCTATAAAGAAAAACCTTATTCCGGCAGAAGTCACAGCGGCATAAGTGAGCATTATTTATGCCAATGAAGCCGACGTCCTGAACGTGGCGATGTTCGGTATGACGGCAAAACAATGGCGGGAAGCCAATCCCGAACTGAAAGGAAATATCCGTGATTATGCTACTATCAACAAACTGATTTGCTTGTCGAATATGGAGAACCTGAATGCAGTGTTTATCGAACAGTGTATGACACAAAGAGAGCGTCTTGTTAAGCTAAACCAAATAACCATTCATCAAATGAGTATATTGGAAAGTGGTGACAATAGCAGCCGTAAGTTACTTAAATAAAGAATTATGGAGTGCAAGGATTAGTTATTGCCGTGGATGAAACGGGTAAGCATGGGGTATTGATTTCGTTGGATGAAGAACGAACCCAATGGTGGAACCGTCATTGCTAGCGCAGGCTTATCCGGCGAGTGATGTCCAAGAGAGTTCCCCAAAGGTGTTTGCTTTTGGGGAATTTTTATGCTCATTTCTTAAATTATCCTTTATCTTTGTCATGATGTGTTCAGAGAATAATTAATAATGTCAGTATATGGCAGATGATTGCGTGATCCGGGTGACCGGTTTGAAAAAGAGTTTTCCCAAGGGGAAAGAGGTTTTACACGTGTTGAAGGGTATCGATATGGAAATCCGGCCGGGAGAGGTGATCGGTTACCTTGGGAGTAACGGGGCGGGGAAGTCCACGACCGTGAAGATTATGTGCGGGTTACTGGAGGATTTTGAAGGGAAGGTGGACGTGTTGGGGTATGATGTTCGGGAAAATGATATAGAGGTGAAGAAACGGATCGGGTATATCCCGGAGAATGCCGTGATGTACGAGCATTTGACCCCGATGGAGTACTTGGAGTTTATCGGAGCCATGTACGGGCTGGACCGGAAGGAGGTGAACCGGAAGGCTGACGAGTTGCTCTCGTTGTTCGAGATGAGGGAGAACCGGGACGAGAGAATGGTGAATTTCTCAAAGGGGATGAAACAGAAGGTGCATATTATTTCGGGATTGCTGCATAACCCGGAAGTGATTTTCATGGATGAACCTTTGAACGGGTTGGATGCTAATGCGGTGATTATCGTGAAGGAGGTCATTGCTCGCTTGGCGAAAGAGGGGAAAACGATCTTTTATTGCTCACATCTGATGGATGTGGTGGAGAAAATAGCCAGTCGGGTGATTTTGATTAACGAAGGTACGATTATCGCTAACGGTTCGGTTCGGGAGTTGATGGAGGAGGCCGGAACGAGTTCTTTGGAGGGATTGTTCACGAAGTTAATAGGAGCCACGGGGCAGTCGGAGAAAGCGGAACAGATTGTAAACGCTTTTGAAAACAGGGAGTCATGATTAAGGTGGTGGCACAAATTCTGCGGCTCTTTCAAGGGGTGTTTACCCGTATGGGCGTTGATTTCGACCGGATGCTGGCCATCGTGACGGTGAAACTGACGGTGGATAACCGGATTGACCGGAGTGGACGGAACAAGAAAAACGCATCGAATGCGTTGATGAGGCAGGGGATTTTACTCGGAATCTGTGGGCCGATCTTTTTCTTGACGGGAATAGCGTCGGGAGCTTTCGGGGTGTCGCTTTTGTTATTCCAGTCGTACCTGTTTCTGATGTTGATGATGAGTTTTATGATGGAATATTCCCGAATTCTTTTTGACGGGAACGATAATCATATATTGCAGCGTTTGCCCGTGAATTCTAAAACGATACTGGTTGCTCGTCTCGTGTCGATGCTGGTGTACATGTTTTTTCTTTCCGGTTGTATGTCGGTGATCCCACTGGTGATTGTCTGTTTTTGGAAAGGGGTGATGTCCGGGGCTTTTTTCATTATTTCCGTGTTTCTGAACACGATTTTCACGTTGCTTTTTGCTAATGTTATTTATCTTGGGGTGATGCGCTTTATTTCCGTGGAGAGGTTTCAGCGGGTGATGAGTTATGTTCAGGTAGTATTGATTGCCGGGGTGGCTTTGAGCTACCAGTTGGTCGGGCAGTTAATTCATAATATTCAATTGGATATGTTTCGGCCGGGGACTTGGATGTATTTTACGCCACCTTGTTATTTTATGTCCTTGACGGTGATGGTAAAGCAACCGACGGGACCCGCCTTGTTGCTGGCGTTGATCGGGGTAGGGCTTGTTGTCGTGCTTGGTTATATCACGGTGGCTTATCTTGCTCCTTATTTTGCGGCAAAAGCGGGGGTGTTGAATTCGTACTCACCCGTGAGCAAGAAACGTAAGGGGGGAAAGGAGGGATGGCTTTACGGTTTAGCACGGGTGTTTGGTCGGAACCCGATGCAGGTGACCGGGTTTGTCTTGGGATGGCGTATGACCCGTGATAATTTGAAGTTCAGACAAGGCGTTTTGCCCATGATGATTTACACGATGTTCTTGGCCGTTTTCTTTTTATATCAGGGACGACAGGAGGAAGCTGGCGGCATTGCTTATTATATGCCTCTTTACATGATGGCGATGATTAGTATCGGAATCCAGATGAATATGTCAATTACGGATAAGGGGGATTTACTTTGGCTTTATCGTTCCAAGCCGTTGGAGCGTCCGGGGGCCTTGATCCTCGGGTGTTTCAAGGCTTTGTTCGTGAAATATTATCTTCCGGTTTACGTGTTGCTCTGCGGGATTTTTGTTACGATGCTGGACTGGGTGATTCTTCCGGACTTGTTGTTTATTCTGGTCGTGAGTACGTTGGTGAGTTACATTTATCTATGGTTTTCTGGGATGCTTTTTCCATTCTCGAAAGAGAAAAGTTCCATGGATTCCGGGCGGAATATGTTGCGGGTTATTGTACTGATGTTTATGCTGGTTCTTGTCGGGGGAGCGCATACGCTGGCTATGCGGTTGTCGTGGTTTGGAATCTGGGGAGCTATCGTGGTGATGTCGTTTCTCGTTTTCTTGATGGAATTCGTGATATGCCGCGTTTCTTGGCGGAAGGTGATTTCTAACTATTAATATGTTTGAGGGTAATCGTTCCTGAATAGAAACCGTAAAAGTGGTAATCTTTACGGTAATTTGTATACAACTTGTACGGCTTGAATCTCATACCTTTACATCATAAAATTAGAAGTAATGGGTATGACATTTAAAATTGAAATAGTATGAGTATAAAGACAATTGTAGTAACAGGAATGTTGCTCCTTGCCGGAACAATCGTAAGCGGCCAAACAAGTACAAATCAAGTAAAAGAGAAGAATATGGAAAAGTTAGAATTAGTGAAAGAATGGGATAAGGTATTTCCACAGAGCAGCAAGGTAGTTCACGAGAAAGTGACATTCCGTAATCGGTACGGTATCACGCTTGCCGCGGATATGTATATCCCCCAAAATGTGGAGGGGAAATTGGCAGCCATTGCGGTGAGCGGTCCTTTCGGGGCTGTCAAGGAACAATCGTCCGGGCTTTACGCGCAAACGCTGGCGGAACGTGGTTTTCTGACGATCGCTTTCGATCCTTCTTACACGGGTGAAAGTGGAGGCCAACCCCGGTACGTGGCCTCGCCGGACATTAACACGGAAGACTTCAGTGCTGCCGTTGATTTTCTTTCGACTCGCGATGATGTTGATCCTGAACGTATTGGAATTTTAGGTATTTGCGGGTGGGGTGGTATGGCTCTTAACGCTGCCGCGATGGATACGCGTATTAAAGCTACGGTTACTTCCACGATGTATGACATGAGTCGCGTGAATGCCAACGGGTATTTTGACGCGATGGATGCCGACCAACGGTATGAGCTTCGTCGGCAACTCAATGCCCAGCGTACACTTGATGCCAAGAATGGCACGTATGAACTAGCCGGGGGAGTGGTCGATCCATTACCGGATGATGCCCCGCAGTTCGTGAAGGATTATTACGCTTACTACAAAACGCCGCGTGGTTACCACAAACGTTCACTTAATTCCAATAATGGCTGGAATAAGACATCGTCACTTTCATTTATTAATATGCCCTTGTTGGCTTACAGCGATGAAATACGGAATGCCGTGCTTATGATTCATGGTGAAAAGGCTCATTCTCGCTATTTTAGTGAAGATGCATTCAAAAAATTGAAAGGTGACAACAAGGAACTTTTGATTATTCCCGGTGCAAGCCACGTGGATTTGTACGATAATCAGGCAAATGTTATTCCTTTTGACAGGATAGAATCTTTCTTTCGTGAATATTTGAAATAATAAAAATACCCAAGTTCATGTTGATTTTGAACTTGGGTATTTTGTATAATATCATTCCGGATTATAACCCTAGAACTTTGGTTCCTTGTTTGAAGAAAATATCCTTCGGGATGTTAGCTCCCGCGATACGATCTAAGTCTTTCTGTAAGGTCGGGGGAACGATACCCTTTTCTGCAACCAATTTAGTCGCTTTTTGGATGTCTCCGTCTCCTTCGATCGTGATATATTCTCCGGCAATCACTTCGATGTCTTTTTTCATCTTTTCGAAATCTACGGTGTAGTATCCCGTGGTTTCATCTTTGCTGATAGCTCCGCTTTCCATGAAATGGGCGAATTGCATCATGTTAGCTTTTCCGTGGGCGCTGGCAGCACCGAAACGAACGGAACGGAAGATTCCGGCGATAAAAGTCACGTAATTATCCATGAGGTCTTTGTTTTCCAATACACCCCATTCTGCAAGTTTGGTCACGCAGAATAACCCAAGGATGTCCGCTTTACCTTCCTCGATAGAGGTGTAGTAGTTTTGCAGGGCGGAACGAACGTCTTGTTTGCCATTCAGCGTGTATTTAATTCCTAGCCCGTGAGCGACTTCGTGGAACATCACGTTTTCGAAGAAAGCATCAAAACTAATATGTTTTTGTTGATCGGGCGTAATTAACAATTTGGAAATCGGCACAACCATTTTCTCGAATTTGGCCTGCATGGAGTTTTTCAATTGTAGTTTACGACTTCCTTTCGCCGCGTGTACTCTCGGGTCGTTCGGCAGGTTGATAGCGATATTTTTACTTCCGGCATTGCAATCTCCGGCGTAATAAATCACGTCGTAAGCGTTCATGTCTGGGTTAGCATTTGCTTTTTCCTTTTTGTATTTGGCAGGAACCGGTAAATTTTCCTGTAATTTGGGCAAGTATTGAGCGTATTCAGACAAGCGTTTACTCCACTCTTTATCTTTCACGAGGATTTGTCCGGAGTGAGAAGCTTTATACCCGTAGAGTTGATCTTCGTAAGTCTCGATGGGACCAACCACGAAATCCAACGTGTTGTTCTGCATGTCCATCCATGCTAAATCACTGGCTAGGTAATCATCATCCAGAAGGGCTTTTGCTCTTAATGCCAAGTAGTTTTTCAATCCCGGGTCTTCAGCTAGTGCGGCAGCTTCTTCCAGTAATTTGGATGCTTTTGCCACTTCTTCCGGGTAAGCTTCGTGGAATGAAAGCACGATAAGCTTTCCGACTGCATCCCGACGGATAACGCTATACCAGTCCGTTTTG
Source organism: Butyricimonas sp. (assembly GCF_019423355.1). Lineage (NCBI taxonomy): Bacteria > Pseudomonadati > Bacteroidota > Bacteroidia > Bacteroidales > Odoribacteraceae > Butyricimonas > Butyricimonas sp. The sequence continues at coordinate 6,088 of NZ_JAHZBP010000001.1, forward strand.
CGAGGATCATCCAGCGCGTCGAATTCTTCTTTCGTCATGTCAGCCGGGTAGAAGTTTGCTCCAAGAGGTTTTGCTCCCACGCCGTCGATGAAAGGTTTGTTGTCGTTTAATCTATCCCAAGGACCATAGTTTATGGAAAGATATTTCAGAGCGGCAGAATCCTGAGCGAATTGTGCCATCAATGCACTCTTATCTCCATAAGCGTTTTGCCAGAAAATGTTTTCCATTATATCGGCGACTTCGATAAGTATGGGAATCATTTTCTTCTCGTTGTCGGTCAATTGGCTCAAATCCGTTGTTAACGGGAATTCAGCATACTGATCTGCAAGCGCTTGGTAGGGGCTTGGCTTCGTTTCTTTCTTGGCCTCTTTACAAGAGAACAAGAAAACACCTAAAGATAGAAGTAGGAATAGTTTTCTCATTTTTATAAAATTTGTGTTTGAGTATTTGAGGGACGAATTTATAAAAAATTCCGTTACCTTTGTGATTGGTAGTCGTGATCATTAATTTTTAGGATGTATAAGGTGAACGATTCTGAGAAAAATAGGAATCAAGAAATATGTAATTTACTTCGTTCCGGAAATCAAAAGGGGATGGAGTTGTTATTTGATGCCTATTATAAACCCTTGGTCGTGTGGGCTGATACGTTTTTACGGGACGTGAACATGGCAGAAGATGTCGTGCAGGATTTTTTCTTTTCCATTTGGAATAATAAAGTTTACTTGAATTTCTTCCCTTCTACTTTGGCCTCTTTGCTTTACGTGTCTGTGCGTAACCGTTGTCTGAACCGGATGGATAAGCAAGATGTTTTTCATCATGCTGTGGACTTGGACCACGTGGATTTAGCTTTCGAAGAGTATAATGAGAATCATGACGCCATCGTGTCGAAGGTGTTGGACGAGATTGCGTTATTACCCGAAAGAAGTCGGGATGTCGTGAACGGGGTGTTTGTCGAGGGATTGAAATACCGGGAAGTGGCCGAGCGTTACGGGATCTCAGTTTCCACGGTAAAAACATTGCTGGGTCTCTCGGTTAAGAAATTGAGAGAGCGATTGAATGAGGAGTTATTCGCAGGATTCCTGTTATTTTTCTGTACTCGAAAATAAAATTTAAAAATTTTTCAAAAATCTATTAGACCTTTTTTAATGTTTCCGGTACTATTGATGAAAAATAGTATGATTTATGCGAAATGGTTTATTAGATCAAGAAACGGAAGAGCGCTTGCTGGCTTATTTCAACGGGGAGTTGGATGAGGAAGGGCGTTTTGCCGTGGAGCAATGGTTGAACGATAGTCCGGAAAATAAGAAGGTCTATCATCAACTGGAAAAAGATGCCTTATTTATTCGTTGGGCGAATCGGGAACAGAAAGTTCACGTGGAGGATAGAGAAGCAATGCTATTTCGACAGATTCGCCGGGCAAAGATTCGGAAAATCGGGTTTCGGGTGGCGGCCTCCGTGGCTGTTCTGGTGGCATTGGGTGGCGTGTATCTGTTTATGTCAACTCCGGCTAAAGAGAATATGCTGGCGGAAAATACACCGATCATACGAGCGAATTATCCACAGGCTCGATTGGTCCTTTCTACCGGAGAAGTTATTGATCTGACGAAAAATACAGATAATATCGTGGAAAAGGATGGTTCCGTGGTGGCGATCGACACGAATAAGGCACTCGTGTATAATCAATCGGGAAACGTGGAAACCGAGAAACCGATATATAACAAGGTTATCGTTCCTCGTGGGGGGGAGTTCTTCCTGACGCTTTCTGACGGGACAGGGGTGTGGTTGAACGCGGAGTCAGAATTGGAATATCCGGTAAAGTTCACTTCGGGAGAGCGTCATGTGAAATTAAAAGGAGAGGCTTATTTTAGTGTAAAGAAGGATACTACAAAACCTTTCTTTGTCACTTCCGGGGCCTATCGTTTACGGGTCTATGGTACCGAGTTCAATATGAATACCTACCATAAAGAACGGATTCAAGTGGTGCTGGTAAACGGGGCTGTTGGCTTCCGGGCAAATGCTTCGACCCCGGAGCGGAGGCTGAAACCGAATCAACTGGGAGAGGCCAACGAGATCACGGGGGAGGTTGAAATTAAAGATGTGGATGTATATTCCTATATTGCTTGGAAGAATCAGGATGTGGTGTTCGTGAACGAAAGGCTGGAATCCATCATGGAAAAAATTGAACGCTGGTATGATGTGAGCGTCTTTTTCCAGAATGATTCATTGAAAGATGTCAGGTTCTACGGGAACGTGCAGCGCTATGCTGATATTCGGGATTTGTTGTTCTTCTTGGAGAAGACATCGGATGTGCATTTCAGCGTGAAAGATCGAACGATTATTGTTAGCAATAAATAAAAAACGGAGAGTTGTGGCGACTCTCCGGAGATTGTAATAACCAGTAACCGCCTTCTTGCAAAAGGTCGTTACCATGTTTAACACAAAATTTGTAAACAAAGTTATGAAAAAAAAGAAAGGATCGTGCTATTTCTTTGGGAAAGCACGAGAAAAAGTTTGGCAAATGATGAAATTACGAATGGTTTTGATCATTTTTCTCGTAGGTTTGACCTCTTTACCAACCATGGCACAAGATCAAACCGTTACGTTAAAATTGACGGATGTGAATCTGTACGAATTGTTTGATGCAATTCGAAAACAGACGGGGTTACGTTTTCTTTATAATGCGGAACAGATGAAAGAAGTTCCTAAGGTAAGCGTTGATGTGAAAAACAAGAAGGTGAAGGATGTTTTGACAGAAGTGTTAACAGGAACTCCTCTTACGTTTGAGTATAACAAAGGGGTAGTAACACTGAAAGAAAGAAAAGCGACGGAAAAACCTCAAGTGAAGTTAATAACGATAACTGGTCGTGTTGTTGATGAAAAAGGGAATCCGATTCCTGGAGCAACCGTTTTAATTCAAGGAACAACACAAGGAGTGGCAACAGATGTTGAGGGTGCATATACGATTAATGTTCGTCCTGATGATGCATTGAGGGTTTCTTTTATTGGTTATAAGACGGAAGTGGTTGAAATTAAAGGGAAAACAAAGATAAATATACGGTTAAATCCGACTGCTGAAAATATTGAGGAAGTGACAGTCGTTGCCTTTGGGGAACAGAAAAAAGAGAGTGTGGTTGCAGCTATTACAACAGTGAACCCAGAGGCGTTGAGATCATCGAGTAGCGATCTTACAACTCAATTTGCTGGTAAAATTCCCGGTATGATTGCATGGCAGACAGGTGGTCTTCCAGGAGCTTTGACAGAAGAAGAAATGAATACGAAGTTTTACATTCGTGGTATAACATCTTTTCAGTCAGGGGCAAATATAGATCCTCTAATTTTGATTGATGGAGTAGAATCTTCTAAATTGGATTTAGCTCGTATCGCACCTGAAGATATAGAATCTTTTAGTGTCATGAAAGATGCTTCTGCTACAGCGATGTATGGGGCTCGTGGAGCTAATGGTGTGATTTTGGTTACAACGAAAAAAGGTGAAGAGGGATCAGTGTATACTTCATTACGTTATGAGGCTATTGCATCTATGCCAACACGTGAAATAGAGGTGGTAGATCCTGTTACTTATATGAAAATGTATAATCAGGCAATTATGGCTCGTAATCCTAATGCAACTCCAGAATATAGTGTAGAGCGTATAGAGAGAACGAATAATCCTAACTATCCATCATTTGTTTATCCTGCCAATGATTGGTATAAGATTCTTTTTAAAGATTATTCTATAAATCATCATATGGGTTTGAATATTCGTGGTGGTTCGAGGGTTATTCAGTATTATGCTTCCCTTAATTATATTCGTGACGAAGGGATGTTGAAAACAGAAAAATTAAATCAATTTGATTGTAATGTGAAGAATAATACAATGACATTCAGGGCAAACTTAAATATTGATTTAAGTGCGGGAATTAGGTTATTGCTTTCTTCTTCTGCTTCTCTTGATAAATATCATGGTCCATTGCAAAATGTTCAGGATATTTATTATCAAGCTTTTACGGCAAGTCCTGTTAATTTTGCCGTAATTTATCCTGCTGATGAAACTTATAATTGGCCGCATATTCGTTTTGGTATGTCAGCAGCGGGAGGAAATAATCCTTACATGAATCTTCATAAAGGATATATGGATCGTAGTCGGTATTCAGCTACAGTTCGTGCAGAATATATTCAAAATTTGTCACAGTTGCTTAAAGGTTTAGAAGTTCGTGCTAGTGTTTCTTTAAATAGGACGGGATATTATACAACACCTTTCCAAACGGAACCTTTTCTTTATCGTTTAGATTCGTATGATTTTGAAACAGGGAAGCATAAACTTTATCCATTAAATGCAGAGACTGCAAAGAGAACATTAAGTGCCGTGAGAGGAGATGATACTCAAGCAACGCAAACTACATACGAGATTCGAGGATTACATACAGCGGCATGGGGAGAGCATCAGACAAGTTTGACAGGTGTTTTTAATATGCAAGAATCAACGGGTTCTCCTGTGGCAGGTGTTTTAGAGGCAATTCCTCACCGAAATATGGGATTGGCTATGCGAGGGACTTATGGTTTTCGTGATCGTTATTTTTTAGAAGCTAGTTTTGGATATAATGGATCAGAACGTTTTGACAAAGGGCATCAATGGGGATTTTTTCCAGCTGTAGGAATGGCATGGATTGCATCAAAAGAAAATTTTTTAGCAGGGGCTTCTAAATGGTTATCCTTTTTGAAGTTTAGACTTTCTTGGGGGGAAGTGGGGAACGATGGAATTATCTCTTCTCCTCGTTTTACACATTTACCAACGCTTTCTCTTGAAACTGTAACAGATCCCCGTCCCAATAGGGGTAATTTTGATAGAGATAGGTTAGTGTCTTATCCTAATAGTAAGATCAAGTGGGAAATTGCAGAACAAGTGAATTTAGGTATTGAAACAAAATTATTTAATGGGTTGTTTGAGGTAAATGCTGATATTTACCAGGAAATACGTCATAATATTATTGACTATAGAATAACAATGCCAGCGACAGTTGGATTGGAAAAATATCAATTAGCAAATGTAGGGAAAGCTCGTTCGAGGGGAATAGATTTATCAGGTAAAATTCAACACGCTTTTAGTAATGATTTTTGGATAATATTAAACGGAACTTTTACGTATAGTAAAGCAGTTTATCTGGAAATAGAAGAAGCTATAGATAAACCATCTTGGCAACGTAAAAAGGGAAAGGAAATATCACAATCAATAGGTTATATTGCGGAGGGATTATTTCAAGATCAAGCGGAAATTGATAATTCACCGGTTCAAGGTGGAGATATAATGCCAGGAGATATTCGTTATAGAGATTTAAATGAGGATGGTGTGATAGACGTTCGAGATGCAACGTATATAGGGTTTCCTGAAACACCACGAGTGATTTATGGATTTAGTGGTTTTATTAATTATAAAAATTTCGAATTTAATTTTGCTTTTCAAGGATCGGGTAAACGAGGATTTTTTATGGATCCGATGCAAATCAATCCTTTTGTGGGAGATAGGGCAATGTTGAAAGAGATTTATAATGACCACTGGAGTGAAGATAACATGAAAGAACACCCTTTCTGGCCTCGTCTTTCTACTCAGTCCATAAATGTTCATAATCCTCAGGAAAATTGGGCGGCATCAAAGGAAGTTCGAAAAAGTACCTATTTTATGCGTGAATGTAGTTTCTTGCGTTGTACATCAATTGAATTGGCATACAATATGCCTCAACGATTGATGCAAAAAATTAAGATGCAGAATTTGAAATTTTACGCTCGCGTTAATAATCCATTTATAATTTCAAATTTTAAAATATGGGATGTTGAATTAGGTAATAGTGGGTTTAATTATCCAATTCAACGGACGTTTTCTTTGGGGTTAAATCTAAGTTTTTAATTTTATAATGACAGAATGATGAAACGTATATATTTATTTTTTTTATCAGTGTCTTTTCTTATCACGGGTTGTGATTATTTGGATATGGTGCCAGAAGATGATATAAAAACTGTTGAAACAGTTTTTGAACAGCGAAAGGATGCTGAGAAGTGGTTGCTTGGTACATATACTGCAACTAAAGATTTAGCTACTAATGTAGCAAAAAATGTTGCTTATTTTGGAACGGATGAGGTTACTACGGGTGAGTATATTCGGAATAGAGGATATGGGGGATTTAAGATAAGTGAAGGATTACAGATGTCTCAAGAACCATATGGAAATGTTTGGGATAACGTGGGTAGTTCCTCTGGATTGTTGTATTACCAGATTCTGCGTAATATTAATATATTTATTGAAAATATAGATGCGGTATATAATATGACAGATGTGGAAAAACGGCAATGGAAGGCAGAAGCAAAAGCTTTAAAAGCTTATGTGTATTTTGATTTAGTGCGTCATTATGGCCCCATTGTACTTGTTCCCAAGAATCTTTCCGTAGATATTGATATGTCTGAATTACGCCAGCAACGTGTTCATGTTGATACTTGCTTTAATGCGCTCGTGCGTTTGTGTGATGAAGCTGCTAAAGATTTATTATTAGGAAATCAAAAACCGTTTGACCGTAAACCGTTTTTTAGTAAAGAGGCGACATTGGCATTAAAAGCGAGAGCTTTACTTTATGCGGCATCTCCGCTTTTTAATGGAAATGAATTTTATTCTGATTTTTTGGATAAAGAAGGTAAGCCGCTTTTTAGCACGAGCTATGATCATGAGAAGTGGCATTTGGCGGCATTGGCTGCTGATGAGGCTGTAAGAGTGGCAGTGGAAGCAGGACATGCATTGTGTTCCGGTACTATTAGTAATCATTCTGAGGTTCTGAATCATATGGAGGATATCGAAAAAAGTGTTATTTCAGATTTTGATAATCAAGAATTTATTTTAGAATGGAAAAGTGTTGCGGGTTTCTCGGAATTACTACTTCCTCGTCTAAGGCCTGAAGATACAGAACATTTTAACTCAGCCGTTCTTGGGAGTTTATCTCCCTCATTGAAAATGGTTGAAATGTATTATACAGATAAAGGGTTACCGATAGATATGGATAAAACATGGAATTATTCTTCTCGGTATTATATGGGAATGGAAAGTGATCCCGATTATACTGATATTGTATTGACGAATGCTGATGTTTTGCAATTGCATTTGCGGCGTGAACCTCGTTTTTATGCTTGTATTGCGGCAGATCGCACGAAATGGCAAAGAGGGCCTAAAGGCCAAGAAATTAATTACAATTTAACGGTTGAGGCTTATAAGGGAGAGAGTTTTGGTTCTCAGTATGACATCGTTTCTAGTACTGTTGCTCAAAATATAAACGGATATTGGTGGAAAAAATTCTTAGAGTCAGAATTAACAACAAAAGAATATGTGGTTAGTGCTAATAGAACATTGCCTATTATTCGGTTAGCAGAACTTTACTTGATGCAGGCAGAAGCTTGGAACGAGTATTTAGAAAAACCAGATGCTAGAGTTTACTCTCCGCTTAACAAAGTTCGGGAAAGAGCTGGAATTCCTGATGTTGTTACAGCGTGGAAGTCGTATTCGAATAATCCGGAGAAAGTGGATAATAGAGATGGGATGCGCGATATTATTCAGCGTGAGATTAATCTTGAATTTGCTCTTGAAGGACACCGTTTTTGGAATTTGCGTCGTTGGAAAACTGCTCATATAGAATTGAACGAGAAACAATATGGTTGGAATGTCTTGGGAGAAAATGCACAAGCGTTTTATAATGATTATAATGGTCCCGTGATTGTGTGGAGTAAATGTAAATTTACAGCGCCACGTGATTATTTATTTCCGATAAAGGCTGAAGAAGTATTAATGTCTAGTCTTGTCCAAAATCCTGGGTGGTAGTATGTTTGTTAATAAAAATCATATTAAATCTTTAATTATGAAATATACTCTATATTTTATTATACTATTGTTTTTAGGGGGATGTCATGATGATAATAAATTTTTTGATGTCATGATGAAGAAAGAAAATATTCGTTTTGAACCAATACCTGGAGGTGCGGTGATGTTTTATACTTTACCTGTTGGGGAGGATGTTTTTGGAATTCAACTTCGTTATCGTGACGCTAGGGGAGAGGAAGTGTTGAAAGTGGGTAGTTATGTAGGGGATTCATTAGTTATTGATGGGTTTAATGAGTCAGAAAAGAATGTGCCTGCTCGTGTTTCTCTTGTTGATAGAAATAATAATGAATCGAAAGCTATAGATGTGGTGTTTGATACCGAAGAATCTGCTGCTTGTTCTTTCTTTAATGGTGCAGAAGTTTTACCTTATTGGAATGGTTTTCAAGTAAAATATGGAGCTTCTCGTCAGACATCGGGAATGGTTCATGTTATGTACTTGGGCACTAATCCTATTACACAAAAAAGTGATACAATCTTATTGAAAAGTTTTCCAATCACCTTAAGTGGAGATACGTTAGAGTTTGTATTGCAACAGAAATTGGATAAGGCTACAGTAGTTCTCCGCACGGAAGATTATCGTGGCTATCGTGTCAAACAGAAGATTTGGAAGGATGTTGATATTTATTCTGTAGAAGAGTTACAACTTACTGAAATGAATTTTATCGATAAAGATGGTTGTTCAGTAGAGAATGAGAAAGAAAAGATTGGAGCTAAATATTTGTTTGATGGTGATACAAAGGGAGAACAACGATTGAAAGCTGGAAAGATTCCTGAACTTTACTCGTTCTTAGGAGGTCCTATGATTCAAAATAAAAGTTTAATATTTGATTTGGAACAAGAACGGACTCCAGCTTTTATAAGGATTTATGGAACTTTAAAGAGTCTTGGTTGGCCATTGTTTAGTACTCAATATACATCTTCAGTATATGAAATATTTCGGGGAGTGTATGATGATAAATTACCTTGTAATGTAATTTTATATGGTAGTAATGATAAAAATGGGGATAATTGGGTTGAATTGGGATCTTTTTCTCAAGATTCGGAAACACTTACTAAAAATCGATGGTCTGAACGTTGTACTAGTCAAAAAAATCAGAATTTTGTCGGTTATTTAACTGAAGAAGAGTTGGTCGGTGCAACCCCTGCTTATTTGGAAATTCAATTACCTTGTGATGATAACATGGTGAAATATCGTTATATGAAATTGGAAATCAAAGAGTTGTTTAAATATGTGTTTTTTAGTGGTTCTACTCCGGTCATAACTGTTATAAATACAGAAAATTATGTAGCAATTCAGGAATTGGAAATTTATGTAAAAAGAGATTAGCAATGAAAAGAGTAAAGTATATAATGTATTTGGGAATTTTACTTGCTTTATTGGCGGGTTGCAATGAAACTTTAGAAGATACGTATAGTGATTATGCTGGAGATGGGAAAATTCGTTATGTAGGTAAATGTTCCGAAATGTTGGTAAAGCCCGGTTGGCGCCGTTTGAAGGTAGATTGGGTAAATAGCATGGATATTATGGTTGATAAAATTAAAGTTTCATGGGAAGCAGATGGAATGAAACATGATACGTTATTAACTAGTGATATGACTTCATGTGATATTAGAAATCTTGCTGATAATACTTATCGTATAGATGTTTGTGCAATAGATAAGAATGGAAATGAATCTTTGCCTATTACGGATTATGCTAGACCTTATTCGTATGAGCATGAGGCGGTACGTTCTTTTTCGAGAATAATTTCAAAACATTATTTTATAGATAATAATTTAGTATTCTTTATAGATAACTGGAATGATAGTATCGTTGAGGCAAAACTTTGTTATACAGATATCTATAATAAAAAGAAAGAACATTTGTTGGTGAAAGAGGAGGCTCAACAGGGGCTGATTCATTTGGAAGGTGTAAATACAAAAGAACCGATAATTGTCACTCGTAAAGGGAAATTGGAGGGATGTACGGATCTTATCACATTTGCTGATTATTCATTAACAAATGAAAGGATATACTCTTCGGATTTTAAAGTTGTATTGCAACAACGTTATGGACTAAAAAATGAAAATGAAGAACAGAAACTGCTTTTTGATCGTTTTGTTGATACTGTTACCGTATTAGAGTTTGATTATGATCTTGTTTCATTTGAAGATTTATTCTATTGCTCGAATCTTAAAAAGATTGTATGTGGGAAAAATCGTTATCTTAGTGGTTTGAATCCTAATTCTGTAGATATTAGTACACTAGATAATGAAACAAGAAGTTTGGAGTGTTTGGATTTGTTAAATAAAGTGCGAGGTTTGCAAGTTGATCAATATAATGAGCATTATTTTAATATTTCTCGGCCTTATATCAATAAAAAAGGGAATCCGACTTTACCAAATTTGAATTATATCCAGGGAGACGATATCGTTTCTATTAAAGATTTAAGTGTAAAGGGAGATTCTGAGGATGCACAAGAATTGGTTAATTTATTGGACAATAATCCGGATACGTGGTGGGAACCTAGTGTTGCAACTTCTCCTAGAACACATGAAATATTAATAACCTTAAAGGAGGTACAAGTTATAAAAGGTATAAAAGTAGTTCAAAGATTATACCGCCCAACATCATCTTCTCAGAAATATTATGTTTCTGACAAAATTACAATTGAAGTATCTTCTGATAATGTAAGTTGGACGCCAATGTGTTACATGAGAGAAAATATGTTAGGAATAGGTTCGGGAGAGAGTACGTTGATTCCTATGGCTGAACCTCATGCAGTTAAATATATAAAAGCAACGCTGAGCGATAGAATGCATAATAGTTCTCTTAATTTTAACATGACATTGTCAGGTCTTATTCCTTATAAATAGGGAATGGGTATGAGTTAGTGACATTGCAGATAGGGAACTCATAGTTCCTCTATCTGCCTTATTCGATTGTCTATTATTCTATGAACCGGTTAATAATGTTGTAACTTCCAAAAAGTTTTGTTATTGATAAAAACACAATAGAGTTAATTGAAGAATTATGAAAAAAATAGCAATAGTAATATTTATTATTTTAGGATGTAATATTTTTATTGGTAAAGCCCAAGAGCGGGGGTTTCAAATAAGTGGTAAAATAGATGGAATATTAGAAGGGACTCTCTTTTTAATGAGTGATGAAAAAGGTAAATTAGAAGTATTGGATACAACTTCTATTATGAATGGTGCTTTTGTTTTTACGGGAAAAGTAGAGAGACCATTATCTGCTTATATTATGGTTCCTAATAGTAAAAATTATATTCCGTTAATTCTTGAGAATGTCAATTTTATGTTGAATATAGGAAAAACAGGTGTGTTGATAAAGGGGGGAGAACAACAGGATATTTTGAATCAATTTAGTAAAATAAATATTGATTTGTTGGAAGGGCAGAATAGAATACAAGAGGAGTTTAAGCAGGCCCAGCAGAAAGGTGATAAAAAAAAGATGCAAATTTTACAGAAACAATTAGAGAATGTTTTGGAGAATGCTCTTCAGCAAGAAAAAATGTTATTACAGAAATATTCAAGTTCTTATGCAGCTGCTTATGTGATTTTCCATGAAATGAAACAGTTGGAGGAGAAATTCTTGATTGATAAATATATGCTTTTGACGAAAGCGGCACAGGAGACTGTTCCTGGGCGCATTATTAAAACTTATATTGAGGAATGGGAATGTCTTACAGAAGGGAATGTCGCTCCTGATTTTACACTTTTTTCATCAACTGGAGATTCACTTTCTTTGTATCCATTAAAAGGTAAATTGAAATTAATACATTTTTGGTCTTGTGAAGATATTGCTTGTAGTCAAGAAAATGTAGAACTTCTTGACCTTTACCAAAGGTATCATTTGAAAGGTTTGGAAGTGATTGGTGTTTTTGTCGGAAATGATAAACAAAAATGGATGAAGACATTGATTGAAGACGGAATGATTTGGATACATGGATTTGATGAAAATCATCGGGTGGCAGATCTTTATCATGTGAAAAAATTACCGACTATAATTTTGTTAGATGCAGAAAATCAAATTATAGCAAAAAATCTATTCGGTAAAGATTTACAGAGAAAAATAGGTGAATTCTTGAAGAAAAGTAAGTAGAAAGTTGTCCAATAGGTCTTAGGTTCAAGTTTCCGTTCATAAAGATGAGGATTTCCTGAATAAGTTTTTAGGTTAGAAAGGGATATCTATTAAATAGGGATAGTTGCGAAATGGCTTTATATATTGCAATCAATTGATTAATAGTGTGATAATGTTTTTGTATCTTAGCTAAAGGAAATAAAAATTCCTCCAAACACCGTAGAAAAGTGAATTTCGGAGTAAGCACTCGAAGAACTACAGGGTAGTATCCAAAATTTTGTGTAAATGATAACTCGGGTATATCATATTCGAGTTATTATTTACACAATTTTATGGATGGTGTCATTAAATCAGGTCTCCTGTTATGTATGTTTTAGAAATTAACCCCAAACCCGATCGTGTACGGGTGGATTTCGGGGGCTTTGTTCTTTTCCATCATGTTTGTGATGGTGTAACTTCCCCATAATGCCAGTTTGTAATACCCGACACGAACCACGGCATCCGCTTTTACCGGGTTCATGCTATAATTACCGGAATTTTTCATGCGACGGGTATCACCGTTTTCATTCTTGTAAACGACTTTTGTTTTGGTATGTAATCTTAAACCGCCCATCACTCCGGCTGCCACGTAGGCACGTTGGTATTTCTTGGCTGGGAATTGCCATTCGAAGATAAGAGGTACGGTCAGGTAAAGGTTCTTGAAAGAACTCTTTTTGACATTTTCTACTTCCATCGGGTAGATTTGCCCGCCGTCACCACGTTTAATACTATTTTTGTTAGCAAAGCGGAAACGTTGATACTCTAATCCCAAACCGGTAACTAAACCGATGTTGTTTAGCTTGTTGAGGCGCATGCTATACTGGAACATGTTAAATTGCATGACGAGCGAATTTTTACGTTCCAAATCTAAATAGTCTCCGGCTCCATCCAGTTGTTCGTTACTGACAGAGAAATCGGCAAAGCCTAGGTTGAAACCGCTCCAGTGTCCCCGGAAACGCGGATTTTGGCTGCGTTGATATACCCTACTATGGAGAGGGTTACTTAACACTTGCGTTTTCCAAACTTCTCCTTTTTCTCGTTTTTCCTGAAGATGTACGTTCTTTATGGTATCGGCTTGATTCGTTTTTTCTGCCTGAGAAAAAAAGGAAAAGCTGCATAATAAGGTCAAGGTGATAATAATACTTTTCATGATATTATATTGTAAGCTGTTTATTTACGCGTGTTTTGATCAAATTTGACCGAGTTGAAAAACTTGTCTCTCTGGCTTTCGAGTTCTTCCAAGTCTTCAGTTTTCCCGCCTATCGTGAGTTGGTACATGCAATTGTCCCGGAAGATAAATCGTTTGAAATACGTCATTTCTTCCTCGTCTTTCATGATGGTGTATGATATTTCCCGGATGTCCATGTCCACGTCGGGAATCCTTTTCTCCCCGGTGAGTTTTGCCGTGGGCATGGAGACAGATTCTTTTTTCATGGATATGTATAGCTGGTTGATCGTGTACTCGTCCAGCACGCCTTTCTCTTTGGTGAGCTGGGTACAAACGGCTCCGAACACGCAGGTAATATTTTTGGTCTGGAATATCCATGATCGCATGTTATTTACCTCTTTCTTAAAGCGTTCTCCGCGACTGGGGAACGAGAACGAGATGTAGTTATCCCCGTTTATTCTCACCCAACCGTCTTTTTCCGGAGCCAGACAGAGGATCCCGATAAGTATAATTTTAAGTATCGACATATCCATTCTCTTTATTTCGTGAGTTAAAGATAGAAATTATTATTTTTGTGGCAAAACTTATTTAATTGAAGATGATTGTCGGAGGAAAAGATGTAGGAGATCGGCCGTTGATTCTGGCCCCGATGGAAGAGGTTACCAATCCCCCTTTCCGGAAATTCTGTAAACGCTACGGGGCCGACTGGCTCTATTCGGAGTTTGTGTCGGCGGATGCGTTGGTGCGTTCTATTAACAAGACGGTTAAGAAGTTGACGATAGAAGAGAATGAACGTCCGGTGACGATACAAATTTACGGGCGGTTTATTGATTCCATGGTCGAGGCGGCAAAAATAGTTGAAGAGGTTCAGCCCGATTTTATAGATATAAATTTTGGTTGTCCGGTGAAACGGGTGGCCGCGAAAGGGGCAGGGGCAGGAATGCTCCGGGATGTTCCTTTAATGGTGGAGATGGCTAAACAGATCGTGCAGGCGGTGAAGATTCCGGTGACGGCAAAGACCCGTTTGGGATGGGATTGCGAGAATATTATCATTGATGACGTGGCGGAACGCTTGCAGGATGTCGGGATCAGTGCGTTGGCTATTCACGGGCGGACCCGTTCGCAAATGTATAAAGGAGAAGCGGATTGGGAACCGATTGCCCGGGTAAAACAAAATCCTCGTATTAAAATCCCGATTATCGGGAACGGGGATATAGATTCACCACAGAAGGTGAAAGAGGCTTTTGAACGTTATGGTGTTGACGGGGTGATGATCGGGCGTGCCACGATCGGGAAACCTTGGATTTTCGAGCAAATCAAGCATTATTTGACCACGGGAGAGATGTTACCGGAATTGTCGGTTCCGGCCCAGATAGAGATCATCAAGGAACAGATTCTGTTGTCCATGGAATGGTTGGATGAGGTGAGAGGTTTGTTTCACATGCGGCGACACATGGCCTGTATGTTTAAAGGCTTGCCTCATTTCCGGGACTTGCGGATTCAAATGTTACAAGCTCCTACTATTGAAGAGTTGTGGGGGGTGTTTGATCAGATTGCAGAACGCTATGGTTCGATGGATCCCGAAGATCTAGTGGAGGAGGATCTGAATAGTTAGAGAGTCTTTTATCTTTCTAACTACCCCCTCTAACTCCCCCTTGCACAGGGGAGGATGCGCTACATTGAAACATTGCAGCGTTCCCTTGCGTCTGTCTCTCCCCCTGTGTAAAGGGGAGCCGGAGGGGGTAGTTGTTTCAAATAGACTTGTCAGACAGTCCCCCAATAGAATAAGGTCCATAAAGTTTTAGTATTTTGTACGTTATAAACTTTATGAACCTTGTAACTTTATAAACTGATATACAGAAGTGCTGCAACAAGCGATCCCGCTAATGGTCCGACGATGGGAATCCACGCGTAATCCCAGCCACTATTGCCTTTGCCCGGAATGGGTAGGATGGCATGCATGATTCTCGGTCCGAGGTCCCGGGCGGGATTGATGGCGTAGCCGGTGACTCCCCCTAGGGAAAGACCGATGACCCAAACAATGAACGATACGGGAATGGCCCCGATAGAACCGAGCCCGATCGGGGTGGTTGAGTCCACGTCTGACATGAGTTCAGCCCCGGTAATGTAGAAGACTGAGAACATAAGCACGAAGGTGGCAATCAGCTCGCATCCGAAATTCACGATATTATGGCGAATTTCAGGAGCGGTGCAGAATACTCCCAGTTTGGCTCCGGTATCTTCCGTGGCTTTAAAATGATCGTAATAGATGATCCATACCAGAAAAGCCCCCAGTGCAGCACCTAGCATTTGGGCGATGATGTAAGGCCCCACGCTGGCCCACGGGAATTTCTCGGCGATGGCAAAACCTATCGTGATGGCAGGATTCAGATGTGCGCCGCTGTAAGGGCCGGCGATCACAACTCCTGTAAATACGGCGAGCGCCCAAGCCGTGGTGATGGTGATCCATCCGGCTTGGAATCCTTTGGTTTTCTTAAGCACGACGTTGGCTACTACGCCATCTCCCAAAAGGATCATGACCATTGTTCCAAGTAGCTCTGCGATAAAAGGTGACATGATGAGCTAAAAGTTTAAAGTTAAAAACTAAAAGTATTATTCTTCACCCAGTTCTTCCCATGCTCTTGCACGTTCGACGGCCTTATGCCACTTGTGGAGCATGGCGTTCACGTGTTCCTCTGTATCAATAGGGGTAAATTCCCGATCGATACTCCATTGTTGGCGTAATTCGTCCGTGTCCCGCCAGTAGTCGGTGGCCAGTCCGGCCAGATATGCGGCTCCCAGAGCTGTTGTTTCAAGAATCTTCGGACGGATCACGGTTTCTCGGCAAATGTCACTTTGGAATTGCATTAGGAAGTTATTGGCCACTGCTCCACCATCTACTCGCATCTCCGGAGAGGTTCGTTTCGTGTCATGTTCCATAGCTTTCAGAATGTCGTAGACTTGGAAAGCAATGCCTTCAAGGGTGGCCCGGGTAATGTGCGCGGGAGTTGTTCCTCTCGTGAGGCCCAGCATGGCTCCACGGGCGTATTGGTCCCAGTAAGGGGCTCCCATACCCGTGAGGGCAGGGACGAAGTAGACTCCGCCGTTATCCGGTACAGACGTCGCCAGCGTTTCACTTTGGCTTGCACTTTGGATCAAATTGATTCCATCACGTAGCCATTGTATGGCGGCACCTCCCACGAAAACGCTTCCTTCGAGGGCATAAGTAACGGAGTTCCCGATCTTCCAAGCAATCGTACTCAGCAAGTTGTTCTCGGAAGTGACCACCTCGTTTCCGGTGTTCATCACCATGAAACATCCTGTCCCATAGGTAGTTTTTGTCATACCCGGTTCAATACAGAGTTGACCGAATAGAGCCGCTTGTTGGTCTCCCGCGATTCCTGAAATTGGAATCTTCGTTGAGAATAAGGTTGTTGCGGTTTCTGAGTAAATTTCACTACTACTCTTTACTTCCGGTAACATGGATTCCGGGATGTTGAACAGATCAAGAAGTTCTTTATCCCATTTCTGGGTATGTATGTTGAAAAGCATGGTACGCGATGCGTTGCTGACATCGGTAACGTGTACTCGTCCGTGAGTGAATTTCCAGACTAGCCAGCTATCAACGGTTCCGAAACATAGTTTTCCTTTTTCGGCTCTTTCCCGTACTCCTTCGATATTGTCGAGAATCCATTTGATTTTGGTGGCGGAGAAATAGGCGTCAATGATCAAACCCGTTTTCTCCCGGATCATATCGGTATATCCGTTTTCTTGTAATTCCCGGCAAATATCGGCTGTACGTCGGTCTTGCCACACGATGGCACGATAAACGGGAAGGGACGTCTCCCGATCCCACACGATGGTGGTTTCACGTTGATTCGTGATCCCGATACAAGCAATGTCAAGTCCTGTAAGGTTTGCTTTGGCAACAGCCTCAGCCGCAACGGATGATTGCGAGTACCAGATCTCATTCGGATCATGTTCCACCCAAGCGGGATGAGGATAATGTTGTTCGATCGGTTTTTGAGCCATGGCAATAATATTGCCATCATGATTGAATAGCACGGCCCGGGAAGAGGTTGTTCCTTGGTCTAGTGCGAGTACATATTTTTCTGCTTTCATTTGATAGTTATTATAGTGTATAACTTGTGTTCGTTTATATTGTCACGCGTCAAATGGTTTGTTTCTAGCCCTCTCTTCACTCTTTTTGTCAACAAAAAGTTAGCCAAAATAATTCATTCAAACCTTAATCCAGTATACGGTTTACAAATAAAAATGTTTTTTATATAAATTCAAAAATAAGGGGGAGAGCATTTTTTCGTATCTTCGGGGGAATGAATTTTATATTAATATTGAAAGAAAATGAAGAAATGGAATACCTTTTACCTGTTGCTTGTCGTAGTATTAGCAATTGTAATTTTAAAAACATCGTGTATGGGAGATCAGAAACAAGATGAAACGACTTTGAAGTCAAAGGCTGTTTTGGAAAATATAGCTGAACGGAAAAGTGTTCGGAAGTATTTGAATAAGAGTGTGGAGGAAGATAAGATCGATGCCATGGTGAAAGCCGGTATGGCGGCTCCTTCCGGCATGGACAGACGTCCGTGGGAGTTTGTGGTCGTGACGGATCGGGAGGCTCTTGATTCGATGGCAGCGAAATTGCCTTATGCTAAAATGTTGACAAATGCCCCGTTGGCTATTGTTGTCTGTGGGGATACGACACGTTCTTCTTACTGGTATCTGGATTGCTCTGCGGCAACACAGAATGTATTGTTGGCCGCGGAGGCATTGGGACTTGGTGCCGTGTGGACGGCAGCTTATCCTTACGAGGATCGGATTGATGTTGTACGCCAGAATACGGGATTACCGGAAAATATCGTGCCTCTTTGCGTGATTCCGATAGGTTACCCGGATGGCCCACAGAAAGCGAAAGATAAGTTTGACCTGCAACGGGTGCATCGGAATAAATACTAATTGGGAGAGGTTATATCCACCCGCTTGTCTATGTCTGCCCCGGGGGTAAGCTAGGGATGGGCTAAGACAAGTACCAAGCATTTACATGGCATGAACATAGCAAGAACACTGGAGATTGTACTTGCTATGTTCATGCTATGAAGTTGTTGTCTTCTTGTCCCGGTCTATCGGTAGACAAGGGCTAGCTAATATTTTAGAAAAGTAACAAGCTGAAAGCCATCAGCGCCATGCCTGCGACTAGTCCGTAAATGGATAGATGATGCGCCCCGTATTCTTTGGCGGTGGGTAAAAGTTCATCCAGTGAGATAAAAACCATGATACCAGCCACGAGAGCGAATAGGACGCCTAGGATAACAGAGTTGATTCCGATAAAAGTGTAGATGAGGAAGAACCCGATAATTGCTCCTAAGGGTTCCGATAAGCCGGAGAGGAAGGATAACTTGAATGCTTTCTTACGACTTCCGGTAGCAAAGAAAATAGGAACAGATACGGCAATTCCTTCCGGGATGTTGTGTATGGCGATGGCAAAGGCAATCGGGTAGGCAATTTCGGGATTCGATAGCCCGGCAATGAATGTCGCTAATCCTTCCGGGAAATTGTGAATCCCGATGGCGAGAGCCGAGAATATTCCCATGCGCATCAACTTCTTGTCATGCGGTTGCTTGGCTTCCATGCATTCCACGGATTTCACCTCATGCGGATTCTCATACGAGGGAATGAGTTTATCAATGATAGCAATCAGACCCATCCCTGCAAAGAATGAAATGGCCACGATAACATCGGCTATTTTCTCGGAGTAGTTTTCTCGCAAAGCCTCTTGGGCCGTGGGGAATATTTCCACGAATGAGACATAAATCATCACTCCTGCGCTGAATCCGAGGGAGAGGGACAGGAATTTCTTGTTAGTTTTTTTGGTGAGGAAGGCAATAGCACTCCCGATACCGGTTGATAATCCGGCGAATAAGGTGAGGGCAAAAGCAAGTAATACGTTATCCCAAGATAGTTCCATCGTTTATTTCGTGTAGACAAAAAAGCCAGAAAGGGTCTGTGGATCTTTTCTGACTTTCTGTGTTATTGTCTTCAGAGTTATTTCAGTGTTGATATAATACGGTGAAGACGTGTTAAAGTTTCTTCTTTTCCTAAGATTTCGATAATATCAAACATATGCGGGCCGTCGGCAGAACCGATAATAGCCAACCGGAAAGGATTCATGATTTTTCCGAATCCGATTTCTTTTCCGGAAACCCACTCTTTCACGGCCTCTTCCGTGTTTGGAGAGGTGAAATCGGCCACTTTTTCCAGTACCTCAATCAACTCCTGCATAAGTACCGGAGTTTCTTCTTTCCAGCTTTTCTTCACGCCTTTCTCATCGTAAGCCTGAGGGGCATGGTAGAAGTACTGGGATGAGTTGTAGATGTCCGCGACAAAATTGGCTCTTTCTTTCAAAAGACGGCAAATCTTTTCCAATTTCGCCATGTCATAGGAAATCCCGTCCTTTACTAGGAATTCGTTTAACTGAACGGCCAGTTCCGCGTCACTTTTTTGTACGAGATATTTGTGATTAAACCATTTAGCCTTGTCCGGATTAAAGCGAGCCCCGGATTTATTCACGCGTTCCAGCGAGAATTGATCGCACAATTCCTGTAACGTGAAGATTTCTTGCTCTGTTCCGGGATTCCATCCCAGTAGAGCCAGCATGTTGATAAAGGCTTCCGGCAGGTAACCGTCTTCTTTATACCCGTGCCATTTTTCTCCTGTTTCGGGATCGGTAAATTCCATCGGGAATACCGGGAATCCCATTTTATTTCCGTCACGTTTGCTTAACTTTCCGTTACCCACGGGTTTCAGAATTAGCGGCAAGTGAGCGAACTCCGGCATGGAATCTTCCCAACCGAAAGCGCGGTATAATAACACGTGTAGCGGGAGAGAGGGTAACCATTCTTCTCCGCGGATCACGTGGGATATTTTCATCAAGTGGTCGTCAACGATGTTTGCCAGATGATAGGTAGGCATCCCGTCGGCCTTGAATAAAACTTTATCATCAAGTAACGAGGTGTTGAAATGTACTTCACCCCGGATAATGTCTTGTAAATAGAGATCCTCGTTTTCAGGCATTTTGAAACGAATCACGTAGTTTGCCCCGCTATCCAACAATGTCTTCACTTCTTCGGCACTCATGGTTAGCGAGTTCTTCATGCTCTTCCGGCTGATGGCGTTGTACATGAATGTTTCGCCTTTTGACTCGCAGGCAGCCCGTTGTGCGTTAAGTTCTTCCGCGGTGTCAAAAGAATAGTAAGCATTCCCTGATTCCACGAGTTGTAGGGCGTATTGTTTGTAAAGCGGTTTCCGCTCGCTTTGACGATAGGGGCCGTATTCACCTCCCACGCCGACACCTTCATCGACGGTGAGGCCGCACCATTTTAATGATTCGATAATATATTCTTCGGCACCCGGAACATAGCGGGTTTGATCCGTGTCTTCAATTCGTAATAAAAAATCACCCCCGTGATGACGGGCAAATAAATAATTGAAAAGAGCTGTTCTCACACCTCCTAGATGGAGGGCTCCGGTAGGACTGGGAGCAAATCTTACTCGTACTTTTCTATCCATTGTTTATTGATTTTGAATATTATGCCTGTTCGTTTGTTTCCTGGTTTTCGTCGAAATCGGAATCCTCGTCTGAAGAAGGTTCCGTGTCTTTCGGTGCTTTTTCCTGTTCCAGTAATTGATGCAACAGGTCTTTGGCATATTTAATGGCATAACGTTCCGCCTCACTTTTGGAGTTTATGCCACTCTTGATTTGTTCCGCGTAACTGAACGGGCTGTCCGGCCCTTCGGTAAGAAGGTACAGGGTAAAATTACTATGCCGATCCCGACTTTTACTAGTTAGTCCAAACCACATTTCAATCGTGCGATCTTCCAAGTATATGTTGCGCTTGAACTTATACATTACCTTCTGTTTTTAGGCGGGTTTTTGAAATTCAGAATACCAACGGCTACGGCTAGAGAAGCCATGGCTCCCACGTTTACATATACCGCCGTGCGGTCTCCACCATGATACATGCTGAGTACGCTGGAAATCATGATCAGGAACGCGGCTAAAATTAATAAGTATCTGGCTATTCGCATACTGGTGATGAATAATTGTGTTCAATTGAGTTTTTAACCGGGTTGGCATAAATTTCAAGGAAGATATTGTTCAAGATAGAACGATTACCTTCTAATTTTTCCAACTTTTCAGCCATGACACGGATAAAGTTTTCTTTCTCTTCCTCGTTGTATTTAGAAGCGAATTTATTCGTGCTATGAAGTAAATCGTAGGCGATATAATTATTCGGCCACAATTTGAAGTTTCCTTGAATACGGGCATCCATGAATGCGGCTAATTCTGCAATCCGGTCTCCGTTGTTGGCTTGCTCGTCGATCTCGATTAGTTCATGATCGATGGGAGGGGTGATGGCAAAATGTACCCGTCCTTTGAATCCGGATAAGCCTTGTTGCATACTTCGCATATCGGCTGCCGGGGTTTTCACGTACTCACCCACGGTCTTTTGGTACAATTCGTCAGTTTTCAGATCGTCACAAGGTTCCCATTCGTAGGAAATTGAAACCGGAACAACCCGGAGTTCTTTAAAGTTTTCCACGAAGTCTTTGGGACCGCTCATACGGAACATTTTCAACAGGCTATGTTGTGTCCGGTCGTCCCCATTTTTGGTACGTCCTTCTTTTTGCGCGATCCAGACAGAATCTTTATTTTCATAAATGACATCCCGTAAGTAATGAGAACGTAGGTTGGCACTAGTAATCATGTCTCTTACCGGTAATCCACGTTCAATGATGAAACAGGCATCCAATTTAACTAGGTCGGTAACCCATTTATTGATTAATAAATTACTCCCGATAGCTGCTTCACAGTAGTGGCATCCTCGTTCACACAGTAGCACGTTAAGGATGGCCGAGTCCAAAATGATGTCCCGGTGGTTGGATACGAAAAGGTAACTCTTGTCTTTCTCGATGTATTCCAATCCGGTGGCAGTAACTCCTTTGGTCGTTCCGGCGATCAACCGTTGAATCGTCGGGCCAAAGAATTGAGCTTGAAATTGCTCTCTGCTTGTGATGCCTTGTAATTGTTCTTGTATTTTGCTTTTATCAACCCTTGTCATTTGGGAGAAAAGTGTCAGAAATTCTTCTGCTTGGCTCAGGCGCTCTACGGCGGCCGGAATTTCTTCTCCGATATAGGGTCTGATTGCGTTAAATTGGGAATCCGAAGTCATGTCGTAATTTTAGTTATTAGAAATCACGAAGCAAAGATAGATAAGAAATTTGACAATTGAAAATTGACAATTGAAAATGAGGGGAGAAAGCCCTAGTTTATATGGATTATCCATTGGGATATGGATAAAAAAATTGTGATTTAGTCATTCTTGATATCAAGGTCAATGACTAAATCACAGGATTTTTTAGCTTGCAGCTGTGTTATACTCTTCCGGGATATATTTCGAGTGCTTTGGCTAATGTTTCCATGGCACCTTTCAATTCCTCGATTTTGAGTACGTAAGCGATACGAACTTCATCTTTCCCAAGTCCCGGGGTTGAATAGAATCCGCTGGCCGGAGCGACCATCACGGTTTGTTTGTTGTATTCAAACTCTTCCAGTAACCATTTTGCGAAAGTATCGGCATCATCCACGGGAAGTTTTACTACGGCGTAGAAAGCTCCTCTGGGTTTCGGGCAAACAACTCCCGGCATTTTGTTCAGGGCCTCTACCATGAAATCACGTCTTTCGATATACTCGTTGTACACGCTTTCGAAATATTCGGCCGGGGTGTCCAGTGATGCTTCGGCAACAATCTGTCCGATTGCTGGGGCGCACAGACGGGCCATTCCGAATTTCAAGGCAGCCGCCATAACCTCTTTGTTGCGGGTAACCAAAGCACCGACGCGCAATCCACATTCGCTATATCTCTTTGACACGGAATCCAACAAAATCACGTTTTGCTCGATACCTGCCAATTGCATGGTAGAGAAATGTTTGTAACCGTCATAACAGAATTCACGGTATACCTCGTCTGCATACAGGTACAAATCGTGTTTCTTCACGATTACAGCCAGTTGCTCCAGTTCTTCCTTGGAATACAAATAGCCTGTCGGGTTATTCGGGTTCACGATCACGATCCCTTTTGTGCGGGGAGTGATCACTTTCTCGATTTCGCTGATCGGGGGCAGGGCAAAGTTATTCTCGATAGAAGAAGTAACAGTTTTTACCTTTACACCGCACATCAGGGCGAAAGCCGTGTAGTTCGCGTAGAATGGTTCGGGGATAATAATTTCGTCACCCGGGTTTAATGTAGACATGAAAGCGATCGTGATGGCCTCAGAGCCTCCGGTCGTGATCATGATGTTATTTTCATCGATATTGATACCGATGTTCTGGTAATATTTGGCTAGTTTTTTTCTGTAAGAGATATTTCCTGCAGAGTGAGTGTATTCAATCACTTTTTCGTTACAGGTTTTTAATGCCTGCAATGCAACATCGGGAGTCTGAATGTCCGGTTGTCCGATGTTCAAGTGGTATACTTTGATACCTCTTTCTTTAGCTTTGTCCGCGAACGGAACGAGTTTACGGATGGGCGAAGAAGGCATCGCCATTCCTTTTTCTGAGATTTGTGGCATAAGTTATTTGAGTTTAAATTTATCCTGTACAAATATAGACATATTGAGTGATTTTAATTCAATCTGCCATTTTTTTTAATTTGTCTCGATTTAATAATTTAATTTTCCTCCCCTTCACTTCAACCAGTCCTTCGTTCTTTAAATCAGAAAGTAGGCGAATTAGCGTCTCTGTTGCGGTTCCCACGAAGTTACTTAAATCTTCCCGGGTAACGTTAAGTTTTAGAGTCCCGTCTTCTTCTACCCCGAAATCGGATGCGATCAATAACAGGATTTCTGCCAATCGGGCTTTCACCGATTTTTGAGCGATTTCCCGGATATATCGATTCGCGTCACCCAGTTCTTTACAGGCAATCTGCATCATCTCGTAGGCAAAGCTGGGACTGTGGGTGATCATGTGCATCAAAGATGTATTGGGGATGTAACACAGGATACAATCGGACATCGTTTCCACGGAAGTACAGGCGGCCTCGTTGCGAATGACCGAGCGGAACCCGAAAATATCACCTTCTTTTCCGAAACGAATGATCTGATCCTTCCCGGCGACTCCGGTCTGGAAGATTTTCACGATACCAGAGAAAAGGAAGTAACATCCTTTAATACGGGTTCCTTCGTTGTAAATATATTCTCCTTTTTTATAGAATTTGATGGCATTATCCATAAACAGGGCCTCGATTTCCGAGTCCGTCACGTTTTTAAATGTCAGCTTGAATTTACTGATACATTCGCTTACGTCTGGTAATAAAGCCTCTTCTTTCATAGTCAAGTCTGCTGTTGTTTATATGGAACAGATTGTTTGATAAATGGATTCACAATCATATCCACATTCATGGTAAAGTTGTTGTTGTGTTCCGTGTTCCACGAAATGATCGGGAATACCCAATCGCACGATCTTTGCTGAATAGCCGTGGTCAGCCATAAATTCAAGTACCGCACTTCCTAACCCACCAACAATTGTTCCGTCTTCCAAGGTAATGATTTTTTTGAATTTATGGAATACCCCGTGAAGTAATTCTTCATCCAGTGGCTTGAGGAATCTCATATCGTAGAAGGCTACGGAACGATCTGTCGTTTTTTGTATGGCTTTCAACGCCTCATTCCCGATGGCTCCGATGGAAAGAATGGCAATATCGTTTCCCTCAATCAGGCAACGGCCTTTACCGATGGTTAATTCTTTGAACGGGGTGTGCCAGTCAACCATGGTCCCGTTACCCCGCGGGTAGCGAATAGAGAATGGTCCTTGATCCGGCAATTGAGCCGTGTACATCATGTCACGTAATTCCTCTTCGTTTAAAGGAGAGGCGATTGTCATGTTCGGGATGCAACGGAAACTTGCTAGGTCGAAAGCCCCGTGATGTGTTGATCCGTCGGCTCCTACCAGTCCGCCCCGGTCAAGGCAGAAAACCACGTTCAGTTTCTGAAGGGCCACGTCATGAATCACTTGATCATAGGCTCGCTGCATGAATGAAGAGTAGATGTTACAGAACGGGACGTACCCCTGTGCCGCAAGTCCGGCGGAGAACGTCACGGCGTGTTGTTCTGCGATACCCACGTCAAAACAGCGGTCAGGCATCTCTTTCATCATGATATTCAAGGAGCATCCACTGGGCATGGCGGGGGTGATTCCCACGATCTTGGAATTGGTGTGTGCCAGTTCCAAAATGGTATTTCCGAACACGTCCTGAAATTTAGGAGGCGTGTTAGGTTTATTCTCTTTGATCAGTTCTCCGGTTTCCTTGTTGAACTTTCCGGGGGCGTGCCAAGTTGTCTGGTCTATTTCCGCTTGTTTGAATCCTTTTCCTTTTACCGTGATACAATGCAAAAGTTTAGGACCTTTTATATCTTTCAAATCTCTCAGCACCTTGATAAGGTGGTTCACGTCGTGGCCGTCCACGGGACCGAAGTACCGGAAACCGAGAGCTTCGAACAG
Source organism: Butyricimonas sp. (assembly GCF_019423355.1). NCBI lineage: Bacteria > Pseudomonadati > Bacteroidota > Bacteroidia > Bacteroidales > Odoribacteraceae > Butyricimonas > Butyricimonas sp. The sequence goes on from NZ_JAHZBP010000001.1 coordinate 31,862, forward strand.
GTTACTTTGACGTAATACGAGTGATTTGATGCTATTATCTATTTTCTGGATAAAGTTCCGGGCGCCCGGACTGATCTTGTTAATCCGGCCGAGAATGTGCCAGATGTCATCCTTGAGCTTGTTGTAGGTCTTTGAAGTCGTGATGTCCAGCAAATACTCGTTCATCCCGCCTACATTCGGGTCGATAGCCATGTTGTTGTCATTTAGAATAACCAGCAAGTTGGAGTTGTTTATTCCGGCATTATTCAAGCCTTCAAAAGCCAATCCCCCGGTCATGGCACCGTCTCCGATGATGGCAACCGACTGGCGGTCTTCCTCTCCGTTCATTTTGGCTGCAACAGCCATACCTAAAGCGGCAGAAATAGAGGTCGAGGAATGTCCCGTTCCGAAAGCGTCGTATTTACTTTCACTTCTTTTCGGGAAACCACTGAGACCTTTATATTGCCGGTTGGTAGAGAAATTATCCCGTCTCCCGGTCAGAATCTTATGAGGGTAGGCTTGGTGTCCGACGTCCCATACAATATTATCGTAAGGAGCATCAAACACGTAGTGTAATGCCACCGTCAATTCGACAACTCCCAGTCCGGCACCAAAATGCCCCGGGTGTTCCGAACACTCGTCAATGATTTTCTCACGCAGCTCCTTGCATAATTGAATCAGGTCGTCTTCCGGGACCTTTTTCAAATCATCGGGAGAATTTATAGTGTTTAGTATATTTCTTTTTTCCTCACTCATGATTAGTTATTGAAAACAATTGGGGAATTTGTTTTCTTAATTCTCCATTTTCAATTAGTACACGATTGTTCCGATGTTTTCTCCCAGAATGACCTTTTTAAGGTTACCCGGCTGATCCATGTTGAACACGATAATCGGTAAATGATTTTCTTTACACATGGTTGTTGCCGTCAAGTCCATGACTTTAAGTCCCCGGTTGTATATTTCATCATACGTGATTTTATCAAATTTCGTTGCCGTCGGGTCCTTTTCCGGGTCTGCCGTGTAGATTCCGTCCACGCGGGTACCTTTAAACATGGCGTCTGCCTCGATTTCGATTGCCCGTAAGCTACTGGCAGTGTCTGTCGTGAAGTAAGGATTTCCGGTACCCCCGCTGATAATCGTTACGTGTCCGGATTTTAAATATTCCATGGCTTTGGCTTTCGAGTAAAATTCCCCGATAGGTTCCATGCGAATGGCAGTTAGTACTTTGTTCTTACAGCCTTCGTTGTCTAAGGCGGAGCTTAAAGCCAAACTATTGATCACGGTTGCCAACATACCCATGCTGTCCCCTTTTACCCGGTCAAAACCTTTATTTGTGCCACTCAGTCCTCTAAAAATATTTCCACCTCCGATGACGATTCCGATCTGGATTCCCATCTCTGCGATTTCATGAATTTGACGGGCATAGCTTTCCAGACACCGAGTGTCAATACCATATTTTTGCTCGCCCATTAAAGATTCTCCACTGAGTTTTAACAAAATTCGGTTATATTGCATATCTTTGTTCGTTTAAATTTTATAACAAAAACCAGAAAAAAAAACGTTGTTCCTGCACGTAAAAACGTAACAACAAAGCTAGTGATTTTTGTTATAACTATAATTTAAATTCATAATATAAATTTTTCGGCAGATGAATAAGACCGCGAACTATCAATTAACTATCATTGTTCCAGTGTATAACGAGGAAGGGAATATCTTAAGGTTAGAGAAAGAATTGGGAGAGTTTTTAAAGGATGCGAAGGTGTCTTCTTGCGTGTTATTCGTGAATGACGGTTCGAAAGATGATAGCGAACGTTTGATTCGGGAAGTTTGTGAGCGTAATGAGGCATTTTTCTTTTTAAATCTGGCTCGAAACGGGGGACTGAGTGCTGCCATGAAAGCCGGAATTGATAATAGTTTTTCAAAATGGGTAGGCTACATTGATGCAGACCTCCAGACTACTCCACAGGATTTTAATAAATTGTTGGAGTTCGTAGACCAATACGAGATGGTCATGGGCATCCGTACCGGACGGAAAGATAGTTTTGTCAAGAATATGTCTTCTCGTATTGCGAATGGATTCCGCCGGATGATGACGCATGATGGGGTTGAAGATACAGGTTGTCCACTGAAGGTTTTAAGGACGGATTACGCCAAAAGAATTCCTTTCTTTACGGGGATGCACCGTTTCCTACCGGCTTTGATTCAATTGCAGGAAGGACAAGTGAAACAGGTTCCGGTTCGTCATTTTCCCCGTATTGCCGGGAAGTCGAAGTATAACTTGGCCAATCGCTTGATTGGGCCTTTTAAGGATTGTTTTGCTTACCGCTGGATGAGAAAAAGGTATATCAACTATCAAGTCGCCGAGAATAATTTGAATTCTTGAGATATAGTTCCGAGCTTTTAGTTTTTATCTTTAAACTTTTAGTTTACAAAATGATTTATGTTATAGGATTTCTTGCTCAGGTGTTTTTTTCTGCCCGGATTCTTTTACAATGGATTTTGTCGGAACGGGCTAAAAAAGTGATCTCTCCGGCTATTTTCTGGCAGTTGAGTATCGTGGGTTCCTACCTGTTATTTGTATATGGGTGGTTGAGGGATGACTTTGCGATTATTCTGGGACAAATCATATCTTACTATATCTATATCTGGAATTTGGACAAAAAGCATCAATGGAAGAAATTACCGTTTATCATCCGGACGTTATTGCTTTTGACCCCGGTGGCGGCAATTTTATACATGCTTAAAGACGCAAGCGCTTTTGTCGATCAGTTCTTTCGGAACGAAAAGATACCTTTGTGGCTTTTGATCTACGGGTCTATGGGACAGATTATTTTCACCCTGCGTTTTGTTTACCAGTGGATCTACTCCAAGCGAAAAGATGAATCACTTTTGCCGATAGGCTTTTGGGTGATCAGCCTCTTTGGTTCTTTGATCATCGTTTCATATGCTATCTATCGGCGTGATCCCGTGTTAATTTTAGGGCAGTCAACCGGGTTAATTGCTTATAGTCGGAATATTTATTTGTCTAGAAGAGCCGGAAACTAATTGGTGTCCGAGTGGATAAGATAAAAGTTTCCGATCTTCTCGTGATGGGTTTGTTGAATCCAGTTGGCGAGTGCCGGGGAACGCGTAACGTTCTTTTCTTTGACGAAAATCATGCAGTCGCCTTTCTGGTAGATATTAAATAAAGAATCCTCATTCGTGACCTTTATGGCCTCTTCTTTTAAATAAACGTCCATGTTTTCCCCGCTGCGGAATTTGTAATAGTAATAATGATCGATATTCTCTTTCTCGCATATATGATATGCTTCTGTCGCCATAGCGGTAAAACCGATGTATGGATTAATCCGGGGTAAAGCGAAAGCTCCCGTGAACAACGTGGCAAGAATACCCAGTGCGGCACAATTGATAGCCCGGTATATTTGCTTGCGATATAGTAAATAACAGGCTGTTAAACTGAAGATAAACAATGTTATGATGGCGACATAAATAAATGGTGAGGCGGGAACATTAAATTTGTTGCGGATGAAAAATGCCACGATGGGAGCGATAGTAAGGGCTATCACGGGAATATACACGGAAAATGCGATCCATTTCTCCTTGATTTTTGGGAGCAACAGGATTGTCAAGTACGTGAAGAACGGGAACAGGGGTAACATGTAAATGTCCAGTTTCCCGCTGAACATGGAAAGAATGACGAAAGTCGAGACGATAACCGAGAGGAAAAGTTTTTCTTTATCTGTCGTGAGTAGTTTGTTTTTTATAGCGATAACGATTGTCGTGATGTACAGGATAGACCATGGAGCCACGGAGTACCAGAACGTCACCCCATAATACCAGAATGCTTTTTTGTGGTCGAACGAATCAATCGCCCGGTTTATGGTTTGATGGAAAAGAAGATTGTTCAGGTAAGTTGATCCTCCTTCGAGATAAATACCGAGAAACCATACGGCACAGAATCCTGATAAAATACCCCATTCCCGCCAGCCGAAATACCGGCAGAAAGAACGGATGTCTCTTTTCACCAGTAGAAAGACGAGCATGGTTATCAAGGGAACGATAAACCCGATAGGTCCTTTCGAGAAGATGGCCATGAAAATATAGAAAGGCAGCAAGAAACGGTCTCTCGGTTGTCCCTTGCCTGAATAGCGTTTATAAAACGTGTACAGGGCAAGAAGAATAAACATACACATCAGCATATCCATGCGCAGGACAAGGCCCGAACCGATAAAGAAAGCGCTTGTGAAGAGCATCAGCGAACCGTTCCATCTCAAGGATGTGGTGGTTTCTTCTTCAACCCATTTATTCATGATATAAATGGAAATCAGAGCGGGAATGATAGAAAAAAGTGAAAGGCCAAACATATTATATTCACCCCAAATCCATTTGCTCAACATGAGTAACCAGAAATAAAGGGGCGGTTTATCTGCGTAAAGTTCTCCTTGATGGAAGAAAGTAAAGAAATGCCCGTCTCGCAGGGCCTCATCAACGATACTGAGGTATTTCAGTTCGTTGTTTGGAGTGAAATCCCGTAGGATCAACACGGGAATCACTAAAATGAGCAATATAAGATACCGTTCTATTTTCATGATTGTGAATATGCCAAATCCTTTTCGCGCAAAAACACCACCAAAAAGTATACCAAAAACATTTCCTTTTTGTTACACCCGGGTAAAAAATTCTTCCTGCATTATTTGAAGGATATGCCCTTGAAAATAGTTTTATTATTATAAATTTGCACTCTAATCTAAACGTGTACATGAGATTATGCAGAAAAACTATATTCATTATCTTTTTATTCTTATCGTTTGTTGGTTCTCTTTTTTCGTGAATAATGGTTCTGTTTATGAGGATATTATGGAGTCTCGTAATTTAGTGACGGCACACGAAATGATTGAATATGACAATTGGTTGGTGCCTACCATGAACGGGGAACTGCGTTTGGAGAAACCGCCTCTTCCGACGTGGGTAGCCGCGGGAATCGAGTATTTGCAACCGGATAATATATCTTTACAGCGTGCTGCCGCCGGGATTATGGCTACGCTGATGGCTTTTTTCCTCTATTTCTTTGCTTCGGCTTTAAGTGGCAACAGGTTATTGGGTTTACTTTCCGCGTTGGTACTGGCAACTAGTTTTAATGTCATTATGGCAGGACGGGTTGCGACGTGGGATATTTATTGCCATAGTTTTATGCTGGGAGCAATATTTTTCTTCTATAAAGGAATAAAGAGCGTGCGAACGGGTTGGGCTAATTTTATCTGGGCCGGGATATTCTTGGGCTTGTCTTTCTTGGGTAAAGGGCCTGTGGCATTCTACGCGTTATTATTTCCTTTCTTGATCTCTTATATATGGATCTATCGTCCTTCTCTTAAGGGAAAAGGCTGGCCTATCGTGGTCATGTTGCTGTTATTTATAGTGATTAGTTTTTGGTGGCCGCTTTACCTGTATGTGTTCCACCGGGATACAGCCTTGTTCGTGCTGGCGAAAGAATCGACGGCTTGGATCGAGAGAAATGTACGTCCTTGGTACTACTACTGGCTGTTCTTTGCCGAGTCGGGAATTTGGGCTTTGTTCCTCTTGACCGGGTTATGTTGGCCGTGGTTAAAGAAGAAAATCAAAATGCGTAAGGAATACACGTTTGCCGTTTTATGGACCGTGGTTACCTTGGTGTTACTTTCTCTTTTCCCGGAGAAGAAGACTCGTTACCTGTTGCCGTTATTGATTCCGGCTGCGATGGTTGTGGCGCATTATATCGTTTATATATTCACGGCGGCGAAAGAGAGAACGCTCACGACGAGTGATCGTGTTGTGTTCCGTGTGAATGCTTTTATCCCGGCATTGATTGCTTTAGGGATGCCGGTTGCTGTCTATCTTTTATTCTACCGGGAAGGAGAAGTCGGGTTGACCCTTTTAATCGTTGTTTCGATCCTGTTCCTTGTTGCCGCCTATTCTATTTTTGCGGGTGGAGTGAGGATAAAATCCATGAAAGTATTCACGGGGGTCGTGCTATTATTGATCCTTGTGGAAACCTTGTTGATGTCTCGTGTTGCCAATATGTTCAATAACACGGAGATCAAGAGTATCAAGGCTGTCCGTCAGATTGAAGAGTTACAACATGTACCTTTCTATTACCCGGCGGATGAGGAATTGAGAATCGAGCTGGTATATGAGGCTGGTCGCCGCATATTGCCTTGGGATATAAAAAGCGATACAACACTTTTGAATTCTTTGCCTGTCGTGTTGGTTTCCGGTAAGCCGGCAACGGAAGTTCTGCCTGTGGGGATACAGGAGAAAGTAAATCTTCGTTTGATAGATGTCTACGACAATAATAATCGTCCGAAATCAGATAAAAAACGCTATTCTCCTAAATTTGTTCGTTACGTGACGATCTTGGAAAAGAAATAAAGTAAAAGAGCATTTTAAATAACTACCCCCACTAACTTCCCCTTGCACAGGGGGAGAAACCGCTTGATAATCAGCTCTCCCCCTGTGTAAGGGGGAGCTGGAGGGGGTAGTTGGTAAATACAGGCAGGACTTTTTAGGACAACCCCTGCTTTTGTATGGGAATGTTAAGGGAAAGTTGTTTTTTTCTGCAAATGAACCATTATGAACTTGATTTTTGAATGGTATGCCTCTATCTTTGTATAAAAATTACAAGTTTTATTAAAATGAACATCATGTCAGGTAGAAAGAAGATCGGGGTTATACTAATAGCTTTGCTATATGCATGTTCTGGAGGAGCCGGTAGTGGGGATCCGGAGCCAACGCCAGAACCGACACCGGTACGGAAAGAAATTAAAATGCTTTTTGGCGTACAGGATATTGCAAGGGCAACAGATGTCACTTTCGAGGCTGGCGACAAGATTGGATTGTATGTTGTGAATTATGACGGGCAACAAGCGGGTGATTTGCAAAATACAGGGAATCACGTGAACAACATGCGTTTTGTTTACAATTCTTCTTGGACACCGGATCAGACCATATATTGGAAAGATGATGAAACGAAAGCGGATTTTTACGCCTATTACCCTTATTCTGCATCGGCAAACGTGTCTGGCTATATTTTTAACGTGAAAGCGGATCAGGCATCCGTGGATAATTACAAGGCGAGCGATTTCCTTTGGGGAAAGACTTCGGGGGTAAGCCCAACGGAACAGGCCGTTAATATCACGTTAAATCATGTTTTTAGTTGTGCGCAGGTAAAGGTGGAGCCGGGAAATGGTTTCACGCAAGCGGCATTGGATGAGGCAACAATACAGGTAAAGTTTAACCATATCCGGCTTGCGGCATCCATCGATTTGGTCACGGGAGAAGTTGAGGCTGTAAATGAAGAGCAAAGCATTATTTTGGGAAAGAATGACGGGTTGTACAGGGCGCTTGTTGTGCCACAAAGTATTAGTGAAACTGACTTATTGGTGGTTAACGTGAATGGAAAAGATTACACGTTGAAAAAAGGACATCATTTTGAGAGAAATAAAAGATACACTTTTACCGTGAAGGTGAATAAAACGAGTAGTGGTATTAACGTCAATATCGGCCAATGGGACGATGACGGGGTGGATTATGGCGGGGTGGCAGAATAATCTAAAACAATATTTATGAGAAAAATAATTCTTCTGGTTGCAATAGCGTTATCGTGTGTGTGCTGGGCATGTTACGATAACGAAATAGCGGGTCCTGATGCCGGTCAGGCCTGCTTAATTTCACTTTCCGGGGAGATTGATCAAGTGACTTTATCCCGGGTAAATGACGGCGGCTTTTGTCATAATGATGTGATGGGAGTTTATATCGTGGACTACGAGGGAGGTTCTCCCGGGACTTTGTTGGATGAAGGGAACCGGGCAACAAATCTTCAATTCACGTTTGATGAAGCCAATTATAAATGGAATTCGGCATACGATGTGTTCTGGAAGGATAGTAAGACTCCTATCGACGTGTACGGGTATTATCCGGTAGGGACTCCGGAAAGCGTGAATGCCTATGCCTTTGAAGTTCGAAAGGACCAGTCCAAGTTATCCGAGAACGGGGAGATGGGAGGATACGAGGCGAGTGATTTTCTTTGGGGGAAGGCGGAGAACGTGGCTCCGTTGACACCCGTCGTGCGGCTCTCGTTCCGTCATAAAATGAGTAATGCCCGGGTGACATTGCAGGAGGGAGCGGGTTTTAGTGAAGGAGAATGGACCAAGTTGGAAAAACAAGTGTTGGTCACGAACACGAAGCGTGGGGCGCGGGTCGATTTGGCCACGGGTATTGTAACCGTTACAGGTGAAGTGGCGACAACAGGGACGATTCCTTATAAGCATGGGGAGGAGTTTCGGGCGATCGTCGTGCCGCAGGAGGTGGCTGCCGGGGTGAAATTATTTAGTATAACTGTTGATGGGGTCGCGTATTCGTTCTCAAAGAATGAAACGTTTACTTACGTGCCTTCTAAAATGCATAATTTCACGATCCGGGTAGATAAAAAAGCTATTGAGGGGAAATATGAGTTTGTATTGGTCAGTGAATCTATTACGGCTTGGGAAGATGATCTGGCATCACATGATGCGACAGCTAGAGAGTATATCGTGATTGAGTCCGAGGCTGGTAAACTGAAAGAGTGCATCACGGCTGCCAAAAAAGATTTTAGGAATTTGCAGAACTTGAAAATAACGGGCGAGATTAATGCTTTGGATTTTTACTTCATGAGGGATTCAATGGATCGGTTGCAAGCGTTGAATTTGAAGGAAGTAAAGATTAAGAGGGGTGTTGAAGGTTCAGAGGATGAGATTCCTGCAAGAGCAATGGTAAGTAAATATTCATTGATAAAATTGGTATTGCCCGATAAGCTGAAAGCTATTAGAGGAGGAGCTTTTTGTGATTGTAAAAATCTAACAGGTTCATTGATTATTCCCGAAGGAGTTACGGAAATAGAGGCTGCAGCATTTTATGGTTGTAAAAGTTTTACCGGAACATTATCATTACCTTCTACATTGGAAATGTTGGGACGGAATTATACGGGGGGAGAGGCTGGAGCTTTTCGAGGTTGTAAGTTCGTGTGTGAATTGATACTTCCCGAAAAATTGAAATATATCGGAATTCAATCTTTTTATGGGTGTACTGGTTTTTATGGAGAGTTACATTTGCCTTCTAGTTTGGAATTTTTGGATCTAGAAACATTTGGTGAATGTAAAAATTTGACAGGTTCTTTATCCATTCCACAAGGTGTAACAGATATTGGGAATGCAGCTTTTAAGGATTGTGTAGGATTAAATGGAATACTGGAATTACATGATGGAATTGTATCTATTGGTGAAAATGCATTTAAAGGAACTTCTTTAAAAGGAGAATTGCACCTACCCAAGAATTTGATCGCTTTAGGAGAGAGTGCATTTGATGGTTGTGATTTCTCTGGGACATTGGTTTTGCCTATGGGGCTAGCTTCTATCGGGGATAATGCTTTCGCTGGCAACTGGCGTTTAATGGGAACATTGGAGTTCCCGGAAGGATTGTTAAGTATCGGGGCTGGCGCTTTTGCCAATTGTCGGAGTATCGAGGGACTTGTTTTCCCGGAGAGTTTGGAAACGATTCGTTATGAAGCGACATGGGGTGATAACGGTGGGGCTTTTGCTAATTGTTACGGCATAGGAAGTATTGTTTGTAAGGGAACGATTCCGCCATACGTTCAAGTTGGAGCATTCAACGGGGTCCCGAAAGACAACTTCACTCTTGAGGTGCCGGAGACCGTTGTAGAGCAATACCAAACGGCCGTTGGTTGGAATGAATTCAAGCGAATTTCTGCCCATCGGGAACTGGTTTGTCGTCCGTCGCTTGCCACGGCAATCAATACGAAGTGTACCCGTCGTTTGGTCTTGAATGCGGAAGGAGATTGGGAAGTGGAAAGTAAACCGGATTGGTGTTCTTTGTCGCAGATGTCCGGCTCGCAGAAAACGGAATTAACGCTTACTATTAGCGAAATGCCCCAAGGATCTGAACCGAGGGAAGGGGAGATCGTGTTTAAACTGAAGGATAAGGATTACACGACTCGTTGTTCCGTGACACAATATAATTACGAGTACGATGAAGATGAAATTATAACCTTACAATCCCACACGAAAGGAAATGGTGTAAATCTCGTCTTTTTGGGTGATGGATTTGATGCGAAAGAAATTTCCAAGGGGGATTATTTGAAAGTGATGAAAGAACAGGTAGAACGTTTCTTTGATATAGAACCTTATCGCACGTACCGGGATTATTTTGATATATACACGGCTATTGCCGTTTCCCCGGAAAGTGGGGTCGGAACAATCAACACGATTCGTTACACCAAATTTGAGACCACGTACACGGGGGGTGTCGGCTTGCGGTGTGATTACGATGCGGCCTTTGCCTATGCATTAAGAATGCCCACGGTGAATGAAGGTAATTTGAACCAGTCGCTCGTGATTATAACTCCGAATTCCACGGATTATGGCGGAATATGCCAGATGTGGGCTGATGGTTCGGCTATTGCGTTCTGCCCGTTGAGTACTTACGGCTATCCCTTGGATTCTCGCGGTGTCATCCAGCATGAGGCGGGAGGACACGGATTCGGGAAACTGGGTGACGAGTATATTTATCACAACGAGTTCATTGATTTTTGTCCTTGTACTTGTTGCGATCACGTGGAGGCATTTAACTGGGCAAAATCTTTGGGGTGGTACGAAAATCTTTCTCTTACCGGGAAGATGCACGAAGTGCCTTGGACTCATTTTATATTTGATGATCGGTATAGTGATGTGGTGGACATTTACGAGGGTGGTTTCAAACATGCTCGGGGAGTTTTCCGGTCGGAACAGAACAGTTGTATGAATAACGACATCCCGTATCATAGTGCCATTAGCCGGGAGGCCATCGTGAAACGTATCATGCTTTACGCCGGAGAAACGTATTCTTTCGATGAGTTTGTGAAGAATGATAAGCGGGGTTCGGATAATTTATCACGTTCCACCCGGGACATGGACTTTGGTACGAAAGCTCGTGGAAATCAATATCCACCCGTGATTCACAAGGGACGTCCTTCAATTTTGAAATGATGGTTTGACTAAATTAGAGAAGATATGAAATACATAAAAATAACTTGCTGTGTAATTCTTTTATACATTCTACTGATTCCGTGCGGGTGTAGTGAGACCGACCAAGTGCAAGAATCGGATGAAATGTTGATCACGTTTGATATGCAACATCCGGCGTTGGCGAGGGCAACGACAAGTGCTTTTGAAAAACAGGATCAGATTGGAGTATACATGACCGGACACGGGATTCCTTTAGAGGTTGCCGGAAATTTTCTGAATAATGAACGACTGACCTTTGACGGGACAAAGTGGAATCCCGCTAGAAAGTTATATTGGGATGAGGGTTCTTTTGATGTTTTCGCTTATTACCCGTACATCCCTTCTCCTTCGGGAGTCGACGATCTGCCCTTTTCCGTGGCATTGGACCAGTCGGCTACTTCAACTGATTCCGGCTTGGATGGCTACGAGGCGAGTGATTTTCTTTGGGCCACGGATCAGAACGTCACGGCAAGCGATTCTCCGGTCTCCTTGTCATTCAAGCACCGGATGAGTAAAATGGTTGTGCGTCTGATGAAAGGTAAAGATTATGATGGTGATATTCCGGAAGATGCCGAGGTGTACATCCATAACACGGTACCTTCTGCCACGATCGACTTGAGCGTGGGAATTGTTACCCGAAACACTCACGGAACTGCACAGACGATTAAGGCGAAAAAAGTCAACAAGACACAATATACGGCTATCGTGGTGCCTCAACGATTAACCAATCAAGTTCCTTTGGTTGAAGTGGTGATGAAAGGAGTGTCCTACATGGTGGAAAGCAAGTTTGTCTTTAAACCCGGCATCCAGCATACGTTATCCGTCACGATCTCGAAGAATCCAGAACAGGTGAAAATCGAAATTGGTGGAGAAATCGAGGATTGGGAGGATTAGATTGGCTATTTTTCTTACTTTTGTAAGATAATTAACTGGCAAAAGAGATGGATAGCAAGGAATTACAACAGATAGTAGCATGTGGGGAAACGAGTACGGTCCAATTTAAGGAACATTTTTCTAATCAAGACAGTATTGCTGCTGAAATGGTGGCCATGTCTAATGCTTGTGGGGGAATGATTTTATTTGGAATAAAAGACAAGACGGGAGAAATCACGGGTTTGCCTTACCCGGAAATTCAGCAAATTAATTCGATGTTGGCAAATATTGCTACTAATCTGTTGCGTCCGGTTATTTACATACAAACGGAAACGGTCATTATTGACGGGCATTCCGTTCTTGTTGTTCGTATTGCAGAGGGAGATAATAAACCTTACAAGGATTTGCATGGGGTAATTTGGACAAAACAGGGGGCTGATAAGCGTAAGGTCATGGAGAATAGTGAAATCATTCGATTGTTTCAATGTTCCGGGATGCTTTATGCTGACGAGCAACCGATTCCTTTCACTTCCGAAAAAGATGTAAACGGGAGTATATTGGATGAGTTTATCCGTAAAGAATATGGACGTGAGAAAGAGTCTTTTGGTGTTCCTTATACGGAGCTTTTGCAGAATCTAAATATTCTGAGAGGAGATAAGATAACTTTAGCCGGATTATTGTTTTTTGGTAAAAATCCTCAACAATTTCGTCCGACTTTTATGATAAAAGCGGTTTCTTTCTTTGGTAACAATATCGCGGGGGTTAATTATAGAGATAGTAAGGATATAACCGGAACCTTGCCTGAACTATTTGAAAAAGGGATGTCTTTCTTGAAAGCAAATCTTCATAGTGTTCAAGCCGGACAAGGATTTAATTCAATCGGGCAACTTGAGATCTCGGAGATCGCATTAGAGGAATTACTTCAGAATGCTCTTGTTCATCGTGATTATACCAGAAACGCTCCGGTGCGGTTACTCATATTTGATAATCGTGTTGAAATAATCAGTCCGGGTTGTCTTCCGGATGGATTGACGGTAGAAAGTATTAAATTGGGAACCGCAGTCGTGCGTAATCCATTCATTGCTAGTTTCTGTGCTAAAATCATGCCTTATCGCGGACTTGGTTCGGGGATTATTCGAGCGTTAAAAGAAGAACCGGATTTGGAATTTATGAATGATCCCGAAAGGATGCAATTTACTTCTGTTATAAATCGTGTTTATGATGATCATATAAACGTTGATGAGGGAATAAATGAGGGAATAAATGAGGGAATAAATGAGGGAATAAATGAGGTTGAAGCTTTGATTCTTGCTTTTTTAGAGAAAAAGCCAGGTGCTAAAGGCGGCGAAATTACCCAATTCCTTCAAAAAGGGACTTCCACGATGGAACGTTATTTGAAATTATTGAAAGAGAAAAGATTAATTGAATATAGAGGTTCGCGTAAAACGGGAGGATATTTCAAAAAATAGGAACGTGTGTTTATGAGAAATATTATTTTTCTATTTGCACTAATATACGTGTGTGTCTCCTGTGAGAAAAAGCGGGTGGAAATAAATGGTTATCCCGTAAAAATTCTTCATGGAGACTCTTCTTTTGGGATCATTACGCCCGATGGGAACGTGCTGATAGATTCTTTATTTTCTGGTAAACCTTCCATTGTTGTAAATCAAGTGTGCGTTCTTCCCTGTGGGAATGGAATGTTCCGGTTGTGTGATATTTCAAAAGTTCCGATGGCAACAAGTTCCCGGCGTTTTATCCAAGTGGGAAATTTTATAGAGGACGTAACCATTGCCCAAGAAGAAAAGGAAGGGCCTTTCATTTTAATCAATAAATCGAGTGAGAATATCGCGGTAATAGATTCCTACCAAGGAGTACCCGTTCGGGTGATGCATAATTTTAGAGATGGACTTGCTCTGGCTTATACTGGAAATCAAAAATATGGCTACGTGAATACCCGTGGTGAATGGGTTATTGTCCCTGAGTATGATTTTGCCTGTGATTTTTCCGAGGGCATGGCTTTGGTCGGGATGGCAGACAGGGAGGGGCGAATCGCTTACGAGGTTATCGACAGGGAGGGACAGAACGTTTTTCCCGTGATGTTAACGAATTGTCGCTTACAGGGGGTATTTTCTTGCGGTTTACTCGTGTACAAAGATTTGCGGCAACACTATTGTGCCTGTTTGGATAAAAAAGGGAAAACCGTGTTGTATCTTCCCGCCGAGATACAGGAAATGACAGAATTCCGTCACGACGTGGCTTTCTGTTTAACTCGAAATGGAGTCGGGGTGGTTGATAAGGCCGGGAAAATGATCGTTCCTGCCGATTACGATGATGGAGAATTTATAAATTCGGAACGACTGGCATTAAAGAGTAAAGGGAAATGGGCCCTGTTTGATTTTAAAGGGAACCGTGTGACTCCCTTTATCTATGATAAAATATATCCGTGGAGTCATGCGAACCGTGTTTTTGTTCATCAAGACAGCATGGACCTCTTGATTGACGAGACTGGAAAGACCGTCAGCATGGTATATCCTTTTGAACTGGACTGGCAATCTTTGGAAACAACTTCTCCCATTGTACAGGTCTTTTACCGTTACCCGCTCCCGGAGACGGTTGAAGTGCCGGAATCGGAAAACACGATACTGTCAGTAAAGAAACCCTCTTTACCCCGGAAAGAAAGGATTCAGGCGATAGATACTACCAGCCCGTTTTATCAAGAGGCACAAAAGGTCCTGAAAAACGGATTCTCGGAGACAGATTCGGAAAATCGGAGAGTAATCCTAAACTATATGGAACATTTCCGGATGTCGTACGAGACGAAAGATATTGACTTCCTAGAGCAACTTTTTAGCGAGAAAGCGTTAATCATTGTTGGTACCGTGGTGAAACAACTGCCACAGGAAGGCCACTATCTTCCAGCCGATCAGATCCGGTACAATATAAAAACAAAACAACAATATCTGGATCGTTTGCGCCGGATATTCAAGGCAAATAAGAAAATAGAGGTTCGTTATTCTGATTTTCTGATCCGGAGACATCCCACCCGACCGGGAATTTATGGCGTCTCCGTTCGTCAGGCTTACTCCTCGGACTTGTACTCGGATGAGGGGTATTTATTCCTGTTATGGGATTTTTCTGACGAGACGGCACCTAAAATTCACGTGCGTACGTGGCAGCCCCGGAGAATAGATGATCAGACGTTGTTGCCGGAACGGGATATTATTCACTTGGGAAGTTTTAATTTTGAATGATGAAAAAAATCTTATGCACGATCATACTCTTATGGCTACTTGTGCCGGGATGGGCTCAAGAGTTTAAGGTTGCTTCGTTTCGGTTGTTACCCAACGATATAACAGCTTGGGTGAATCCCGTGAGAGACTTGAATGACGAGGCGTGTGCGTTAATCAAAGTGGTCGGGAATCGTGATTTCGCCTTTTCTACTCCTTTGGGAATCGTGCAGCGTAAGAATGAAGTGGGTGAAATCTGGTTGTACGTGCCGAATGGAACCCGGAAAATAACGATAAAGCATCCTCGATGGGGTGTTTTGCGGGACTATAAATTTCCCGTTATCCTTGAATCGAGATTAACCTACGAGTTGGTGATAGAAGAACCGCTTTTGAAGGTCGAGGAAGAATACCCGAGAGTACGGAAAGTTCACCGTCCGTTACCCAATACCCCGCTGGATGAGAGCTTACGGGCTATGCCGACGGGCAAATTGAAATCCCAAAGACCTGCTTTTACAAGTTTGTTCACGATTGGATGGGATCACGAACGTCCCGCTTTCGGGGTCATGCTGGCGTGCATGAAAAAACATGGGTTATACGTGCATGGGCAGGCTGATCTCAAGTCTTTGTCCGTGGATGGGGAATGTCGGAAGAACGGGAGTATACCTTCTACCGGGGACACGCCTTATTACACGGGTTCCGAGAAGTATTCCCGGTACGCGTTTCTGGCCGGGGGAATTCATTCGATCGCGTCGTTATGCTATCTATACGAGGGGTTGGGTTACGGGAAACGGCAAGTGGTGTGGGAAACCATCGAGGGGTTGAAACTGAGAAATAAAGATTATTCCTACAAGGGAATTGCCGCGGAACTTGGCTTGCTTGTCAAGGTTCGCAAAATGGCCCTCTCGCTTGGAGTGATCACGATAAAGGGGGAATACTGGGAACCCACGGTTGGAGTCGGAATAAATTTTTAGGGATATGTACAAATGGATCATCGCGTGCTGTTTACTATTACTTGCTTGTAAAAAGGAAGAGGAACCTTCTGTGCTGGCTCCCCGTATCTCTTTGAATGAGGTGACTGAGATTACTCGTAACACGGCGAGAATCTCCGCGGAGATTGAATTACGGGGAGAGGGAACGGTTACCTCGTGTAAATTCCTGTACGGGACATCCGAGGATATGGCGGAAGCGCTTCAACAGGAGGCTGAAGGGGTAGAGGGAAACGTGGAGACTTGCCTCACGGGTTTACAAGCCGGGACATCGTATTATTATTGCTTGGAAATATCAAATGGTCATAGCGTCGTGCGAAGTGATATTGGACATTTTCAGACCTTGCCGAACACCCTACCCGTTCTGGGCGATCTAGTCATGATATACAAGGGACCTTTTAGTGCGGCATTCCAATGTACCTTGGTGGATGATGGCGGGGAAGCCTTGACGTCTCTGGCGTTTACGTACCGGGAGAAGGGTACGGAAACCGGGAAATTGGTCGAGGTACCATTGGGTGATGAAGGTGTTTTCACGGGAAAACTGCAAGGGTTGGAGATGGGAACCACTTATATCGTGAGTGCATACGCCGTGAATTCGATCGGGGAAACTTACTCTACGCCCGTGGAATTTACGACTAGCGAGGCCGTTTACAATTCCGTTCCCGGTATGTTGCCGGAAATCATGGGGAATCAAAAGTACAATCTAACCCGGTTAACGCTTTCCGGTTTCTTGAACGGCACGGATATTCGTTTGTTGCGTGAAATGCTGGGATGGGACATTGAGGGGCATGAAACTCCGGGCCAATTAGTGGAGATGGATCTCTCCGAGACAAAGATCGTGGAGGGTGGAAGTAGCTATTACGGGTCCCGATATACTCGTCGGGACACGCTGGACTACGGGATGTTTCTTCGATGCAGTCAATTGCAGCGAATCGTCTTGCCGCACAGTTTGAAAGTAATCGAGAAAGATGCATTCAAAGGATGTTCCAGTTTGATCTCCATGACAATACCCGATAGTCTAGTCGTTTACAAAACTTCAAGTGGTTGCAGTGCTTTGCAGGAATTGTCCGTTTCTCCTTTGAATACTACTTTTTCAAGTATTGATGGCGTGTTATATAATAAAGATGCGAGTATCTTGATCCATTACCCGGAAGGAAAAACGGCCGAGAAATTCACGTTCCCCTCTTCCGTTCGAAAGATCGGGGTGGCGGCTTTCCAGAATTGTTTGTTGGATTCCATCATTATCCCCGCCTCGGTGGAGGAATTGGGCGAACAGGTGTTCCGGGGAGCGAAATTAAAAAAGATCGTTATTTCCAATGGGGTCAATACTATTCCAGAGGCGGCCTTCAAAGAGTGTACCGAATTGCAGGTATTGGTGTTGGGAAAAGAGATTTCGGCATTGTTTGACTATTGTCTTGATGGTTGTAATTTGCAGGAACTTTACCTGATGGCAACTTATCCGCCTGTTTGTTATCCGTACACGTTTACGGGAGCCGGGGATATTTTCAATGAGTGCGCTCTTTACGTGCCTTCCGGGCGTAAACCGATTTACCGGCAGGCGACAGGCTGGAATAACTTCCCGCGTATTCATGAACAATGACAGCCTTATTGCATCTCTTTCCGGATGTCGTTAAAGATTTGTCCGATTTCAGATTCTAGTTCGTTCATCTGGCGTTTGAACAAGCGGGACTCTTGCTGTGTGGCGTCCGCGAATTCTGTTTTTATGATTTGCTTGAGCGCCTTTTGCGTGTTTGTGCTATCTTGCACAAGGGATCGTTCGTTCTTCTTGTAAGCAATCACGTGTCTATTCAAATTATTCTTTTCCTGTAAGAGGAATTTTTGGCAGGTCGGTGCGATCACCGAATTGCTGTACACCCGGTTTATGCTACTTTTATCCGGTTGGGACGACAAGTTCTTCAGGTAAAACGTCGTCAGGAACGAGAGTACCGCGACCGCAGAAATATAAAGAATGCTCTTGCTATGTCTTCTAACATTGAGCGCTTCCAGCACCTCTTGGGCGGAATGAAATCTCTTGTCAGGATTTTTCTGCGTACATTTCTGCGCGATTCGAACCAATCTTCGATCCTTTATCACACTTGTGATGTCTTGGATGATAACTCCCAGCGAGTAAATATCCGTGCGGCAATCAGGCGATGCGTGAGGAAGTAATTGCTCCGGGGCGAGATATTTTTTTGTCCCGGCAGGAATTTTCAGCGTGTCATAATCATCCCGATCCGAGAGACCGAAGTCGATTAATTTGACGTTATTCCCGTTGTGGGTAATGATGATATTCTCCGGCTTTAAGTCTTTATGAACAAGTTGCTTGCTATGGATATAGTGCAATGCTTCGCAAAGTTCCCGGATAAACTTATACGCGAGAGGTTGCGTTAATTTTCCCTGTATCATAAACTCTTTCAGGGAAATTCCGTCAACGTATTCCATCACGATACATAACCCCAAGTCCTCTTGTTGTTCCCAGTCGATCGTGTGGCGGATATTCGGGTGATCCAACTGGTAGCCGATGTTGAATTCCTTGTGTAATAATTGTTTGTAAAACTCTTCCTGTCTGAACGGTGGTTGCAGGCTTTTGAGGATATGTAATTTCCCGTACCGTCGGCACAGATGCAGGCAACTGTAACCCGATTCCGAACGATAGAACTCGGAAATATTACTGAACATACTCTCCTGACTGGGAATATCTTCTCCCACGAATCCCGATGATAACAAATCGTTATTTAGCATGGATGCGGTTAATTAAAGTCAATCCCCCGTTACGCCCTGCGATAAATGGCGGCGTTTTTTGGTTGTCTCTTAAAACATAGCCGAGGGATAACGGTTGTCCCATCAAAAAGCTGACTGCCTCGAAACGATCTCCTTGTACGAGCTTGGAGTGTTGGGCCTCTACCACTTCAAACCACGAATCCCCTTGGTATTGCAGGTGAAGGTAGCGATTGGGCGACCATCCGATTTCAATTTCTTCTCCTGCCGAGAGATTTCTGGTTTGAATCTGTTTCGTGACAAAGAAGGATGAATTGCACAAACTGTTGTCTTTCAGGTAAGCGCAGAACTCGTTGAAGTTGAAAAAGCCGATGTATTGTGCGAGAGAATCAAGTGTCTGATTCCTCGGTTTGTGCTTGTCTTTGACATAACCCCACAACCGCTTTAGGGTCGAAGTGGATATGGATACATCGAGTTGAAGCTTTAAGTGAAGAGAAAATACATCAAAATCAGTGGTTGTCCTTAAATTTTGAGAGTACTTCTTTTCAACGGCTTTTAATAATTCTTGTATTTCCGGCTTAAATGTATTCATCAATAAAAATTATTAATCGAGTAAACAAATATAGCACAATAACTCGATCTGTACAAGACTGTTTATTGATTATGTAGGTGGTTTTTGGGTAATAACGCCTGTTTTAATTCCTCTACCGACGCGACGATCCGTTTGGCTCCGGCTTGGGTTAATTCTTCCCGATCCCCGTAACCGTATAAAACCCCGATACAGTCAATTCCGGTCTTCCGGGCCCCGATGATGTCGTGCTTCCGGTCCCCCACCATGACCACCTTGCTCAAGTCCCGGATGTCATTATTTTCCAGCACGTGACGGATCACCTCGTCTTTGTGAGACAACGAGCCGTCAAGCCCGCTTCCCCCGACGAATTTGAAGTAATCGCTCAAGTGGAAATGATCAAGTATCTTTTCGGCGTAATAAGCCGGTTTTCCGGTAGCGAGCATCACTTGCTTTCCGGCCTCGTTTAATTCTTGCAGAAGACGTTCCATGCCGGGATAAACGGCGTTTTCGTATATGCCCGTGTCGGCGAATCTTTCCCGGTACTTCCGGATACCTTCCTCGGCCTGATCCGCGCTGAAATGGCAGAATTCCATCAAGGATTCTTTCAACGGGGGACCCACGAATTTACGTAGTTCGTTCAAATCATTCACTTCTATTCCAAAGTGTTTCAAGGCGTACCGGATTGATTTGGTGATTCCTTCCATGGAATCGGTGACCGTACCGTCGAGGTCTAAAAGAATGTAGGTGTATTCTTGCTGCATATAGTGGGTGTGAGTGGATAAAAAAACAGGCCTATTACTAAGCCTGTTTCTATATTTCAAAGATTTGTTTCCTGTATTAGGCGTTCAACGTGAAACGTAAGAAAGCGGTAACAGTTAAATCTTTATCTACGCTTTTCAAGTACTCTTTTACAGACATTTTACCGTCTTGCTCGAAAACTTGGTTTAACAAGGTAGACTCTTGGAAGAATTTGTTCAAGCGACCTTGAGCAATTTTATCCAGCATATTTTCCGGTTTACCTTCTTCACGAGCTTTTTCGCGACCGATCTCGAATTCGTGATCGATAACGTTTTGAGGAATACCGTCTTTATCCACGGCAACAGGAGCCATGGCTGCCACTTGCATGGCGATATTTTTCTTCACTTGGGGGTCAGCTGCTTTGTTGAAACCAACAACGGTTGCCAACATGTTTCCCGGGTGAATGTAGATCACGCAATCTTCTGCTTTTACAGAGCCGTAATAGCTTAATTCCAGTTTCTCACCGATAACACCGGTTTGTTCTGAAATCTGGTCAGCGATACTTCTACCGTCCAGTTGGATAGCCAACAAATCTTCGGTAGTTGCAGGCATATTAGCTAAAGCGGCGTCAAGAATTTTGGTCGTGAAAGCAATGAATCCCTCGTTTTTAGCCACGAAGTCAGTTTCGCAGTTTAGGGAAACCATAACTGCATTCTTTCCATCGGTTTTGGCCAGAACGCATCCTTCTTTTGCTTCTCTGTCTGCACGTTTGCTTGCAACAACAAGACCTTTCTTGCGGATGATATCAACGGCTTTGTCGAAATCTCCCTCAGCTTCTTGTAATGCATGTTTGCAGTCCATCATTCCGGCGTTTGTTGCTTTACGCAACTTCATCACGTCTGCTGCTTTTATTTCCATATTCTTTAAATTTCAAATTGTTCGTTGAAGATTTCAGATTATAAAATCTAAATTGGAATTCAATTTAAAATTTAAAATCTAAAATTTAAAATCTAAAATTAATCTATTCTTCAGAAGCGGTTTCGCTTACTTCAGCTACTTCATCCTGAGCCTCAGCTTTCTCGGCACCTTTCTTGTCTCCTTCTTTCTCTCTTTCGGCTTTTCTTTCCGTCAGCCCCTCTTTGATGGCTCCGGCTACCTTGTCGATAATTAAAGAAATAGAAGTTGATGCGTCGTCGTTAGCCGGGATTACGAAGTCAATTCCTTCCGGGTTTGAGTTCGTGTCCACGATAGCGAATACTGGAATTCCCAACGTGTTAGCTTCTTTTACAGCGATGTACTCCTTCATCACGTCAACCACGAAAAGAGCTGCCGGAAGACGAGTCAGGTCAGCGATGCTACCCAAGTTCTTTTCCAATTTTGCTCTTTGACGAGAGATCTGAAGTTTTTCCCGTTTTGAAAGGTGAGAGAAAGTCCCGTCCTTTTCCATCTTGTCGATGGTGGTCATTTTCTTCACGGCTTTACGAATTGTCGGGAAGTTGGTCAACATACCACCCGGCCATCTTTCAGTCACGAACGGCATGTTGATATTAGAAATTTTTTCAGCAACAATGTCCTTAGCCTGTTTCTTTGTTGCAACAAACAGAATTCTTCTACCTGATTTAGCGATCTGTTTCAAAGCTGCACTTGCCTTGTCCAACATGATGGCTGTTTTGTTCAGGTCAATAATGTGGATATCATTACGCTCCATGAAAATATACGGAGCCATTTTAGGATTCCATTTACGGGTAAGGTGTCCAAAGTGACAACCTGCATTTAATAATTCGTCGAAATTTGTATTTGACATTTTGTGTCTCCTTTAAAGTTTACTTTCTTAAATTTAATCAATTGTCGGGTAGTTCTCCACAGAAGTCCCGCCAATTTAGATACTAAACTCCTATTAACGTTTAGAGAATTGGAATCTCTTACGAGCGCCAGGACGTCCCGGTTTCTTACGTTCCACTTCACGCGGATCTCTGGTCATGAATCCTGCTGCTCTTAGTTTTGATTTATCCTCTGCGTTTACTTTCACCAATGCTCTGGCAATTCCCAAACGTAAAGCTTCAGCTTGTCCGTTGAAACCTCCACCTACAAGGTTTACCTTGATGTCATATTGTCCCAACACACCTAATAGTTCAAGCGGTTGTTTTACAATATATTGGAGGGTAGGCAATGTGAAATATTCTTCTAGGCTTTTCTTGTTGATCGTAATATTGCCTTTTCCTTCGTTAAGATAAACGCGGGCTACCGCTGTTTTTCTTCTACCTACTGCATTTACTACTTCCATACCTTGTTATTTAAGTGCGTTTATATCAATTACTTTAGGCTGTTGTGATTCGTGGTTATGCTCCGGTCCTACGAACAGGTGCATGTTCTTGAATACAGCTCTTCCAAGGCGATTTTTAGGAAGCATACCTCTAACAGCATGTTCCAGAATTCTTTCCGGGAATCTTTTCATTTCTTCTGCCGGGGTAGAAATCCGTTGACCACCGGGGTACTGGGTGTGTCTACGATACTGTTTGTCTGTTAATTTGTTACCTGTGAAGATAACTTTTTCTACGTTGATAATGATTACATTGTCTCCACAATCCACGTGGGGAGTGTAACTGGGTTTGTACTTGCCTCTCAATAGTTTCGCAACTTTAGCGGCAAGACGTCCCACAACTTGATTCTCTGCGTCAATCAAAACCCATTCTTTCTGTGCAGTGGCTTTGTTGACATAAGTTGTTTTGTAACTAATCTGATCCACTTTTTTTTTAATTAAAAATTAAACTTCTGTTTGTATTTCTTCGTGGGGACTCTGGGCATTCTATCCGGTTGAAAATAACGAGGTTTATCGGGCAAACTGATATAATTTTCAACGGAGACAGGTGCATTGTAAAGAGCATGGCTAAGGTATCCCTTACAATTTAGCGAGTACTCCACTCCAAAATGAGGGGCAAAATTACACATTAATACGTGAATTCCAAAACATTCCGCGAAAAGATTTGTTCCAGAGCGTTTTGATTGACTTCGGAATTATTTATTTGGGGGTAAATGGTCGGGGGGTATTTTTTGTTCGTATGGGGGGACGTACCCTATTTATGCCGACGTGCTAAGGTAATAGTCGGATAATCAATTAATTCTAGCTGATTTGTTCCGGATCACTTTCGTATAAAGCGCTATTAGAACGCTATTAAAGCTCTATTAAAGCGCTATACTAAGAATAGCGTTTTATAAGGATTTTTAAAATACATTTTAAATAATTTTTCCGCATTTTCTCTTGAAGTGATCATGGTTTGATAATCAAATGATTACTTAAATCGGCTTCACATCCGGACTTATCGGGTTTAAAGAGTCTTGTAAGGTGGGATATGTTATTGAAAATTTTCGCGGGATACGAATTTGTAATCTTCCGTGTAACAGGTGAATATCCCTAGCGCACCCTGTATGTTCCCGATAAGCGGGACGGGAGAGGTGATGCTGCCTTGGTTGGCGCTGTTAGCCTCGTAGAGAGAAACTTGATAGTTGTAACACTCTTCGGTGATACGTAAAAGAAGAATGACCACGGCTTCTGCCTCTTCGATTTCTTGGCATTTGATGGTGCGTTCAATCGTGACACCCCCGGTATGATGGGATAAGTCAAGATAACTGGTTTCTTTTTTCAGTAGGTTGTCATCCCCGGCTCCTTCTTTTCTTGCCTGCACGCTATATATATAGTAATTTTGCATGGGATTGAGGGAGGTTGGGAAGCTGATCGTGACCGAGTTTGTCACCTTGGAAACGGAATAGGAAGAGATGGCGATGGGGTCCGGTATGGCGGTTTTGGCCGTGATGTGTTCTTTTTCAGGCGTGTAGATGCTCAGGTAAAGCGAGTCTAGACCGAATTGATTGAACTTGGTGTCGTGCCTGAAATTTCCGAGGAATGAGGGGCTGAACGTGGGGATAAGTTTGATGATGGAGTCAGCCTTTATGGAAACATCCAGATTGATAGGGTCGCTCAGGTCGATGATCTCGTGGATTGGGGAGACTTTGGCCGCGTTCAACGTGTAAAATTCACCCGGTTTGCAGTAACATTCGATGAAGTAACCGGAGATCTCACCCATGTCTTTCATGGGAAGTTCCTCTTCTGGCATGCAGGAGAGGAGCGAGAGAAACAGGAGGGTTAAAATTCCATTTTTCATGTGATTACCAGTTTATTCGAAGTGAAACATACGGGATAAAGGGGAGCATGACCTTGGATTTCGGGATAATCTTGGTCAGGTTGTCCGCGCTTTCTGCTTGAAAATAAACGAACGAAGGGTTCGATTGGTTATATACGTTGTAGGCTCCGACGCTGAGTTTGAACAAGAGGTTCTTGTCGCCGAATTTATAGTCGAGGCTGGCATCCAGCCGGTGGTTGTTGGGTAATTTGTAGTTATAGCGATCCGTGTACACGGGGATAAGAATGGGTCTGTCATCGTTGAATTCCGTGATGTTCTGGGCGATAACCATCCCCTTGGGGAAGGTCGTGTAAACCCCGGACGAAAAGGTCCAAAGGGTGTTCAACAGGAGCCGGGGCGAAATCTGGTAGGAAAAGTTGATCACAACATTGTGTTTCACGTCATACGGGGGATTAAAGGCTTTCCCGTTATTGATTTCCGCGAATTTGCGTTTGGATTCGGAGAGCGTGTAGTTGGCCCGCATGTAGAGGGCGTGATGGTTGAGCGTGAGGTCAAATTCGAGACCTTTGGCATGGCCTTTTCCTTGAATTTGGCGATTGCTTAGGGCGGAATATTCGGTTTGAATGTCCGAGGCGAAATCTTTCACGTTACGCATATCCTTGTAAAAAATGCCCGCGTAAAAGGATAATAATTGTCCGATCTCTTGATTAATCCCGATGGAATACTGGTGACAGGTGGCAGGTTGGGTTCCTTTTGCCAAGGGATACCAAATGTCGATCGGGGTTTTAACCGTGAAATAGGGGTAGAGACTTAAATATTGAACTGTCTTGGCGTAATCGGCCCAGATGGTGAATTTGTTGACCGAGTAACTGATTTTTGCCCGGGGCGAGAAGGTATGTTCCCGGGTTTCTCCCGCATAAAATTGATAATTTCCTCCCACGTTTAAGGAGAAGTTTTGATTCAATTGGTAGTTTATATCTAGGTATAATTCATATAGATTGAAGTCTTTGTCCGAGCTTTTGATCAGAAGATTTTGGCTGTCGTCGCTTTTGTTGGCTGTTTCGAACCGGGAGTATTCAAATTTTGCCCCGCTGTTCAGGTTCAACTTATCCGAAAGTCTACGGGAATAGGTCGCTTGTCCGAGAAGGGCGTAGTTACGATTCCCGCCTCCCATGGGAACACTGCCGAAGGCGTCACCCTCGCTGTACGTGTTTTTCCCACCGAATTGGAAATCCCATTGCTCGTTGGCATTGGGCGTGTAGGAGACATTCACGTTGCCGGAAAAGGTGTGCCAGTCGAAAATGTATTGTACGTGTTCGCTGATCTTCATTTTCATGTGGTCGAGGGAGAACAGTCCGAAGGCGGTCATTCTCCATTTGTCGGAAAGACGTGAATCAATGGTCGCGGTAATATCACTGAAGGAGTACTCCGGCATGTAGTTAGGATTCGTCTTGTCGTCCATGGATCGGTTGTATAACCGGGAGATATGTTGTAAATAAGAGGTCCGGGCGGAGGCGGCAAAGGACGTGTGATTTTTGATGATCGGGCCTTTGGCTTTTAGGGCGGAAGAGACAAGTCCGAGAGTCAGCTCTCCCTCGTGTTCGTGCTTGTTTCCCGGTTCGGGGCGCATATTGATGTAGGAGGATAAAAAACTGTTGTACCGGGCGGGGAAACCGCTTTTGAAAAGGGTGGAGTTGTTCAGTATGTAGGGGTCGAACGTGGAGAGGATTCCCGTGAGGTGGTCCGGGTAGGCGATGGGCATATTGTTGATGAGAAATCCGTTTTCGTTGCTGTTCCCGCCTCGGACGTAGATGCCGGAATTGAGCGCGTTCGTGGTCACGATGCCGGGCATGGTGGCGAGGTATTTCAGCACGTCCTGTTCGCCGAGAATGGCCGGAATCCGTTCGATTCCCTTGATGGAGGAGAGGATTCGCCCGCTAGCCGGGAGGGCGGTGACGACGACTTCTTTCAGGTTGTTCTGTTTGTTGCGCAAGGTAATGACGAAGGGTGCGTCGCTTTTGTTGAGTTTGTAATTTTCTTTTTTATAGTTGACGTGTGAAAATTCCAGCGTGCAGGGAATGGTGCATTCTAACCGGAAAAGACCTAGAGAGTCGGTAGTAGTGCCTTTTTCGCTCTCGATGCAGTAGATGTGTACCCCGCTGACTGGTTCGCCGGAATGGGCAATAACTTTCCCCACGATGACCGTTTGGGCGTCAAGTGATATGGAGATGAACATAAATAAGATTGCAACCAATTTACCCATATACACGCGTTGTGAGTTCGAAATTTTACAAATGTAGTAAACAAATCCCTTTATGCCTTATGGTTCATGTGAATAATTGTTGTTATTTTGCAGGGTATCTATTAAAATTTGATCATGGGAATATACGTGCATGTACCTTTTTGCCGGAGCAAATGTTTTTATTGCGGGTTTTATTCGGTAGCTTCGTTGACCTTGAAGGAGGCATATCTGGAGGCTGTCGAACGGGAAATCGTTTTAAGGAGGGGGTATTTGCCGCGGCAGGAAATGAAGACCTTGTATTTCGGGGGAGGCACGCCTTCTTACTTGGAACACGGGGGTCTGGAACGAATTATTCGGAAGTTGGAGGAAAATTATTTGTTTGCTACCGGGATGGAGCGAACCATCGAGTTGAATCCCGAAGATCTGGTGCCGGAAAAATTGCAGGGAATAAAGGATTTGGGGTTTAACCGGTTAAGTATCGGGGTGCAATCTTTTTCGGATGAACAATTGAAACGAATCAATCGGACGCATTCGGCCCGTCAGGCGATGGATGGAATCGCACTTGCTGCTGGCATGGGATTTGATAATATAAGCATGGATCTGATTATTGGTTTGCCGGGGCAGACGGAGGAGGAGTTGTTGGAAGATGTGGAGAAGGCAAGTTATTTACCAATAGTTCATTTATCCGTGTATATGTTAAGTATTGATTCAAATACGGTATTTGAACACATGGTGAAACGAGGTGAGTTCCGGTTGGAGGATGAAGAGGTGATGGCCGGGCGTTATCAGAGGGTGTGTGAACGGTTGAAAGAGTTGGACTTTGAACATTATGAAATTTCCAATTTTGCCCGGAACGGGAAGTACTCCCGACACAATACATCTTACTGGCAACAAAAGCCATATATCGGTTTCGGCCCTTCGGCTCATTCTTATGACCTGCATTCCAGACAATGGAACACGGCGAATTTGAAAACTTATATAGATCATTTAAATGAAGGAGCGCTTTCATTTGAGAAAGAGGAATTAAAACCTGTTGATTTGTATAATGAATACGTGATGACGAGCTTGCGGACAATGTGGGGCATGGAGAAACAAAAATTGGAGGGAGATTACGCCATGTTTTGGGAACAGGTGCAGGAACAAGTCCGGAAATACGAGCGTTCCGGGGATTTGGTGGAGGAAGGTGGAAGGTGGAAAATCAGTGAGACCGGGTGGGTAATTTCAGACGCGATTTTGAGTGATTTATTCGTGGTCTAGTTTTTTACATGAAAAAATACTATTTTTGCGGTTGTAAGTTTAATATTTAAATGTTTTTCAGATGAAAACGAGTAGAATGTCAGTCAAAGAACTGTTGCAATCAGGAGATTGCGGTAAAGAGGTTGAGGTTAAAGGTTGGGTAAGAACCAAACGCGGTAATAAACAGGTGAATTTTATCGCGTTGAATGACGGCTCTACGATTAATAATATACAGGTGGTGGTTGATATGGAGAAGGTGGCCGAGGAGGTGATGAAGAAAGTAACGACCGGGGCGGCTATTCACGTGAAAGGTTTGCTCGTGGAGAGTGCCGGGAGCGGACAGGCTCACGAGATTCAAGCGAACGAGGTGATCGTGATGGGAGAGGCTGATCCGGAAAAGTTCCCGATTCAACCGAAGAAGCATAGCTTGGAATTTTTGCGTGAGGTGGCTCATTTGAGATTCCGCACGAATATTTTCGGGGCTGTTTTCCGTATTCGTCACGCGATGGCTTTTGCCATTCATCAATATTTTAACGATCATGGTTTCTATTATTTGCATACCCCGTTGATCACGGCCTCGGATTGCGAGGGGGCAGGAGAGATGTTCCGGGTGACGACGCTTGATCCGAAGAATCCACCCTTGTTGGAGGACGGAAGTGTTGATTTCAGACAGGACTTTTTCGGAAAATCAACCAACTTGACGGTGAGTGGTCAGTTGGAAGGTGAGCTGGGTGCCATGTCGCTGGGTAAGATTTACACGTTCGGGCCTACTTTCCGGGCGGAGAATTCAAATACCACGCGCCATTTGTCGGAGTTTTGGATGATCGAGCCGGAAGTTGCTTTCAATGATTTGGAAGATAACATGGATTTGGCGGAGGACTTTTTGAAATACCTGATCCGTTATGCTTTGGAGCATTGCATGGACGATTTGTTGTTCTTGAGCAAGCGCTTGCAGGAAGAGGAGAAGGATAAGAAAGCCGAGGAACGTTCCATGGAGTTGATCGAGAAGTTACAATTCGTGTTGAACCATGAATTCGAACGGGTTACTTACACGGAGGCTATTGATATATTGAAAAACAGCAAGCAAAATAAGAACGGTAAGTTCCAGTATCCGGTGACAGGTTGGGGTGTGGATTTACAGAGTGAACACGAGCGTTACTTGGTAGAGAAACATTTCAAGAAACCGGTGATTTTGACGGGTTACCCGAAGGAAATCAAGGCTTTCTACATGAAACAGAACCCGGACGGAAAGACGGTTGCCGCGATGGACGTGCTTTTCCCGCAAATCGGAGAGATTATCGGGGGATCACAGCGCGAGGAAGACTACAACAAGCTGGTGACTCGTATGCAAGAAGTTGGGATTCCGGTTTCCTCGATGTCTTGGTATCTGGACACGAGAAGGTTCGGTTCCGCGGAGCATAGCGGATTCGGACTTGGGTTTGAACGTTTGTTGTTGTTCGTGACCGGAATGGGGAATATCCGTGACGTGATCCCGTTCCCGCGGACACCGAAAAATGCGGAGTTTTAAGAATAATTTGAAATAAATAGAAGGATGCTCAAGCAAAATTTACAACAGAAATTAGGGTTAAAAATCAATCCGTTGCAGATACAGCTGATCAAGCTGCTTGAGCTTCCTACCTATCAACTTGAACAGAGGATTAAGGAGGAACTGGAGTCAAACCCGCTTTTGGAAGAGGGAGAGGAGAGGCCGGAGCCGGAAGTTGATATCAAGGAGGACGGGGATGAGGTGGATTATGATGAAAATTCACAGGAGGAAGATAATTACGAGTCTTCGGAGGATGAGTTTTCTTTAGATGATTATATCAGTGATGAGGATGATATTCCGGACTATAAGTTGACAGCATCGAATGCCTCGAAGGATGATGATGCACGGGAGTTCGTGCTTTCCGGGGGGATTTCTTTCCGGGAGAATCTGGTGGAACAGTTGGGGACGCAGCACTTGGGAGAGATGGATCGTAAGATCTGCGAGTATATCATTGGTAATATAGATGATGATGGTTATCTGCGTCGGGACGTGGAGAATATCGTGGATGATCTCGCTTTTGGGGCGGGGATCGAGGTGGACGATGAGAAGATTGAATCCTTGTTGCGTGTCGTGCAGCGTTTCGATCCGGCAGGAGTGGGAGCGAGAGATTTGAGGGAATGCCTGTTGCTGCAGGTGAAACGACGCTTGGCGGAGACTTCCACGCCGGCTTTGATAAATGCCCGGATCATATTGGAGTGTTATTTCGAGGAGTTCTCGAAGAAACATTACGAGAAGATTTCCAAGCGGATGAGGATTTCAGAGGAGGAGTTGAAAGAGGCGGTGGACGAAATTCTGAAATTGAATCCCAAGCCGGGCGGACAAATTTCCGATTCTTCGGTTCCGGGAGCCGAGAAGATTATTCCTGACTTTAACTTGGATATTGTAGATGGGGAGTTGCAGTTGAGCTTGAACACGGGGGATATTCCCGAGTTGAGGTTGAACAAATCGTACGTCAATATGTTGGAGGATTACCAGAAGAATTCGAATTCCCGTGAGAAGAAGGATGTGGTGTCTTTCGTAAAATATAAGTTGAGTTCTGCCCGTTCGTTTATTGATGCCGTGCAACAGCGGAATAACACGCTGATGCTGACGATGACGGCTATCGTGCAGTTCCAGAAACCATTTTTCCAGACGGGGGACGAGAGCAAGTTGAAACCGATGATTCTCCGGGATATTGCTGATATTACGGGATTGGATGTTTCTACTATTTCGAGGGTTTCTAATTCTAAGTATATACAGACTTGGTTCGGTATTTACTCTTTAAAACAATTCTTTTCGGGAAGTATGCCGACAAGTAGTGGAGAGGAAGTTAGCACGGGTGAGTTGAAGAATGTGTTGAAGGAGATCGTGGACGGCGAGGATAAACGCAAACCTTACACGGATGATGAGTTGGTGGAATTAATGAATAAAAAAGGTTACCAGATTGCCCGCCGGACGATTGCAAAGTATCGTCAGTTGCTGGATATTCCGGTGGCCCGACTTCGTAGGGAAGTTTAAAAGCCATAATTTTAAAATATGAAAGTACTTGCTTTTGCAGTATCCATGCTGTTTCATCCTTTGTTGTTGCCTTTGTACGTGTTGTTTATCACATTTAATACGGGAACCGTTTTTACTTATATTCCGGCATACACGCAGAATATGTCTTATTTGTTGACCCTGCTAGGGGTGACGTTAATACCATTGCTTTGCTTGCCGTTGTTGAAGTGGTTGGGGTTGATTGAGGGGTATCGTCTGGTGCAGAAGCAAGATCGGGTGTTCCCGGTGCTGGTGACGATCGTGGGGGCTTTTATCGTGTTTTATTTTTCCCGTAATTTGCCTTATTCAAATATCGTGAGACAGTTTTACCTGATTATGGTAATCATGCTCTCCGGCTTTATGATCGTGACGATTCGCTGGAAAATCAGTATGCATATGACGGCTATTGGGGCTTTGTGTGGCTTTGTTTTTATTTTGGGAATGAAGTACTTGGGTGACGTGATTAACTTGTTGCCTTTGCTGATTCTGGTTTCTGGCCTTGTGGCCTCTGCCCGCTTGTATTTAAAACAGCATACCCCTGCCCAAGTGTATGTCGGGTATATTTATGGCGCCGCGGCCGTGGTGGCTATCATGTATTAATAAAGCATGATCCATATATCGCTTTGTCCCAGTTGGGTGGCGAGTAGATCCCTCTGTTTCGTGGCTTCCTGTTTATCCGTGTAATTCGCAATACTGACACGATAACGCTGGTCTTTGGTAATGATCTGTGCGTTTTGGAAACCTTTGGCTTTTAGTTGTGTCACGTCTTTTTCTGCTAGATTTTCCCGGGGATGGCTGGCCACGATGATATGATAACTTCTTGTATTTGTTTTCTTGATGTTTTGTTCCGTTCCTTGTTGCTTTCCTGTTTCCTGCCGGGATGGGGAAATCTTCACGTTTGATGCAATCGTTGTGTTATTGTTATCTTGCGAGGGGTTTTGCCTGATGGTGTCAAGGGAGACGGTGTTTCCCGAAAGAGAGGCCGGAAGGCTTCTTTTCACGTTGACAGTGGTCAGGTTCTTGGAATTCATTTTATCCCGTTGACAGCCAGCGAACGGCAACATCAGGACGAATGACAGGAACAATACGAGTTTCATGTTGCTTGTGTTTATTTTATTTGATAGATCCAAGTCTCTTCTTTACCGGGGATTTTGTGAATTTTTCTCACGGCAGCGATAGCCTCTTTCTCGGTCTTGTACCCTTCGTAAGCCACGAGGTAAAGATCTCTGCTATAAGGCATGATCATGGCGTTTGCATAGCCTTCTTTGTGCAACTTCTCGTACATGCGGTCGGCATTGTCTTTGATGCGGAAACAACCGCCGACAAGGAGATATTCCGGGGCTTCTTTTACCACGGTGGTCTCGGTTACCGTTTTTGTTTCCGTTACTTGGATGGTGTCTTTTATAAGAACAGCCTTGGTCTCTACTTTAACCGCTTCTTTTTGCGTATTCGTGTTTCTTACCTTCTTTTTGTCCTGACATCCGGAGATTGCAACCGCTAGGATGACAAGTGTAAATAGTAGAATCGTTTTCATGTTTGACAACGTTTTGGTTAATCATGCCAAGATACAAACAAATTTATTGTTAGTAAAGTATTTTCTTCTATTTTTGTGGTGAAAGTGTCGAATTGTAACCAGTAAAAGAGTTATTATGAATAAATTTATCGGAGTATTGTTGATTTTGGTTCTTGCCGCTTCGTGTAAGAATGAAACGGAATCTATCGTGAAAATTACCACGGAGTTCGGGGATATAAAGATTCGTTTGTATGACAAAACACCCAAGCATCGGGATAATTTTTTGAAGTTGGTGGATGAAAAGTTTTATGACGGTTTGTTGTTTCACCGGGTGATTAATCATTTTATGATACAGGGTGGTGACCCGACGTCGAAGAACGCAGGGCCGGACGTGATGTTGGGTGAGGGAGACGTGGATTACCGGATAGATGCGGAGTTCGTGCCGGAGTATTTCCACAAGAAAGGAGTGATTGCCGCCGCGCGGGAGGGGGATGATACTAATCCGGAGCGTAAGTCTAGCGGGGCGCAGTTCTATATCGTTCAGGGGAAGGTGTATTCTCCGGAACAGTTGGAGGCTACCGTGAAGAGCATCAATGAAAGGCGTAAGATGGCGTTATATGGGCGATTGAAGAATCAGTACAAGGATGAATTTACTCGTTTGCAGGAGGCGAATGATCCGGAGGCTTTGGATGAGTTGTCGGAGAAATTGACCCGGGAGTGTGATAGTTTGTTCGTGAATGAAGAGTTCGTGCTGACGGAGGCGCAAAAACAGGCTTATACCACGGTTGGCGGGACGCCCCATTTGGACGGGCAGTACACGGTGTTCGGGGAGGTGATTGAAGGGTTGGACGTGCTGGATAAGATTGCTGCGGTTAAAACAAATTCTTTCGATAGGCCGGTGAAAGATGTTGTGATTGAAAAAATTAGAAGATAAATAATTATTTGAATTTGCTTAGGATACCCCCTCCAAGGGACTGTCCCAAAAGTCATTTTATTTCCAAAAACTCCTCCGTCACTTCGTGCCACCTCCTCTATAAACAGAGGAGGAGCTGGTGATTCTTCCCGAAGAAAGGGAGTATTTCAACTCTCCCTCTGTTTATAGAGGGAGTACGGCGAAGCCGGGAGGGAGTTCGAAAAATGACTTTTGGAGCAACCCCAGTTGATTACCAAGTGGTTTCCCCTCCTGTGTAAGGAGGGGTTAGGGGAGGTAGTTAAATAAAAGGAATTTTTTTATAGGTTATATTCCCGTTATCTTTTTTATCTCATTCAGTTTGTTCAAGGCTTCAAGGGGGGTAAGGCTGTTGATGTCCAGCCCGGCAATCTCGTCTCGGATCTGTAATAACACGGGGTCTTCCAGTTGGAAGAAACTGAGTTGAATGCCTTCTCTTTCGTTTCCTATTTTAGCGACGTTCTTTTGTATCGCACCGCTTGAATTACGGTCGTTTTCGAGTTGTTTCAGTATCTCGGACGAACGTTTGATGACGGATTGTGGCAAGCCTGCCATTTTACCGACCTGTATACCAAACGAGTGGTTGGAACCTCCTTTTACCAGTTTCCGGAGGAACACGACCTTGTTGTTCACCTCTTTTACCGATACGTTGAAGTTCTTGATTTTCGTGTAAGAGCGTTCCATTTCGTTCAGTTCGTGGTAGTGGGTAGCGAAAAGGGTTTTTGCCCTGCTTTTCGGATTTTCGTGTAAAAACTCGACGATGGCCCAAGCGATGGAAATACCGTCATATGTGGAGGTGCCTCGTCCAAGTTCGTCGAATAGTACAAGGCTGCGATCGGAGATGTTGTTCAGGATGTTGGCAGCCTCGTTCATCTCGACCATGAAGGTGGATTCCCCCAAAGAGATGTTGTCGGATGCCCCGACACGGGTGAAGACCTTGTCAACATACCCAATCTTTGCCGATATGGCGGGAACAAAACATCCGGCCTGTGCCATGATCACGATGAGTGCGGTTTGGCGTAAAAGTGCTGATTTACCTGCCATGTTGGGTCCCGTGATAATGATGATTTGTTGCTTGTCGTTATCGAGGTAGAGGTCATTGTCGATGTAGTTTTCTCCCGGAGGTAATTGGCGTTCAATAACCGGGTGACGTCCCCCTTTTATGTCGATCACGAAGGATTCGTTGATCTCCGGTCGATGGTAATTATTCGTGATTGCTATGTTGGCAAACGAGATTAACGTGTCGATGTAGGAGATGACGCGGGCATCCAGCTGTATCGGTTTGATATAGGAGGCTGCTGCTGCCAGCAAGGTATTGTATATATCGCTTTCCAATTCTTGAATCCGGTCTTCGGCACCGAGAATCTTTTCCTCGTATTCTTTTAGTTCTGGGGTGATGTAACGTTCCGCGTTGACAAGGGTTTGTTTGCGAATCCAAGTGTCGGGAACCTTGCTCACGTGAGTTTTGGTCACTTCGATGTAATAGCCGAAAACATTATTAAAGCTGATCTTCAATGTAGGTATTCCTGTATTCTCTATTTCACGTTGTTGCATCTTTAGTAGAAGTTCTTTCCCGTGAGAAGAGATTTCCCGTAATTCATCCAGTTCTGTGTTAACTCCGGGGGCGATGACATTCCCTTTGTTAAGCATCGAGGGGGCATCTTCCCTGATCTCGTGGTCTATTCTTTGGCTTAATGTTTCGCAATCATCCAGTTGTTGCGTCCATTTGGTAAGGACTTCGTTACCGGTAGATAAGCATTGTTCTTTCAACGGTTTGATGGCTTGTAACGCAATTTTTAGTTGAATCATTTCTCTCGGGGAGATGCGGCCGACGGCGATCTTGGAGGCAAGGCGTTCTAGGTCTCCAATGGTGCGGAGAATTTGTTCCAGTTCCAAACGTTCCGTTTCGTGATGCACGAAACATTCCACGATGTCCAAGCGTTCGTTTATGTCTGCCGGTTTCTTCAGGGGCATACATAGCCAACGACGCAAAGCGCGTGCGCCCATCGGGGTGATGGTGCGATCGATGATGTCTGCCAAGGAACGTCCTCCTTCGTGAAGGGTATCCAAGATTTCAAGGTTACGTAGAGTGAAGCGATCCAGTAGGACACAGGTTGATTCATCGATACGGGAGATCGAGGTGATGTGTCCTACAAGCTCGTGTTTTGTCATGTCGAGGTAGTACAAAACGGCTCCCGCGGCGGAAATGCCGCAGTCCATTTTTTCAATTCCGAATCCTTTTAATGACGATACTTCGAAATGCTTTTTAAGGCGATCTGCCGCGGACTCTGTTTCAAAGAACCATTCTTCGATCGGGTAAGTGTAGTATTTTGTCCCGAAGAGTTCGTTAAACCGGGCCTCTGAACCTTTAGGGTATAGAACTTCCTTGGGTTGAAAACTATTTAATATCTTATCCATGGTGGCGGGACTTCCTTCTGTCGTCAGGAATTCTCCCGTGGATAGGTCCAACAGGGATAATCCGGCTTTGGTTTTCGTGAAATACACGGCAGCCAGAAAGACATTGTTTTTGTTGTCGATGGTGTTTTCGTTATAGGAAACACCGGGGGTAACAAGTTCGATAACCCCTCTTTTTACCAGTTTCTTAGTCTTCTTCGGGTCTTCCAGTTGTTCACAGATGGCAACTCGTTGTCCGGCTCGCACCAGTTTGGGCAGATACGTGTCGATGGCATGATGGGGGAAGCCGGCAAGTTCCACGTCCCCGGGAGAGCCATGGGAGCGCTTGGTAAGCGTGATCCCTAATATTTTGGAAGTTAAGATGGCATCTTCGCCGAAGGTTTCGTAAAAGTCTCCCATTCGATATAATAAAATTGCATCGGGGTATTTAGCTTTTGCCGAATAATATTGTTGCATAAGCGGAGTCTGTTCTTCTGACTTTGTTGCCATTATGTTGTATTTATTATCTGTTATTAAATTTTAATTACGTGTTTTCGCCTCCCAAAAGTAAATATTTTGATCGAGATTTGTTTTAAAACTTCGCAAACATTGTGTAATTTTGCCTAGGCTAAAAGGGGGAATGACGAAATTTAATGAGTGTAGAAGAATAACCTGTCGTGTATTTTTTCCGTATTGAATATGGAGACGGGTATGGGGATAGCCGATTAATAAAATAATGTATATGGAAAATATATTGGATGCATTGGCAATTTACGGGTATTCAAATTTAGAGGATCGGATCGAATTTGAGCTGGATGGGGTGATTGAGAAGGAAATTGCTCCGGCTTATTGCAATGAGAATTTTGAATTGTGTGTTTCATGTATGGATTATACTTCGTTGAAGGTGACGGATACGGAGAAATCAATCGTGACTTTCGTTTCTGAATTATTGAAGAAATTGAAAAAAAACACGTTGCCGGATGTGGCATCAGTATGTGTGTTTCCCCGGTTTACTTCTCTTGTGAAGGAGAATCTGGTTGGGACACCGATTAAAACGACGGTCGTGGGAGCTTGTTTCCCGGCTGCACAGACGTTTTTGGACGTGAAGTTGGCTGAATGCAAGGCTGCTATCGTAGCGGGTGCGGATGAGGTGGATGTCGTGATTTCCGTGGGTGATGTCTTGGAGCGTAATTACGAGAAGGTGTATAAAGAGTTGGTTGCTATTCGCGAGGCTTGTGCTGGGGTTATTTTGAAGGTGATCTTGGAAACGGGCGAGCTGAAGACGATCGAGAGCGTGTTCAATGCTTCATTGATCGGGGCTTACGCGGGAGCTGATTTTATTAAGACATCTACCGGGAAGGTTCCGGTAAATGCTACACCGGAGACGGTTTACGTGATTTGTGAGGCCTTGCGTCAGTTCCATGCACAGACCGGGAAGATGGTCGGGATTAAGGTGGCCGGTGGTATTACCAAGATTCAGAATGCGATTCGTTACTTGACAATCGTGAAACATATTTTAGGCGAGCAATGGCTTACGCCTGCTTATTTCAGAATAGGAACTTCCCAATTACTGGAAGATGTTCTGAAAGAGATGAAAACGGTAAAAATTAATGGCTGAAAGTGAAAGCTTTCAGCTAATTATTTGCCAAGTGTGAGTGATCTTTTAAGATGGTTTCCACGAATTCCAACGGAATCATGGATGTCTCAATTCCTGTTACTTCTTTAATCTTTTTCGTGAGAGGGGCCAGTAGGGCGTAATTGTTGTTTTTGTGTACTTCCCGTAGCACATCCTTGATGATCTTGATGTCTTTGTCGGACAAAAGAGCGGCTTGCTGAAAGACGACTTGATATTCTTCCGGGGCCTCGAATTCACTGATTTGTTTTAACGTGACTGCTTTTTCGAGTTTTATTACCGTGGTTCCTGCCGCCATGTCGCCGAGTCTTTGCATTCGTTTGGAGGCGATGATCGAGATGACGGCGACGGCACCGCTTGAGATGGAAATATCTATCAAACGGAAGACCCAGCGGAGCATACAATCCCAGAAGGTGAGTTTTTTGCCGTTTAGTTTCACGACTTGGATACGCATGGTGTATTTGCCAAGGCTACGGCCATTAAAGACGGCCTCGCAGAATAGATGATAGGAAGCGATGATCACCGCAAGAATGACGAAAAACCAAGTCGGGGAGGCTACCATGCTGAAAAGGCCGATAAACATGAGACCCAACATGAGTAGTCCGAACTGAAAGGCGCCATCAATCAAGGTTGCCAAGATGCGGTCTAGAACGCCCGCAGGAATATAATCAATGTCAACGTTGTGAGCTGTACTGATAGAAATGTTCATGATAAGTATAAATATTTCCACAAACATACATTTTTTTTGAATAAATGCATTATTTTTATCACAGGAAAAAAGTGTGGTATTTAGAATGAAAGAGGCTAGATTTGTAAGTCAGAACAAGGAGAAATGGGGAAAAATGGAAAATGTAAGCCATCTGGATACAGATACTCTTGCCTCTAATTACGTGATTCTTTCCGATGATCTCTCCTATGCTAAAACGTTTTACCCGGGCAGTGATGTGGTGAAGTATTTGAATCAGTTGATTTCTGTTTACCAGATCAATATTTACGGGCAGGAGAGATCGGAGAGAAAGGGGATTCTTTCCTTTTGGGTGCGGGAGTTTCCGCTGTTGCTCTATCGAGAGAGGCGGACGTTGTTGTTTGCTTTTCTTTTTCTTCTGTTTGCGGCATTGATCGGGGTCTTCTCCACGGCGAAAGACGATACTTTCGTGCGCTTGATTCTGGGTGATGCTTACGTGGACAAGACCTTGGAAAACATTGAAAACGGGACACCTATGGGGATTTATTCGTCCTCGAACGAGGTGGATATGTTTTTTATGATTACCGCGAACAATATTAAAGTGGCTTTCGTGGCGTTTGTTTTCGGTATCTTTTTTTCTGCGGGAACGTTATGGATTCTTTTCTCGAACGGGGTTATGCTGGGGGCTTTCCAATACTTCTTTTTCCAGCACGGGCTTTTGTTGCATTCGGTGATGTCCGTGTGGGCGCATGGGACTTTCGAGATAACGTCTATTATTATAGCTGGGGGAGCGGGGCTGGTGATGGGAAATAGTTTCTTGTTTCCGGGGACGTACAAGCGCTCGTACTCGTTTCGGAATGGGGCCTTGCGGGGCATAAAGATTGTTACCGGGCTGATTCCGTTTTTTATTATCGCGGGGTGGATTGAAAGTTTCATCACGCGTTATGCCGATACTTACCCGGTGGTAGGGGCCGTGGCAATCATCCTTTCGCTGGGAGGCGTTATCGGGTATTTTGTTGTTTATCCTTATTATTTACATAAAACAGAGACTAATGGAAAAGATTAATTTGAGCGTGCAGCGTTCTTTTTCGGATTTGATTACCGTGACGATTAATTTCATGAAACAGGAGTTTGTTCCTTTTATCCGGGCTTTTGCCGTGATCGGGTTTCCCATGATTTTGCTGATGCTTTTTTTCATGAAGGATCTGTTGATGGGGGTTTTTGATATGTCGCTGCACCCGGAGGCTTATTACGACGTGAATAATTTTGGAGATACGATGTTGCGAACCTTGTTCACGTCACTGTTTGGGGTGCTGATGATGCTGTGGGTGCAATTGTTTGCTATTTCTTATTTGCGGGTTTACTGGGATCATTATCAAGCGGGGATTGAGGAACGGATCACGATTATCGAGGTTTTTAGAGTTATGTTGAGGAAATTCGGGGTGTATCTTGTGTGGTCTGTTTTCTGTGGTTTGGTTGTTTTTATCGGTTTCTTGTTCTTGTTTGTTCCCGGAATATATATCGGAATTTCGTTTACTTTCGGATCATATTTGCTGATATTAAGGGATAACGGACTCGGAAAAATTATCTCGGAATCAATGGCTATGGTGAAGGGAAATTGGTGGAAGACTTTCGGGTTTATTCTCGTGATGTACCTATTGGTAGGTGTTGTAGCTTATCTGTTTGGTATTCCTTATATGTTCGTGATGATGTCGTCGGCTTTCACGGGGGCGATTCCCAATATTTACGAGATTACTTTCTCGCTGCTACTCTCTTACTTGGGACAATACACGTTATACACGGTTTTGTTTGTCGGGGTCGGGATGCTTTTCTTTTCCCGTTCGGAAGAGATGGAACACACGACTTTATTAAGCCAGATTGACCAGTTGGGGGTTCAACCCGAGAAAAAGGCGGATGAAGAGGCTAATTAAATATATTATTCTATTCGTGTTTGTTTGTGTCGGGAACGTGACATGGGCGGAAGAAGGGGAGCGGGAGTCTTCGCTCTTTCCGGATTCTTCTTATGTTTTGC
The DNA here is from genome assembly GCF_019423355.1 of Butyricimonas sp. Lineage (NCBI taxonomy): Bacteria > Pseudomonadati > Bacteroidota > Bacteroidia > Bacteroidales > Odoribacteraceae > Butyricimonas > Butyricimonas sp. The sequence goes on from NZ_JAHZBP010000001.1 coordinate 71,907, forward strand.
GGGGTCCGAAAGCTGATTTCTTGGAGAAATACAGGAAAGATGCGGCTTTTGATTATACGACGAATATTGAAGATTCGCCTAGTATTTGGGACTGGATAAAACGTTGGATTCTGGAGCGTTTGTTTCGGATCAAGGTTTCGGAGGGGTCAATGCAGACGATGGATATTATTTTAAAAATTGTATTAGGTCTTTTTGCCTTGGGTATCGTTTACCTGCTCGTGAGGAATAGGGATAAATTTCTTTTCCGCAGGCGGGAGACCGATTTTTTCCCGGAGGATTCCGTGGAGTACACCGGGGAACAGGAAGCGGATTCTTTCGTGCGGTTACTGGCGAAAGCGGAGCAGGAGAATGATTACGTGCTGGCAATACGGGTGAGTTATTCTGCCTTGTTGCAAATGTTGGATAAAAAAGAGGTGATTCGTTGGGATGTTTCTAAAACGAATCAGCATTATATTTACGAGATAAAGAATGAAATGTGGAGTCGTCATTTTGAGGAGATAAGCCGTATATTTGATTGTGTTTGTTATGGCGAGTTTCCCGTGGATGAAACCGTTTATCGGAATATCAAACGATATTTCACGGAGTTCAGGAAGGAGGTGGAAGGATGAAACGGCGCCAAAATGTATTGATTATTCTTTTCGTGATCGCCATTATGGCTGTTTACACGGGATATGAGGCCAATAAACCGCAACCGATAGATTGGAGTCCTAATTTTTCTATCAGCAAAAAGAGTCCTTACGGGACGTATATTATTAAAGATGCTTTGCCTTATCTATTTCCGGAAGGGGAGGTGTCTTTTGCCCGGATGTCTGTACGGGAACAATTGCGTGTGGGTAGAACGCCTTTCTTGAAGACCTATTTTTTCGTGAGTCCCTTTTTCAAAATTGTTCCGGGAGATCTGGAGGCCGTGTTGGAAGAGGTGGAAGGCGGAGGTGCGCTTTTCGTGTCGGCAGAATTTATTCCCGATACATTGTATTCTTACGTGGGTGTTTCAGGAATGAAAAGGATTCAGAACGGGAAGGATTATTTGCGAGGCTTTGAAGATAAAGGTTATCCTTTCAGGGCAACTCACCGTTATTTTGAATTGAAGGAATCTTTTGACGGGGAGGTTTTAGGATATGTTGACACGATCAAGAATCCCAATTTTATCCGGATGAATTACGGGGAGGGGGTTATCTATCTGCATTCGAACCCGATGGCATTCACGAATTTCTTCTTGTTGGATTCGGTGAATGGGGATTATTACCAGAAGGCTCTCTCGTTTCTTCCCCCGGATGCGAACGTGGTGTGGGATGAATACCTAAAATCCGGGGCAGAGGGGCAACAAACTCTTTTCCGGGTGATATTCAGGTATCCCGCATTGAAGTGGGCGTATATTTTGTTGATATTGGGGGCGATACTATACGTTTTGTTCCGGACAAAACGGGAACAGCGTCCGATTCCAGAAATTCGTCCTTTGGAAAACCGGACATTGGAATTCGTGTCGGTTGTGAGTTCTCTGTATTACAAACAGCGGGATCATGTTGCTATCGCGAATAAACGGATCAATAGTTTTCTGGAAGAGGTACGTTATAATTATAAATTGCGCACGGAGGAACTGGATAGTTCTTTTATAGATTTGTTGTCGGAGCGATCGGGAGTTGCACGGGCTAGCGTGGAAGGCTTGATTTTTCTGATTATCCGGATTCGGAAGACCGAGCATGTGGATGAAGACCAGTTACGTGAGCTGGTGAGATATATAGAACTGTTTAAAACTAAAAGCTAAATAGATTATGGAAGATCAGATAAATTTTGAGTCCAGAATAGATTTCACGGATTTAAACGAGAAGATCACCCGGATACGGGAACGGATGGGTAAGGTGATTATCGGTCAAAAGGAAGTGGCCGATTTGTTGCTGACGGCGATGCTGGCTGATGGACATATCTTGATCGAGGGTGTTCCGGGGATTGCCAAGACGTTGATGGCAAAGGTTATGGCCCGGATGCTGGATGTTACTTTTAACCGGATTCAGTTTACGCCGGACTTGATGCCGAGTGATATTTTGGGGACCTCTGTTTTTCTTCCGGCAGCTGGACGTTTTGAATATCGGAAAGGACCTATTTTCTCGAATATCGTGTTGGTGGACGAGATCAACCGGGCTCCGGCAAAGACACAGGCGGCTTTGTTTGAAGTGATGGAGGAAAGGCAAATCACGAATGACGGGGTGGAATACCGGATGGATTATCCTTTCGTGGTGGTGGGGACGCAGAACCCGATAGAACATGAAGGTACTTATCGTTTGCCCGAGGCTCAGCTGGACCGTTTCCTATTTAAGATTAACGTGACTTATCCTTCCGTGGCGGAAGAGATCGAGGTGCTTGAGTTGCATGATCACGGGGCTATCGCTCGCTGGCAGGAGCTGGAACCCGTGTTGAGCGTGGAGGCGTTGAAGAAGTTGAGGGCGCAGGTTGCTCAAGTACGTGTGGACCCGAAAATAAAATCTTTTATCGTGAATATCGTGGATGCTACTCGTAAAAGCGGTTGGCTTTACTTGGGTGCGTCTCCCCGTGCGTCGATCGCTTTAATGAACGGGGCTAAGGCTTTCGCGGCTATTCAAGGACGGGATTTTGTCGTTCCGGACGATGTTTTGTATTTGGTAAATCCGGTATTGCGACACCGGGTGCAGCTTTCTTCCGAGAAGGAGTTGGAAGGCGTGACTGTTGATCAGGTAGTGCAACAGATAGTGTCTAAAATAGAAGTTCCAAGATAGTGCGAATACTTAAAGATACATATTTATCCCGCCGTTTTTTCCTGATATTGATGTTGGGAATATTCGCTTTCGTGATGGCTTACGTTTTCCCGTTACTTTTTATCTGGGTTGCGGGGACTTTGCTGACTGTACTGTTGCTGTTATTCGTGGAGTTATTCGAATTGTACAAGCGAGTGGATGGGATTGATGCCTTACGGGTGGTGGCGGATAAATTGTCTAACGGGGAAGAAAATCCGGTTTGCCTAGTACTAAGAAATCGTTATCCGGTGAGTACTTGTCTTCGCGTGATTGACGAGATCCCGGTGGAATTCCAGAACCGGAATGTCTTGTTCCGGTTGAAGGTGAATGCCGGAGAACAGCGGGAGATCCATTACACGTTACGTCCTACAAAACGAGGTTCTTATAATTTCGGGAAGATTCTGGTATTCGTGTCCGTGCGTTTTGGGTTGGTCGAAAGGCGTTATTCTTTTCGTGCGGATCAGGATGTGGCTGTTTATCCCTCGTTTATGATGATGCACCGTTACGAGTTGATGGCTTACGGGAATTACCATCCGGAGAATGGAGGCATCCGTACTCGGGCTCTCGGGGGAAACATGGCCTTCGAACAGATTAAGCCTTACGTGACGGGCGATGATCCCCGCACTGTAAACTGGAAGGCCACGGCGAAATATAATCATTTGATGGTGAATACCTACACAGAAGAGCGGTCTCAACAGATTTATTGTCTGGTGGATAAGGGACGCACGATGCAATCGCCTTTTAATAATATGACGATGCTGGATCATGCGATAAATACGGTCTTAACTTTGTCGAATATTATATTGAAAAAAGGGGATCGGGCCGGGTTGATCACGTTCTCGAATAATTCTCGGAATTGCGTGAAGGCCGATAGCCGGGTGGGCCAGTTAAATCGGATAAGTGAGGCTTTGTATCGTTTGGAAACACATTATCAAGAGACTGATTTCGAGAAATTATACGTGTCGGTGAATCGACAAATCCCGACCCGGAGTTTACTGATTTTGTTTACCAATTTTGATACTGTATCTGGATTACGACGTCATTTGCCTGCATTACAGCGCTTGGCGGCACGGCATCTCGTGTTGGTCATTTTATTCGAGAACTCCGAATTAAACAAGGCTTTGGAGCGTCCCGTACACAATCTAAAGGATGCATATTTCGAAACCATTGCGGCGGGATTTGCCACGGAGAAACGACAGATGGTTCGGGAATTAAGTCAATTGGGAATCCGGGTGATTCTTTCCAAGCCGGAATCTCTGACGGTGAATAGTATCAATAGTTATTTAAACTTGAAAGAGCGAAAGTTGATTTAAAAACATTCGCTCTTTTGAGTAACTTCTTTTCGTTATGCTTGTGTTTCGGGCTTGTTTTATTCGACTATTGGGAAATATGGTAATTGATCACTAGGTGGTTGCCATTTATATGGCATGACCCTTGTTTTATCGTTATACATTCTCGGTTTGTCAATATTTACAAAACCAAAACCGTTTCCGAACGAAACAGAGAAAGCGACACCCGTGTCTGCCCAAAAGAAAACGCATGCGGCATATCCTCTATGCATGTATTCAAATTCGGGGTCATGGCGCAAATAAACGGCATAAAATACTCTTCCTTTGTGTTCCCGTAACATCCATGCCGCTGAAATGGAATCGTTTTGACCTACAATCACTCTTTTGATGACGGGTGTTTTTTTGTCTCGGTAATACCCCGGTCCAAACCGCATGACAACTTTTTTTGTTTTTTTGATCAAGTACTCGTTTCGCTTTTTTTCATTCATTTCATCTAAATTTCTTACCTTTTGTGCGTAAGATGCGATGTTGGAAATCATCAGTATTAAAATGACATATAATGGCGTCTTCATAATAGGGGCTTGTGTTTCGGGCTTGTTTTATTCGACTATTGGGAAATATGGTAATTGATCACTAGGTGGTTGCCATTTATATGGCATGACCCTTGTTTTATCGTTATACATTCTCGGTTTGTCAATATTTACAAAACCAAAACCGTTTCCGAACGAAACAGAGAAAGCGACACCCGTGTCTGCCCAAAAGAAAACGCATGCGGCATATCCTCTATGCATGTATTCAAATTCGGGGTCATGGCGCAAATAAACGGCATAAAATACTCTTCCTTTGTGTTCCCGTAACATCCATGCCGCTGAAATGGAATCGTTTTGACCTACAATCACTCTTTTGATGACGGGTGTTTTTTTGTCTCGGTAATACCCCGGTCCAAACCGCATGACAACTTTTTTTGTTTTTTTGATCAAGTACTCGTTTCGCTTTTTTTCATTCATTTCATCTAAATTTCTTACCTTTTGTGCGTAAGATGCGATGTCGGAAATCATCAGTATTAAAATGACATGTAATATTGTCTTCATAGTGGTATATTTAAATGGGTTATTTTGTCGTTCGTCTTTGAGGACCGTATTCCCACACCTTCAAGGGATTGTTCGGATCATTCTCTGGGTCACCGGATTTTATATTGTTGGTATAATCATATACTAGTCCGGGGAGTTCCTGATTGGGAGATTTGTCCGTGGAAGAAGGGCCAACGTCTGTACGAAATCCCGCTTTAGCCCATGTTAATGGATAATGCGTGTGCATCAGCCCTACTGCGAGAGGAATGGAGCGATTGGGGTTATTCCAGTCGGAAAGGTCCACGTAATCACGTTCATATATGGTCATGCTGCCGGCCACACCTGCTTCGATTAGGTAAACTTCCGCTCCCGGAGCCACTTCTTTGCAACTGTACGTCCCGTCCGGATTTAATAATATGAATGCACCATATTCCCTAACAGCGTGAGTGGCTTGATTTTCTTTTGCAAAGCTTACTCCTTTGTCCCACAATTCTTTCAATTTATTCAATACAACCGGTTCGTTTTTAAAATTATCAATACTAGGCCATAATTCGGTTACAGAGATGGGTGTGGAGTAATAATATACTTGACCGGGTAGTTGGCAAATTGCCCGAATTAACCACTCTCCGGGATTGAATGATGTCCTTGTAATAATGCAATGTCCACTGGTAACCATGCCTTCTTGAAAATATCTCCAATTATCAGCATCGTTTACTTTTGTCATTTGAATAACGATCGCGTCTACTTCATTACGTTTTTCTCCTGATATATGCACGGTAATCGTGTACGGTTCGAGTAATTCGTATTCTTGTTTGTCGATAGTTACTTGTAGTTCTACCTCCGGGCATATACATTGGGATAATGGTTTGTTGCATTTTGGGCAGTAATTTTCTTCTTTTTTTTCCTCTGTTGGCCAATGTCCATGTGCTCCTCGATACTCCTCGGGAGAAAGTCCCTCTGCTTGGGGTTCCCACAGGTATAAAACCTCTACTTCATATACAAAATCTAATTTAGAAAACTCGTCCATAACATCATCATAAAATCGGATAGCAGTAATTTCCCGGGCTATAGCATCTGCATTATTTTTGACGAAAGCGTCAATTGAAGCATTATTACCCGGGTAGTTATAAGTAACATCTGGATGATTTATAGTGGCTTGCCAAAGTCCCTTATGTAGAGTTGTTAAGAGTTCTGATCTTCGATATTGTGCAGATTCAAGTATGGATCCATTGAGCATATATTGGTAAGTCACCCATGCATCTGCAGGAAAAACGGTGGGTCCACAAGAGGATGATGCCCGTGAATTTGCCTTCGAGTAATCGATATGATTATTACGAAACGCTTTTAATTCTTGATTTACTACCATTTTCTTATTTTCCCAAAAGGAATGACAGCGAGTGGCAAAAAATGACCTTACGAATTCAGGACGTTGCTCTTGGTCTTTTGTGATAATCATGGACGCATTCCCGGCACGTGATTCGGCGGTGTCTACAGGAAAAAATGCTACATGTGTGATTTCGTTCTGATTGATGATGGGGAGAACGATGAAATTTCCATACTTTGGAGAAAAGACACCCATGGATTCGTTTGGTGCTGGAGTTCCTGTTTTTTGCGCTGCATTCCATGTTTTTTCCCATTCTGGATTTGAGTGGATAAATTCAATGAATGCTTTGCCTGTTGGGGTAAGATTGTTTTTATCCGAGTCTACTGATATGTCATCATTATTTTCAATACAAGAATGAAGTATTAGGAAAATCACGAATACTCTTAAAATCTTTATGGCTTTCATGGTATCTATTTTAAGAAATAATACACCTTCCTAAAGATAAGAAGTATTTTTGTATTTTCAAATTGTTAATATAAATAATAAATTTTATTTTAATTTACTTAGAAATGTTTTTAATAGATACGTGTTGATCATTCAATAATCAAGATTTGTATTGAAATTTTACGGTAAGGATCTATTTTTATTTGTTTGAATAAAGCAGGTAAAAAATTATATAGTATGCTGAAAAATAATATCAGTCTTTTTTATTTTCTTCTTCACTAAGGATTTTGGGATTCTGGAACGTCTTGTTTGTCGTGTGCTTGTCCAGCGTTAGTAACAATGACGGTAGAAGTATCAGGTTAGATAGCATGGCTGCCAATAACGTGATGGAGACCAAAATACCCAATGCAACCGTACCACCGAAATCGGAAAGGGCAAAGATACCGAATCCGAAGAACAGGATGATAGCATTGTAGATCATACTTTGTCCTGTTTCTTGTAGGGCCAGTACGGCAGAAGATCGTATGCTCCAGTTTGTTCCCTGTAACTCTTGACGGTATTTAGCGAGATAATGGATCGTTCCATCAACGGAAATACCGAAGGCGATGCTGAATACCAGAATCGTGGATGCTTTGATCGGGATACCGAAGTATCCCATGATGGCAGCCGTGATGATCTGTGGTATGATATTGGGAATTAAGGCAACTAGTACCATGCGCTTACTCTTGAACATCCAAGCCATAAAGAAAGCGATGAGAACAATAGCTAATGCGAGTGAGGTAAAGAGATTAAATACAAGATATTGAGTCCCTTTAAAGAAAATAATACTTGAACCGGTAACTTTCACCGTGTAGCGGTCATTCGGAAAGTATTGTTCAACGATATTGTATAACTTGTCTTCCTTTTCCTGCATTTTCTTGGTCCCGATGTCTTTTACTCGGAAACTGAGGCGCACCCGTTGGAGGGTGGAGTCAACGAAAGAGTTTGCTTGTCCGCCAATCTCTCCCGTGGATTGGGAGGCATATTTCAAGATGAAATTTTTCGTCATGTTTGTCGGGAGCTTGTAATAAGAGGGTTTCCCGTTATAGAACGCCTGATTGGCAAATTTAATGACTTCGATAAGGGAAATAGGTTTGGAAATATCTTCGTCTTTTGATAATTCTTCAGAAAGTTTATCCAGTTTTTGGAGGTTGGGTAAGTTCAGCACTTGCTTGGGTTTTCCGAAGTCAACGGTTACCTCTAGGGGCATTAACCCATCAAAGTTCTCTTCAAAGAAACTCAGGTCTTGTCGAATCGGGTCTGTTTCTTTCAAGTCATCTACCATGTAACCTGTGGATTTCATGAGGGTAAGTCCGATAATTCCAAGGATGACGACGGAAATGGCAACTCCGTACACGACATTCCGACGATTTAAGATAAGTTGAATGACACGCTCCAGCGTTCCGGTCACCGTTTTATTGTGCAAGTGTTTAATTTGTTTGCTATCCGGCTCCGGCATGAAACTGAATCCGCAAGGAATCATGACCAAACACACAAGGTACACGAATGTGATACCGATGGAAGCGGTTATTCCAAATTCCACGAGGATTTGACTAGAGGTCACGATGAAAGTTGCAAAACCGGCAGCCGTGGTCAAGTTGCTTAGGAATGAGGCGTTTCCGATCTTTTGAATCATGCGTTGCAAGGCCTTGATTTTATTCCCGTGACGATCGTATTCCGCGTGAAATTTGTTGATCATGAATACCAAGTTCGGAATACATATCACGATCAACAGGGGTGGTAGCATGGCGGTGAGTAGCGTGATTTTAATGCCTAGCATGGCCATAACACCGACTGTCCAACTGACACAAATCAGCACGATCAACAAACAAAAACCGATGATGCGGAAGGAACGGAAAAACAGGTAGAGGATGAATGTCGTGATCAATAATGACAGGATGATGAACATGTACATCTCTCCCTTGATGTTTTCCGCGTTGACCACCCGGATGTAGGGAAGTCCCGAATAGTGCATCTGGAGGTTATGTTTTTCCGAGAAATGTTCGGTAATCTCTAAAATATCTTTTACTAATCCTACCCGTGCAGGAGAGTTCATCACATCAGCTGAGACGGAAACCATCATTCCATAGATGTCTTTCTTTTTGTTGAACAGCGTTCCGTCGTAGAATGGAAGATTCTCAATGATGTTCACCAAGCTATCCAGTTCCCGTTGATCCTTGATATGATTGGGAAAGATGGGTTGGATGTCAAATTTTTTATTCAGCGTGTCCTTGTGAAGATTGAATGAATGGGTAATATCCACGAGAGCCACGATGCCATGAAGAGCTTTCAGGCTATCGCACATGCTGATCCAGTCATTCATTTTGTCGAGCTGGTAAAAGTCTTTGTCCTGTATGGCAAAGACCATCACGTTTCCTTCCTGCCCGAATTTCTCGTGAAAATCGAGGTAGTCAAGGTATGCGCTATCCGTGGCTGGTAACAGGTTCGAATATTCGTATGACATTTCCACTTTAGGGATTTGAAATCCCATGAAAACGGTAATAAGCAAGACCCCAATAATAAAGGCCACCCGGTTACGAAGAAGAATCCCTGCAATCTTAATCCACATGATATTTTTTTATTTGCGCATTTGTTGGCAAAAGTAGGATAAAAGTGCTTAATCTTTTAAGAGTTTCGGATTTTTTTTATGGCGATTAGCATCTCTTGCCGTTTTTTTGGCAAAATTATTGTTTACTGCCTCGTTCAAATCAACTCCTGTTTGGTTTGCCAAGCATACTAATACCCAAAGAACATCACTCAACTCTTCTGCCAAATTATCCTTCTCTCCTTCCTTGTACGACTGTTCGCCATATTTTCGAGCCATCACCCGGGCTAGTTCTCCGACCTCTTCCACGAGGATGGTCATGTTCGTCAATTCGTTAAAATATCTTACCCCATGGGTCTTGATCCATGCATCTACTGCGGTTTGTAATTCTGCGATATCCATTGTTACCAAGTTAAAAGTTAAAAGAATACTATAACTATGAAAAAGAAACACCATAGGTGATGCTTCGGTGTCGCTGTGCGCAAAATTATGGATTTTCGCTATAAAACAAGCGTTTTCTTATATTTTTCAGAGTTTTTGAATGAAAAAGCCGTGTATCAAAGAGAGAAAACAATTCTAGAAAATATTGTACTTTCGTGTAATTGTGATACTTTTGTAATTGTAATCGCTTTATAAACCCATCCTCATGAATTTAATAGCCACTTTATAGCAAAATGAAAACAAATTCTGAGTTAATCACATTATGCAGCAATTGTACTGCTTTAGAACAGGGAATTTACAAGCAGACCGCAAAGGAATTGGATGATGCCATAAAAAATAATATCCAAGACATCGAGACTTTGGATTACATCGCTGATAGGTTGTTCGACACGATGCTTGGATTATCCGGTAAGGGAGAGTGCATCTATCTTAAATTTATAAAATACCTTGAAACATTTGACCCTATCGCCGCCCAAAGAAGAAAAGATGATTATGAGGACTCGTTGGACTACAAAGTACATATTGCTTATGCCGCTGCTCGTTTAGCCAAAGAATTACACAAAGGTCAAGTAGATAAGGCTGGGAAAGACTATTTTGAAGGACATCTTTCCTATGTAGGAGGTCACGGATTTTCATGGAAAGAAAAAACGGTGGGGTTCCTTCATGATGCAGCCGAAGACACGGATTACTCTGTCAAGGAAATAATCCGCATGCTTAAAAAAGTTATGGTCAATTGGAAGAACGATTATAATGATGACTGGATTTATGATTTCACAGATATTATAATCTCTTTTCCTAATGATAAGCATCACAAGTTGACTAAAGCAGAATGGGATGAAATAGAAGAAGCATTGAATCTGATAAACTCTCATACAGCTGCTAGCCGAGAAGTCTATATTGAGCGTTTTAGAGGACATCAATTGGCAATTAATGTAAAACTCAACGATTTACGCAATAATATGGATATTTCTCGTCTTCCCTATCCTACAGAGAAAGACTTGAAAAGAGTGGAAAGATATAAAAAAGAATATGACGCATTATTGCAAATGCTGCAAGAGTTTCAGTATGATATTAAAATGTAATAGTTTGAAAAAGGTTATAACGGTACAACCTTTTTGTAGAGCAGAAAACTCTAACAAAATTTGCAAGAAAGGCAAATAAACATTAATATGGCTGCCAAGAATGAACCATACCGTCCGCAAATTGATGCCGTCCTGCATCGTATTAATTTGATAGTGGAACAAGACTGGAGTTTTGAGTCGCCTGATGTGTTTAACCGACAAGTCAGTGTAAATGAACTTGCCAGGCTCTCTGCCATGTCTGTGCGTAATCTCCATATTGTTTTCAAGGCATATACCGGGGAACACTTGCATCAATATATTAATCGTCTCCGTTTGGAGCGTGCGGTCGGGATGCTCCAATCCGGTTATTATACTAATGAGCGGATAGCGGGATATATCGGTTTTGCTAACGTGACGGCGTTCTATAATGCTTTCAAGAAGTATTTCGGAGTGACTCCTGCCCGAGCCAAGAGGGGAACATTGGCTTTTGGTGCAACACCTGCTGTCTTGATGCATGCGTTCAATCTTGCCTATTCTATTAGGGAAATTCATGAAAAACCGCTTTTATTTCTTTCTCATATCGGAGATTACAAATTTACCAACACCTCCGCTTTTGAGACTACAACATGGGATGCTTTGTATGAATATGCCAATTGCCATAATCTGTTGCCGGAAGAGGAAGAGTATTGGGGAATTTGTTATGATGACACCGGTATCACCCAGCCTGATAAATGTCGTTTTTATGCTTGTATGACTGTCAATACGCCTGTTGAATCCCGGTTGAAAAGCCGCATAAAGAGCATGATTCTTCCCCGACAGCTTTATGCTGTATTCTGTCATAAAGGGAGCTATACCCTGTTGGACACATTCTATGATGCCATACTTAAAAACCTTCCCCAAGAATATTTATTAGGGGAAGGTTTTATTCTTGAACGTTATCTGAATAGTCCGGCGGTTGCTCCTGAAGAGGAATTGTTAACGGAGGTGTGGCTACCGATTGTTACCCGGTAGTTTTACATAGTTAGGTCTGTAATAGTGATATCTACGTAATATGCATTCTTCCCATATCTTGTTCTTATATTCATATAGGTCCACTGGATTTTGTATTTCCCGTTTCTCCTTTATTGCATCGGACTTTTTGTTACAAAAAGGCAAGCGATGAACACATGATTCAATTTTGATATTCTCATGATCATGAACATGTAACATGGGAAAGTTATGTTGGTATTCTTCACTAACTGCATAAAAACCTCCTAATAATTCATCTGCACATTTATGAGATCCGGTTATTACTTTTGCTTCTTTTTCCTTTTCTTTCTTCAATATACTACGTATCCAGATTCTACCACTATAAGCTATGAATTTACCTTTCCCCCAGTATACAAATTTGCTTCCAAAAGAAATATAAAGCCCATTCATGTGGAAAAAACATTTACCAGCTTCTTCTATATCATCTATTTTAAAGAAATAAAATTTTACTTCAAGAAAATCATAACGTACCCCATCCTTTTCAATATGAAAATCTTGAAACAGCATTTTTGCGAGATTTTCAAAAGAGACATCTAAGTGCTCCATAATTTACCAGACCTTCCATCCGTTTTATATCGTCTAGCTCAAGTAATGATTTTAAAAAGCTCTTGTGTGCTGTTTGGGGATCTGGGATACAACAGAAATGGTGCCTGTCATCAAATAGTCGGTCTAGCAATGAGCTTGTGTCCGGAAGCTATTCAGATAATCTATAGTCCTCTCGATATATTTGCAAGGCTGTAAATCTTTTTAGAATCTAACATAATGCCTTGATCTTTCAAAGAGGCTATAATAGAATCTACGATTTTTTCTTAATCAACAAAATATTTATGTACTACCCTCTCCAACGAACAATTATAAAAAGCACCCTTGATTTCATCCCAATTTTTATCAGGCATTTCAAAACCTAGATGTTTCTCTATTGCCTTTTTTAATTCTTCTTCCGATAAAGGATGTTGTAACATATCCTCTACTTCTTGCATTCCTTCGACACTCTCTCCCATGGTTTCGCACTATAGGTTTTCCCCCCATTTTTCCACTCTGAATCGCAATTGTAACGATTTCTAACATAAGCACAATAACACGCTTCTTCTTTAATTTCTCCGTTTTTATCTACGGCTATTCCCTGTCTTATTGTCCATTTAATATCCTTAATATCAACATCCTTTTCTTGATTTTCATTTGCTACTAATTGTAGGGAAATAGGTTGCCCTATTATATTCATTATTCCTTTACACAATTCACACAAGCATCTCAACGGTCCGGCTATAACTTCTGCTTCCTTCCCTTCTTCTCGCTTTAAAATGCTGCGAATTAAAATCCCACCACCGAAAACATTGACATCCTTACCCTTTTCGTGTTTCTTCTTGCTCTTAAATGCAATATCAAGCCCGCTTAGGTGGAAAAACCACTCTCCGGCTTCTGTATTTCGTGGATAAGTTGTAGTATCCGGATGATTGTCACTGAAAAAATAGAATTCTATCTCCAGAAAATCATAACACACCCCACCCTTTTCAATATGGAAATCTTGAAACAGCATTTTTGCAATTTCTTTAAAACGTTCTTTTGCATCTTTCACATTCTCCATTTGGAGCAATTCTTGTAATTCTTTTATTTTTTCCATATCTTTTAATTTTTAATACAATAAAGTAAGAGAAAAATTTCATGCCTTCCAAGAGGATTAGGGCTTGGACTGTTTGGTTTCCTGTCCTTTTATATTCTCAGGTTCAGCCTGATTAAACCCTCTGAATCCTTTAGGATTGTTTTCTTGAAACTGTTTTCTCATTTCTTTCAATGACAATTTCTTTTGCGACAATGTTTGGCAAGGTTGTGATTCAATCTTCCTTATCACCTCTAATTGTTTTTCTGTGAGTATAGTTTTTTGCGTGTTTAAGTATTGATTTTCTCTTTTATTTTCTCCTTTTTGGTGCGTCATTCGTTTAGGCAAGAAAGGTCTCGATTCATTCAAAAAACCTCCTACCATTTTGATATAGTCAAACATAATATCCAAGATGTGGACAAGGCGATTTTCTAAGAGTAAAATCTGCCGTTTCCGCAACCAATCGGCAATATAATTTTTCACCTCAATCGAATCAACCTCATTACCAAAACCGATGACCTCGTTCCAGCAAGTACAGAAAGCATCATTGATTTCTTTCCAGGTCTCTTCCGGAAGCTCAAAATCAATGCGGTTATACACCGCTCGTTTTACTCTTTGAGGATCAATAACCATAGCTTTATTTTTAATCAGTTACACACATTCCAAGACACACAATTCAAGCCTCCTCCCCGGCGGAGTAATGGTTTTATTCCTCCCACCCGGCAAATGGAAGCATCTGGGAAAAGGTTGTGTAACTGCTCATACGCCATGTCATTTTCTGGATCGTCCAATTTGGGCATCAGAACGACTTTGCCTACCTGCAAATAATTGATATATGCCCAGTTGTACGAGGAAGGCTTTTGCAAAGGATAACTCAATTCTGTCACATCATATTTGTGCGATAATGTTTTCACCAACTCTTTTGCAAATTCAGGAGCAAAATCACCATAATTTGTCAATAGGACCCGCCCGTCACCAAGATAACGCACCATTCCGTCCACATGTCCGTAACGCTCGTGGTGGTCCCATGGAATGATGATTACTTCTGCTCCGAAAACCCGCTCCAATTCATCCATTACCTTTGCTTTGCTCCATTGCCGGTTTTCAAGGAACACCTTGTTCGTCATGATAACTGAATCGTCACATTTGATGACATTGCCTCCGTCCAAGACAATATCCGTCTTGACGACTTTGCTGTCCGGAAAGCACAATCTCTCAAGACAAGCAACTCCGTCTGTCCGATAGTCAGGAGAAGTGTGCAGATAGTCGGGATTGTAAACGTACTGTACATAAGAGTTGCGTGTTACTTGTATCGGCATAAAATCCCTCACCCAATAGTCTTGTGTCCCCTCCAACAATCCATAGGGAACTCTTGCTTGTTCCAATGTCATCCGGATATCTTGCCAACATTTCAATTTGGTCAGCCAGGTGGAGAAATACACCTTGTTTGTTTCTTGATCTGTCACCATATCGTTTTTCCTCTAACGTTTGATGTGACAAAAGTAGGTTCCTAATCCCAATTTCAGGGTACTCAAAAGTGCAAATTCTTAAAATAAAAAGCTTTTACAACTATTTCTAAGCTCGTCAATAATGCAAAAATATCGATAATATAGTTTTAATCATCATGGATATTCGTTTTGTAACTTGTTGTTTGTCAGGTTTGGAAATACGAAATAATGCTATGATTACCAACTTTTATCTACAACCATCACAATTTATTCTTCGAGTCAATTATAATGGTAACTGGCCCATCATTCAGCAACTCCACTTGCATATTTGCCCCGAATTGTCCGGTTTGAACTTCTTTGTGAAGTTCTTGGCTTAGGGTTGCGACAAATTTTTCATATAGCGGGATAGAGATGGCGGGAGGGGCGGCATCAATATATGAGGGACGGTTGCCTTTTTTGGTTCGAGCCATGAGGGTAAATTGACTGACAGCGAGAATTTCACCACCTGATTCCAAGATTGATTTGTTCATAACTCCATTCTCGTCATCGAATATACGGAGATTAACAATTTTGGAGGCTAGCCAGTTG
Organism: Butyricimonas sp.; assembly: GCF_019423355.1. Taxonomy (NCBI): domain Bacteria; kingdom Pseudomonadati; phylum Bacteroidota; class Bacteroidia; order Bacteroidales; family Odoribacteraceae; genus Butyricimonas; species Butyricimonas sp. The sequence goes on from NZ_JAHZBP010000001.1 coordinate 87,550, forward strand.
ATGTCTTCATCCGTGTCATCGGCTTGGATTCCTACTAATACGAGCATCCCTTTACTTATTGAAGAAAACAATTGTTGCTCGATGGTAACACTGGCACGTGTAACTCGTTGAATAACTACTTTCATTTTGAACTTAGTCTTAAAATTTAGAGTGAAATATATGAATTTTATTCATATACTCCACTCCAAACTCTAAATTTTAAATCTACATTCTAGATTATTTTTTTCTAGCGTATAGTTCTTTGATTGCGTCGGCCAATCTCTTAACGCCTTCGATGTTCATTTCCTCGCTCATGTAAGAGAAATTGATACGCATGGTGTTTTTACCTCCACCGTTAACGAAGAACACGGTTCCGAGTACGAATGCCACGTTCTTTTCGATAGCGATTTGGAATAATTCCTCTGCATCATATCCTTCCGGTAGTGTCAAGAACAAGAACAAACCACCTTCCGGGCGAGTCCAAGTAACACCTTCCGGCATGTATTTCTCGAAAGCGCCTAACATGGCTTCCAGTTTACTACGATACATATCAACGATTTTCTTCACGTTGGCATCGAAATAGTTTTTCTGGAAGAATTTAACCGTGATTTTCTGTAAGAACGCAGAGGTACAAAGGTCTGTACTTTGTTTTGCTTTCACGAAGTTGTCGATCACCATCGGATGAGCAAGAACCCAGCCCATGCGGAATCCCGGCATGAAGATTTTAGAGAAAGTTCCTAACGTGATCACGTTACCTTCTCCATTATCCAAGTCGTACAACATACGTTGCGGCTTTCCGGAGAAACGTAGTTCACGGTAAGGGCTATCCTCAACAACCATGATCTCGTATTTCTTGGCAATATTCAGAATTTCGATTCTTCTGGCTTCCGGCATGGTCATACCTGCGGGGTTTTGGAAGTCCGGAATTAAATAGATGAATTTCGGTTTTTCCCCTTTAGCCTTCATTTCAGCCAAAGTCTTTTCCAATTCCACGGCACTCATACCTTGTTCGTCCTGTGGAATACCAACACCTACACCACCGTAAGAGTTGAACGCACCGAGGGCTCCAAGATAAGAAGGTAACTCGCAAATATATTTGTCTCCACGGTTCAAGAAAATCTTACCCACAGTGTCCAAACCTTGTTGAGAAGAAGTGATGATCGTGATATTTTCTTTTGTAACATAGCTCAAGCCTTGATCCCGGTAGCGTTGAGCAAGGATTTCCAATAATTCAGGAACTCCCTCGGTTGAACCGTACTGGCAAGCAGCAGCTCCATCCGTGGCGATTACTTCCGCGCAAATTTCTTGTAATTGTTCTAACGGGAAAGATTCTTTAGCAGGAAGACCCCCGGCGAAAGAAATAATTTCCGGCTTTTGAGTTAATTTCAACAACTCTCTGATAGCAGAGCGCTTCATCCCTTTGGCGCTGTCTGATAGAATTTCTTTGTAGTCGCTAACCATGTTTATTCTTATTTAAAGTGAATATACGCTGTTAAGTATTTGTGTTGCGAAGTTAATAATAAGTTTTTGAAATAAAATTTTTCATATCAGTTTTTTATTAAAATCGATTGCGGTACTTTCATTTTGTATGTTTTCGAGCTTTTTTAGTAATAATTTGATGTTTGAGGCCCGGCACGGGTAGCGTGTGACCGTCTGATGAATGTTAAAAGTCGCTTTATGAACCGGATAGGAATGAAATTTTAATTCATTCTGTTCATATTTCGGAGTTTTTGCGTAAGTTTGTGGTAAAACTTATTTGTGGTGAGTTTAGATAGACAAAAAGAAGAGGAGTATTTTAAGCGGTTGCAACAAGGAGACATACGTTCCTTTGAATATTTTTTCAAGGAGTATACCGACTTGTTGTATGCTTATGCCTTGGGTTTCGTGAAAGAACGGGAACCTGCGGAAGATATTATTCAAGATACATTTGTCTATTTTTGGAATAATCGGGAGCGGATTCGGTACACGGGATCCGTGTATGCTTATTTGCAAACGTCTGTCCGGAATGCTTGTATTAACTACCGGGAGCATGAGAAGGTCGAGCATCGTTATGAACAGGAGATCCTCCATACCGAAGAAGAGGCATTCGATTGGCAAGAGGTGGAATCCGTCAAGGAAATGCGACAGAAACTATTGGACGCGATTGACCGTTTGCCGGAAAAATGCCGACAGATTTTCATGATGAGTTGCGTTGATGGTTTGAAATACCGGGAGATCGCGTCACGAATGGATATTTCCGAGAATACGGTGAAAACACAAATAAAATTGGCATACAAGAAATTGCGGGAGGATATAAATATTTCCGGGGAAGAATTATCGATATTTATCATCTTGTTGTTACTTTAGAAAAAGGCCGGGCTTCTCTTGGTGTTAGGCTATGTTCACTTGTGATTCCCTTGATTGTTTCCTGATAGTTCATTTAGACCACGGAGCATTCAACATGCATACATCCTGCATTCACCTTCGATTAAATTGATTTTTGATAGGCATATACTTGCAGTTCGGGTATGTCGTGTTGTATATTGGCTAACTGGAAAGGTATACGTGTTTGACTGTATAGGTATACGCGGCCTATGACGAGGTAATAATGAAGTGGTAGCAACAATAAGCTCGTGGAATTTGAATGAAGTAGGTTTTAATGTTAAAAAGGTGATTTTTTTAATTTCTGTTTCACCCTTTTTTCATTTCATCCTGCTTTTAAGATGTAATAGGGATAAATAATGGAAAAAGAGAAGCAAAATAATCAGGAACAATGGCTGAAAGCATTTGTTGATCGGGAGGAAGATTTCGATTACGAGGCTTTTTGTGAAATGATGCGTTCCCCTGATAATGAAGATTTGCGGGAAGAATTCGAGCGTGTACGACGATTGACAGTCCTTGAGGCTGATAAAGCAAAAATGTGGAAACAGGTGCAATCTCGGATGAATAAGAATTCTCGTTATCGAGTGAAACGATATTTAAAATATGCAGCTATTATTGTTGCGTTCGTTTTAGCCGGGGGGACATGGTGGATGGTGAAGGAGAATCCTGAAGAGATTATTTCTGTCGAATTATCGGAAACTTCCATGCTTTCACCGGGAACTCCGAAAGCTTATATCTTGTTTTCTAGTGGACAGCGTATGGACTTAACTACAACAGAACATGACACGATGATTATGGAGAAAGGTATGCAGGTTCGAGTAGGTTCTTCAGGAAAAATTTCTTATATTCCGGGTGATTCGGGTAGCATACTAAAGCAAGAAATTGTGTATAACACCATTGTTGTTCCTAGAGGGGGAGAATATAAGTTGGAGTTAGCTGATGGGACGCTTGTGTGGTTAAACTCGGATTCGGAACTACGTTATCCTGTAAAATTTGCTGGAAGTCAGCGTGACGTTTGGTTGAAAGGTGAAGGTTATTTTGAGGTAAGTAAGAATCCGGAAAAACCTTTTCGAGTGGTCGTGGATGATATGATAGTCAAGGTGCTAGGAACTTCTTTTAATATTAATGCCTATAAAGATCGAGGTAATATTCTGACAACATTGGTATCTGGGAAAGTCGATATTCAAGATATGTCGGGGAAAAGTCTAGTTGTGATGAGCCCGAATCAACAGGTCGATTTTCGGCATGGGAAAATTAGTAGCGTGCAAGAGGTGGATATTACGAGATTCGTGTCATGGATTGATGGTAAATTTTATTTTAATGATATGACGTTGGAAAATATCATGTCACAGTTACAGCGGTGGTATGATATAGAAGTATTTTTTGTCGATGAGGAGTTGAAATCTTACCCCTTCACGGGAGTGATTCGGCGTGATTTTACGGCAGGACAGATATTCGAAATCATAGAAAAAACAACACGGGTGAAGTTCAATGTTCGAGGTAAATGTGTAACAGTAAATCATAAATAAAGAAAAACCGGTATTTGTTACAGCAAATACCGGAATAGTTAAAATCAAATTTTCTAACCAGCTATTACAGTAGCTTGTTAGAATAAAGTTTAATCTCTAATTACAAAAGTATGAAAAAAAATCGAGAGATGTATCGTGGGCTATTTTTAGCTCCCCGGTCAAAATTATTTTTAGTTATGAAATTAACATTTTTCTTTTTAGTCATAGGATTGTTGGAAGTACATGCTTCTGCAATAGGCCAAGTAAAAGTTGTAAACTTGGACGTGAAAGATATGACGTTAAGGCATGTTTTTGACGAGTTAAAAAGGCAAACTGATTTGGATTTCTTTTTTAGCAATCGAGAATTGGATATGAACAGCAAGGTGACCATACAAGTTCAAAAAACGGATTTAATGGAAGTGTTGTCGCGACTTCTTGGTCGGGAATATCAATTCGAGCTTCTTGAGGGTATGGTGATCATTAAACCGGTATTTGCGAGAGATTCGGTACAAGTAAAATCTATCACGTTGCGAGGGTTCGTGCAGGATGAGAAAAATCAACCCATGCCGGGTGTGACAATCCAATTGGCAGGAACGGCTGTCGGAACGGCTACGGATGCGCATGGTAAATTTGCCGTGAAAATTCCTATGTTGAAAGGAAAATTAGAATTTTCTTTCGTGGGTTACAAAAAACAAATTGTTGAATTCACGGAGAAAACGGCAAAGGACACGATTCGGGTTACCCTGCAAGAGGAAGTCGTGGGTGTCGATGAAGTCGTTGTACGGGCCTATGGTACTCAAAATCGGAAAGAAGTCGTGAGTGCCATATCTTCAATCAAGGCCGAGGACATGAAGGAACTTCCAACAGCTAACTTGATGAACATGTTGCAAGGGCGTGTTGCGGGATTAAATATCATTAACCAGTCGGGAGCGCCGGGAAGTGCTTCGGTTGTAGCGATTCGGGGATTCAACTCCTTGTTAACGGATGGGGCGAGTGACGGTTCCCCTTTGTACGTGGTTGATGGTGTGCCCATGCATTCTTTTGTATCCCCGGTGACGGGAACGAACACGATGGCTGACATAGACCCGTCGATGATCGAATCGGTTGAAGTGCTGAAAGATGCCTCTGCCGCATCCATTTACGGTTCCCGTGCGGGTAACGGGGTAATCTTAATTACCACGAAAAAGGGACGTGTGGGAGAAACTAAATTCTCGGCGAACGTCTCTTATACTGCTTCTCGATTAATGGCTTCTCCCCTGCAAACAGGAGGGCGCTTAGAGAGGTGGTGGGAAATTCAAAATATGCGTCACTATTCGGCTCCGGGCAATGATAATACGATTCCCGGCTTAGTTTATCCCATGTCACATTCCGAGGCGTATAAAAAATTCGGGGAGTATGATAAATTCTGGGGTAACGGACATGGAAAAGTCAACGTGATTGATTATTTGCAGGATAGCTTGAACCCCTTCTTTAATAACCAAACGAATTGGTGGGATTACGCTTTTCGAAAAGGAGAGATTACCAATGCTAATCTTCAGGCAAGTGGTGGTTCAAAACGTTTTACCTACATGATGGGTGCCGGTTGGTTTGCGGAAACGGGGATTATGAACTCAAGTTCATATCAACGTATCAACGTGATGGCTAACTTGTCTGCGACACCGAGTGAAAAGCTACGTATGGATATGCAGTTGTATGGTGCGTACGTGGATCGTAGTAGGAATACCCGTCATGCGCTAAATCACAATCGTTTCGAACACATGACCGTGCAGCCAACCAAACAGAGTACACTTTATCCAGCCTCGCGAGAGGGAGTAGATGCTTGGTTGGATGATATGAACAAGACTGTTGACAAGAGTGATGACTTGCGTGGGATGGGAAGCATTTACTTGGAATACAAATTATTCAAAGGATTGACCTTTTCGGCTAAAGGAAGTGTCGATTATTCACAGGGAAATAGGAACACGTTTACTCCAAGCGATTTGGATAAGATTAACCACGAGAATAAATCAGAAGGCAATATCATGCGTTCTATCGCTATGTCAAATGAAGAGTTGTTACGCTACAAATTGACTTTAAATGAACAACACAATTTCGAGTTGTTGTTGGGATTCAACGTGGAAAGAAACCAAACTTACACGATTGGTGGTTGGGGTAAAGGAGGAGCCAGTGACTACGTGTATTACTACAATCCGGATTTGAGTGTGGATGTGAGAGATTATGGTATGTTGGTAGAGGACTGGCGAGCCACTCGTTCGTATAGTTCTTCTTTCACGGAAAAGGCGATGGTCAGCTATTTCGGTCGTTTCAGTTACAACTGGAAACAACGCTATTTGATGGAATTCACCTTCCGTCGTGACGGGTCGTCTACTTTCGGGGAGGCTAACAAGTGGGCGAACTTCCCTTCGCTTGGATTAGGTTGGGCATTCTCGCAAGAAAGCTTTATGAAATGGGCTAACTTCTTGGATTGGGGAAAACTACGTGCCAGTTACGGGACTTCAGGACAAGTGTTTAACGATCCTTACATGGCTCATGGTTTGATGCGTGTTGTTAAGGGACCTTTCCAAGGCGAAAGTGGAATTACGGCAGGTTCGGCCATTAGTCCGGATTTAACTTGGGAAAAATCGGAGCAATACAATATCGGGTTGGATTTGGATATGTTGAATTATCGTTTGAAAGTCAAGTTGGACTATTACTATAAATTGACCTCGTCCTTGATTTACAGCGTTCCACTTCCGGAAACTATTTTGTTGGTGAACAAGCGTACGGAAAATGCAATGGAAGTATCGAACGAGGGAATAGAGTTAGAATTAGAAGCAGATATTTTGCGAGAAGGCCCTATAAGCTGGCGAATGAAATTCAATGCTTCACGAAACTGGAATCGCTTTGAAAAATCATACAGCAAAAGAGATGAAGGCGGTATGGTCATCGGGCGTCCTTTATTCGGGATATACGTGTACGATGCTGAAGGATTCTACAACTCAGAAGATGAAGTGCCGGTCTATTATGATATTTGGGGGAATAAGAAATATTTTGGAGGCGTCTCTTGTGCTTCACCGATGAGTGGTAAGGTTGGAACCTACAAGATTAAAGATTTGAATGGTGACAACATGATTAATGGTAGTGATATGTACTATGCCGGAACACCGCAACCGAAAGCGCATGGGGGATGGGTTAACGAGATCCGTTGGAAAAACTTCGATTTGAGTATGTTGTTCAACTACGAGTTGGGGCGTAAGATGATCAATGCCCGGGAGTATACCATATCTACCGGTCCTAAGTTCGTGGATATTGCCAATTTGTCTTATTGGGAAAAGCCGGGTGATCATGCAAAATTGGCTCGTATGGGTACGGCAACAGACGTGATGATGGATAGTAATATCGAGAACGTGCATGCGATCAGTTTGAAGCAGATTACTTTGGGATGTGATTTGCCTGCCAAATGGGCTAAAAAAATCAGTCTGAAAGGAGCTCGTATGTTCTTTACGGTAGAAAACTTGTTCTATTTGAGTAATTATTCGGGGGCGAATCCGGAAGTGATTGACGTGTACAAGGGAGTGGACTTTGGTATCGAGTACCCGTTACCTCGTAAGATGACGGTTGGTTTAACTTTAAATTTCTAAGTGATGAGGAGCATATATATTTGTATATTAAGCATGGTTTTGTTATTCGGGTGTGCGGATGTGATCAACGTGGAACCGGAGAACGATACAACCTTTACCAATTATTTTAAGACAACGAAAGATGCGGAGGCTTTGTTGACTTCCCTGCAGTTGGATATACGAAGCATGATGTGCGAGACAGGAGAACAAAACCCGCATTTATTTGCAGGAGAGATGATCGATTCAGCCGTGAGTAGGTACATTAGCGGGCCTCGTACATTGGATTACACGTATTACGTGAATAAATCATGGGAGAAATTTTACAGGGTGATCAATTCGGCTGATTTGATTTTGGACAACCTGCATCGTTTCCCCTTGACCGAAGAGGAGTTGAAACCTTGGGAATTACAGGCTTGTTTTGCTAAAGGTGTGGCTTACTTCCTTTTAGCACAACGTTGGGGTGAGGTTCCTATCACGAAAGGTACGACCTATTTTGGTAAACTTGCGAGAAGTTCCGTGCATGATGTATTAGAAGAAGCGACTAAATGGGCGTTAAAAGCCTTGGAATTGCCTGTTTATGAGGAGTTGGTAGATGATGAGGGGAAGAGCCGGACAACCAAACAATATGGAAGTAAAGGAGCGGCTGCGGCCTTGTTGGCTCATCTTTACGCATGGCGGGCCACGATCGAGGAACAACCGGAATATTTGGTTGAAGCCGAAAGATACTGCACGATGATCATTGAGAATCAAGCGGGGAATTATGCCTTGGCAGCTTCACCGGAAGCCGTTTGCACAGAAGTCATGAAACGTGGCAGTCGCGAATCGATCTGGGAAGTTCACAGAACATTGGAGGATGATGCGATTGACTCTTATTCTTCCGCGTATGCCTCGGAAGTTTACGTGGGCATTCCTACCTATTATACCAATATCAATCAATACTACAACTTGATGCTTTTCAAAAGTCATGTACGGGAAATGTTCGATCCGGAAGACCGACGTCGAGAGGCTTATTTTTGGGGAGTTGAAGCGGATTCTTTATTCACGGTACAGACTGCCGATAAGATATTGAAATGCGTGTTATCGTATGGTACGAATGATCACGTGGTAGGGAAATTTAGAATAAAAGAACGTAAAGAAACGTACATAAATAAATTCCGTTATGGTATCATCGAGACCGATCCGTATTGGGGAACACAGCGTTATCTCGGGATGGATATGAATAAAGTCATTTGGCGATTGGCAGATATCATGTTGCTTCGGGCAGAGTGTCGCGCTCGTCAGAATAACCCGGATGCGGTAATCGATTTGAACGAGATTCGGAAAAGGGCGTATGGGAACGATGAACACAAGTATACGGCTGCGGAAGGCGATTTACAATTGGCTATCTTCAGAGAAAGGGAAAAAGAGTTGTTATTTGAAGATCACCGTTTTTATGATATTCGGCGTAACGGCATTGACTACGTGCGGAGAGAGCTACCGGAAGCTTTCGGGAAACTGACAGATCAAGATATTAAGGATGGAGCTCTATATATGGATATAGCCCTTAAAGCGATGACAAATAACGATTTAATGCGTCATAATGTGTATTGGAATAAATTCTTACAAAAATAAAGAGTATGAAAACAAGATATTTATTTGGATTGTTAGCCCTATTTGTTTTTGTGGCAGGTGGGTGTACGAAAGACCAATTTATCAAGAGCGGTTTAAGTAACGGGCGTTTCGACGGGAGCCTGTTAGAATACATGGAAGCGCCGGGACATTCTTATGACTGGGATTCAACGGCATTAATGGTACGTCATGCGGGTGAAAAAATGGTACGTTTGTTTGAGGGGCAGGACCCGGATCACCCGGAGATCACCTTTTTAGGACCGACCAATCATTCGATTCGTCGTTACATGTTGGAGAATAACATAGAACGGGTGGCAGACATGGATCCGCTTTGGTGCGAGGAAGTGTTGCTGCGTCACGTGTTGGACAGAAAACTTTATCGGGATGACATTCCGAGGGGCAAGAAAGCCGGAGGTATTATCGAGGGGGGTATGGAATGCCTGTCATTAGGAGGAAAAGGGATCTACCTCTTCACGATGCGTGGAAGTTACGGTACCGTGCAGGAAGCCGGAGCCGTTCGGATCTATTGCGTGGTGAAGGGGACGAATGTGGATATTGATATTGCTTCCAGTAACATCGAACCCAATCATTGTGTGGTACACTCCTTGGGGTATAATTTTACGTTGAATAGAGATTTATAAATTAAAGGAAAGGTTTATGAGGAAAATTATATTTATCGGGGCAGTAATATTTGTTTGTTGCCTGAATGCTTGTCATGAAAAAACAGTTGGATATTTGATTTCGGAGAATGCCAGTTACGAACCGGACACATTAGTCGTACCCCGGGAATTGGATCCCGTGAAGGATGCCATTCGCATCAAAAACCAGTCCCCGTGGGTGTCATACGCCATGCAAGGATATCAAGGTACGGAGCAAATCATGTTTAGCGTGGAATCCGTGACCTCAACTGCAGGGGAGGTTGAAGCGCAAAAATTTAAAGACGAATTGCAGATTCGTGGAGGTGGAGGAGCTTTGGAGTATCCATTGGAACATAAAGCGGGACCGGGCAGGTACGTGGTTTCCGTGAGATTGACTAATCCTGGATACAGCCAAGTCGTGGAAGAAGCGTTCACGTTCATTTTGGAATAGAAAGAAACGGAGGTTTTTATGAACAGAATAAAATGCGTGATTGCGATCATTTTGTGTAGTTTCTATTTTGTTTCCCGGGGACAGACCTCTGTCTCGTGGGAAACGAACCTAAAAAAGGCAGTTGAGAAAGCGAAATCCGAAAATAAACTTGTTTTCGTCAATTTCGTGGCAGAAGGACTTGCGCCAAGCGTTCAATTTGCACGGCAAATCGGTGAATCTCAGGAATTGGCCCAATATTTCGAATCTCGTTTTGTTAGTGTGTTAGTGGATATTTCCAAAGATCAGCAGGTTGCTCGACAATACCAAATCCAAGGATTACCAACCTTGCTTTTCCTTGATTCCCGGGGAAAAGAGATCAAGCGGTTGTTAGGTGGCGTAACCCCCGAGCACATTATCTATTGGGCGCAAGTCCTGACAGGTGAGAAACCTTCCGTTGATATGCTGTGGGAGCAATATCGACAGGATAAAGACAATCTTGCGCTCATGGGGCAAATATTGCGGGAGATGCCGATTTATTCCTTGGGATTAACCTCTCGAGCGGATGCGGAAAAGTGGCAAGATCGCGTGGAAAAGTTATTTCAAACCTATTGGAACGCGAAACCTCGAGAGGAGATGATCAACGAGAAAGACTTTGGCATCATCGTGCTTTACTGTCAAAAGTGGGAGGAGAAAAACGACCCAGTGGAATTCGTGATCAAGCACTACGAAGAGTATGCGAAAATTATTCCGGCTCAGATGTTGATTTCTTATTTGGCTTCATACGTGAACACTTTGGTCAATAATTTAGCTATGGCTGGAGACTTGGAATACAAACAAGTATTGGCTCGTTTGCAGGGGGATTTGAAACCGATTTTCGATGTCGTGCAGACAAAAAGTTTACCGGTGGAATATCTGATGACCGCCAAGGCGGATGCCTTGTACACCTTGTTTCGTGAAAAAGATCAGGAGAAATACATCCAACTTCAACGTGATTATTTGGAGAAAATGGGGGACTTGGCCGGGAAAGAGGATTACCAAAATGCAGCGATGAACTTATTGGTGAAAATGCAAAATAAATTAACACGTGAGTCGGCCACCCAAGCTTTACTTTGGTTGGATAAACTGATTTCTTTTCCCATGGAGGTAAGTGAAAAGGCCGTATTTGTCGCATCCATGGGGGATTGTTATCTGACTTTGGAGAATAAACAGAAAGCTAAAGAGTGTTTCAATCAGGCATTTATGATGTCTTTGCAATCACAAGACCCGCAGTTGCAGGCGTATTTCCAACAGAAGGTTGCGGCCCTTTCTGATGAGGAATAATCGATTGTGGATAGATATTTGCGTGATATTCATGATTAGTTGATAAGATTGATTTGGAATAAACGTTTTTTTCGATTAGTTTTGCAGTCCAAATAAGGGCCCTTGTAGTTCAACGGATAGAACGGAAGTTTCCTAAACTTTAAATGGCAGTTCGATTCTGCCCGAGGGTACAGAAAGTTAAAAGCTAAAAGTTAAGCAGGGAGAACTTACTTTTAGCTTTTATTTATTATTGCATCCCAGTAATTGATAGCCGATTCGTTTTCGTTCGTTAGTCCCTCGATTTTTTACTTGTAATTCGGCAAGTGTTTGGTTGATTAGTTCGAGTTGCATTCGGGTGTCCTCGTTTATATCGTTTTGGTCGGCAAACATTTCCTTGATATACTCTTTCAGTTCTTTCAATTCGTTTTTAATTTCCCCTATTTTATCTGTTGGAGAGTTGGCTATTAACTGTCGAACGGCAACAAAAGCTCGCATGATGCCCATGTTTACCTCGATAGCGATTTCTGAATTAAGGACGCTACTTAGCATGGCGACACCTAATTCCGTGAAAGCAAAAGGCATATATCTATTACCACCTCTTTGGTTTGAGGTGCAATTTCTGCACCTCAAACTATCGTACTCTTCTTTTGTCAACTCGAACATGAAATCCGACGGGAATCGTTTTAAATTATTCTTCACGGAACGTTTCAAATATTTTGTTTCTGTTCCATATAATTCAGCCAGATCAAAATCAAGCATGACCCTTTGTCCTCGGATTTCATAAATTTTATCTTGAATGATTTGCAGGTCCATCACGGTTATATTATTTAGTAGGATAAATGTAGTAAAAATAGATATAAATCATCACTATATAGCCACAAAGTTAAAGAATATGCAAATCAGGAGTACGTGTTCCATGAAATTCTATTAACTTCGCAGGCGGATAAACAGGATTAAATATGCTGAAAAGCTTGAGGTATAGAAAAGAGTTTGAGCTTTATAATTTTTCATTTTCACATCCCGGTAACTCATACCCGATTCTTCTTCTTTCCTTAAAGCCCCGGTCTTTTGCTTGTAACTCTGCTAGGGTTTGGTTTATTAATTCGAGTTGCATCCGGGTATCATCGTTAATATCATTATAGTCGGTAAAAACTTCTTCAAGGTACTCTTTGAGTTCTTTCATTTCCTGCTGGAGGAGTGAAACTCTATCCATAGGATGATTTAGCAATAGTTGTCGCATCGCCACGAAAGCACGTGTTATTAGAACACTTGTTTGTATAGCGATGCCACTTCGTAGTACACTGGATAGCATTACCACACCATGCTCGGTGAACGCAAGTGGTAGAGCTGACTTTGGGCGTTTATTTCGAGATGTCATCACAAATTGTGATGACATGTTTTCCCATTCTGTAATTGAGAGTTGAAACATGAAATCTTCGGGGAAACGTTCTGCGTTACGTTTTACTGCTTGGTTCAATACCCGGGTTTCAACTTGATACATTTCAGCTAGATCGAAGTCAAGCATCACCTTTTGCCCTCGGATTTCGTAAATTTTATCTTGAATGATTTGCAGGTCCGTCACGGTTATATTATTTAGTAGGACAAATGTAGTAAAAGTAAATATAAAACCTTGCTATATAGCTATAAAATAAAAGAATATGCAAATCAAAAGTACGCATTCCATGAAATTTTATTAACTTAGCGGATGGATAAATAGGATTAAATGTGCTGAAAAGCTTGAGGTATGGAAAAGAGTTTGAGCTTTATAATTTTTCATCTTCACATCCCGGTAACTCATACCCGATTCTTTTTCTTCCCTTAAATCCCTGATCTTTTACTTGTAGTTCTGCTAAGGTTTGATTTATCAGTTCGAGCTGAACCATCGTGTCCTCGTTTATGTCATTTTGATCAACCAAGACTTCTTCCATGTATTGCTTTAGTTCCTTTACTTGTGTTTCGATTGTCTCGAATCGACGTTCTATCGGATTAGATAGCATTTGCCGGACAGACACGAAAGCTCGCATAATACCCATGTTTATTTGTATAGCTGTCTTTGAGTTAAGTACGCTACTAAGCATAGCTACACCTAACTCGGTGAAAGCGTATGGATTACGCCTCATTCCCATTTTTATAGAATTGGAGGTCACAATTTGTGACTTCCAATTTTGTGTTTCTTCATTTGTCAACTGAAACATGAAATCTGAAGGGAAACGATCAATATTTCGTTTGACAGCTTGGTTTAATGCTTTCGTGAGGACCCCATACATTTCTGCAAGATCCCGGTCAAGCATGACCCTTTGCCCTCGGATTTCATAAATTTTATCTTGAATGATTTGCAGGTCCATCACGGTTATATTATTTAGTAGGACAAATGTAGTAAAAATAGATATGAATCATCACTATATAGCCACAAAATTAAAGAATATGCAAATCAAGAGTACGTGTTCCATGAATTTCTATTAACTTAGCAGGCGGATAAACAGGATTGAATATGCTGAAAAGCTTGAGGTATGGAAAAGAGTTCGAAGAACTGTATACGGGAAACTATTCCCGTCTGTACTACTACGCTTATCAGTTTTTGAATGATGCGGAGGTCAGTCGGGATGTGGTGAATGATGCGTTCGAGTACGTGTGGAAAAACTACGAGAACTTTCGGAAGATGAATGTGGTGGCGATTCTTTTCCAGAGCGTGCGGAATAAAAGTATAGACACGTTCCGTCACAATAAGGTGGAAGAGAATTACGTGGCATTGTATTCCCGTATGCTTTCGGAAGAGGATGCGGGGCTGGATGAGGAAAACGAGAAGATTGAACGGATATATAAAGTATTAGATAGTTTAACCCCGCAGACAAGGCATATCATGGAAGAATGTTATTTTAACCGGAAAAAATATGCAGAGGTTGCGGAGATGCTAAACATCAGTCCTAGTGCGGTAAAAAAGCACGTTATGAAAGCCTTGCGTTTATTGCGGGAAGAATTTCATATAAATAATGGCTCGGAGGGGGTGCCCGAAAATGAGGTCTAAACGTATTAATATAAATTAGGTCGTTAATAAACATGGATGATCAGGATATGAAAAATAAAAAGGATTTGCTGGATGCTTTGGATGATCCCGGCTCGTTGAGTCAGGAGGAGCTTGATGCAATTCTGGATGATCCGAAAGAACTGGAAGATGCTCGCTTGCTAGGGGATTATAGGCAGGCGTTTGTACGTTGTCATGCGTCCTTGAAACCTGATGTGAATAAAGAATGGAATAACTTCCGGCAGAGTAGAATCTCCGGTAAAAATAAAGGAAAACAATTGTGGATCGGTATCTCGATAGGTGTGGCAGCCTCTGTGCTTTTATTTTTCAGTTGGCAGATGTTCGATCGGACAGCCCCTGTCCCGGTTAACCAACCGATCGTGGCTTTTACCGCCAGCTCGCAATCTCAAGAAGTCCTATTGTCCACGGGTGACGGGCGTATGGTATCACTGTCCGCACCTCAGGCCGACAGCCTATTGCGAGAGACGGGAATCACCCGGGGAGAAGAGGAGTTGGATTACCAGCAAACGATCCGGGAAACAGAGATACATACCTTGACAACCCCTAGATGCGGAGCCTATCAACTTCGCTTGGCAGATGGTACTCAAGTATGGTTAAATGCCGAGAGCCGCCTGAAATATCCCAGTCGTTTTACCGGGGAACAGCGGGTAGTCGAGCTAGAGGGAGAAGGTTATTTCAAGGTAACGCCCGATTCCCAGAGACCTTTTATCGTGAAATCCGGCAATATCACGACGGAAGTTTTGGGAACCGAGTTTAATGTCAGGACTTACGTCCCCGATGATTCACACGTGACCTTGTTAAAAGGAAGCGTGAAAGTGAAGAACACGGATTCATCCTCGGAAGTGGTAATACAACCCGGGGAAGACGCTCATTTACAAGGAGACGGGACTTTTGACGTGCGGGAAGTTGACACGGACAATTACTATTTATGGACGGAAGGATATTTCTATTTTGATAATGAATCCGTGGTTGAGATCATGCGTGAATTAGGGCGGTGGTATAATATACGGGTCGAATTCGAGAACCTGCGAGCGATGAATTACCGCTTGCATTTCCTTGCCGAACGCGATCAGAAAATAGAAGAAGTACTACAATTATTGAACATGCTTGGTAAAGTACAAGCGACTTACGAAAACAATAAAATTTCGGTAAAATAAAAAATTTTTATCGTTTCTGGTACCCGATTTACATCTCAAAACGAAATCAGAATAAAGAATACGTATTTGAGTCATGTAAAAATAAATTAAATGAACAAATTTATGAAACACCAGAAACTCCAATTCAATTCGGGCAGTTTTCGACTGGCCGGGTTACTCCGGGTTGTGTTCTTGATGTGTTGCCTGTTATCGGCGGGTTTGACACAGGCGCAAGAGAAGAAAATCACGGCGGAATTCAAGGATACACCCTTATCCAACGTGTTAAAACAACTGGAAAAACTTTCTACCTACAAGATTCTCTTTACTTATGACGACGTGCAGTCCTACAAAGTCACGGCCTCTTTGAAGGATGCGACGATCACCGAGGCCTTGCAAAAAGTGCTTGATGGGAAGCCTTTTGTTTTCTCGGATGTGGCTAGCGGGAAGTATATCTCGGTTGTATATCAACCCAAGAAAAAATCCGATACCACGAAAGAGATCAAGGGAAAAGTCGTGGATAGTAAAGGGGAAACGGTTATCGGGGCCACTGTTCGGGTGGTGAATGCCACGATCGGGACGGTCACGGACGTTGACGGTAATTTCACTTTGCGTGTTCCGGAAGACGTGATGACACTTGAAGTCGGTTTTGTCGGGATGAAGACACAACTGGTATCCATCAAAGACAAAACCGAAGTCCGTGTTGTGATGGAAGAAGATAATACCGTGTTGGAAGACGTGGTGGTTACCGGTATTTTCAAAAAGGCCAAGGAAAGTTACACGGGGGCTGTTTCCAGCATCTCTTCCGAACAATTAAAAATGTACAAGGGACAGAATGTTCTGCAAACCTTGAAAAACATTGATGCGTCCTTGAATTTCATGGTAAACAATGCCATGGGTAGTAACCCGAATAATGTACCTCAAATAAACATTCGAGGTAATTCTTCTTTACCCATGAGCGTGCAGGAATATAACGAAAGTATCAAAAATGATGTGAACTCTCCTTTGATCATCATGGATGGTTTCGAAATCACGTTGGAAAAGTTAATGGACTACAATGACGACGAGATCGAGTCCATCAATATATTGAAAGATGCGGCAGCCACGGCCATTTACGGTTCTCGCGGGTCCAATGGTGTGATCGTGGTCGTCACGAGACAACCGGAAGCGGGCAAGTTGAGGGTTAATGCCGAAATAGGAATGGATATTGAGGCTCCGGACTTGAGTTCCTATGATTTGCTGAATGCGGCAGAAAAACTGCAATTGGAAAAGATGGCCGGGCTATATGATTCCGATCTGCCGGGGAATGACGTGAAATATTCCGAAAGATATAATAAACGTTTGAAAGCCGTACTCTCCGGGGTGGACACGGATTGGTTGAGTAAACCTTTGCACACGGGTGTCGGTACCCATTATAATTTGCGTTTAGAAGGAGGAAGTGAGCAATTTCGTTGGAGTGGTGCTTTGGCTTATAAAAACGTGGTTGGAGCCATGAAAGGTTCTTCCCGGCGCAATTTTAACGGTTCCATCGTTTTGATGTACATGATGGATAAGTTGACATTCAAGAATTACACCTCTTACGGGATGAACCGGGGACGTGAAAGTCGGTATGGGGAATTTAGCACGTATGCGCAGCAACAACCTTATGATGCCCCGTATGACGAGAAGGGTAATCTCGTGCGTTATTTCGACGGTTTCCAGTATAACAATCCTGATAAGCAGAATCCGTTATATGATGCTTCACTAAACTCTTTCGATAAATCGGGATACCAATCGTTGACCAACAACTTTTCGATTGAATGGGATATTATCGAAGGATTGAAATTAAGAGGACAGCTGGGAATCTCCAGCACGGACAACAGCAGTGATTATTTCTTGCCGGCAGAACATTCTTATTTTACCTCCGGGGATAAAAAAGCGGAATATGCCACGGACGAGGGATTCTTCCGTCGTGGCTTGTATCGTTACGGAACCGGGAAAGAATATAGTTACAGCGGGAATGTTACGGTGACCTATAATAAAACTTTTGCCGAGAAACATCTTTTATCCGTGGGTGTTGACTGGTCATTGGCCGAAACAAAATCCCGTTCATATAGTTTCGAGTTGGAAGGATTTTCGAGCGAGGATATGAATTTTTTAGGAAATGCCCGTCAGTACATGAAGGATGGGATTCCCACCGGGACGAAGACAAGCACCCGTCGCTTTGGTTTAACCGGGAACGTGAACTACATCTATGACGGGCGTTACTACGTGGACTTGGCTTACCGTGTTGATGGTAGCTCCACGTTTGGGAGTGACAAAAAATACGCCCCTTTCTGGAGTACCGGTATCGGTTGGAACTTGCATAACGAGCAATTCCTGCAAGGCCATCCCGTGCTTACGACCTTACGGTTGAAAGCCTCTTACGGGGAAACCGGTTCACAACAGGGTTCCTCTACCGGGGCATCGACTACCTACAAGTATTCCACGGATAACAAATACATGAACTGGAACGGGACGATCCTGCAAGGATGGGGAAACCCCAAGTTGACTTGGCAGAAAACAGACGAGTTTAATGTCGGGATGGAGTTCGGTTTGTGGACAGGACGTGTAAAAGGAGAAATCAACGTGTACACGAAAAAGACGGCAAACCTTCTTTCCAACATGGACCTACCCCTGTCAATGGGATTTTCTTCCTATATTGCGAACGTAGGGGAAGTCGAGAATAAAGGTTGGGAAGCCTCTTTTAGCGGTTATGCCATTCGGAACTCGGAACGTAGGATGAACTTGATGTTTAGCGGGCAATTGGTTTACAACAAGAATAAAATCACCAAACTTTCCGATGCGATCAAGGCCCAGAATGAATTGTACTTGCAGGAGGATGTAGATGTGAGCAATCTGTTCTACGAGGGACGTCCGCAGAATGCCATTTATGCCGTACGCTCTTTAGGTATTGACCCGAGTACGGGAAACGAGATTTTTCTGGATAAAAACGGGAAAATCACCGATACTTGGAAACCATCTGATAAAGTATATTTAGGACCAAAAGATCAAAAATACAGGGGAAATGGCAGCATTATGTTCATGTGGAAAGGACTGACGGTCAACGTGGCCTGTTCCTATTACTGGGGAGGTAAGGTGTACAACGAAACCTTGTTGAACAAGGTAGAGGTAACAAAGAATACCTTATCCAGCCAAAACGTGGATGCCCGTGTGCTGAAATCCCGTTGGTTTCAAGCGGGTGACGTGACGTTTTTCAAGCAATTGAGTAACACCCAGACCCGTGCAACCTCTCGTTTCGTGATGGATGACAACGTGTTCGAGATCTCGTCTATCGGCGTGCAATATCGATGGGATTCCCCTTGGATTCAGAAATATACTCGTGCCACGTCGATCACGTTCGGTGTGAATATGTCTGACATCCTGCATTTATCATCCATTAAAATGGAACGGGGAACCAGCTACCCGTATGCTCGTAACATACAGGGATATATCAAGTTCTTATTCTAACACGTAACTAAAAACTGTATTTATGAAAAGATTATATATCATAACGGTACTCGTGGCTTTGTTGTCCGTTTCCTGTAATGACTGGCTGGATGTCCGGCCGGACACGGAACAGAAAGACAAAGATTTGTTTACCACGTACAAAGGATTCCAAGATGCCCTCACCGGTTGTTACATGAGTTTAGCCAGTCAGGACATTTACGGTGAAAGATTAACGATGTCGAATATTGAATCTTTAGCCAATCTCTGGTACCAGTTCCGTAATTCGACACGTTACGAGGACAACGACCTCATGAACCATGACTACACGGGCGACTACTCCAAGACAGCCGTGAAGACCATTTACGCGGGATTGTTCAACGTGATCGCCCAAGCGAACATGATTATTAAATATGCCGAGAAGAACGGGGAGGTTATCGAGGATCCCGCGGCTCGTGCCGTTATCACGGGAGAGGCATACGCTATTCGTGCTTTTTGCCAGTTGGACGTGCTGCGTTTGTTCGGGCAAATGCCGCAAGGTGCCTCCCGGCAAGTGGAATTACCTTATTCCGAAACGACCTCGATTGACGAGATGCCCGCTTATTATAGTTTTGATGATTACGTCGTGAAATTGGAAAGCGACTTGTCGAAAGCGGAATCTTTGTTGAAAGACAATGATCCCTTGTTCCAATATACTTTTTCCGAGTTGAATTCAGCGAACAGGAATGAATTAAGCGATAGCTACATGTACTATCGTCAGTCCCGGATGAATTATTGGGCGGTGAAAGCCATCCAAGCCCGTATGTACCTTTACTTGGGAAAGAAAGACAAGGCGTACATGCTGGCCAAAGAAATTATAGAAGCCAAAGGTGCTGACGGGGAACTGGTAATGACTATGAGCGGCGAAACTGATATTGCCAAGGGATATAAAGCTTGCCCGTCGGAATGTTTGCTCTATCTCAGTAAATATGACGTGAAAACATACTCGTCCGTTTTCCTGATCGGCAACAAGGTAGACCAACAAGCTGGAGCCGGGCACCTCGTGATTTCCAGCTCCATGCTGAGTGACCTCTACGCGGGACAAAACACGGGTTCGCACAACAGGTATCTGAATTGTTGGAACCGGAACGTGAAAGATGCGTCGGCTAACCTGTATGGAGCCCTTACAAAATATTATTTTGCAGATGACGCTGAAAACCAGATGTTATATTACCAGATTATCCCGTTGTTACGGATGTCCGAGATTTATTTGATCGCGATGGAAACCTCTTCCGATCTGGACGAAATAAACGAATGGTACCACGATTATATGCTGGCTCACTCCGTTGTGTTGAACGAAGCGGGATTCTCCGCCTTGAGAGAGGTCCCCGGGGAGATAGTTAACGAGTACCGTCGAGAGTTTTACGGTGAGGGACAAATGTTCTACACGTATAAAAGAACCGGGGCGACGACAATACTTTGGGGGAACGGGAATGCTGACGAGAACGTGTACATCGTTCCTCTCCCGGAAACCGAATATAATCCTAACTCTCAAATAAAGTAAATGGTTATGAAACAGTTAATAAATATACTGATCGGGTGCCTGTTCCTTTTCGGAATGAGTTCTTGCGAGAAAGATTTGCCAGTGTACGAAACCCCGGATTGTTGGTTGAATTTCGTGTACTACAATTATGACGGTTCCATACTGGAGACGGAAAAAGTTACCGACGAGATACGATATGCTTCCTATTCGTTCGTGTATGCCGGGGACGAAGTGGAGATCGACACGGTTTGGTTTGAAATTTCAACTATGGGATTCGTGTCGGATGAGGACCGGCCGTTAGAACTGGAACAAATTCAGACCGGGAAAAATGACGCGAAGGCCGATGTGCATTATGTCGCTTTTACCAATGAAGAACTGAAGGCGAAATATTACATGATTCCCGCCCGTAAAACGGGAACTAAAATTCCCATTGTTGTGAAGAAAGATCCTTCATTGAACAGTGGAGACGTGATTCTGCAGTTTACTTTCAAGGATAACGGTTATTTCAAACCGGGATATGACGGGTTGACAACCCGCACGTTATCTATTTCTTCGAAGTTAACAAAACCATCGGTATGGGAGGAATCCTATTGTGACTATACGTTTGGTCTTTACGGGCCGGAAAAACATCGCTTGATGATCGAGTGGACTGGAGAAAAGTGGGATGACGAGTATATCAAGGAATTGATGGACGGGGATTCGGCCTATGTTAACTACTTGGCCGGTTGGTTTGCCCGGAAGTTGGAAGAAGAGAACGCGAAACGGGAAGAGGCCGGAGAGGAACCCTACAAGGAAGAAGATGGAACGCCAGTTAGTTTTGAGCCTAAAAGTTGGAGTTAATTTTAAAAGTAAGAAGATATGAAAAAATATATCATATTATCCGTGTTATTCACGTTGTTCGGATTGGTATCCTGTTATGATGATGATAGTAGCTTGGGAACCAAGAACATCGGGGACATAACGATCGGAACCTTGGAAGATGCGTCGATTATTTCTTATAGTGGGAATAAATTAATTCGTGAGCCGGAAATCGAGACGACTTACCCGGACGATCAATTAACCTATGCGTGGTACATTTACAAGGAAGATCAAGACAAAGGATTCCGGACGAATAAAATCGATTCGGTCAAGAACCTGTCGTACGAGGTAAATTTGCCGGCAGGAAGTTACACGATTATTTTTGAAGCCACGGCAACCGCGAATGGCTACGCTGCGACGGCAGAGATGAAACTTGCCGTTTCCACCACGTTTTCGCAGGGATTCTATATCTTGAAAGAGACGGCAGACGGGAACACGGAACTGGACGTGTACACGCAGAACGGGCTAGTCTCCGATCTTTTAGCCTCGACCCAAGGGGAAGCCTTATCCGGTTCTCCTCGTAATCTCTCCGTGGGTTACAGCCAAGCCTTTATCGACACCGAGGAGAACAAAATGGTGAACGCCAATACCGTCTGTATCACCACGGAACAGAATAAACTTATTTGCCTTCGCACCGTGGACATGCTGAAAGCGTTTGATAATTCGAATCTACTTTTCGAGGAAATGGAGGCGGACGAGGAACCCTATTGTCTGGTTCGTAGTCTTGCCAGTATATTCTATTTCTCGAACAAGGGAATCCGCTCTTCTTCAACCAGTGAAAATAGTGGAAAAATGGGATTCCCGCTGGATAACGGGGGAAGTAAACACGTTCAGCTTGTAAACGGGGGATTCGGGGGGCATGTGTATTGGAATAACACGAAACATCGCGTTATGACCGTGGATTACAGTTGTATTGCGGCATCTGAAGTCGAGTACAACACGGAGATCAATCAAGATAACCTAGAATGCCTATCGAGCGGCCTTAACTACGTGGGTGGTGTCGAAACCATCTATTTCCTGTGTCAGGATAAAGTTTCCGGTACCCGTTACCTGTACTTGCTTTCCGGTGGTAAGATCGTGGAAATCCGGCCGTTGAGTTCGGCTTTGCATTTGGCGCAAGGAGACATTATAGCCGGGAATGGGATGACCGGGACATTTATTTACAGCGTACACAACAATAAACTGTATGCCTATAATTTTGATGCGGAAACGGAAATCGAGATCCCTGTCACGGGCCTTCCGGCAGGAGAAACGATTTCCTATATTTTTAATCTGTATTGGAATATGGGTCCATTTGGGGACACCTCCTTGAACTTTGACAATATCGTGATTGGGACGCAGAAAGAAAACACCTATACCGTGTACTTGTATAACATCCGCGGAGGACAGCCATATGGAGATCCCGTTGATAAATTCTCCGGGGAAGGAAAATTGAAAAGCGTCCGTTATGTTTGCCAGCTAGTCGTGGATCAGACCGCCATGCTTGGACCGATGTATGGATATGGTCCATGTTTCCCTTATTGATAAATGATACTTTACTAAAAATTTAATACGATGAAAAAAATTATTCTATTCTTGTCCGTTTCCTTGTTTACTTTTTCGTTAATGGCCCAGACGAATTTTCGGAATCTCGCTTACAAGGAAGCGCTTGCTGCCGCTAAAACCGAGAAAAAGCTAGTATTCATTGATTTCTACACCTCTTGGTGTGGTCCCTGCAAGATGATGATGAACAACGTTTTCCCGATGAAAAACGTGGGAGATTACTTGAATGCCAAATTCGTTTGTATAAAAATTGATGCTGAGAAGGGCGAAGGGCCAGAACTGGCAAAACGCTATCAGGTAAAAGCTTATCCGACTTTTATCGCGATAACTCCCGATGAAAAGATTTTAATGACCAAGGTGGGCGGGACGATGGACGGAAATGCTTTTATCGGTAGTATCGACCGTTTGATCGATCCTAACAAAACACCAGAACGTATGCGCCAACGCTATGAAAGCGGGGAGCGTACTGCCGCCTTGATTTCCGCCTATGCCGGGATGAAAATGGAAGAAGTTTATAAAAATCGTCAACCGGACATGGCCAAAAAGGATGAGGCTTTCAAGATAGTGCAAGATTATTTTAACGGTTTACAAGATAAGGAGCGTCTGGCAGAAGAAAACCTGTTTATCTACACGACTTACACGGGGAATACCACGGATGCTATTGCACAATATATGATTGCGAACCGAGATAGATTTGTTCCTGCAATTAAGAGTGATATTTCTGATCGAATAAGAGAATTGTACAGGATGGACGTTTTGAATTATCTATCCGCGCAAGTTCCTTTTGATCAAGAGCAATACGATATCATGAAGAAGGGAATCACGGATTTGGGATTGAATAAAGACGGTCGTTATACGACAGCATTTCGTTTTATTGAGTCTTATAGTAAAGGTGATTTAGACGCTTTTATGACGCTATGCGAGAAGGAGTATGATAAGTTGAATGAGGATTTTCAGTCTTTTCTCATGTATAATTTTGCTAATTTGTTCGTGAATGCAGACGAGGCGGTGAAAAAACGTGCGGCAAAATTTATACGTCATTCATTTCTGAATATGGATGCGACGATGATTGTGTTTGTAGCCCAACAATTGATGCAATTGGAAGGTAAAGGTCATTAATGGCCGAGAATATTAAAAGAGGCTTTCGAAATCGAATCGTTGAGTATCCCGGTTCTCTGAAATAGAGGCCGGGATATTTTTATGACTAAGGGAGGTCTGTAAGAGGAAAGCTCGTTGTCGTCTCTTTGTTATCCGATATTTTATCTTTATTTTGTGATCAAGTCATGATCACTCACGGATAAAGTTATTTTAATAAGCAATTAAAATATTAATAGAACGCTATTATATATAGCGTTTTAATAGGTATTTAATAGCGTTTTAATAGCGCTTTACACGAAAGTCATCCGGAACTATTCAGCTATTGTTTATCAATTAAGAGTGTTATGCAGGAACTCATCCAGACGGTTACGGCATTAAGAATCAATAGTTTGAAATTAGGAATGTTTCCCCGTGCTTGGCCGGAGGTTCGAAAATCGTTTTATTTTTTGCGGTGGGAGAAAAAAGGGGGCTGTTTGGGAAAAAGATATTTCTTTGCATAGATGATGGGTTGTTGGCGCTTTTTTTATACTTTAGCCGAACTAATTTGAAAATGTGACGGATATGTATACTATAGATGAACTTAGAGCGATTATAAAAGAAGAGTTAGATAAGAAAGAGTATATACAGGAGCCGTATTCCTTGTTCGAACCGATTCTGTATATTCTGGAAGACGGGGGGAAACGCTTGCGGCCTCTTTTAACGTTGATGGCATATAATCTTTACCGGGAGGATATTGAGAGGGTGCTGAAATCCGCTATCGGGATTGAGATCTTCCACAATTACACGCTTTTACATGATGACGTGATGGATGATGCGGAGTTGCGGAGAGGTCGGTTGACCGTTCATAAGAAGTGGAATAGTAACGTGGCCATCCTGAGTGGCGATGCGGCAGCGATCACGGCCTACCAGTGCATCGAGCATTGCGAGGACAAGTACTTGCGTCGGGCGATAGATTTTTTTAACCAAGTGGCGATGGACGTGTGTCGGGGACAGCAGTACGATATGTTGTTCGAGACCCGGAATGATGTTTCGGAGGAAGAATATATTAAGATGATTTATCTGAAGACTTCGGTGTTACTTGCCGGAAGTTTGCGGCATGGAGCCTTGCTGGCTGATGCCCCGGAGCATGAGTATAACGCTTTGTATGAATTCGGGGGATACTTAGGGCTGGCATTCCAGTTGCAGGATGATTACTTGGACGTGTATGGTGACGTGGCGGAATTCGGGAAGAATATCGGAGGTGATATTGTTGCCAATAAAAAGACTTATATGTTGATCAAGGCGTTGGAATTGGCTGATCCGGAAACGAAAGAAGAGTTGTGGGGATGGATCGAACGAAAAGAGTTTGACCACGAAGAGAAGATCAAGGCGGTGACTCGAATCTACGATCGTTTGGGGATTAAAGAACTTGCTTTCGCGGCGATTGATAAATATTTGAAGATGAGCCGGGATATTTTGGATAAGATTGATGTCCCGAGAGAAAGAAAAATTGATTTCTACGAAACGCTAGATGCTATCGGGAATCGTAAAAAATAAAATAAAAGGATAGATGAGTAAATCGAAGCAACAGTTACTGGATGAACGTTATTTGAGAATGGCTCGGATATGGGCGGAGAATTCGTATTGCGAACGTCGGCAGGTTGGTGCGTTGATTGTGCGGGGGGATGCCATTATATCCGACGGGTATAACGGGACGCCTTCCGGGTTCGAAAATATCTGTGAGGACGAGAATAATAAGACGAAACCTTACGTGCTGCATGCCGAGGCGAACGCGATCACGAAGGTCGCGAAGTCAAATAACAGCAGTTTGGGGGCAACGTTGTACGTGACAGCCTCCCCTTGCATCGAGTGTGCCAAGTTAATCATTCAGGCCGGAATCCGGCGGGTGGTATATTCCGAGAATTACCGGAGTGTCGACGGGATCGAGTTGTTGCAGAAAGCTGGAATTGACGTGGCATTTATCGAGTTGAACGAGAATCAGGAAAATAAAGATTAAATTGGAAGAGAATGAATAAGAGTAATTTGAGGGCTTTGTTGACTCCGATCGTGCTGGCTTTGGCCATCGTGTTCGGGATGATGTTGAACCGGTTCTTGCCGGACCGTACACAGGTGTCAGCGTCCTCGGAAATGTTTTTGCCCGTGACGGGAAGTAAGCTGGATTTGATTATCAGTATGATACAAAATTCGTACGTGGATACCGTGGACACGAGGCAGATCGTGGAGAATACAATTCCGGTCTTATTGAAGGATCTGGACCCACACACGGTATATATTCCCGCGAAGGATATGCAACGGGCAAATGAGGGGATCGTGGGAAACTTCGGGGGTGTTGGAATCCAGTTTTACAAGTACCTAGATACGGTGACCGTCGTGAAGGTGGTCCCGGGTGGACCTTCGGAGAAAGCCGGGATAAAGGACGGGGACCGGATTGTACGGGTGAACGATTCTTTGGTTGCTGGGGTAAAGATGGGGCAGGATAAGATTCAGGAGTTGATGAGGGGGGAACTGGGAACGAAAGTGGAGTTGACGATCGCTAGAAGAGGGGAGCCGAAGTTAATCACGAAAGAGGTGGTTCGCGGAAGTATTCCGGTGAAGAGCGTGGACGTGGCGTATATGCTGAATGACACGACGGGTTATTTGAAAACGAATACTTTCGGTATGCACACGTATGCCGAGTTCATGCAAGCGTTGGTGAAGTTGAAGGCAGAGGGGATGAGGAAAATTATTATCGATTTGCGGGAGAATGAAGGTGGCGTGTTGCCGATAGCGATACAGATGATTAACGAGTTCTTGGATGCCGACCGTTTGATTCTTTACACGCAGGGACAGGCGCAACCTCGTGCAGATTATAAGTCTAACGGCAAAGGGCAATTTAAGGATTTGCGCGTGGATGTGCTGATCAGCGAGTTTAGCGCGTCAGCCAGCGAGATTTTTGCCGGGGCGATACAGGATAATGACCGTGGGTTGATTATCGGGCGTCGTTCGTTTGGTAAGGGATTGGTTCAGGAACAGCGGATGTTGCCTGACGGTTCGGCCTTGCGTTTGACGGTGGCCCGTTATTACACGCCTTCGGGACGCTCCATCCAGAAACCGTATAACGAGGGGAAAGAGAAGTATTATAATGACCTTTACAATCGTTTGGTTCACGGGGAGTTCTCACAGAAAGACAGTATTGTTTTTGACGAGAATTTGAAATACCAGACCGTGGGCGGGCGTACCGTGTATGGTGGTGGCGGTATCATGCCGGATGTTTTCGTGCCGGCGGACACGACCGGGGTTTCCCGTTATTTGAGCGACGTGACGAGAACCCAGTTCTTGTACGAGTACACGTTTGATTTCATGGACCGGCATCGTCCGGAAATGGTGAATCTGAAGGATTACAAACAGATTCAGAATTACTTGAAATCATTTGATCTGGTGAACGAGATGGCGAATTATGCTGCCCGTCGCGGTTTGAAACGGGACGAGAAAGGAATCAAGGAGTCCTACCAAGTTTTGCGTACCCGGATCGAGGCGTATATTGCCCGTCACACGATAGATGACGAGGGATTCTACCCGATTCTTGGTCAGATTGATAACACGTTGCAAGAAGCGATTAAACAATAATTGATGAAGAGTATATTACACGGGAGGCTGATTTTTGGCCTCCTGTTTCTGTTTCTTGCCTTAGGTAGTTTTGCCGACGGGCGCTATATTCCGGTTTATGATGACGGGATACGGGTGGATTACAAGCATTATTGCTTGGGATTCAACAAGGAGCATAAACAAGCGAATTGGGTGTACTATGAGTTGGGTTCCGCAAACTTGACAGGGAAAGCGAGCCGGAAGAATGATTTTCGGGTGGACCCGAAGATCAGTCGTTGGAGCGCCACGCCTGACGATTACAAGCGGAGCGGTTACGACCGGGGGCATTTGTGTCCCGCTGCGGATATGTCGTTTAACGCAAAGGCGATGAGCGAGACGTTCTACATGTCGAATATGTCTCCCCAAGTGCCGATGTTTAACCGGGGGATCTGGAAAGAGCTGGAGGAACACGTGCGTAACCGGGCCCGGAAGGAGAAACTTTACGTGGTGACAGGCCCGATTTTCAAGAGTAATAAGGGTTCGATTGGCAAGGGGAAAGTGACGGTTCCGGGGTATTACTACAAGCTGTTTTATTCGCCTTCCAAGCAGCAAATGATCGCTTACGTGTTGCCTAACGAGGAGAGCAAGCGTCCCTTGAATAGTTTTGCCGTTCCCGTGGATAAAGTGGAGAAGATGACGGGGATTGATTTCTTTTCTCAATTACCCGATGATTTGGAGCGGGAGTTGGAGGCGGACACGCTTTCGCACGTGTCACGGGATGGGGGACAGGCTTCGGGAGGTTCGTATCGTCCGACAAGAAATCAACAGGTGATAGCGGTTGTCGCCGTAGTTGTGATCTTTCTTGCTGTGCATTTCTTGATAAAACACCGTGGAGGTAAGAAGAAGAAAAAGAAACCGGCACGCAAACCAGCAAAGAAAAAGAAATAAGCCAAACGGCTTATTTCTCTTTTAAAAGTTTATCAATGACTTTCACCATTTCCTCAAATTCTTTCGGGTCGTAGAGACGGGTGAGGAAGGCGATGTTGCCTTTCTTGTCGATGATGATGTTACGGGTGACTCCGGCTCCCTGCGCGGCGTAGGTGTAGAATGCTTTACCTTCCGGGTCAAGGAGTAGAGGATAGGTGATCTTGATGTCCTTGGCGAACTTTTCGGTGGTTTCTTTGCTCTCCTTGAAGTCGATACCGAAGAGTGCGAACTCTGGGTTGTTCTTGTATTTCAGCCAGATGTCTTTTTCGATAAAAGGCATTTCCTTGCGGCATACACCGCACCAGCTGGCGGTGAATTGTATCATGATAACTTTTCCTTTCAAGTCTTTTAGTTGTTTCTTGGTTCCGTCGGGAAACAATAACTCGATGTTCGGGGCTTTCTCGCCTACTTTCACGATATACCCCCTGTCGTCTTGCTGGGCCTTTGCCAGCGAACAGGTCATGACCAGTAATAGTATAAATGTCAGATGTTTCATAGGATGATGTATTTGTATTAATAACGTTTCAAGCTTTTAGGACTACCACTCCACGAGCATCCGAGACAATAAAGGGTTTCCGTGTCGAATCCTTCTAGGGAATCTCCCTCGTGGACGGGGACAACAACGTAGTCGGTCGTGACTTGTACGAGACAATTATTTCCCTTCTCGTCTTTCACGTAAAAGCGGCGTATTCCGCATTTGGGGCAGAGTAAAAATTTCATATCACAAATTTTGAGGCATAGTTAATGATTATTCTTGATAGTTGTACGTGAGTTTGGAATAAATGTGTTCCAAAAGGTTGGCATTTTTCGTGTACGAAAAAAATGAGACAAAAGAAACCATTTCTTTTCGTATGAGAAAAGAAATTTGTAATTTTGGATAACAATTAATTATGAAACATGGAAATACCGCATTATTATGCTAGAATGATCTATCTAGATCGAATAAAACCATTTATTGACACGCAGATTATAAAAGTTTTAGTGGGACAAAGGCGTGTCGGGAAAAGTTTTATGCTTTTTCAGTTAATGGATTATATCCGGGGGAAAAATGCGAACGCTGATATACTATATATCAATAAGGAATTATTTGAATTTGATTCTCTCCGGGATTACACGGATTTAATGTATTATATACAGAAACACAGGGAAGGAAAGACAGGGAAATGCTACCTTTTTATTGATGAGGTGCAGGATATAACGTCATTTGAAAAGGCCTTGCGCGGATTGTTGGCTGACGGGGGATATGATATTTACTGCACGGGAAGTAATGCCCGGATGCTATCGGGGGAATTGGCCACTTTTTTGAGTGGACGTTACGTGGAATTTAGAATTTGGGGGTTGAGTTATTCGGAATTTATGCAATTCCACCAGCTGGAGGATAGTGATGAAACATTTTCCCGGTATTATAAATTCGGGGGACTTCCTTATTTGGTAAACTTACCTTTTGACGAGGGGATCGTGTCGGAATATTTAAGAGGTATCTATAACACGATTCTTCTGAAAGATATTGTTGATCGGTATGGTATTCGTAATGTTAGACAATTACAAGACCTTACCGTGTATCTGGCTGACACGATCGGTAATATGTTTTCGGCGAGTAGCATTAGTGAATATCTGAAGTCTCAAAGGATTGATTTGACCCCTAAGATGATTTTGGAGTATTTAGGGTATCTGGAGAATGCTTTTTTTGTTCGTCGGGTGCGTCCCGTGGATATTCAAGGTAAGAAACAATTTCGGGTAGGGGAGAAATATTATTTTGAAGATTTGGGTATCCGCCACGTGATTCGACCTTTCCGTCCGAATGATATTGGTCAAGTGTTGGAAAATGTTGTCCATCATCATTTGATGGTTCGTGGATACACGGTTCATGTCGGGCGCGACGGGGACCGGGAGGTCGATTTCGTGGCGGAGCGTGATGGTGAAAAGTTGTATATTCAAGTCGCCGTTTCCGTGATGGAACAAAAGACTTGGGAGCGTGAATATGGAAATTTACTGGAGATTAGAGATAATTATCCGAAAATTGTAGTTACTTTAGACCCGCTTGAGGGGGCCTCTTTCCAAGGAATCCGGCAAATTCCCGTGCGGCGTTTTCTTTTAATGAATGATTAAGTATGAAAAAGTATAAGATACATTTTGCCCCGGTACAGGGGCTTACCGATTGGACGTTCCGGAATATACATGCGAAGTTTTTCGGGGGAGTGGATGCTTACTACACGCCGTTTATCCGGGTGGAGAAGGAGGATTCGTTTCGTTCAAGGGATATGAAGGATTGCGATCCGGAGTTAAATAGTGTGGAGTTGCTAGTTCCCCAAGTGTTGGGAGGAGAACCTGCGGAGTTGGATGTTTGCTTGCAGATGTTGGAAGGAAGGGGATACAAGCAGGTGGATATTAACATGGGATGTCCGTTCACGATGATCTCCCGACGGGGAAAGGGAGCCGGATTGTTACCTCACCCGGAGAGGGTGGAGGCTTTGATGGAGGTGGTGAAGGATTTTCCGGAGATACAATGTTCCGTGAAGATGCGGTTAGGATGGGAAGATCCGGGGGAATGTCTGAAGTTATTGCCTTTGTTGAACGCAGCCCCGTTGGCAGCTATATTTCTCCATGCCCGGGTTGGCGTGCAGGAGTACAAGGGGGAGACGGACAAGGAGGCTTTTGAGGCTTTTTACGAGGGGTGTGAACACCCGTTGTATTATAACGGGGACATTTTGACCTTGGAGGATGTTCAAACTGTGACGGAGCGTTTCCCTCGTTTGGAGGGAGTGATGATCGGGAGAGGTTTGTTGGCGAACCCGGCCTTGGCACAAGAGTACGTGGAAGATGAGGTGCTTGCCGGGGAGGAACGATTAAGGAGGTTCAAGGCGTTTCATGCCGAATTACTCGCGGCTTATGCCGAGCGATTGCAGGGGGATCATCAGTTGTTGATGAAGATGAAAACGTTCTGGGAGTATTTCATGCCTTCGACAGACCGGAAGGTTTTGAAGAAAATTCACAAGAGCAATAAGTTGACGCAGTATAACGAGGCGGTGGTAAAGGCTTTTATGCCGGGTGACGAGGAAGAGTAAGTGCGAATGAAGAGAACGATATATATCATCATCGGTTGTATTTCCGTGGTTTTGGGGATTATTGGCATTTTTGTTCCCGGGTTACCGACTACACCCTTTTTGTTGTTGAGTTCGTGGTTGTTCTATAATAGTTCGAAACGATTACATAATGCTTTACACCGTTCGAAATGGTTGGGGCCTTACTTAAGGCGTTTTCAAGAACGTAAGGGTGTCGGGTGGAAGACAAAAGCGGTGTCGATAGTGTGTATGTGGACGATGATTTCTATTTCGGCTTTCGTGGTTTTCGAGAACTGGCATGTGCGTTTGTTGCTTTTGGGTTTGGGGGTGATCGGGACGTGTAGCGTGTTGTTCATTGTCCCTAATGCCAAAAATAATTAGAGTAAAAAAGAGGAGATTTCTCCTCTTTTTTACTTTGATTTACCCGATAACGATGTTCACGATTTTCTTCGGGACAATGATCATCTTTTTGATCTCTTTTCCTTCTAACCATTTCGTTGATTCGGGTGCGGCTTTGACTGCGGCCTCAATATCAGCATTGGTTGCCGTTAAGGGCATGGATAGTTTGAAACGAACTTTGCCGTTGAAAGATACCGGGTATTCAAAAGCGTCCTCCACTAGAAATTTTTCTTCCCATTTGGGGAATGACTCTTTCGTGATACTTTGAGTGTGTCCCAACAAGCTCCATAGTTCTTCCGCCATGTGTGGGGCGAAAGGTGCGAGAGCGATTACGAGGGGTTCTAGGACAGCCCGTTTGTTACATTTCAAGGCGGTCAATTCGTTCGTGCAAATCATGAATGCCGGAATGGACGTGTTGAAAGAGAAGTTCTCGATGTCGTATTCCACTTTCTTGATGGTTTTGTGCAGCACTTTTAACTCTTCTCTGGAAGGAGTTTCGTCGCTTACGCTGAAGTCTTCACCGACTTGGAACAGGCGCCAGAATTTGCGTAAGAATTTGTACACCCCGTCAATCCCTTGCGTGTCCCAAGGTTTGCTGAATTCCAGCGGTCCGAGGAACATCTCGTACAGGCGTAACGTGTCGGCCCCGTATTCTTCGATGATCGTGTCGGGATTTACCACGTTGAACATGGATTTTGACATCTTTTCAATAGCCCATCCACAGATGTATTTCCCGTTTTCCAAGATGAACTCGGCATTGGCGTACTCCGGCATCCAAGCCCGGAAGGCGTCTTGATCCAGCACGTCGTTCTTGACGATGTTGACATCCACGTGGATTTCCGTGGTTTTATATTGATCTTTCAGTCCGACGGAAACAAAGGTGTTTGTGCCTTGTATTCTGTACACGAAGTTTGAACGTCCTTGGATCATTCCTTGATTGATCAGTTTTTTAAAGGGTTCTTCTTCACAAGCCACGCCGAGGTCATACAGAAACATATTCCAGAAACGGGCGTAGATCAAGTGACCTGTGGCATGTTCGGAACCACCGAGGTAAAGATCAACATTTTTCCAATAGTTGCATATTTCGTGATCAACTAATGCCTTATTGTTGTGGGGATCCATGTAACGTAAGAAATAAGCGGATGAACCGGCGAAACCGGGCATCGTGTTTAATTCTAATGGATAACCATCTTCTGTTTTCCAGTTTTTAGCCCGTCCGAGGGGTGGTTCCCCGCTCTCGGTGGGCAGGTATTTATCGACTTCCGGCAGTTCCAGCGGAAGTTTGGATTCATCCAGCATGTAAGGAAGGTCGTCCTTGTAGTACACGGGGAACGGTTCTCCCCAGTAACGTTGGCGGCTGAAGATGGCATCACGCAGGCGGTAGTTGATTTTGCTTTTACCGATGCCTCGTTTTTCTACTTCTCCGGCAATGTAGGCGATGGCCTCTTTGACTTCCATGCCGTTGATAATGCCGCTATTGATCATTTTACCTGCTTTTGCATCGTAGGAGCCTTCCGACATATCGTGTCCTTCCCCGTCATCGACAACGGGTACGATGGGCAGGTTGAAGTGTTTAGCGAAGGCGTAGTCACGGCTATCGTGTCCCGGAACAGCCATGATGGCTCCGGTTCCGTAGCCGGAAAGAACGTATTCACTGATCCAAATGGGGATGGCCTCGTTGGTGAACGGGTTGATGGCATAAGATCCGGTGAAGACACCTGTAACCTTTTTCACTTCGGTTTGGCGTTCCCGTTCCGTGCGTTTGGACACGTAATCCAAATATTCGGCAACGGCGTCAGCCTGTTCGGGAGTTGTTAACGGTTTTACGTAGTCTGATTCGGGAGCCAAAACCATGAAACTAACCCCGAAGATGGTGTCGGGGCGGGTGGTGAAAATCTCTAATTTCAGATCGGAGTCTTTCACGTCGAACCTCACATCTGCTCCTTGTGAACGACCGATCCAGTTACGTTGGATGTCTTTCAAGGAGTCGGACCAATCAATGTTGTCAAGCCCGTCAAGCAATCTTTGGGCGTACGCGGAAACCCGCAATGACCATTGACGCATTTTCTTTTGTACCACGGGATAACCTCCGCGAAGAGATAATCCTTCCTTTACCTCGTCATTTGCCAGCACAGTTCCCAGTTGGGGACACCAGTTTACCATGGTGTCAGCCAGATAGGCAAGACGGTAGTTCAGTAATATTTCTTGTTGTTCTTTCGTACTCTTGTTTTTCCATTCCTCGGCGGTAAAGTCCATCTCCTCACCGCAAGCGACGTTTAATCCTTGGGTTCCGACGGCCTCGAATGCTTTTACCAGTTCGGTAATTGGCATGGCTTTTTGCTCGTCGTAGCAATAGAAACTGTTGAACATCTGGATAAAAGTCCATTGGGTCCATTTGTAGTATTCCGGGTCGCAGGTCCGGATTTCACGGTCCCAGTCGAAGGAGAATCCGATTTTATCCATTTGTTCCCGGTAGCGACGGATGTTTTTCTCCGTGGTGATGGCCGGATGTTGTCCGGTTTGGATGGCATATTGCTCCGCGGGCAGACCATACGCGTCATATCCCATGGGATGCAGGACATTGAATCCTTTCAGATGTTTGTAACGGGAATAGATGTCGGAAGCGATGTAGCCTAGCGGGTGTCCCACGTGCAACCCTGCCCCGGATGGGTAAGGAAACATATCCAACACGTAATATTTGGGCTTAGAAGGATCGACTTCCACCCGGTAAGTTTTGTTTTCTTGCCAGTAGCTTTGCCACTTTTTTTCGACTTCCTTGAAATTGTATTCCATGTTAATCCTTTTTTAGTTCTCGTAATGAATCGCAAAGGTAATAAAAATCATACGATATTAATGTTGGAGAATAATGTACGATGCTAATTTTAAATTTTGTCGGTAAGAACCAAAGAAACAAGTCTTGATCTTATCCCTATAATCAAGTATGTAAAGGGCGTTTTTTACCCATTTTAAGGGATTGTGAGGGGGAGTGGGCTACTTTATTTTTGCGACACTAAATCGTTGTTAAACTAAATTTTTAAATATAATGAAAAAGATGAATTGGTTTCTTGTGGTTATCATGTTGTTCGGTGCGTGTTTTGCGGCTTGTACGGATGATGATGATAACGGTGGTTCTTGGGATGGAGAGTCCGTTACCGTAGATTGTGATCCATATGATGCTTGGTCATATTTTAGTTTCAAAGAGGGGAAGACGGTGAAAACGTTGAAAGTGAAGAGTATGGAAGGGGCTGTGACGGGAGTGTATTACGGAGATTTGAGTTCTAGTACTCTTATAAAGAATACCGATTCTTTGTTGATGGTGATTAATGAAGGCGTTGGTGATACCGTGGTTATTTCCTTCCCGGCTTGTGAAATTGGTGGAATGAGTGGAACAGAAACAACGGGTGCTAGTTTTTCTTTAAAAGCCATTGCAAAGAAAGAGGGGAATGTATGGAATATCTCAAGTGAGAAGTCGGTTGTTACGATGGAAAAGGAAGATGAAACCACGACGGATTATTATATGTCGATAAACGGAACAATCGGTGCGACGAAAGATGCAGACTTTAGTCTTGCTCTGTATATGAATGTAAAGGCCATGGAAGATGGAGGTATGCAGATGAATATGGGAGGAACCTTTGCAGGGGAATCTACCGGAAAGACTTATGGAGTGGATGGTGATGAAACTTCTTTCGATTGGGATATTGCTTTCCATCGGTATGATATAAAAACGAATGGTGGGGCAGCCGTCATGTTACAGACCACGGATTTGGAAAGTGTTACTTCTGCCAGTGTTACCGGAGAAAGTTTCACTTCAGATGTGGATGGGGAAGTCATGGTGGATATGTCGGGAATGATGAGTGGTTTTGTTGGGTATCAACCCACGAAGGTTAACGAAGTGCTGGCTAAATGGGTAACGGCAACTCCTACCGGATCAATGCCCCCGTATTCTTATGAAATTAATGGTAAAGTGTTTGTTGTGAAGACTGCCGGCGGCGAATATGCAAAATTGCGTTTCACGGATATGTCTGATGCCACGGGTAAGAATGAGGCGGCTACATTTGATTACGAGTTTCCTCTAAAATAATTTTTGTTCATGATTTATCAACCGTAAGAGGAACAGTCTTTCTCTTACGGTTTTTTCCGTAAAAAAAGAATTTTATGAGGCGTGATTTGTTGATATTGTTTTTTATTCTTTTGTCATCAGCATTGATGGCTGATGAGCGTACCAATGAGGCTCCTTCTTTTAAAGTGCAGGGAATTGTTACCGATGAGAAGGGCGAGGGATTGCCGGGAGCATCCGTGTGGGTAAAAGGAACGGTGGTCGGGGCCGGGACAAATGCTAAAGGGGAGTTTTCTTTTAAGTTGTCATCGAAGAATAAGTGTGTGTTACGGGTGAGTTTCACGGGCTATGAACCGCAAGAGCGGGAAGTGACCCCCGGGGTTGACAGTTTGTATCGTTTCGTGTTGGAGTCGAGTAATAACGCGTTGAATGAGGTAGTGATCACGGGAACCCGTACGCTGAAACCGTTGAAGGATGTTCCGGTGCTTACCCGCGTGATTTCATCGGAAGATATAGCACAGGTGAATCCATTGGATTTGCAAAGTTTACTGGAATATGAAATGCCGGGTTTGCAGTTCGGGCTGGCCCATGGTTCCGGATTGCCGGAGTTGAAATTCCAAGGATCTGCCGGAGGATACGTGTTATTTATGATTGATGGAGAACGTGTTGCCGGAGAGGGGTCCAGTAATAATATTGATTATAGTTTGATTGATATGGATAATGTGGAACGTATTGAGATTGTCAAGGGACCGATGTCTACTCTTTACGGTTCTCAGGCAATGGGGGGAGTGGTGAATATTATTACGAAAGATGCGAATCGTCCTTTTACGGGAAACGTTTCTGTGCGTTATGGAAATAATGATGAGAGTAAATATTCCCTGTCTTTGGGGACTAAACAAGGACGTTTTTCTGCATTGACATCTCTTTCCTACCGTAAACGGGATGCTTATGCTTTAAAAGATGAAGAAGGGCAAATCGAGTATTCGTATTATAAGGATATATACGGGAGAGATTCCGTGGTTGCGGATACTTCGGAGAAAGGGATGTCCAGTGTAAATGGTTTCGAGATTTGGCAAGCAAATCAGAAGTTGAGTTACACGTTTAACGAGAATTTTCGGATCTCATTGAATGGGACATATTATAATAATGACGTGTTGGAGTACGTGGAGCAGAAAGAGAAGGATCGCTTTTCCAATTACAGTATAAATCCTCGGGTTTATTATGCTATTAATGATTCTCATATACTGGATTTCTCGTATGTGTTTGAGAATTACGAAAAGCGTTACGTTTATACCACTTCATTGCCTTCTAAAAAGGTTTTTGGAGATTTAACCAATACCGTTCGGTTGAATTATACCGGGTATATCCATGAAAAACATACCTTGACGGCCGGGATAGAAGTGAATACGCAGAAATTGCAACATTATTGGTTTGATAACGGTTCGGGGAAGAAATTTGATGCCCAGACGTATGTTTTGTATTTGCAGGAAGATTATGAGGTGAGTGATTCGTTTAGCGTGTTGGCTGGGGTTCGTTCGGATTGTCATTCAAAATACGGTTTCCACGCCAGCCCGAAAATTTCGTTGATGTATAAATATGGTGTTTTGACGCTGCGCGGTGGCTACGGGATGGGATTTCGTATACCATCTTTGAAAGAATTGCATAGTGAATATGATATGGGCGGGCAGGGATTTTTCATGATATACGGTAACGAAGATTTGGAGCCTGAGATCAGTCATCAAGGAACGTTTTCGGCCGAGGTGACGAAAGGAATTTTTAATGGTTCCGTCTCCGGTTATTATACGAGATTTTTTGACGAGATCGCTTTGGGCTTGACCTCGGACGGGAAAGATCAGCAATATTATAATGCAGATGATGCAACAAGAACGGGTGTTGACGTGATGGCGCAGTTCCGTTTTAAAAATGGATTGACCCTAAAAGGTGCTTATGCTTATATTGATGTACATTCCGAAGTGGATGGGTATAATATGGCGAGTGATCGTCCGCATAGTTTGACTTTTACGGCAAATTATTCCAAGACGTTCGGGAAGGTTGCTTTGTCGGCAGCCTTGAACGGGCGGTGGATGTCTTCGGTGGAGACATGGTACAAGAATAGTGCGGGTGGTTACGTGAAAAATGAATATGAGAGCCGGACTTTCTGTTCTTTGAATCTCGGCGCCCGTTTCCCAAGAGGTTTCCGTTTTACGGCAGGTATTGATAACCTGTTTGATTTCAAGGATAAAAATGTGACAGCCGATCAATCGGTGACCCCGCAGAGGGGGATCGGTTTTATCGGGACGTTGTCGGTGAATATAGCAGATTTATTAAAATTATAATCCATAAAAGAGAATACTGATGAGAAAAAAGTGGCTTGCGTTGGGGTGTCTTTTAATTATCGTCTTGTTGGGGATCTGGGCGTACAACGTCTGGTTCGGAACCACCAAGATTGCTTTCGTGAATTTCCAGACGATTACGATGGGAGGTATCGCGAAGGCGAATGACAATTCATTTATTAAATTGCAGGAGGTACCCGTGGAGGAACTGGATCGGTTGTCCGGTTTTGATATGGTGTTTGTGAATGGCATGGGGCTGCGTGTCGTGGAGGAACAGCGGCAGCAGATACAGAAAGCGGCAGATAAAGGTGTACTCGTGTACACGACAATGGCGACGAATCCGGCGAATAATATATGCACGATTGATTCTGTTGACCAAGTCGCTTTGCGGGGTTATCTGGGAAGCGGTGGAAGACGGAATTACAAGAATATGCTGAACTATATCCGGAAGAATATGGATAAGAAGTTGATTTCCGTGGAAGAACCGGGAGTCCCGATCGAGAGGTCTTCGGATGTGTTATATCATGTCGATATGGATAAGCCGGGAGACGAGCTTGATTTTATTTCCGTGGAAGAGTACGAGAAGTATTTGAAGAGTAAGCAATTATATAAGGAGGGGGCGAAAAAGATCGTGGTGACCGGGCAGATGGCAGATGCTACGGGATTGATTGATACATTGGAGCGAGTGGGGTATAATGTTTACCCGGTTTTGTCTTTACGGCGTCTGCTTGATTTTGTGCGTGAAATTAGCCCGGATGCTATTATCAATATGGCTCATGGCAGGCTGGGAGATGAGGTCGTGAAATATCTGGAGGAACGTAATATCCTGTTGTTTGCCCCGTTGACCGTAAATAGTCTGGTAGAAGAATGGGAACAAGATCCGATGGGGATGTCCGGGGGATTTATGTCACAGAGTATCGTTACCCCTGAAATTGACGGGGCCATCCGGACGTCGGCACTCTTTGCCCAGTACGAGGATAAAGAGGGATTGCGTCATTCTTTTGCAGTTCCTTCACGGTTGAAGACATACGTGGAAAATATTCAGAAGACGTTGGCTTTGAAGGAAAAGCCGAATAGCGAGAAACGAGTTGTTATTTACTATTATAAAGGTCCGGGACAAAGTGCCATGAGTGCTGCCGGAATGGAAGTGGTCCCCTCGTTGTATAATCTTTTGAAAAAGATGAAGGAAGAGGGATATAGGGTCGAGAATCTTCCGGCAAATTCCAAGGAATTGGAGAAGATGATCATGGCGGAAGGAGCCGTGTTCGGTACTTACGCGAACGGGGTGATGGATCGTTTTCTGAAAGAGAGTCACCCTCTGCTGATTTCAAAAGAGGAGTACGAGAGTTGGGTGAAACAGGCTTTACGGCCGGAAAAATATGCCGAGGTGGTAGCTGCTTTCGGGGAGTTTCCCGGGGAATACATGAGTACTGCCGATGGTAAGTTAGGGGTATCCCGCATACAGTTCGGGAACGTGGTCATTATGCCACAGCCGGCAGCCGGAGGTGGGGA
This sequence comes from Butyricimonas sp., assembly GCF_019423355.1. Taxonomy (NCBI): domain Bacteria; kingdom Pseudomonadati; phylum Bacteroidota; class Bacteroidia; order Bacteroidales; family Odoribacteraceae; genus Butyricimonas; species Butyricimonas sp. Next base: position 127,547 of record NZ_JAHZBP010000001.1, read on the forward strand.
TAATGCTTTCCAGATTGTACACGGGACGGATGTCGCACCTCCTCATTCCTACGTGGCCGCTTATTTGTGGATGCAGTACGGGTTCAAGGCGGATGCCATGATTCATTTCGGAACGCATGGTAGTTTGGAGTTTACACCCAAAAAACAAGCTGCGTTGTGTGATTTGGATTGGCCCGATCGATTGGTGGGCAGCGTGCCTCATCTTTACATCTATTCTATCGGTGATGTGGGTGAGGGGATGATTGCCAAACGTCGCGGGTATGGCGTGTTGCAATCTTATTTGACTCCCCCGTTTATGGAGAGTAACGTGAGGGGCATTTATCGGAATCTGACGGAAAGAATAAAGATATATAATCAGAAAGCCTACCCGGAGAAAGGTACGGCTGACCTGAAGGAGGTGGAGAAGGCTGCCTTGTCGGTGAAGGAGTTAGCTGTTTCTTTGGGAATGCATCGGGAGTTGGGGTTGGATAGCGTGTTGAATGTTCCCTACACGGAAGAGGAAATATTGAAGATCGAGAATTTTGCGGATGAGTTGGCGGCGGAGAAGGTTACCGGACAATTGTACACGATGGGGGTTCCATACGAGGCTGCCCGCATTGAATCGTCTGTTTACTCGATGGCAACCGATCCGATAGCTTACGGGTTGTTCGGGTTAGATCGGTTGAGAGGTAAGGCGGATGCTGATGTGTTGAAACGGAAAACTATTTTTACCGAGCGTTATCTCGATCCGGCCAAGCGATTGGTGGGGAGACTGCTGAATGGTCAGGAGAAAGTGGATGATGGTTTCATTTGTCGGGTGGCGGGTATCACGAAAGAAGAGTTGGCGCAGGCTCGTGAAATCGATCAAGACCGGAATGCTCCTAAGGGGATGATGGCGATGATGATGGCTGCCGCGGCGAAACAACCGGAAGTTATGCCTGTGAAGAAGGAAGAGGGAGGACATCCTATGTCCGGAATGATGAAGAATATGATGAAACAGATGGGTGAGGGGAAGACTCCCGAAGAGCGTTTGGAGATGGCAAAAAAGATGGGAGCGCCCGAAGAGGCTTTGGAAAAAATGAAAGCGGCTATGGGAAGGGAGAATGGTGAAAAAGGCCCGAATGCGAAGATGGGAGAGATGCCGGGGAACAAGGGGACTGGAGGAAACCCGGATATGAGTGCCATGATGAAGGCGATGATGGGAAAGAAAGCCAAGGAATATTCCAAAGAAGAGGTGAATAAGGCGTTGGCTATTATGGAAGTGGAACGGACGTTGAAAAACGTGAATAATTATAAGCGGGCATTACAGGAAAGTCCGGATGGTGAGTTGGAGTCGTTGATGAACGCCTTGAATGGCGGTTACACGGCTCCTTCTCCCGGGGGAGATCCTATCGTGAACCCGAATACTTTGCCGACGGGACGGAATCTTTTTGCTATAAATGCAGAGGAAACGCCGACGGAATCAGCTTGGGAAAAAGGAATGCAGTTGGCAAAGAGTACAATCGAGATGTATCAGAAACGACATAACGGGGAGTTCCCGAAAAAGGTCAGTTACACGCTTTGGTCCGGAGAGTTTATTGAAACGGGCGGGGCCACGATTGCCCAAGTGTTGTATATGCTTGGAGTGGAACCTGTGCGGGATGCTTTCGGGCGGGTGAGTGATTTGAAATTAATCCCGTCGGCTGATTTGGGGCGTCCGCGTATAGACGTGGTTGTACAGACTTCCGGACAATTACGGGATATTGCTGCCTCTCGTCTTTTCTTGGTGAACCGGGCCGTGGAGATGGCTGCAGCAGCCAAGAATGACCAATACGAGAATCAAGTGGCGGCCGGGGTACTGGAAGCGGAAAAGACGTTGATTGATAAAGGTATTTCCCCGAAAGATGCCCGTGAGATTTCAACTTTCCGGGTCTTCGGGGGTGCGAATGGTGGTTACGGAACCGGAATACAGGGGATGGTTGATGCCGGAGACCGTTGGGAAGATGAATCGGAAATTGCAGCCACCTACTTGAATAACATGGGTGCTTATTACGGTAGCGAGAAGAACTGGGAGAAATTCCAGCAGTTTGCTTTCGAGGCGGCCTTGACCCGTACGGACGTGGTGGTTCAACCCCGGCAGAGTAACACGTGGGGAGCGTTAAGTTTGGATCACGTGTACGAGTTTATGGGAGGCTTGAACCTGACGGTTCGCAACGTGACGGGGAAAGATCCGGATGCTTATCTCAGTGACTACCGGAACCGGAATAACAATAAGATGCAGGAGGTGAAAGAGGCTATCGGCGTGGAGTCGAGAACCACGATTTTCAACCCTTCTTATATCAAGGAGAAGATGAAGGGAGAAGCGACTTCTGCAGCCGGTTTTGCTGAAATTGTCCGTAATACATACGGTTGGAACGTGATGAAACCTTCGGTGATCGATAACGAGATGTGGGATGAGATTTACAACGTGTATGTGAGGGATAAATTTAATCTGGGGGTACAGGATTTCTTCGAGAAACAGAGCCCGGCAGCCTTACAGGAAATCACGGCCGTGATGATGGAGACAGCGCGTAAGGGAATGTGGAAGGCGACAGATCAGCAATTGGCTGATTTATCGAATTTACATACGGATTTGATTCAGAAATATAAACCGGCTTGTTCCGGGTTTGTATGCGATAATGCCAAATTACGTGATTTTATCGCGTCTAAAGCGACTCCCGAAGCTGCCAAGCAATATCAGAATAGCATAAAGAATGTGCGGGAAGTGGCGGCAGATCAGTCCAAAGGTGTTGTGATGAAGAAGGATGAAATTGCTTCTGAGACGCAAAAACATACGAATAAGGTGAACACGCCTTTGATTGTGGGAGGGGTGATTGTCGTGTTGGTCGGTTTGGCTGTATTGATGAGAAGAAGACGTAAAAATATATAATCATGGATACAATTGTTTGGATTCTGATTCTATTGACTGCTTTTAATTTTTTGTTGAAACAGACCTTCTGGAAACCGGTGGCGGTGGGGGCCGCTGCCGGTATTGCCGCGATCTTCGTGATCCTGATGTGGCCTTACGCGATTGAACAGTCAAAAACTCAAATTGCCGATTGGCTGTCTGACAATCAATTGATGTTGGATACTTCCGTCGTGTTAACCTTGGAGATTGTTTTGCAAATGGCATTCTGCCTGTTGGCAGTTCACGTGGCCAACTATTCTCCGGTGAAGAAACGTATGATGCTGGCATATCGCCTGTTGTACTGGTTCCCGGGGGTGTTGATTATTCCGGTCTTGTTTTTCGGTCTGACGCAAGCTGTTTTCTCTTTTCCCGGGGTTTCGTTTAAATTAATTGCTTGGTTTTTCGGGGCATTTGTTTTCGTGATTATCCCTTTGGGAAGATGGTTAATCAAATGGCTGTTGCCGGAAGAGGATTTGCGTTTGGAGTTGTTTTTCCTGACGAATGCTTTGGTTGCTATTTTAGGAATTATTGCCACGGTAAATGGGAGAACGGCGGTAGAGGGTGTGAGTGACGTGGACTGGTCGGCATTGGCCGGATCTACTATTTTATTTTTAGTGGGAGCTGTTGCGGGATGGATTATATCTGTAATTAAAAGGAAACTAATTTTTAAATTGAAAAGATAATGAATACGATTTCTGATATTATGTTCTGGATCTCAAACGGGTTACTGGTCCCGGTTGTTGTATTGTTGATTTTATTGTTTTTCCGTTCTTTGTTATTGGTGGGAAATTTCTTTGGCCAGTATGTTTCTATTCGTAAGACGGATAAATTGATTCGGGAGCAAATGGATAAATTGCATGTGAATAATGTGGATGATTTTGCCAATCGGTTGCCGGAGAAGAATCATTCTTTAGTTGTGATGTTTATGAAACGGATTTTGGAGGAACAGAAGAATAAAGCCCAATTACAACGTCTTTTGGCTAATTTTGAAATTGCTGCCGATAAGGATTTGGCCACGTCTAAAACATTGGGAAAGCTAGGACCTATCCTCGGGTTGATGGGAACTTTGATCCCGATGGGACCTGCGCTGGTCGGTTTGTCGACGGGGGATATTGCTTCTATGGCTTATAATATGCAAGTGGCTTTTGCCACGACGGTTATCGGGTTGGTGGCTGGTGCGATCGGTTTCTTGACCCAACAGGTGAAACAACGCTGGTATTTACAGGATATGACTAACTTGGAGTGTCTGGTGGAGGTGTTGAACGAGAAAAATGATCAGAAATGAAACGCAATTTATTGAAAAAGGAGGATGAGACGGATCCGATTAGTGCGGTGTCGAATCTTTTTGACGTGGCGATGGTGTTTGCTGTGGCCCTGATGGTGGCTTTGGTGACAAGGTATAATATGACGGAGATGCTTTCGACAGAGGATTTCACGATGGTGAAGAATCCGGGAAAGGAGAACATGGAGATTATTACCAAGGAAGGCGAAAAGATCAACCGGTACACTCCTTCCGAAGATCAGAACCAATCGGGGAAACGAGGGAAGAAGGTGGGTATCGCGTATGAACTTGAAAATGGTGAAATTATTTATGTTCCGGAGTGAATTACTCAACAACATGAGAGATGTCTAACATCAAGTGGTATAATCGTAAAGGTTTGTTTTGAGATATATGTGTAGACTTATAACAGCATGGAACTGAATCTTCGCATACGATATTGTCTATGACATGAGCTTCTGTGTGTTTATTAGAAAGTAGATTATCTATTTCATGCATATTATTGGCTACATTTATATCTTTTACAACAAATCCCAGCATTCCATTCGTTCCATAATAAGATGAGTATAATGGATTCTCATTTACAAACCGTAGAATCCCATTAACAATATAGGCTTCATTTAAAGACGTATTTCCATCTAAACGTTTGCATTCAATCGTAAAGTGTTCTTGAGGGTTCTCGAATGACCTCGATTTAATGATTACTCTTAAATCAGCTCTTCCCCTGGTGTTATCTTTCCTGTGATCTTCGGGAACTTCAGGAACGAATAAATATTGATTTAATTTAATTTTCGCTCTAATTTGGTTGAGATTAAGATATTCATAATGTAATATATCTCGAAGTTGATTTTCGTTATTCGGTAAAGTTCTCTTTTGTGTAACACAATCATTACACATCATCTCATAGCACATGACAATTTTGGTTAATATATTTTTGAATTCTTTGTGTTTCACAAAATGAACACGGGAGAAATTACTTACATCAATCATATTCTTCATCATTAAAGTTTAAGAACGATTCAATAATTTCTCCTAAATCGAGGTAAGCAATTGCAGGATGCCAGTTTTTATATTCATTGGGTTTTATGATGTAAAATGAGTCTTTTTCGAAGTTGATAATGTCTTTTTGCTCATAAAAATACTGGGTATGTTTGGTGATCGAAAATCTAGTCCAGAAATCCATGGATTCATTTGGTTTACTATTGTTTATGAGTGATTGGGGTTTATCTTTGACGATCTTAAATTCAATTGCGGCAAAATGACTATTTGCCACTTCGGGATGAATCGTTATTTCAAAAAAATTGCCATCCTCATTGAAAATCTCTTCGAAATGTTCAATGAAAACATTTACATATGGAATAAATTCAAGCCTCTTTAATTTTTTATAAGGTGAAATCTGATTTCGAAACAGAGGAATGGATACCGTTTTATTATAATCGATTAAACATTTTTCCTGATCATCTAAGTCGTAAAACTCAGATACGACATGATCAAAATTCGGTATTCGTTCTTCCGAGTCACGTAATATTTGGTTGAAATAATTTTCTCTTTCAGTGGTAGCCTGAGTGAATTTATGTGCAATTTTTTTATTTTCGGATTCAGATAATATCGGAATCGGAATCGATTTATAATCTTGAAGAATTACTTCATCTCGTTCTATTCCCCATTGGGTGGAAAGACAGAATGTAAAATATGATATGATATTACTGGAAAGAAATGCCCCCAGTGATTTCAATTTGTCAATATTGTTGCTGTTGGATACGAACCCGAAAACTGTATTGGGAAAACAACATTCAATATCACAATATGCCACAACCGGAATATCTTTAGCACCTCTTTTGACAAGTAAATGAGGAGCTTTGTATACTTTTAATTTTCCAACTCCATTAATCTTTTCTATATTAGGATATTCGAAGTTGAATGTCTTTAGGTTCTCTTTGTTAATGTATAAGGACTTAAAGTTAGCCCCTTTGACAACAAGTTTATTCTTTATTTCCGATATGTCTTTTTTACGATCTTTCTCTCCGATCTTAAATCCTGCACCGGAAAAAATGCTCTCTTTCTGCATCCAATCGTTAAGAGAAACAAATTTTTCCTTGTTACAACGATAGCTTTTTATTAAATGAAAATCCAAGACATTTCCATAAACTAACACTTTCCATAGCCAGTCATAATCATTAAGCAGACTTTGATGAATTTCTTTTGTATCGTATTTTTCAGAAACAATGATTTGAAAATATTGTAGAAAAGCATTCGGCTTTAAGGATTGGTGAATAAGCTTTTGATCCTTTTCGGGTTTGTTGTACGAATAAAATATGATCGCAGTTGGGGCATTAGCACCATTGAACAAGTGAAATCTGACAGGAGAAAGCTCAAGCACTCGATTTAGGCTACAGTTTCCCACGAGAAATTTATTCCGGAACTCAAATGCGCTGCTATTATACAGGAGTTTGCTTGTTACGATTAAGCTGCATTGGGTCCGTTCGGAAGCAAACTCCTTGGAGCGGATTAAAAAGGATTGTGCAATTTGATAGTCGCTAATTAGATTGCACCTACTTTCCTTGTTGATTTTTCTTACGTAATTCGAATGGTAGTTATTCGTATTGTCTTTTCCCGGCTGGCTTCCCCATGGTGGATTTCCTATTATGAACTGAATGTCTATATTTTTAAGGTTGTCAGTTATCGCATTGTTAAAGAAATCGTCCACAATGAAATTCCTTCCCCGTAAAAGAGGAAAAGTAAATCCTTCAAGTTGTTTCGGGTTTTTATAATCGAGCAAAGTTATATACAAGGAAAATATTGCGACGTTAATGGCTTCATTGTTCTTATCAATACCATATATGTGGTTTGTCAAATAAGAAGATAACTCTGCATTTGATTCGATAAACTGTCTATTTGATAAATTGCGTTCAATTATCCGGCGAAGAGTTTCCACGAGAAAAATTCCCGATCCGCAAGCCGGATCCAATACCGTACATGTATTATGATCTTTAAGATATGGATCTATAGTGAATTTAAGTATATAGTCGACTAAAAATGATGGGGTATAAAACGCACCGTCTTTTCTTCGTTGTTTGTTTCCCAGAAACCTTTCGTAAATGTTGCTTATCAGTTCGATAGGTATGATGTTAAAATCGTATATATCAAATAACACAAGTTCATTTGTCTTGATATTGTTCCCCCCAATAAATAACTGTAACGTATGTAAGGTGTTATTATCGATAAGATCTATTTCCTCGCACCCTGTTGTTTCATCCAAATAGAGTTCGAATAAATTACCGTTAAAACGATTTTTAAGGTGACCGAATAAACGATATAGGAGTTCTTTATTTCCAGCAATTATATTGAGGTCTCTCTTGGCTTGTTCCTTGGTATATGAAATATGTTTGAAATTCAAGTCAACTCCCCGATCAATCAAATAACGAATGAATATCAATCTAAGAACAAGTAATGTGGCAAGAGGTCGAGGGATACTGTAACACAACTTCTCTGTTACATGTTGTATATTTTCCAATAAATACTCATCCAAGCGTTTTTTCTTAAATTCGCGTTCAAAGAAATACCATGTATTTCCAGACACAATATTCCAAAAAGAGAATTTATCTATATTCTTTACGTCTGTTAGCTCTTGTAATAGTAATTTGTGTTGGTTGAATGCATAACCATTGAAAATTTTTACGGAGTTTACGCTCTCAATGATAATGATAGGAGTTTGAGAGTTCCAGATTTGACGATGAATAATTTTCTCTTCCTCATCGTTTTTCGGTTGTTCGAAAAATAAGATAAATGGAGAACCATTAATACAATAAAAAGCAAATGGTTTTATTGTATCAATAATATGTTTTACTCGAGGGGCTAACTGTAGCCACATTTCTTTTTTTTCATAAAACAGCAATCCTGCTTCCTCGGAAAACCCTAGTTGAGATATTTTTTCAGATAATACTCCCATAATATGCAAATATACGAACAAAAAATATCGTCAACAAATAATTCCGTAAATAACTCAATGTGGGTAAAGCAAATTTATATAAATTTTACTATATTTGTCGTGGAATTAAAAGAAAGTGCCTGTGTCCACGAGTTTAGTTTTAACGGTTTTACTGGCTTATTTTTTATTGTTGATCTTGGTTGGCTTCGTGACAACTAGGAAAGTCAATAGTGAGATGTTTTTTACTGCGAATCGGAATTCGCCTTGGTATTTGGTGGCTTTCGGGATGATCGGGACAACGCTTTCCGGGGTGACTTTTATCTCGATCCCCGGGGAGGTCGGTAACACGCATTGGACTTATCTGACCTTGGTTTTCGGTAATTGCGTGGGGTATATCGTGATTGCACTCGTGCTTTTGCCTTTGTTTTACAGGCAGAATCTGGTTTCTATTTATTCTTGGTTGGGAACTCGTTTCGGGGAGAAGGCCCGGTTGACGGGTTCTTTCTTTTTTATCGTGTCACAATTGGTGGGTGCGTCTTTCCGGTTATTCTTGGTCGTCGGTGTGTTACAACTGGCTTTCTTTGATGCCATAGGTGTGCCTTTCTGGCTGACCGTGTTTATCACGATTGCTTTCGTGTGGATTTATACCGTGCGAGGCGGGATCAAGACGATCGTTTGGACCGATACGTTACAAACCGTGTTTATTCTGATCTCTGTCGGTTTGACAATCGTGGTGGTAAACAAGGCGCTGGATTTCAATTTTTCTTCGGCTATTGCAGCTATAAAAGAGAGCTCTCTTTCCAGAGTGTTTGACTTTGACTGGCGGTCGGGACAGAATACGGTGAAACAGTTTTTGGCAGGAGTGGCGATCACAGTTTGCCTGAATGGGTTGGATCAGAATATGATGCAGAAGAATCTGACTTGTCGTTCCTTACGAGATTGTAAGACAAATATGTTTTCATTTTCTTTTTTATTCTTGGTGACGAACGTGTTGTTTTTGATGCTGGGAGCCTTGCTTTACATATATGCAGAAAGGGAAGGTATCGTGTTACCCGGTAAATCTGATGACGTGTTTCCCTTCCTTTCCCTGAATTATTTCGGGGCTACGGCCGGTTTGTTTTTCCTGTTGGGAATAACTGCCGCGGCCTATTCTTCGGTTGATTCCTCATTGACTGCTTTAACGACCTCTTTCTGTATTGATTTCCTGAAAATAGATCCGGGAAATAAGGAGGAGAAGAAAAAGCGTATGGGAGTGCATATCGTATTTTCGTTATTAATGATTTTCGTGGTTGTACTCTTCCGGGAATTGAATAATTCGAGTGTCATATCGTCTCTTTTTAAAGCGGTGGGTTACACGTACGGGCCTCTTCTGGGGCTTTTCACGTTTGGTTTAACGACAAAGTATCAGGTACGGGAGAAATATCTTCCTTGGGTATGTTTGCTTTCACCGGTGATCTCTTACGTGGTGAATTGTTACTCGGAACAACTTCTTTTCGGGTATAAATTTGGTTTCGAGATTCTCCTGTTTAACGGGCTGCTTTGTTATCTTGGGTTGTTACTTATTCGAGACAAGTCATCTGGTAGAATAATAAATACCGCTTGGTAATCAGCTCTCCCCCTGTGTAAGGGGGAGCTGGTGGGGGTAGTTTTAAACACTGGATAAGACTTGTTAGACGGACTCTCTAAAATCACAAATTGTAAATTTTTATTGATGTGGTGGAACTTCAATGAGTAGTACCCGTGATTTTTCGGTCACCTTGAATTCGACTTCATCGGTATCGTACACTCCTACTCCATCACGGCGATTCAAGGTCAAGTCTTTTAACGTGATACTTCCTTCAATAATAAAGATATACACGCCCAAACTCTCCTTTGATTTCATCTTGTAGAGCTGTAAAGAATCCTTGTCCAAGTCGGCGATCGAGAACCATGCCTGTTGATAAATCCATAATCCTTTGCCGTTACCGGGATAAGGAGATACGATTTCACTAATCTCGTTTTTGCGGATTAAATCGGAAATCACGGCGTTCTCGTACCGTGGCGGAACGTTTTGCTTGTTCGGGAATACCCAGATTTGCAGGAATTCACTAGGCCGATCGTCATTTCGATTGTATTCACTATGCATGATACCTGTTCCGGCACTCATCACTTGAATTTCACCTTCTTTGATCGTGTCCTTGTGTTTTAGACTGTCCTGATGTTCCAAGTCGCCTTTCAGGGGGATGGAAATGACTTCCATGTTTTTATGAGGATGTAGGTCAAATCCGGTACCTCCTTCTATCCGGTCATCGTTAAGTACGCGTAATGCCCCGAAATGAATGCGTTGTGGATTGTAATAGTCTGCGAAACTAAAGGTGTGATGGGTTTTTAACCATCCGTGGTCGAAGAAACCGCGACTCTCGGCTTTATGTAGTATTGTTTTCATAGTCTTTTTTATTTTGTGTGCATAATTATTATTATATACGGGAAAAATGATATAAAGGTTATAAATGGGATCTTTCAATTTTTTGTTTATCAAAAATACGTGTTATTCTATTGGAAGACGAGTGATAAAAGGCTCTGATAAGTTATTTGCGCTTACAATCTGCGAGGTAATATAAAATATATATAAGTTTTGTTTGCTTTTTGTTTTAAAAATAAATATTTTTGTGTGTCTAAAATCGAAGGATTATTGATTAATCCTAATTTTTTATTTCCCCAAAATTCATATTTCATTTAAAATTCGATTATTCAGTTAGTTATTTATTTGTACTTTCTGTTCTCAGGCTTAACATATCGCTAAAAAGACGATATCATTAAACCTTCGTTTAATGATATAAAAACAGAATGATTATCTATGATTTTATGTCCGTTTTGCGGCTTGTTTGTTCTAAATGTTTCGCATCTTTCAAAATAGTTATCATATGAGTATCGTGTTGTTAAAAATATGGCAATCAGAGAATAAATCGATCTATTATGAACTGTCCAAGAAATATAATGTTCCTGTAAAACATGTCTACAAGCTGGTACATGGCAAAAAGGTCAAATTAAAAATGAATTCTTATTTGGTGCTGTTAGAGCTGAGAAACAGAAATATAATTCGAAGTTTTGTATTAACCAGTCAATTTAAATGAAATGTAGGAATGAAAAAAGAATGGATTGTTATTATAATATTATTCTTGTGCCTGCCGTTTTGCCGGGTTAATGCTCAGACGATTGCCGTGAAGACAAACGTCTTGCCTTGGATGACGGGAACTTTAAATCTTGGTGGTGAAATGCGATGTGGTGAATGGTACAGTTTGGAAATGAATTTGAATTATAACCCATGGACTTGGGGGGATAATAAAAAGATGAAACACGTCTTGATTCGCCCCTCGTTCAAGAGATGGTTTCGGGGCGTGTATGACGGTGGTTTCGTGGGGGTGCAAATGTATTATAGCCGGTTTAATATCGGGGGAATGCCACTCTTTAACGTGTTGAAAAAGCACCGTTATCAAGGGAGTGTGGTTGGGGGTGGTTTTTCCTGTGGTTACCAGTGGCCGATCAGTGCAAGCTGGAGTATCGAAACCTCTCTGGCGGCAGGATATGTTCGATTGAATTTTAAGCAATACGGTCCGGCAAAAGGAGATTTGTTACAAGATAAGCGTAAAGAGAATTATTGGGGAGTCACGCATGTCGGGGTATCATTTGTGTATTTTATTCAGTAAAAATATTGTCTTATGAAGATCCAAGTATTTGTTCTAATTATCCTGTTATGGGTGACAGGCAGAATTTCAGCCCAAGAGATTAATTGCGAAATACAGTCCCCTGTAGTCAACGTGCGTCAGGATTCTCTGGTTATTTCTTGGCATATGTTAGTGAGTGTTCCTGATCTGGAAACCCGGGGACACGTGACGCTTACCCCTATCCTTTCCGGGCAGGGACGGCAAACGGAATTGCCTTGTATACTGGTCAATGGGAAAAGGGCTCATTTGATGTACAAACGCGAACAGATGTTACAGAAGCGCAAAAAGTCGGCAGGGGTTACCGGAGTGTATGCGGCTATAAATCCTGAAAATCAATATATCGATTATAGAACGGTAATTCCTGTCCGGGAAGGAATCTTGTCAACCTCACTTCTTTCAATTCGGGCGGAAATTTTTGATGAAAACGGTCATAAAGTCAAGTCAACGATTTTATCCTCGCGGGAAATAGAGATCGAACGGATGGGCGGGTATGCCTCAAATCTGCCAAACGTATTGCGTGACACGACAAAGGTTGCCGACTTGCCAATAAAATCGGGTAAGAAAAGTTTCAAGGGGTGTTATTTGGAACCGGAACGTGATGCTACCGACGAGCGGAACCAGAAGGAACTGGATTTTAGTCTGGAAGAGGCGAAAGTGATCGCGAATTTAAAGCCGCATCTATTATCCTTGCGGGAACTTTACATGGTTGCTTTAAGCTATAAGGATGAACCGGAGAAATTCTACAAGATTATAGAGACGAGCGTGAAGATATATCCCACCAACCCGGTTGCTAATTTGAATGCGGCCAATGCGGCCATTGAACGGGGGAATATACGGATGGCGGGTATGTACTTGCAGATGGCTTTGTACGACACCATTGCTTACAAAAATTGCCGAGGGGTGTACGAATTACTGTGTGATAACACATACGAGGGAATACGTCTTCTGAAGTCAGCGAAGGCTGAGGGGTGCGAGGAGGCAGATCATAACTTGAAATTGTTTTTTGAGTTAAATCAATAATTAAAACGAACATGAAAATCAAATCGATCCTTTTCTTCCTCATCCTTTTCGGAAGTATTACGGTCCGGAGTCAGAATTTTGCGGTAAAAAGTAATTTGCTCTCTCTAGCCAACGGGGCCCTGAACGGAGGGATTGAGTATGCTTTCGGGATGAGATCGACAGTTGATTTCTCCGGGAGTTTACGTCCATGGAAGCGAACGGAAAGATACGTGGAGCGTTATTGGTTGTTACAGGCAGAGTACCGTTACTGGACGTGCCAAAAATTTAACGGGAGTTTTTTCGGGGTATTCCTTAACGGGGCTCAATTCAATATTGGTGGGAAAGATATGTTATTGGGAAAATTCAAGTGGTTGAAAAATCACCGTTACTCCGGCTGGTTGACAGGAGGCGGTATCTCTTACGGGTACCACCTCATTTTGAATCGACATTGGAATTTGGAGGTTTCTTTAGGGATTGGTTACGAGTATATCCGCTACGATAAATATGCGTGTCCGGATTTGTGTGCAGCGTGGAAGGAGAGAGAAAGTTACCACTATTTCGGACCGGATAAGTTTTCTTTAAGTATAGTTTATGTTTTTAATTAAAGGGTTATGAGACACATTTTTCTTTGCGGATGTTTCTTTCTCTTCTCTTTTCTTGCACACGGGCAGAAGGATAGTACCGTTACGGTGAATGAGGCGCAACTTTACCGTATGGGAAAACAGCTAGTTGTCTCCATGCAAATAAATGTATCGCGAAAACTAGCGTCGAACGAATCTTTCGTGTTGATACCGCAACTACGTGATAGTTTGAAGAATTTTATGGAATTTCCCCGAGTCTATATTAACGGACGTAGACAACATTTCGTCTACTTGCGTAATTCCAAACAATTTGTTCAAGCGGGTCATCTGGAGGTCCGTCGGCAAGATGATTCTGTTCAGACAATAGCATATTTACGTTCCGTCCCCTTCGAGGAGTGGATGAACCATTCTGTTCTTTCTCTTGAAGAGAACTCGTGTCATTGCGGGGAGCCGGAGGATGGGTTTTCCCAAGATGTGGCACGATTGAATACGTTGTCGGAGTTACACCCGCAACTGGCATTTATGACGCCCCAAGTTGAAGACGTGAAAAACCGGAATGAGAAGATTTGTGCCTATCTGGATTTTCCCCTGAACAAAACAGATATTCTGGAAGATTTCAGAAACAATGCTGCCGAATTGTATAAAATCAAAGAGGGTATTGATGTATTAAAGCGGGATTCTTTTGTCACGATTTCCGGTATTCATATTCATGGATTTGCATCACCGGAGGGGCCGTATATGAATAACAAGCGGCTTGCGGAAGGGAGAACGGCCGCCTTGAAAGATTATATTTCCGATCAGTATGATTTTCCGGATTCTCTTTTCACGACAAATTATACTCCGGAAGATTGGGAAGGAGTAGGACGTTTGTTGAGAGATTCCGTGTTAAAAAATAGCAACGAGTGGTTACGTATCGTTGAAAGTGATCTTGCTCCCGACCAAAAGGAACAACGGCTGAGGAAACGTTATTCCCGACAGTTTAATGTCGTGGTGAGCAAGTGGTTTCCGGCACTAAGACGTTCGGAATGCACGATCAAGTATGTTGTGAGACCTTTTACGTTGGAAGAAGCGCGAATCGTGTTTCACTCCCAGCCGAAGAACCTGAGTATCGAGGAGATGTTCCAGATTGCACAAACTTTACCCGAGGGGAGTCAACAATATATGAACGTGTTTAAAACTGCTGTTTTATATCATCCTGAAAATCCGGTGGCTAACCTCAATGCGGCGTGTATAGCATTAATGCAAGGGGATGTCGTGTCGGCGGAAAAGTATTTGCTCCGGGCTCCGGATAGCAAAGAAAAAACACTGGCAACGGGTGTTGCCTATATGTTGAAAGGTCAGTACGGGGAAGCGAAGAGTAAATTCAAGGAGGCTGAATCTTTCGGACTTCCGCAAGCAAGCTATAACTTGAAATTATTGAACACTATATATTAACTTAAAATTTAATGTTATGAGGTTATTTTATTATTGTATTTTACTATTTTCGCTAGTAACATTGGGAGGTTGCATCAATGATGCAGATCCTGTTGATGATCCGTCGGGCAATCCTTCTGTTGTTGTGACGGATGGGAATGTGATGTTTTCATTTACCGTGCCGGAAACCTCCTCTTCTCTTGGACGGGCTTCCGCTGAAAGTTCGGATGAGACCGTGCCGGGAAGCGAAAACGAGTCAAGAATTGAAAAAGTGCAACTCTATTTATTTCATTCGGAAACTAAAAATTTCATAGAGTCTTTCGAGATCGGGGTAGAGCGGGTGGTATCTGACCAAACCGTAACTTACCGTTCCAACCAAAAAATCAAGGTTGATCCGGGGAGTTATGATGTATTTGCCGTGGCTAACCGGACTAGTATGATTAATGCCACTTCCGTGGATAATTTTTTAAGCCATGTCGATAAGGATTCTTACGAGAATGGAACAACAGATGCTTCTCGTCCGTTGATTATGGCCAATCGTGCCGTGGCCAATTTGAACGTGGTGGTGAATACTCCGAAAGCGGAAGAAGAGATTACGGTGGTACCCATCACCTTGGAACGAGTAGTAGCCAAATTGTGCTTGGCAAGAAACCGGAACGAATATGTTATGAAGGACAAGGAAGGCCGGCAATATGCCACGATAAATTTAAGTAATTACCGTTATTTCAACTTGAGCCGGAATTTCTATACTTTCCGTCACGTGGTTACTTTAGCGGACGGATCGGATGATACGAATCTGGTTAAGCCCGATTTCACCTGTACGAATGATTATTTTGGGGTTATTCCTGCCACGAACGGCTATGCCGTAGACCCTTATTTTTTCAATAAAACGGTGGCCGGGGCAGAGAATTTCACGAATCAAGACAATTATTATGCCCAACCATATTGTGAAAATGCAAGTAATAATATCACGAGTGTGTTGAATGCTGAAAACACGTACACGACAACGTATTGTTTGGAAAACTGCATGTATCGTCCGGCACAGAATAAAGCCTACGCCACGGGAATCGTGTTTAAGGCAAGTGTTTCCATACCGGAAGAGAGAACTTTTAATGAAGAAGGGCACACGGTAGATCCTTACGGGCAAAGTACGATCTATTATTTTAACTATAATTTTTATACCTCGTTGAAAGCCGTGCATGATATCGGTAAGGCGAATGTCCCAACGGATGGTTCATTAAGCCTCGAAGATCAGAAAAAATACAATATCAAGGTGTTTAACAAGAGTGAAGAAGGCAGTTTCCACTGTTATTACAATTATTTCATTCGCCACGTGGATAATCATTCGGCAATGATGGGAGTGATGGAATTTGGTATCGTGCGTAATAATATTTACCGGATATTGATCACGAATGTGAATGATCTGGGAACAGGAATCCCTGACGTGGATCCGGGAGATATTGAATCCGATGCTTACCTAAGTGTTGATTTCTCTGTTTTACCTTGGAATATCCGTTACCAAGAAGGTGAGTTGGAATAGAATGATACAATAATTTTTAGCTGTAATAATGATGAGTAAGATTGGCGCATGCTGGTTGGCAATATTTTCTTGTCTTTGCTTTGCTTGTTCATGGGTAGATGACGATCTCTCCGATTGTCCTTCGGGTTTTTGGTTAAAATTGTCTTATAGATATAACATATTAAACGTAGATGCGGCTTTTACCCAATTAAAAAATGCGTCAATATTCATATTCGATGAGACCGGAAATTACATTGAAACCCGGCATGTCGACAGTCTTACTCTTCATCAAAATAATTGTCAGGTGAAGTTGGAATCCTTATCCCCGGGCAAGTATAATTTTTTAGTTTGGTCCGGGTTGACGGATTCTTGTTACGAATGTTCTGCCTCGGGGGTAAGACTGTTATGTGATGCGTCGGGAACGTCATCCAAACAATTACCCGCTTTGTTCCATGGCCGTTTGGAAGGGGTGGAAGTTCCGGAAGAGTACACGGTTCGGGAAGTCCCGTTGATAAAGTTAACCCACCGTTTCACGTGTGTTTTGCAAGGCCAGAATCCGACACCATTTGCAGATGATGAATTTCTGCTGGAAATTAGGGCATTTAATGGGATGATTGACCATCGAAGCCAGCCGTTTGATTCGGTTGAAACGTGTTACTTGCCTTTTTATCAGACGGTAGCCGACTTGTCCGGGTTGCAGGTCGTGCATTCGGAATTAAATACATTACGTCTGCTTGAAAATGATGATACCCGTTTGATTCTGACCCATCGTTTCACGGGGCAACGCGTATTGGATATCCCTCTCACGAAATACTTGCTTCTCTCTCGTGAGGCTTACTCGGGAATGACCCCGCAGGAATACTTGGATAGGCAGGATCAATATACTTTAATATTTTTTTTAGATGCCACAGAGGATAAATTAAAACCTTATATCTGTCCCCTGATGAAAGTCAATAACTGGATGGTACGGATAAATGACGTGGATTTGGAGTCTTAAATAATACCAAGCTTACACCAAGGTAAGGAAATCTTTGGTTTAAGGGTGGACTATGGTTGCTCTACCTCAAGTACAAAACATGAACATAGCATAGACATAGCATGAACATGAAATAGTGTTGATGCTGGGTTTTTGTTGTGCCTGTGTTTGGGGTATGGGCTAGAGAGGGGGTAGGGCAACGTTTATGTAAGTATGGATAAGGGTTAAATTGCAGATATGTATAAGGGATTTGTTGCTTTTCATAAATAAAATAAAATCAATTGTTTATGAAAAATTTAGAGGATTATTATAGGATCATTTAATGCTCTGCAAATATAGTAAATTTTCGAATTGCGCAAATCAAAACAAAAATTTTTTTCTTTTTAGCAATCAGACGATTACAATTTTACAAGATTAGACAATTTATTATTAAGTATCATATCATTAATCGATCGTTTTTTGAAACTTTTAATGCGGACAGCTTTCTTTCGTTGAATCGCTGTATTATAGTGAGACGATAGAGACACGTGGAAATAAATCAGGGCCGGTACGAGGGTTAATGCGCGAAGCGCGTCCGGTCAGGAAAAGCGGAGAAAGCTGTTCAAAATTCGATTTAATACCTTGACAGGGGAAATCAAAAGGGTACATGGTTGATAATAAGAATATAAATTGGTACGTGGCTCACACTCGAGTGAATCAGGAGTTGTGGATAAAGAAGAAGCTTGATGAGTTGGGTATCGAGAATTTTCTACCTCAGGAAGAACAAGTGCGGGAAACACCTTTGGGTCGTAAGACGATCCGGGTGCTCTTGATTCACGGGATGATTTTTATTCACACGGATAAAGCAACAAGTTTTTCATTAATAAATGACCATGGGCTTAATATTGTTTATTTGAAAGATATTGAGGGACGTCACTCGTTGATTGTTCCCGATAAACAAATGCATGATTTCATGTTTTTGTTGGATTTTTCCCCGAGCGGGGTAGAGGTGTTAAACAAAAATCTGAAACGGGGAGACCGGGTACGAGTGATTAAAGGCCCCTTGCAAGGATTGGAAGGAGAGTTGGTTCGTTTGATGGGACACAAACGTGTAGTCATCCGTTTGGAAGGAGTTGTGTCAATTGCAACTTCCTATATTCCGGGTTCCTTTTTGGAACGAATAGAGTAGAAAAAGATGATGGAGAAAGGTTTATTTTATGATTTGTACGATCGGTTACGTGAAGTTAATTTCCGTTCGTACTCTCCCGACAAGTTGTCCGCTTATCTTCACGGTTATCTTACGGTTTACACGATGGTGCGGATATATCCGTGGTTAGAGGCCGAGTTTGGAGTTCTTTACGATATTCACGAAAGGGCAAAAGAAATTGCCCGTTGGTATGAGGTATTGGTGCAGAAGAAAGAACTTCCGGCAAATTTTCGTGCCGGTTACGCTGCGGACTTGATGGACGTTTACCAGTTGTACTCGGATTTGGATTTTTTGGAAAAAGGAGTGGATGCTGCCTACGATATACTGACACCTTGGGGAAGTCAAAAACTGGTGTTACCGTGCCGTACTTCTAATATTTGCCGGTTATTGTGTAATTGTTATTATTTTACGGGAGATGCGGAATGTGGCGAATTGGCAGGTAAATTGGTGACAGAAGCTTTGGGATATATGCGGGGAAACCACCGGGACGATTTGTTGGGATGGTGGGATGCGATTTGTTTGTATGATAACGTGGTAGGCTTGATGGAATTACCCGTTGAAGAACAGGAGCGATTGAAAGAAGAGCGGGTCCGGTTGGCCGTACGGGTACGACAAGTGGAGGATGATATGATTGAACAATTTGTGCGGATGGGAGAGGTCTCCTCTGTTGATGTGGGGCTGGTGTTTTATATTTTGGCGAAACGGGAGTTTGTAGCTTGCAACACGAAGTATGAAAAGAAAGAATAAATATACCAATTCACACTAAAAATGCGATACCGGGACATGCAACTCTCGGTAACAGCGTCTCCTTTAAACGGTACTTCATACGCCGGATCAAGCTATTAAATACTGGAGGAGGCGCTTCTTTTACAAAATACCAATAATAAATGAAATACTCGTTTCACTCGGTATGTAATCGTTTGCACGAGAATAAGAAGTATGTGAATGCTTACACGATTCTCTTGGTGGATATTTTTTTGTCCGTCATGAGTTCGTTTATCACGCTTCTTTTTGCCGATAGTTTTATCATCGATCTCTCCCGATTAACCTATGGCGTGATTATTGGCGGTTCTTGCGTGGTTAGTTTGTTGGTTTTCTGGGGACTGAGGGTGAACCGGAATATCATCCGGCACGCCACGATAAAGAGCATTGGGAAAATGGGATTTGCAATTTTCCTAAAAGAACTCCTGTTGGCAGGAATGATCCTCGTGTCCGGTTCTCGACTGTTCGGGCAACACCTTTTTGCCTGTGCCGTGATTGATTTTCTCGTGACATCGGTGATTCTGGTGGGTTTTCGGGTAACGCTCGTGCTGGTTTATGATTTTACGATCTCTCTGTATGGTTCAGGGAAGACGAGGGTACTGGTCTACGGAACCGGTGATAAAAGCGTGGCTCTGAAGACGAGAATGCACACTAGTAAGCACTATCACGTGGTGGGATTCGTGAATCCGGATAGGTACCTGAAATCTTGCGTGCTTTCGGAATTGCCGGTTTACTATTTTGAGGATGAACAGCATTTCTCCCGTTTTGTGAAAAAATATAATATAAACGGTGTGTTATATCCCTCACGTGAGGAGGCTCGTCGGGAGGCGGATCGGTTGGTTCGTTTTTGTCAGGGGATTGGAGTAAAGAACTTGTTTTCCCCGCCAATAGACGTGCTGGGAGATGGTTTGAAAAAGACGATTATCCGGGAGATCCGTATAGAGGACTTGTTGGGACGGGAGGAGATCAAGGTGAACACGAGGGAGATTGAGGCGTATTTTGCGGGTAAGGTGGTGATGGTGACTGGTGCGGCAGGTAGTATCGGTAGCGAGCTATGCCGCCAGTTAGCTGCCTTTGGCGTGGGGTATCTGGTGTTATTTGATAATGCGGAAACCCCGATGCACGAGTTGCGCTTGGAATTGGAACGGAATTTCCCGAACTTGAAGTTCACCCCTTTTGTCGGTGATGTTCGTCAGAAAGAACGGTTACGGATGGTTTTTGAAAAATATCGTCCCCGTGTAGTGTTCCATGCGGCTGCCTATAAGCATGTTCCCTTGATGGAAGAGAACCCTTGCGAGGCGGTTCGGGTGAATGTGGTCGGTTCAAGGCTGGTGGCGGATTTTTGCGTGGAGTATAATGTGGACATGATGGTGATGATTTCCACGGACAAGGCCGTGAATCCGACCAATGTGATGGGGGCTTCCAAACGACTGGCGGAGATATACGTGCAAAGTTTAGGATTAGCAATAGAGCGTGGGGAAGTGAAAGGTAAAACTCGTTTTGTCACGACTCGTTTCGGAAATGTACTGGGAAGTAACGGCAGCGTGATTCCCTATTTCCGGAAACAGATCGAGCGGGGTGGTCCGGTGACGGTTACTGACCCGGGAATCACCCGCTTTTTCATGACTATCCCGGAGGCTTGCCGGTTGGTGATGGAGGCGGCCACGATGAGTACGGGCAATCAAATCTACGTTTTTGACATGGGAGAACCCGTGAAGATCGTCGATCTGGCGGAACGGATGATTCGTTTGGCGGGGTACGTCCCGAACGAGGATATCAAGATCAAGTTTATCGGCTTGCGGCCGGGAGAGAAATTGTACGAGGAGGTTTTAAGTAACGAAGAGAACACGATCCCGACGGGGAATGCTAAAATTCGGGTAGCAAGAGTCCGGAAGTACAAGCGGGACGAGGTGTTGAGAGCTTATGATCAACTTGCGGAATTAGCATTGGCGGTACGGATTGAGGATACCGTGCGGTTGATGAAACAGGTGGTGCCGGAGTTTAAATCGAAGAACTCCCGGTTCGAAATACTGGATAAAATAAATAATTAACTAAAATAAAGACTTACAAGTGATGACGGGAACTGGAAGATTGTTTTTTATCGGTATGCTGGTTTGCTTGTTGGGGGCTTGCGCTTCCCCGAAGGACGTGGTGTACCTGCAAGATGTGAAGATAAATTCTAGAGTGAAAGCAGCTTTGCAGTATCGTACGGTGATCCATGTGGATGATCTATTATCAATCGTGGTTTCCTGTGATGATATTGAGACGGCCCTGCCTTTTAACACGCCGATGATCGGGTTGGGACAGAACAACACGAGAACAGGTAACGATCAACTTTACGGGTATCTGGTGGACACGGACGGGACGATCGATTTCCCGGTGTTGGGAAAGATTAAAGTGGAAGGTTTATCCCGGACGGAACTGGCAGCTAAATTGAAGAAGGAGTTGAGTAACTACCTGAAGAACCCGATCGTGACTATCCAGTACTTGAATTTCAAGGTAACCGTGTTGGGAGAAGTGAAAGCTCCCGGGAGTTACAAGGTGAATAGTGAACGGGTCTCCATTTTTGATGCTTTGGGAATGGCTGGAGATTTACAAATTAATGCAAAGCGTAAGAACGTGCTGGTGATGCGAGAAGACGGGGACGAGAAAGTTTTCGCCCAACTGGATTTGACATCGGAAAATATCATTCATTCGCCTTTTTTCTACTTGCAACAGAATGACGTGGTCTATGTCGAACCCAATAAGGCTCGGATTGTGGGAGGAAATGCCGGGGCATTTCTGCCTTACGTTTTATCGAGTATTTCCACGTTGGTGGCAATCCTTGCCATCGCAATTCGTTAACCTAGAACCGGAATTACATGGAAGAGAATAACTTGAACAGGGAACGTGAGTCCGAAAGTATAGATATAAAAGTATTAGTTGAAAAGTTTATCACCCGTTGGCGTTGGTTTGCGGTGTCGGTGCCTTTGTGTTTGGTCATCGCTTTGTTGATATGCCAGAGCCGAGTGCCTATTTACAACGTGACGGGTAAGGTGATGATCAGCGACTCGAAAAAGGGGGAACTGGGAACGAACGTGATGATGAAAGAGCTGGGCTTGGCGGCGGCGGATATGTTTGTGGAGAACGAGATCGTGGAGCTACAGTCGAAGAACCTGATGCGGGAGGTCGTGGAGGAACTGGACTTGAACGTCCGTTACGTCCGTGAAGGTTTCTTGCGTGACCGAGAACTTTATAACGATTCGCCGGTGAAAGTTCTTGTGGATAATCCCGGGGAGATCCGGGACACGTCTTTTCACGTGTTGTTGGACACGGCGAACCTCGTGATATTGATGAACCTTGACGGGGAGAAAATGTGGAGCGGTCACTACTCGGAGAGTGTTCCTATGGGAGACTATAACCTCTCGATCGAGCCTAATAGGAAAGTTACTTCCAAGGAAAAAATCCGGGTGGACCTGTCTAGTTTTCGAAAAACGACAGATGTTTTTTCAAAAAACTTGAACGTGCAAATCTTGGTAAAGAACACGAACTCCGTATTGGTCTCCTTGAAAGACGCCGTACCGGCGAGAGGAATTGCGGTGATTAATGCTCTTGTCAAGCGGTATAACCAGAACGGTATCGATAACAAGAGGATCGTGTCAGAGGCGACGGTGGAGTTCATCAACGAGCGGCTGGACGTGATCAACCAAGAGTTGGGAACGATCGAACGACGGGCGGAAGACTTCAAGAAGACGAATAAATTAACGGATATCACCTCGGATGCCGCTTTCGTGATGGAACGCAAGAAACAGTCGGAGGCGGAGTTGATGAAATTGCAAACGGAGCTGGACGTGTTGCGAAGCATCCGGGCGGCGATCACGCAGAAACGGGCGGAAGAGTTCTCGCTGTTGCCGGAAAACTTGGGTCTCTCGGACGAGGGTTTGAATGCGGGGATCACTCGTTATAACGAGATGGTGTTGCGTCGGGGCAAGTTGCTGCAGAGTGCTAGCGAGAGCAATCCGATCGTGATCGGGCTAAACTCCCAGTTGCAAGGATTAAAAAAGAACATACAAGAGACAATTACCAACGTGGAGAGTGGTCTGTTGATCAAGTTGAAGAGCGTGGAGAAAGAGAATGCGTCGGTGAACGAGATGTTAACTTCCGTTCCCACGCAGGAGAAACAGTATCGAGATATCGCCCGGTAACAGGAATTGAAGGAGAACCTTTTCCTCTTCTTGATGCAAAAACGGGAGGAGGCGGAGATCGCTAAATTGATCTACGTGGCGACGGCTAAAATTATAGAGGATCCGTCTGCGGGTAGTGCTCCTGTAGAGCCTAAAAAGGCGTTGATCATGCTCGTGGGGTTGTTTCTGGGCGTGGGCATCCCGGTCGGGATTATCCTCTTGCTGGATATGCTGAACGATAAAGTTCGTTCTATCGACGAGGTGAAACGGGCACTACCGTTCCCTGTGCTGGGAGATATACCTGAGCTACCTCAAGAAGAGGTTACCCTGTTACGGGAAAATTTTTCCGTGTCGGAATCGATGCAAGTGATCCGGGAGAAATTGAACTATATGCTGGGTGAGAAAGCCTGTCCCGTATTGTTGGTGACTTCCGGGGTACCCGGGGAGGGGAAGACACTGGTGGCTGCTCACTTGGCGAAGGCTTATGCGAGGGCGGGTAAAAAGACGTTATTGGTCGGTTGTGATCTGCGAAATCCGCAGTTACACTCGTATCTTCATAAGGATTACTCCCGTGGCTTGTCGGCTTATCTGGCAGGAATGGAACCGGAATGGAGACGGCTGGTACATTCGCTAGGAGAAAATTTAAGCGTGTTGTTTGGGGGAGATGTCCCGCCGAACCCGGTAGCTTTGCTTTCAAGTGATAGGTTCAAGACATTGTTGGAGGAGATGAAGGGGGAATATGATTGCGTTATCCTAGATACTCCCCCGGTGGGAATTCTAGCGGATGCCTTGACGATGGTCAAGCAAGCGGACGCTTGTTTGTGTGTCGTTCGCTTGAACGTGTTGCCGCGAGGGGTGTTATCTTCCTTGCGAGTACTGGAAAGCGAGCATCACGTGACGAATTGCGGGGTGCTGGTTAACGGTGTGTCTAGGAGAATACACTATTACAAGTACGGTTACGGTAATTATTACAACAAGCAAAATAGATAAGAGGGTAAGTTATAGTCATGTGGTGGTTTCGAAAACGGGAGAAGGTACATTTTGATTATACCCATGATATTCATTCGCATGTTCTACCCGGAGTAGATGACGGGGTTAGGACTTATGGGGAGTCAATCATAGTGTTGAAAGGCTTATCTAGTTTGGGCGTGAAACGAGTGACATGCACCTCCCACGTTTATTTTCCTGCCTTGATGAATGGACGGGAAAATCTTTATCCCTTGTTGGAAGATCTTCGAGCTGGTTTGCAAAAGGAGGGAATAGAGATAGAATTGGATTTGGGAGCCGAGTATCGTGTCGGGGAGTACATGTTGAGTTTGATCGAACGGGGAGAGATCCTGTCCGGGGACGAGAAACGGGTACTGGTGGAACATAACTTTTTATCTCCCTCACCTTTTTTTGATCAGGTAGTGTTCGAATTACAGACCAGGGGGTATGAAGTGGTGTTGGCTCATCCAGAGCGGTACGTTTTCTGGGCGGATGATATCGTTCGACACGGGGAGGAGTTGAAGAACAAGAATTGTCGGTTACAGGTGAATATTCTGTCGTTCGCAGGGTATTACGGGAAGGAGGCACAACGGGGTGCGGAAAGGTTACATGATGCGGGGATGATCGATTATTATGCGGGGGATGTGCACGGGATGAGGCATGTAGAGGCTATTGGAGAATTTTTAAAAGGTTGATAGTAATTGTTTGATTAAAATGAATATAAATAGAAATAATGAATATTCACGTCATGAACAAGTTTAAAGATATAAAAATTGCCGTGGCCGGAACCGGTTACGTTGGCTTAAGTATAGCGACATTGTTGTCCCAACATCATCAAGTGAAGGCGGTAGACGTGATACCTGAAAAGGTGGAAAAACTAAACAACAGAATCTCCCCGATTCAAGATGATTATATCGAGAAATATTTGTCAGAGAAACCCTTGAACTTTGTGGCAACCCTCGATGGTAAGGACGCTTATAAGGATGCAGATTTCGTAGTAATAGCTACTCCGACCAATTATGATCCGGAGAAAAACTATTTCGATACCTCTCGCGTAGAAGATGTGATTGACTTGGTGTTGGAGGTGAATCCCGATGCGGTGATGGTTATCAAGAGTACTATTCCCGTGGGTTACACTCGTAATCTCTATGTCAAGTACGCTCAAAAGGGGGTAAAAAAGTTTAATTTACTCTTTTCTCCAGAATTTTTGCGTGAAAGTATGGCTTTGTATGATAATCTTTATCCAAGCAGAATCATTGTAGGTTATCCCAAAATTATAGACAAACCTGAATTTGTCAAAGAGAACGAGGCGATAAAGGCCGTGACTGATGTCGAGATGCTAAGAGAAGCGGCCCAAACGTTTGCAGGGCTTTTACAGGAAGGTGCTATTAAAGAGAATATTGACACGCTCTTCATGGGCATGAAAGAGGCTGAGGCCGTGAAACTCTTCGCCAATACCTATCTTGCCTTGCGAGTGAGTTATTTCAATGAGCTTGACACGTATGCTGAGATGAAGGAACTTGATTCTAAGGCTATCATTGAGGGAGTGGGGTTAGATCCCCGTATCGGTACACATTACAATAATCCCTCCTTTGGTTACGGGGGATATTGCTTGCCGAAGGATACCAAGCAATTGTTAGCTAACTACCAAGATGTACCACAGAACATGATGTCTGCTATCGTGGAGTCAAATAAAACTCGCAAAGATTATATTGCTGATGCTGTATTACGAAAGGCAGGTTATTACGGTGAAAACGGACAATGGGATTCGAGTAAAGAGCATGCTTGCATTATTGGGGTTTATCGCTTGACAATGAAAGCGAACTCTGATAATTTTCGTCAATCCGCTATCCAAGGCATCATGAAGCGAATAAAGGCAAAGGGGGCAAACGTAATCATTTATGAGCCAACTCTTGCAGATGGCGAAACTTTCTTTGGTAGCAAGATTATTAATGATTTTACCAAATTCAAAGCGATGAGCAAAGCTATCATTGCTAACCGTTTTGATGACACTCTTAGGGATGTTGAAGATAAAGTTTATACTCGGGATATATTCCATTGTGATTAAATATAAGAAAGAAATAGAGAGGAATTATGATTGCAAGATATTGTACTTTAATTTATAAATTCTGTATGCACTGATTTTTAATAAAATGATGAGATTATTTGCAGTTATAATTATAATATTTCCTGTATTATTATTTTATTTAATAAGAAATAGAAAACATGATGTTTTTTCTCCACTTAATGCATATACGTTATTATATATAGTTAAGATAGTTTTACCAACGATTATATATGCTATACCGACGAATATTTCAATAGTTGATGATATTTTTTTAAAGAATGCTTTATATTCAGATACCTCGTTTTTTTGTTATATCATTTTGCAGTCTTTGGGATATGTATTAGTATTACTTGGTATCAAGGTGGTTGCAAATCGATATTTGAAAATTGCAGATATTCAAATGTCTCAAAATGAGATTGGTCGACTTGATCATGAAAATATTCGGATTTATAAAACTTGGGGAATTATTTTTTATTTATTGGGGATATTGGGATTTTTTCTGATTATGTCTAAAACAGGAGGTGTTGCTTATTTTTTTTCAAATTTACAATATAGAACTTACTTAGTAAGAGATTTAGATTTTGAATCTTATCTTCTTTCATTGTTAAATTATGCACCGCTTTTAATTATCTATTCTAAAAGATGGACGAAAGGTAAAATACGATTTATTGATATCATATTGATCATTTTTGCAGGATTAATGGTAGGATTAGGGGGAAGAAAGGCCTTGTTGATGCTTGTAGTAGAGAGTATAGTTATTTATCACTTTGTTGTAAAAAGAATAAGAATAAAAAAAATTTTGCGTCCTAAATATATTATTGGAATATTATTTGTGTATTTGTTTTTTACGACATATTCAAAATTTAGGCAAGAGGGAGCGTATATGCAATTCATAAACAGCCCTGTTGCATTTTATACGGAAAATGTAGATGGAGGATTAGCTAGAGCAATAGCAGGTGAATCTTATGTTCCTTTTTACGTAGCAATAATTAATTATTTTGAAACTCATCAAAAGTGGTATGGAACTTCATTCAAAGGTTTATTTACGGCGTTTATTCCTTCATCTTTTTATTCTGATAAACCTCCTGTGGATGATGGAATGTATTTATATTCTATAGCTAATGGTCGAGATGGATTATTGCCTCCAATGCCTGTACATGAATTAGATGGATCATCATGGCCATTGGAAACCGTAGGGGCAATGTATGCAAATTTTGGATCTTTAGGTGTTTTGATTGGAATGTGGTTGGTGGGAATCATTATTGGAAGTGTTTATAATAAAATGATCAAAACAAATTATAGTTTTTTATTTGTAATATTCTATACGTTAATGCTTTTTACTTTTGAACTTTCATCTCTTCGTATAGTACAATTAGTAATGGCTTTTGTTATACTTTCAGTGATACAATTTACAGTTAATAAATTGCATTAATAATATGATCAAACAACTTATATATCATAGAATAACGACTTTTTTCTTGAAACTATTTTGTTCTTTGTTTTATAATCCCAAATATCTAAAAGGAAAATTTTTCGAAAAACACCGGATGGGATATTGGTGGGCAATTAGGGCTATCCCACGTTTGTATTTTTTACATCGTCAAAATGTAAATTGGCCTGTTGGTAAAAATACCATGATACTAGGGGGGGATAAAATTTTGTTTCATGTTAATTCCATCAATGTTTTCCAACAGCCTGGGTGCTATTTCCAAGCGTTTGCTACGATTAATATTGGGAATAATGTATGGATTGGGCAAAATACAGGAATAATTACAGCTAATCATAATTTGTTAGATCCAGAACAACATGAAATAGGAAAACCTGTTTATATTGGTGATAATACATGGATTGGAATGAATAGTGTGATTTTACCGGGTGTATCTTTGGGGCCTAACACAATAGTTGGAGCGGGTTCTGTTGTAACTAAATCTTTTCCTGCTGGGCATTGTGTTATAGCAGGGAATCCTGCTAAGTTGTTGAAAATTATAGAATAGCAATGAGTATATTGCGCCAAAACAAAGTTTTTCATAATATTTTTTTGATGAGTGCGACCACGGTTGTGGCCCAATCAATAAATATTATAGCTCAGCCTATCCTCACTCGTTTGATTTCTGCTGAGACTTTAGGTATATACACGTTTTTGGTGAGTTTAGCTAATATGGCGATACCGGTAGCTTCTTTAAAACTTGATATGTTAATTGTTTCAGAGGATTCCGATGATGAGGCTCAATATGTTACAGATTTAAGTATAGTTATTGCGTTGGGAGTATCTATCATTTATTTTCTTGTCATTTTTTGTGCTTATTTTATAGGTCCTAATATTTTCAATAAATATGGTCCTATTATTTTCATGGTACCTGTTATGGTATTTACGAACGGAGTCCGTTATTTACTTGTTAGTTATAATAATAGATACTGTCAATATAAGTTAATAGGTGTGATAGGAATTGTTCGAGAGGTTTCAAGAGCTGTTATTCAAGTAATTTCAGGGTTATTTCAATGGGGGATTATTGGTCAAATTTTAGGTTATGCTTGTGCTCCTGTTTTTGGTATATTTAGACAAACGAAAGACTATAGGGGAAAATTGAAAAAACGATCTTTTCTTTCACCCAAAAAAATGAAAGAAATACTTGGTAAAGGAAAAAATCAGATATTATATCTAGTTCCCGCCCAATTCCTAAATAATTTCTCGTCTGCGTTAGTAATTATTTTTATAACATCTTTGTATGCATCAGAAACTTTGGGGTATTATTCTGCTGGAGTTCGATTGTTAGAAATTCCTCTTATTTTTATAGCAGCTAATGTCAGTAAAGTATGTTACAGGCAAATAAGTGAAGATGTCTCTTTAAGAAAACCCACAATAAAAACTTTATTAAAAATTTCTGCAGGGTTACTAGGAATATCTTTGGTGGGTTTTGGGATATTGTATATTATCGCACCCATTTTTGCACGTTTTATCTTTGGCCCTGGCTATGAAGTTGCTGGAGAATACATTAGGTGTTTATGTTTAATGTATGCAATTAGGTTGGTTGTTACTTCTTTTGCTGGTTTGTTCACCATTTTTGGAAAACAAAAGATAGAATTTTATATGGTACTTTTTTTAGTTATAGCTGCTATTGGGATTTATTTATGTTGTAAATTTTTTAAATTTCCCGTGACGACATTTTTATGGTCAATATCTGTAGCTTATTCTTTTCTGTATTCTTTTATTTGGTTTGGATATTTTCTTTTGTGTAAAAGACATGATAACTCATTGATTGTTAATAGTGGAATATAAAATATGAGAGTTTGCATATTTACGTCAACAAACGATAAAAGTGAAGGGGGGCCTTCTCGTAGTGTCCCTATTTTAGCTAAGGGTGTATCAAAAGTTGGATGTGATACATTTTTAATGACAAGAGAAACAATTGATATGAATTTTCATGCATTGGAAGGATTTCCAGCTGTAAGGTTAAAAATACTACCCTACAATATTACTTATAAGCAATTGGAACAAGAAATATTAATAGATAAATATGATATTGTTCATATACAAGGTATTTGGATTCCAATTTATCATTATGTTGCATCTATAGCGAGAAAATATGGTATTCCATATATAATAACTCCAAGGGGGGCATTAGAACCATGGAGTTTATCACAAAAAAAGTGGAAAAAGAAACTGGCAATGTTATTGTATCAACGTTTTGATATTCAGAATGCGAATGCAATTTTAGCAACAGCAAATTTAGAA
This sequence comes from Butyricimonas sp., assembly GCF_019423355.1. Classification (NCBI taxonomy): domain Bacteria; kingdom Pseudomonadati; phylum Bacteroidota; class Bacteroidia; order Bacteroidales; family Odoribacteraceae; genus Butyricimonas; species Butyricimonas sp. The sequence continues at coordinate 157,750 of NZ_JAHZBP010000001.1, forward strand.
GCAGTTCATTTACGGGCACTTGGTTTTACAAATCCTATTGCAGTTATCCCTAATGGAATTGATATTTCTGAATACAAATGTAGGACTTTTGAGGATAGAGATGAGATAAAGAAACAAATTCTTTTTTTGTCTAGAATTCATCCTAAAAAAGGGATTGAAATACTTATCGAATCGTGGAAGAGATTAACTGGAAAATATAAAGATTGGAATGTTGTTATTGCGGGTAATGGTGAAGAGAATTACATAAGTTATCTTAAAGAATTAATTAAAAATAATTATCTTGATTCAAGTGTTTCGATTATTCCTCCTGTTTTTGGTGAAATGAAACGAAAATTGTATTGTGAATCTTCTTTATTTGTGCTTCCTACATATAGTGAGAACTTTGGGATGGTAATAGCCGAAGCTTTAGCATGTGGTATTCCCGTAATAACAACAACAGGAACTCCTTGGGAAGAGTTGAATACGAATAAAATAGGTTGGTGTGTTGAGCTTTCCGTTGAGAATATTGTATTAACAATAGAAACAGCTATTCAATTAGGAGAAGAGAAACTTTTTGAAATGGGGCAAAAAGGGCATATGTATGTCAATGATAAATATGACTATTCAAAAGTGGGAATGAAGAATAAGCAGTTATATCAGTGGATATTGGGGGAAAATCCAGATTTCACGTTACTATACAAATAAATTTTATAGGATTGTATTTTCTAGAAAGAATCAATAATTTATTAGTATGTATAAAAAATATTTTAAACGTAGTATAGATTTTATCATTACATTATTTGGTTTTATTTGTATATCACCACTTTTTCTTGTGTTGTGTCTTCTTGTTAAACATAAACTTGGGTCACCAATTTTTTTTAAACAGGTGAGAATCGGTAAAGACGAAAAGCCTTTTAAAATGATAAAATTTAGAACCATGTTGGATTCTCGAGATGAAAATGGGAATTTGTTGCCAGATACGGATCGGTTTGCAAAATTTGGTGATTTTTTAAGAAATTCTAGTCTTGATGAACTTCCAGAGTTAATAAATGTTATTAAGGGAGATATGAGTTTGGTAGGTCCTCGTCCTCTCTATCCATTTTATTTACCATATTATACACCTGAAGAAAGTTTACGTCATACGGTTCGTGGGGGAATTACAGGTTTGGCGCAGATAAATGGTCGTGCATTATGTAGATGGGATGACCGTTTTGCCTATGATTGTAAATATGTTAAAGAAATATCATTAATAAATGATGTTAAAATTCTTTGGAGGACTTTTTTCAAGGTGGCAAGACAAAATGATATTGGTATTCCCTCTGTGACGGAGGAAGGAGGACTTCATCTTGTGCGTAAAATTCAACGGCCAGAGAAAATTGAATATGTGGAAAAGATTCGGTTAAAATGGGGTGGATATAATGTACCTCATTTCAATAAATAATACATTATCAATAAATATGAATAATCGTTTGATGATTCTAGGTACGAATGAGTATCAGAATCCTGTTATAGTTCGTGCCAAAGAATTAGGATATGAGACTCATGTCTTTGGTTTACAGAGGGGAGAGATCGGTGAGATTACAGCCGATTTTTTTCATCCTGTTGATATCTTAGATTATGACAGACTGTGGAAAGAATGTCAGAAATTGCATCCGTGTGGTGTAGTTTCTATTTGTTCAGAACTTGCAATGCATCCAATGAATTTTCTGTTACGTAAGATGGGAATTCCTTGTAATAGTGAGTGGACGGAGAAGATTTCTACAAATAAGTATCTCATGCGTCAAGTAATGAAAGAAGGAGGTATTGATAGTCCCAATTTTATGCTTGTTACAGAAAAAAGTGTTATTGAAGATATTTATGCAGCGACTTCTGAATTTATTTATCCTCTAATTTGTAAACCAGTAGATTTAAGTTCAAGTCGTGGCGTATTTAAAATTGATAAAAAAGGAGATTTAGAAAAAGCTCTTGATTATGCTTTGGGATGGTCAAAAACAAAAGAAGTTATTCTTGAAGAATTTATCGAAGGTCCTGAGTATAGTGGAGAAAGTATAGCGTACGAAGGAAAGTATAAGTTGTTAGCTATCACAGAAAAGCATACAACTGGAGCTCCTCATTTTGTTGAAATTGGGCATCGTCAGCCCGCACTTTTAGAGCCTGAGATGTTTAAAAAGATAGAACGGATTCTTTATAAGGCTTTTGCGGCAATGAAAATAGAATATGGTGCTGTTCATCCTGAATTTCGCATTGCTTCAGATGGAAAAATTTATTTTATGGAAATTGCTACCCGTATGGGGGGAGATTGTATAGGTACAGATCTTACACCTCTTTCCTCTGGTTATGATTTTATGGGGATGGTAATAAATATTTGTTGTGGGAAAGTTCCAGATTTTACAAAAGTAGGTAAGCCTAAAATAGCAGAAATTCATTATATTATGTGTCAAGAAGATTTGATAAAGTTTGAGAATCTTAAAAAAGAAAATCCAGAAATCATTTGGCGTTTTAGTAAAATGAGATCTATAAATGAAACTCCTATTTTGAAGAGTGCCGATCGTGCAGGGTACTATATTATAAAAAAATAAGTTATATGCGGCTATTAGAATTTTGTCGGAATAAGTCATTTTGGTTTCTTGATCGTTTGAAAGGTTCTGCAGTAAAAGAGGCTTTAACAATTCTTGAGAAGTGTGAGAATTCGGAATGGAATGATGAAGAAGTTTTTTCTTATCAACAAAAACAACTTATAAAATTATTAAAACATTGCCAGAATACAGTACCTATCTACGGAAAAATAGATTCCTTAAAACTTTGTGATTGGCCAATTCTTAAAAAGAATGACTATCGGGAAGATTATAGTAAACATCTTTCTATTGCCTATCAAAAAGAAAAGTTGTTTCCAATGTCGACAAGTGGATCAACAGGCACCCCTTTTGTTTGTTACCAAGATTTAGGTAAAAGACGTCATGTATATGCTGAAGTTTTATATTATAATGGTAAAGTTAATTATCAGATCGGGAAACGAATAATTTATTTGCGCTCTATTGTTGGAGAATGTAATAAATCTGTGATACAACAGATTTTTCAGAATATTTATTTATTAGATTGTCAAGACTTAAGTGATGATGGAATAGAGAAAAAGTTGAACTTCATCCGAAAATACACGAAGAATTGTGATGCTATGTTGATGGGGTATTCTTCTACTCTTGATGCTTTTAGGAGATATTTTGATAAGTTTGGTCATGAAAAAGCGCAGGGGTGTAATATTAGTGGGATTGTGGGAGGTTCTGAAATGTTGTTTGATAATACACGTATGTCATTAGAGCAAGCTTTCCATTGTAAATGTGTTTCACGTTATGCCAATGAAGAAAATGGTTTTTTAGGTCAAGATTATACAAAAAACAACATCTTTATTCCTAATAGAGCTAATTATTATATCGAAATTTTAAAATTGGATTCTGAGGAATCTGCGGAGCTTAATGAAGTTGGAAGAATTGTAGTTACAGATTTATATAATTATGCTATGCCTATGATAAGGTATGATACTGGGGATGTTGGTGCATGGACAATAGTAAAAGAACACGGAGTAACTCGTAAAGCTATTGGGTCTTTTGGTGGAAGAATCGTAGATATGATATTTGATTCTGAAGGTAAAGCTCTGTCTCCCCATTCTATTACTAATCTAATGTGGAGATATCAAAATATAAAACAATTTCAATTTGCCCAGATTGCTTGTAAAACCTATGAAATGCGTTTGGTGATAGAAAATGGCTCTATTAATGAGAAAAAAATGATTGATGAACTTCATGTAATTGTTGGTAAAGATGCATTCTTGAGTATAAAATATCTCAGTACTATTTCTACTGCAAAATCAGGGAAGAAAAAATATATTTTAAACGAAATGTTTTCGTAACTAGATTCTATTATGATATTTTTAGGCGATATCGCTTGTCCCGAAGAGAAAATACAATCGTTTGTTGATTGTGTTAATAGAATAAACGTGTTTGATAATGAGATTGTTATTTTTAATCTTGAGGCTAATATTTTGGAACCCCAAGAGATCGAACGTACTCTTACTCTTTTTAATTCACCACAAATTGTTCAAGCCTTTAGTAAAGCCCGGAAAGTAATCGTATCATTGGCAAATAATCACATGTATGATTATCCTGCGTTAATTCAGCGTACAAAACATTATTTGGAACAAAATAACATTGGTGTTTTTGGAATATGCGAAAATGATGGCTTAATTCTTCCATATGAATATGAAGATCGAGGTCGACATTATGCATTTTTTGGTCATTGTTGGAGGCTATATACAAGAACGAATTCAAATCAGGAGAATAATACCTGTGTGGTTGATAAGCCATATGATGAGTTTATAGAAGTCGTTAAAAACTATATTTTACTCAAGCCTTTAACTAAAGTGTATTGTTTTATGCATTGGAATTATGACCTTGAAAAGTGGATTATGCCGATGCATCGGAATATTTCAAGAGATTTGATTGATCTAGGAGTTGCAGGTGTAGTTGGTTGTCATTCTCATTGTCCGCAAGGTGCTGAGTTTTATAAGGGGAAACCGATTGCGTATGGATTAGGAAATTTTTATTTGCCATCTAATTGTTACTTTAATGGTAAACTTGTATTTCCTAGTTTTTCAAAAGAGACTTATGCTTTAAAAGTTAATGATGACGAAAATCGTATCTTATGGTTTAATACTGACAAAAATGATGAAATCGTTTCTTTCGTTCAAGAGGAAAGTATGAGAGGACCTAAAATAAGCGAATTGTCTTTATTTAAAACGATGTCAACAGAGCAGTATATTAGTTTTTTTAAAAAACATAGGAGTAAAAAGTTTTTAGTGCCTGTATATGTAGAATATTCAGGAGTTAAATACCAAATTCAGGAAAGATGGGCAATTTTTAGGGTACGAGTGTTACGTTTTATTTTAAGTATATTGAAAAGATGAATGTATTATTTTTAGCATTGTCATTTAGTACGCCTTTCCATAAAAGTTTTTATGAGGATTTGTTACGTGTTTTTCAAAAAAACGGAAATCATATATATGTTGCTTGTGCAAAAGAAAAACGGAATTCAGAGGAGATAGGTATTTCTGATTCTAGAGGGATTACGGTTTTGCGAATATCTACAGGAAATATTACGGGCAATATAGGGATTTTTGAGAAAGGGATATCAACATTAACAATTGATCTAAAATTTAAAAAAGCTATAAAGAAATATTATGGTGATATTAAATTTGATCTTATTTTATATCCGACTCCTCCTATAACTTTGGTTAATACGATTAAGTTTGTTAAAAAGAAAACTAAGGCTAAAACTTATCTTTTATTGAAAGACATTTTCCCTCAAAATGCTGTGGATTTGGGTATGATGGGAACAAAAGGAGTAAAGGGATTGATATATAGGCATTTCCGGAATAAAGAAAAGAAATTATACAGGATATCAGATTTCATTGGTTGTATGTCTCCTGCAAATGTTAATTATGTTTTAAGCCATAATAGAGAAATATCGCTAGATAAAATTGAAGTTTGTCCCAATTGTTTAGCAATTCCTTCGAAAATACCAGAATTTAAAAAAATTAATTCAAAGATAAAACATCGATACGGCATTCCTGAAGGAGCGCTTCTCTTTTTATATGGAGGAAATCTTGGAAGACCTCAAGGCATTGATTTTTTGATGCGTTGTTTGGAAAAAGAGAAGGACAATAAAAAAGTATTTTTCCTTATAATTGGACAGGGTTCTGAATATAATAAGTTAAAAACTTTTATTAAAACACAAAATTTATTCAATGCAAAGTTGTTAGCTTATATGCCTAAAGAAGAATATCAAGATATTGCTGACCAAAGTGATGTTGGCATGATATTCCTCGATCATCGTTTTACAATTCCGAATTATCCTTCGAGACTATTGAATTATTTAGCTTCAGGAATACCTGTTTTACTTGCAACAGATTCAAATACAGATATTGGTATAATTGCTAAAAATAATGGTTTCGGATTTTGTTGCAATAGTAATGATATTGAGGGATTTGCCATTATTGTAGATAATTTTATTCATGCTGATAGGGAAGCGATGGGACGTAAGGGGTGGACGTTTCTAAAAGAAAATTATTCTGTGGAAAATGGCTACCGTATTATTATGAATCATTTTAAAAGTTAAAAAATATGAAAACAATTCTTGTTACAGGTATCGGTGGGTTAACACCTCGTTCTCTTGCCGGTATTATTCGTGAAAACCATCCTGATTATAAAATCATCGGTTGTGATATAGAGAAAAAAGCTGTCGGTTTTTTCATGGAAGGACTTTTGGACGAATATTTTATCTGTCCTCGTTGTAATACCTTAGAATACTTCCCTTGGATAGAGAAACTTGTTAAAGAAAAGAATATTGATTACGCTTTTGTACAACCTGAGAGTGAAATTGTTGAGTGGGGAGACTATTATGAGAAGAATGGTAGATTTCCATGTCCCGTGTTTATGGGGTGTAAATTGCTTTCTGTTTCGTTGAAAGATAAGGCTATCATGGCGGAACTTCTTGAGGGGACGAAATTCATTCCTAAGACTATCAAGGTTACACAGGATAATCCGCGCTATGAAGATGTAGAAAAGGTTATTGGTTTTCCCTGTTGGATTCGTGCAACTAACGGAACAGGAGGATTAGGGTCTCTTCGTCTCGATGATATTAGTAGTTATAAAAGTTGGTTGTTTATCAACTCTAAAATTCAAGAGTTTACGGTAAGTGAATTCCTTACAGGGCGTCATCTTGCTAACGAGATGCTTTATTATAACGGAGAATATATAAAGGGTGCCGCTCTAGAATGTGTAGAATATGTGATGGCCAATACGGCACCTTCCCATGTTACAGGTAATACTCATTTCGGACGTTTCCTTAATGAAGATCATATTAATAAGTTTTGTGATGATTGTGTTAAGTATTTAGAAAAGAAACTTGGAGTATCTGCACATGGTATTCTTTCTTTTGATTTAAAGGAAGACAAGGATGGTAATATGAAAGTTACGGAAGTGAATATTCGACATATGGCATATACTGGGGTTATGGCTCATGTAGGTTTCAATCTTATTGAAGATACAATTAAGATTATGGAAGATGGAAATTGTGATAGGGTTGAGAGAGTTCCTTATTATCATTATGAAAAACCATATGTTTTTTTGCGTGATGTAGATGTAGAACCCATTGTTTTAGAGAGTGAAGAAGTCTTCAATTATCCTTTTCAAATATAGATAAAATGGAAAAACGTATTTATCTCTGTTTGGCACACATGAGTGGTGAAGAGCAGAAATTTATAAAAGAAGCGTTTGATACGAACTGGGTTGTACCTCTTGGTCCTAATGTTAATGGCTTTGAGGCAGATCTTGAGAGATTCATAGGAGGAGATAGGCGGGTGGTAGCCCTTTCAGCAGGTACTGCAGCTTTACATTTAGCATTATTGGCTTGTAAGGTAGGACAAGGTGACGAGGTGATTGTGCAGTCGTTTACGTTTTGTGCTTCTAGTCACCCAATTACTTATCTTGGAGCTTCTCCCGTTTTCGTGGATTCTGAATTAGATACGTGGAATATGGATCCTGTGTTATTGGAAATAGCTATTAAAGACCGTATAGTTCAAACAGGACGTAAACCTAAAGCCATAATTCCTGTAGCTCTTTATGGTATGCCATATGATTGTGAACGAATCATGGAAATAGCGAATCGTTATGATATTCCTGTAATTGAAGATGCCGCAGAGGGATTTGGCTCTAAGTTTGATGGCCGTATGCTTAGTACCTATGGGAGATATGGAGTTTTATCATTTAATGGTAATAAAATGATAACGACCAGTGGAGGAGGTGCTTTAATTTGTGCTAATGATGAGGATAAACGTGAAATTATGTTTTATGCGACACAGGCACGTGAATCATACCCTTATTATCAGCATGAAAAAATAGGTTATAATTATCGCATGAGTAATATTTGTGCTGGAATTGGTCGCGGGCAGATGTTTGTGGCTGCAGATCATATTGCTCATCATAAACATATTCAATCTCTTTATCGGGAATTGTTTAAAGATGTGGACGGCATTGCTTTGCATGAAAACCCATCTCCTCGTTATGATAGTAATTTTTGGCTTTGTACTATTATTCTTGATCCAAAGTTACAAGTGAAAGGAGAAAAAGATGCTTATAAGAATATGATTCAAGGGGTTGTTGGGGGAGCAGCTGGTGTAACACATATTGCTTCAACTTTACATACAGATTGTGAGCCAAATCCGAATGTTGAAGCTATGCGTAGAATGCTTGATAGCGTAAATGTTGAAAGTCGTCCTTTGTGGAAACCGATGCACAAACAACCGGTTTATAAAACAGCAGTATCTTACACGAATGGAATAAGTGAAAGTTTATTTAAGAGGGGACTTTGTCTTCCAAGTGGTCCTTATGTTTCTGATAGTGATGTGGAGTATATTGTAGAGAAAATCAAGGAGAGTATTGATTAATAGAATAACTCAGGTTGTTGGAAAAGGGAGAAAGAATTTGTGGCATAAGAAAATTTTTTAGATAAAATATTAATAATAAAATATTATCATGTCCATTTTTAAAGACAAAGTTTTATTGATTACCGGTGGTACCGGTAGTTTTGGTAATGCCGTGTTGAAAAGATTCCTTCGTACTGATATTGGAGAGATTCGTATTTTCTCCCGGGATGAAAAGAAACAGGATGATATGAGGCACGAATACCAGGCAAAGTTTCCAGAGGTAGCGCATAAAATTAAATTTTATATTGGAGATGTTCGCTCGTTGGAGAGCGTGCGCGCTGCAATGCCGGGTACAGATTATATTTTTCATGCGGCGGCCTTGAAACAGGTTCCTTCGTGTGAGTTTTTCCCGATGGAAGCTGTTCGTACGAACGTGGTCGGTACGGATAACGTGTTGACTGCGGCAATCGAGAGTGGGGTGAAGAGCGTTATCTGTCTTTCCACGGATAAAGCTGCATACCCGATAAATGCAATGGGGATCACCAAAGCCATCGAGGAAAAGGTGGCTGTAGCCAAAAGTCGCTTGTGTAATCCTGATAAAACAAAAATTTGTTGTACGCGTTACGGTAACGTGATGTGTTCCCGCGGTTCCGTTATCCCGCTTTGGATCGAACAAATTCGAGCAGGACTTCCCATTACTCTCACGGAGCCATCGATGACTCGTTTTATCATGAGTCTGGATGAAGCGGTTGATCTTGTTCTTTTTGCTTTTGAGCATGGAGCAAATGGAGATATTCTCGTGCAGAAAGCACCGGCTTGTACGGTACAGGTTCAGGCGGAAGCTGTTTGTGAGCTTTTCGGAGGGAAGAAAGAGGATATTAAGGTAATTGGTATTCGCCACGGGGAGAAAATGTACGAGACGCTTCTCACAAAGGAAGAATGTGCTAAGGCGGTGGACATGGGGAATTTTTATCGAGTTCCGGCGGACAACCGGGATTTGAATTACGACAAGTTTTTTACAGAGGGAGATGTTGAGCACGTTACGATCGAGGAATTTAATTCCGATAACGCCTATCGGTTGAGCTTGGAAGAAACTAAAGTGAAAATTGCAGCATTAGAGTATATTCAAGAAGAACTAGCAAAAAAGAAATAATATGGCAGAATTTAAGAATAACGGTAAATTGAAGTTACTTATCATCGTGGGAACAAGACCGGAAATTATTCGTCTTGCTGCCGTGATTAATAAGTGCAGGCTGTATTTTGATTGTTTGCTGGCTCATACCGGGCAGAATTATGATTATAATCTTAACGGGATTTTTTTCAAAGATTTGAAATTGGCCGATCTTGACGTGTATATGGATGCTGTGGGGGCGGATTTGGGAGAGACAATGGGTAATATTATCGATAAAAGTTACAAGTTGATGGTGGCAACCCGGCCGGATGCGGTTCTCGTGCTTGGGGATACGAATTCTTGTCTTAGTGTGATTAGTGCGAAACGTTTGCATATTCCGATTTTTCACATGGAAGCGGGTAATCGTTGCAAGGATGAATGCTTGCCGGAAGAGACAAATCGCCGGATTGTTGATATTATTTCCGATGTTAACATGGCTTATAGTGAACATGCTCGCAGGTATCTTGCGGAATGTGGGCTGCCCAAGGAGCGTACTTACGTGACGGGTTCTCCGATGGCGGAGGTGTTGCATCAGAATTTGGCAGAAATAGAGGCTTCCGATATTCATGAACGTCTCGGATTGGAGAAAGGGAGGTATATCCTTCTCTCGGCTCACCGTGAAGAAAATATTGACACGGAGAAAAATTTTCTTTCTCTTTTCACGGCTATAAACATGATGGCAGAAAAATACGATATGCCAATTCTTTATAGTTGTCACCCAAGGAGTCGTAAACGGTTGGAAGTTTCCGGTTTTCAACTTGATCGTCGTGTGATTCGGCATGAACCCTTGGGATTTCACGATTATAATTGTTTGCAAATGAATGCTTATGCCGTCGTTTCTGATAGTGGGACATTGCCCGAGGAAAGTTCTTTCTTTATTTCAGTGGGACACCCGTTCCCGGCAGTTTGTATTCGAACTTCTACCGAGCGTCCGGAGGCTATAGACAAAGCTTGTTTTTTTATCGCTGGGATTGATTCCGCTTCTTTGTTACAGGCTGTAGAATGTGCTGTTGATATGAACGAAAACGGAGACCATGGTATTCCTGTTCCAAATTACGTGGACGAGAATGTTTCCACGAAAGTAGTGAAAATCATTCAGTCTTATACCGGTATTGTTAACAAGATGGTTTGGAGAAAGTTTTAGCATGAAAATACTTGTTACAGGTGCAAAAGGATTCGTAGGTAAGAATCTTTGTGCCGAATTAAGAAATATCAAGGACGGGAAATCTCGTTGTTGGGGAGATCTTGTTGTTGACGAAGTTTTTGAATATGATGTAGATTCTACTTCAGAGGAGTTGGACGAGTGGTGCAAGGAGTGTGACTTTGTCTTTAATTTGGCGGGAGTCAATCGTCCGCAAAATCAAAAAGAGTTTATGGAAGGGAATTTCGGTTTTGCTTCCACGTTGCTTGATGCTCTCAAAAGGCATGGGAACGTGTGTCCGGTGATGCTTTCGTCTTCCCAACAGGCTTCATTGACCGGACGTTTTGGTGATTCCGAGTACGGACGTTCGAAAAAGGCTGGAGAAGATTTGTTTCTTGATTATGCAACAGATACGGGGGCTGAAGTGTTGGTCTATCGTTTCCCCAATTTGTTTGGAAAGTGGTGTCGTCCGAACTACAATTCCGCTGTAGCGACATTTTGTAATAATATCGCGAATGATTTGCCCATTCAAGTGAATGATCCAACGGTTGAACTGGAATTACTTTATATTGATGATCTTGTGGCGGAGATGATTTCTGCCTTGAAGGGGAAGGTACATCGTTGCGAGTTTAACGGCTTGGATGTGGTGCCTTCTGTTACGGGAACTTATTGTTACTGCCCTATTACTCATAAGGTGACTCTCGGTGAGATTGTAGATAGGTTGCATGAATTTGCCGATCAACCTTTGACGTTGATGATGCCGGAGATTCCTGCCGGTTCTTTTGTAAAGAAATTATACTCGACATTTCTAAGCTATTTGCCGGAATCTAAGGTGGCTTTTCCGTTTAAAATGAATATTGATGCCCGCGGGTCTTTCACGGAACTTTTACATACTGCAAAGTGTGGTCAAGTTAGTGTCAATATTTCCAAGCCGGGAATAACGAAAGGGCAACATTGGCATCATTCCAAGTGGGAGTTTTTCATTGTTGTTGCAGGACATGGACTGATCCAAGAACGTAAGGAGGGAACTGACGATGTGTTCGAGTTCGAGGTCTCGGGAGATAAAATTCAGGCAGTACATATGCTTCCGGGTTACACTCATAATATCATTAATCTTTCGGAAACAGAAAATTTGGTAACAGTGATGTGGGCAAATGAAATTTTTGATCCTACGCATCCGGATACCTATTGGGATCCGGTTATTAAATAATCTGGTTTGAAAAGACGATAGAGATAGTATTATTCTTAAAAAGGGTATAACGAAAGTGGTTTTACGCTTTCGTTATACCCTTTTTTGTTTTCGGACAGTTTTGTCGTGAGGCATTTTTTGTTGAAAGGTCATCTTGCGGGATATAAAAATAATCGTTATGAAAGAAACGAATGATCAGACAAAAGGTCTCATGCGAGACTGTTTTTTTGTGCGTCAGGGTGAACGTAGGGAAAGGTGTTTTTACTCGGAGATATTGTACGTGGAGGCTTCGGGATGTTATTGTTATATTCACCGTCGGGATAAGCCCCGGTTGTCGATTGCTTACCCTCTCTTGATGTTGGAGCCTTTTTTGCCCGTGGATATGTTCCGGCGGGTACACCGGAGTTATATCGTGAACCTTTGCGAAGTGGATGGCTTTATCGGGAAAGCGATCTGTATCGGCAAGAGCGTGCTTCCAGTCAGTCCACCTTACCGAGCGGCGGTCTTCGGGTGTTTTAATTTCTGGGATTTAGGACGGGTGAAAAAGGGGCGAGAGGATAAGGAGATGTAAGGGGAAGGAAATTTGTTAATCATTCTTGTGGGGTGACCTTATCCCATTACGCTTTGTATTGTTGGTTTATTTTTTTATTTTTGTTGGTAGTAATCAAGAAAGGAACACGTGTATGAAATCCACAAAAGAGTACATAGAGTTGTTGAAGGAGTTTAAAAACAAGGAAGCGGGACATTATGCAATATCCCGTATCGGGATTTTCGGTTCTGTTGCACGAGGAGAGCAAACAGAGGAGAGTGACGTGGATGTGTATGTAGAGTGTCCCCCAATGGGATTGTTTCGTCTTGGAAGCTTGAAAAATACTTTGGAACAATTGTTCGGATGTCGGGTTGACATTGTGCGTTTACGGGATCACATGAACGCTTTTTTGCGAGAACGAATAGAGAAGGAGGGTATTTATGTGTGATAAGCGACTTGTGTTGTCTGAAATCGGACAAATCATAGAGACTATCGATGTTGTTTTAAGGCGAACGAAAGATGTTCAGATATTAAATGATTTTTTGCTTTCGGAATCTGGGATGATCCTGTTGGATAGTGTTTGTATGAAGTTAATAGCGATAGGGGAAAGTGTGAAGAAATTAGATCGTTTGACAAATAAAGATTTGCTGAAAAATTACCCTTCCGTGGATTGGAAAGGAGTTATGGCGATGCGAGACATCATTGTTCATCATTATTTCGAGATAGATGCGGAAATTGTTTTTCAAACGATACATGATGATTTGCCGTTGTTGCGGGATGTGCTTCTTCAGGTGCAAGGTGATGTGGAGTTATCTAGAATGTAAAGAGAGTGACTAAAATTTGAGGTGTTTTTCTGAAAAAATAGTAGATTTTGCCGGGGGAGATGTTTAGACGGGTACATCGAAGTTATATCGGTTTATTTTTGTTGGTATGGGTAAGAATAAATAAAGGTGTGCATTATTTTCGTTTATAAACGAAAATGAGTATATTCGTGCAAATATTTATGTTATGAACGAAAAAATTGCATTATTAAGGAGGTATAACTTCTGGGGTTCAGATTCTATAGATTTAGGATACAAACGAAGTACGTACGTGGATAACATTGCCGGATATATCGGCAGTAAACTTATTCGAGTGCTTGTTGGACAACGGCGTTCCGGAAAAAGTTATATTCTGCGACAAATAGCCGGAGAGCTTATTGATAGTGGAATAAATCCGAACAACATTCTCTTTATCAACAAAGAGTTTACAGATCTTGAATTTCTAAAAAACTACAAGGATTTGGACGAAGTGATAAAGGCGTATAAAAAGGAGTTGAATCCGGTGGGAAAGATTTATATATTCATTGATGAGATTCAGATGATCGATGGTTGGGAAAAAGTAGTCAACTCTTATTCCCAGGATTACTCAGAAAGCTATGAGCTGTTTATCAGCGGATCTAACTCAAAGATGCTTTCCGGAGAATTAGCAACTTTACTTTCAGGTAGATATATATCATTGGAGGTGTTTCCATTCAGTTACCAAGAATATTTAGGTATCACGCAACAACAGTGCGGCAGACAAAGTTATTCGGATTATATGAGTAGCGGAGGACTCCCTGAATTGTTTATGCTGAACAAACCTGAACTCAAACGTAATTATGTCTCGGCAATAAAAGATACTGTTTTATTACGTGATATTATTCAGCGATACAATGTACGAGATGCGAAGTTACTTGAGGATATCTTTGCGTTTCTGGTAAACAATGCCTCCAATCTCGTATCAATTGCCAACATAGTCAATTTTTTCAAAAGTCAGGGACGCAAGACAAGTTATGATGCCGTTTCGAATTACATCGGATATATCGAAGACGCTTTTCTTATTCATAAGTGTGACCGTTATAACATTAAAGGAAAAGATATTATGTCGGGGAATGCCAAATATTACATTAATGACTTGGCATACAAGAACTATCTCTATCCGGGATACGGTTACGGCTATGGATATTTAGCGGAAAATCTTGTCTACTTGGAACTTAAAAGAACCGGGTATAATGTTTATGTCGGATCTCTCAGAAATAAAGAGGTCGATTTCATCGCTCAAAAGGCAGATCGCACGATATACTTACAAAGCACCTATATGCTTACAGATGAAGCTACGGTCGAAAGGGAATATTCTGCACTCAAAGCTATTGACGATAATTTTGAAAAAGTCGTAATTTCTCTTGATGAAATAACTATGCCTTTGAATGAAGGTATCAGGCATATCAAAGCATGGGAGCTTGATAAAATATTGTAATCAATTACTTGCAAACAAGGGGCTGTCTAAAAAGTCTTATTCGGTATCTACAAACTACCTCCTCCAACTCCCCCTTGCACAGGGGGAGAGCTGATTATCAAGCGGTTCTTATTTCTGTGTAAGGTGGGGGGTAGGGAGGTTACCCATCTCATGGGGGGGAAGAAGAAAAAGTCTGTTCGGATGAATTTTCCTGTCATTCGGATGATAAATGAGTGTGTTCGGATATAATGGTTGGTAACGGGCGTTCTGGGGTGTACTTTTGGTATATCAAATTTAAAAACAAAAGATTATGGGTGTATTACAGAACGTGATTAGGGAGATCGGTGACATCGTGAACCGGTTGTCGGTTTCTTCGAAAGAAAAGCAGAAGATTCAGGAAGAGATTCAATCTTTGGTGTATCGTTACAAGAGTGAGCTGGTGCGGGAACAGTCGGCGGCGGTGGGGGAAGAAGCCCGGGGAAATTGGTTGCAGAGGTCTTGGCGCCCTATCGTGATGCTGGCGTTCGCGTTGGTGATTTTGTCGGGGATGTTCATGGAATCGACGTTGTTGTCCGATAGTTCCCGTTTGTGGGATTTGCTGGAGATCGGGCTCGGGGGATACGTGATCGGGAGAAGCGGGGAGAAGGTGACGGATTGTTTGTTGTCAAGGAAATGGAAGTAAAACGGGGTGCCATGGAAATTATTGAGAATTTGTTGTTCGGGGATAACGTGAAGTACTTGCAGTGTTCAAAGTATCGGGTGAAACTATCTCGTGTGGATACGATTGTTTTACATAGTACGGTTGGAGCCGGAGCGATTTCATCGGCACTTTATTTGGGCCGGCCGGACACGAGTGTTTCCGCTCACGTGGTGGTCGGAAGGGACGCGGAGGTTTTCCAGTTGTTGCCTTTTGACGTGAAGGCTTGGCACGCCGGGAAGAGTTTCCATGCTGGGCGGGTGAATCTGAATGATTGTTCGATCGGGATCGAGCTGGATAATGCCGGGGAGTTGCAACGCGTGGGGGACCGTTATTATTCGAGTTTCGGGCGGGAATATTCTCCCGATCAGGTGTACACGACGGAAGAAGAGGGGAGGGCGAGATACTGGCATTCTTTTACCGAGGGGCAGTTCGGGATTACGGAGGAGATCTGTAGCTTGTTGAAAGAGTGTTACGGGATCAAGTACTTGGTGAGACACTCGGACATCACCCCTCGAAAGACGGATCCGGGTCCGGCGTTTCCTTTTGATGAGTTAAGAAAAAGGTTGAAGTTTTAGTAATGAAAAAAGGAGGTAAGTATGGCTTGTTGTTATTCAAATTTGTTTAATCGTTTATCGGGGCGGGTGGGACGTGTTATTTACTATCAGGTGGGGGATCATCTTTACGCGAGAGCTGCCCCGGGAGAGGTGAAGGATTGTCGTTCGGAGTTGCAATTGTATTACCGGGAGAGGATGAGGAAGACGGCGACTTTTTACGGGGTGATCCGGCAGACATGGTTGGCCCGGATCTGGCAGATGTTGGGAGTGGTGGAGCGTCGTTCGGGATATAATCTTTTCCTGCAGGCTAACATGCGGGCGTTTAACGGGGAGGGGTTGCTGTATGATCTCGTGCATTTCAGTGCCGGGAACTTGTTTTTACCGAGTGAGTTGCAGGGATGCCGGGAGGGCGATAAGGTTCGCCTGACGTGGAAGAATGAATACGTGGTACGGGAAGAGCGTTTAGGGGACGAGTTGTGGTGCGTGGTGATGATGGAAGACATGAGGTTTCGGATTGTGACTCCCGAGGCGATCGGGAGTGTTCGTCGGGATGAGAGTGCGGAGATTGAACTCACGGAAGAGCGAGGAAAGAGGATTCACTTGTATTGTTTCTTTGGTTCGGTAAACAGGTGTGATTTTTCAGAAAACGTGCATTTAGTATTGTAATTTATATGTTTCATTTTAAATTTTAAGATTATGGCTTTATTTAAATCATTTGTATTGGGAGAAGTGAGAAAATCAGTGGCAAACATCACGATGTACGCGGGGGCAAACGGGTATAGTATTGCCCGAGGGAAGAGAAGCACGATGCGTAATCCCAGAACTCCCGGGCAGTTGACGCAACGAGCGAAGATGAAAGCATTGCAGGTGGCTTCGCTGTATTTTGCCCCGGCGGCAGAACTCGGTTTCCCGGGAAGAAAAGCGGGAAGTACGTTTTATAATGCCTTCGTGAAAGCGAATATGAAGGCCGTTACGGTTGACGAGGAGTATCGTCCGACGATTGACTACGAGAAGATCGTGTGTGCCGAGGGGAGCCTGCAGGATGGAACACTGACCGTGTCGTTGAACGAGGATCAGGATATGATAACGATTACCCAGGAGGCGCAAAGTCGCTGGTCGGTGGTGGCGAACCCGACGGACGTGTTGTACGTGGTGGTTTACGAGAAAACGGGAAACCAAATGATCGTGGAACCTTGCCGGAACCGTCAGGAGAATGGCGTGACGACGATTGGCTTGGACGACGGATGGGTGAAGGAGAATCTGGAGGTGTATGCTTTCATGTTGTCGAAGGATAAGAGGAAAGCGTCGAATAGTAAACGGTTAACGATTAATGGTTGAAATGGGAAAACTTTAGATTGATGAGATGGTGATTTTACATGCCGGACGGGGAGAGAAGATTGGAGAAGGGGTCCGGCATGTAAGTTGTAAAATGTTGGCTTGATGTTTCTGATCTTTTAAATAAGAATTGCTTATGTCTTTTGAATTGACTATATTTGTAATAAATATTTTGGTTATGTCTGAAAAAGAGATGAATTCTTATCGTTTAACCAGTTTGGAAGAACCAACTGATGAAATGCTTACTACTTTGATGAAAGAAGTTGCTGAAGAAGCAAAACGTAAATCGGAAGAAGCGCATAAAAAGTTTTTTCAGGAAATAAGAGAGTATATCCGTAAGCAACGGGCAAAATGGGGGAAAGAATATAATGTAAGTTTTAGTAATGAATGATTTTTGAGATTTTAGTCTTAGTAAAAAATGGCACTCTACGTAGGGTGCCATTTTTTATATCATGGAGAATGAATTACATGAGGAAGTGATCACTGATCGATTTATGCTCGTAGATGTTGCGGATCGTGTCGGCAAACATGGGAGCGATCGGTAATACTTTAATTTTTGAGCAAGGTTGTTTCTGGGGAATGGAATCGGTGAAGATTACTTCCGTCAGTTTTGATTTCTCGATATTTTCGTATGCCTTACCGGAGAGGACTGCATGGGTGGCCACGGCACGTACGCTGGCAGCACCATTGTCCATAAGCATATCGGCTGCTTTGCAAATTGTTCCGGCCGTATCGATCATGTCGTCAACAACGATGATATTTTTGCCCTCTACATCCCCGATCACTTTCATGTCGGCAACTTCATTTGCCCGGATACGGGTTTTGTGGCAGATGATCAACCCTGAATCAAAGTATTTTGCCCAGGAATTTGCTCTCTTGGCCCCACCGATATCAGGGGAGGCAATGGCAAAATCACGTAATCCTAAAGATTTGATGTAAGGAATCAACACGGTAGAACCGTATAGGTGATCCACGGGAACATCGAAGAATCCTTGAATTTGGTCGGCGTGTAAATCCATGGTGATAATTCGGTCGACTCCGGCTGCTTGTAGCATATTAGCCACTAGTTTTGCCCCGATGGCGACACGCGGTTTATCTTTCCGGTCTTGACGCGCGAACCCGAAATAGGGGATTACGGCGATTACCTTGTAGGCAGATGCTCTTTTGGCGGCATCGATCATCAAGAGTAATTCCATGAGGTTATCACTGGGCGGGAAGGTTGATTGCACGATAAACACGTGTTCGCCTCTCACCGTTTCGTCGAATGAGGTGACGAATTCTCCGTCACTAAATCTCGTAAACGTTTTTTTACCGAGTTCCAGCCCTAGAGAACTAGCAATACTTTCTGCAATATATTGGCTATTCTCTCCGGCGAAAACTTTAATTTCGGGAAGATTTGACATATCTAATTCATTAGTTGAAACACTTGGCAAAAGTATGAAATTATTTTGTTCCACCAAAGGAATTTGGTGGAACAGTTACAAGTTGCAGGTTTGCAGGTTACAAGTTGTAATCGTTGTGTTTTTTACACGAACCGTTTGATCTCTTCGCTCGAAAATGTTATATTTGTTCCAACAAAGATGTTGTTGAAACAGTTTCAAGTTACAGGTTCGTAGGTTACAAGTTGACTAGCTTGCTGTTCAATGATAAGACTGGTTTTCTTAACTTGTAACCTGTAAACTTGCAACTTGTAACTATGTGTGGTATGTTTATTTTATTAATTAATATATTTTCAAATAGATGGAAGAAATCAAAAAGTACGTGGAAGAGAACAAGGAACGTTTCCTGAACGAGTTATTCGAGTTGATTCGCATTCCTTCAATCTCTTCATTGTCTGAGCATAAGCCAGATATGTATCGTTGTGCCGAACAATGGACGAAAATCATGTTAGCTGCCGGAGCGGACCGGGCAGAAGTATATGAAACAGAGGGTAATCCGGTTGCTTACGGGGAGAAGATCATTGATCCGGCTCTTCCTACGGTGTTGGTGTACGGGCATATGGACGTGATGCCGGTTGACCCGATCGAGTTGTGGAACACGAAACCTTTCGAGCCGGTTATTAAAGATGGTAAAATCTGGGCTCGCGGGGCTGACGATGATAAAGGACAGGCTTTCATGCACGCGAAAGCGTTTGAATATTTAATGAAATCCGGAAAATTGAACTGTAACGTGAAGTTCATGATCGAGGGAGAAGAGGAAATCGGTTCCCCGAGTCTTCCCAAGTTCTGCCGGGATCATAAGGATATGTTGAAAGCTGATGTGATTCTGGTTTCCGATACCAGTATGATTGGCCGTGATATTCCTTCAATTACCACGGGATTGAGAGGTTTGGCTTACTGGCAGGTTGAGGTTACTGGTCCGAACGCTGATTTGCATTCCGGTATTTTCGGGGGAGCGGTGGCGAACCCGATTAACGTGTTGTGTAAGTTGATTGCCGATATGCAAGACGAAAAGGGACATATCACGATCCCCGGTTTTTATGATGACGTGTTGGAAGTAACTGCCGAGGAACGTGCGAAGATGGCCAAGGCTCCTTTCAATTTAGAAAATTACAAGAAGTCTCTAGATATTAAAGAGGTGAAAGGCGAAGAAGGGTTCACGACCAATGAACGTACGGGCATTCGTCCGACATTCGATGTTTGTGGAATCTGGGGTGGTTACACGGGAGAAGGTGCCAAGACCGTATTGCCTTCTAAAGCATATGCCAAGATTAGCTGCCGTTTGGTTCCGAACCAGAAACATGAGAAGATCGCGAAATTGTTCAAGGAATATTTCGAGTCTATCGCTCCGGATTACGTGAAGGTGAAAGTGGATTACCTGCATGGCGGACCTTCTTACGTGTGCCCGATAGATCTCCCGGCTTATAAGGCTGCCGAGAAAGCATACGAGGAAGTGTATGGAAAACAACCCGTTCCGGTTCGTTCTGGTGGTAGTATTCCAATTATTGCCACTTTCGAGGAAGTGCTGGGAATCAAGTCCGTACTGATGGGCTTTGGGTTGGGTTCCGATGCTATCCATTCTCCGAACGAGAACTATCCGTTGGAGCAATTCTTTAACGGAATCACGACAATTCCATTATTCTACAAGTATTTCGGAGAGATTATGAAGAAATAAATTTTGTAGTCCATAATTTAGACTCCCCTCATTTTACGGTCGTAAGGTGAGGGGTGTTTTATTATTGTCTGGAATCCATTGTTTGGAATACGTGAAAACGGGTTTTACGTCCTCCGCCTTCGATGGAGAATTGTTCGGTGTGCTGGGAGCCGTTTCGGGCATTCAGACGTAGTGTGAGGTTATTGGTACCGGCAGATAGGGGCAGTCGGGTGTAGGAAATCGAGTAAGGTAGTGTTTGCCAGTTGCGGGTATCGGCTTTTTCGGTGAGGCTGTTAGCGATACCGACGGCAAAGCCTAGCCATTCGTTTTGCTTACGGGCAGAGTATTCCAGTCCTTTTTTGGCAGCCACCCGGAGGAGGGAATTTGAAAATTCCCGTACCATTCGGTCCCGTAAGGTTTTGAATGCAATTTCATTGATGTTTTCGGCAAGTTCTAACGTGTACGAGTGATTGTCCGTCACGAGAGTTCCAGTGGCATAAAGTGGGGGACGTTCCATGTATTTGGGGAACGCGACACGCAGGGTTTGCAGATCGGCTATGCTTTGTTTTTCATCATCACTGTATCCCGAGCCGAAGAAGAAAGGGAAGGTAAGTCCGAGGGATTCGTTGTGGAATACAATCGCTCCGTCTCCTCTTTTTTGTTTGACAAAATTTATGCTCCATTCTGCCTTTACCGGCCCCATACCGTTTAGCCAGAAAAACACGAGTTGCCCGTCCGTGGGTGTCGGGGAATGGGTGTATGTCGTGTTGAATTCTTTCTCGTATTGTTTTAATTCAGCTGTAAAACCACAATTATAGGCGGTACGCATCAAGTCCTGTTTTAGTTGTTCCGGGGTTTTCACACCGAAGTTTTTAATATAGTCGGACTGGTAGACCTCGTAGGCATTTCGATAGGCGATAAACGCATTGTTGTAATCTCCCGTGGCATCGTAGATCAGGCCCATTAGTAGATGAGCGAAAGCATCTCGTTGATACCGGTTCTTGTTATCGGGATACTTGTCGTTTAGCTGGTTGAGTTTGATGTTGATTTTACGAACCTCGACCAAGGCGCCTTCCATGTCATTCAGATCAATGTAGTTCAAGGCCTTGTAGAAGTTAATCATGATGACCTCGAAATCTTCCGGTCGGTAGGGGCGTGCTTCCGGGTTGGTCACCAATGCCGCGGCTTCAGCCCCGACATTACTGTGATACTCGTCAATCAGGTTCTCGGCGGTCTCGAAGTATTGATTGCTGTTGGTGGGATTGCCGAGCATGAATTCCACGTATCCTTTGTTGAGATAATAGAGGATGCGGTTTTTACCCGTGGCTTGTTTTTTATCTTTATCTAGGAGTTTGTTTGCTTTCTCGAAGTTTCCCGTGTTGACGGCTGCTTGGAAATCTGCCGTTCGCTGGTACCAAGTGGCGCATCCGGAGAAAAGAAAAACGAGAAGAACAATTAAAAATTGAAAATTGAAAATTGAAAATGAATGATTTACCTTCTCCAAGCCTCCTTCTTTGGGAAGGGGAGATGTGATGCATGAGCATTTTTTCCTTTTATTAAGGAGTGTTGGAGAAGGTAACGATATTTTCATCCGCTTGAATGTCTCTATATTACAATACCCGGTCGCTGATTTGTTTCTTGATCTTCTTGTCACCCATCCAGACAACCTCGTTGGTCTCGATGTTCGTGAGTTGAAGGTCGATCTGGTAAGTCACGACTTTTTGTTTCTTGTACGAGTCAACGATGCTGTTGATTGTCCCTTGCAAGATGAAATTGGCACCCAGTTCTTTTCCCCACTTTTTGGTGGTTTCCGGTGATGCGTAATCTTGTTGCTCGGCTCTTTCTTTTCGAAGTTCATTCCGCTTCTCTCCGGCAACAACCAAACGGATGTTACCATCTCGGATAATTGCTTTTTCCACGTCCTTAATGAAGGTTTCCGAGTTAATATGCTCGTGACTTTTGTTCTCCACGAGGCCGACTACCACCACGGGGCGTTTGTCGTTTGCTTTCAAGTATCTTGGAATCCAAGCTGAGGTAAGCAGGTCGCCGATCATTTCTTCGGAAACAAGCCGTGAGTCACTATCATTCCAACGTCCGCTAAGGTCGATGGTTTCATTCGGGTCTACCCGGGTGATTTTCCGGTTAGCACATCCGTTAATTAAAGCAATGGTCAACACAACAAGTGTTCCGATAAATATTCTTCTCATATTCCGTTGTTTTAGGTTTCTATTCAATTTCCACGATCACATTTTGTGTTCTTGTAAAAGTTTATAACAATAATTCTACCAAATATACGTATTGCGCAGTTTTATGGATGTTAATTAGATTTAAAATTGATGAGACGCCCGATCATTATGCCGGAATGTGACGTGATTCGTTGCAAATAATCGGGGAGTGTTTCTGTCGTGACGGACACTTTTTTGTCGGAAACCGAGGCGTGGAGCAGGTATATTTGCCCCTCATTTTCAATGGCAATGCCCACGTGGGCTGTGTCGAGTCCTTTTTTCTTCGTGGTGATCAGTATAATATCCCCGGTTTTGATTTGTCCTGCGAAAGGGAGTACTTTTTCTTTCGGAATATAGTAATATGCCCTGCCGTTAATAGTCTTTTCAATATCAATTATTTTTGTAACGAGGGTGGAATCCTGTATTAGTGCCGGGTACTTTTTCCAGTTTTGGGAGATGAAGGATACTTTGTTGGGGAAGGGGATACCTCCTTTTTCTTTCGTGATGTCTTCCAGAAGGTTCAGGCAGGTCATCTCGTATAACCAGTCGGAAGAGTAATGCAGGCGTGACGTGTAGTCAACGATCTTCCCGTTCCGGTACCGAATCTCTTGTAAATTCTTTTGGAATTGGGGAATACTTTGTTCTTCGTATTTATCTAGGCGTGCCAAGGCAATGACATTATCGACGAAAGTCACGCAGTCAAATTCTCGCAGGTTGACAACCAGCTTCTCTTGGGGATTGATGTCCAACGTCCCTCCCACGTAAGGCGTTTCGAGAAAATAGCGTCCGATGGCGACAACTTTTTCGTTGATCGGGAGTTTAGCTATTTCCTTTTTATTGGCGTATTCAAAGAAATGTTTTAGCAAAGTTTGATCTTTCCGGTACACGGAATCGGCGGGAGAGCAAGCGAAAGCCCCGAATGAAAAGGTGATCAGGAATAGAATGACTAAATTCTTCATAGCAACCGGTGTTTGAGAATAAAAAATGAGGAGTCGTGTGACCGACATCCTCATCTCTCTTGTGTTGTGTTTATATATTATTTGCCTGCGGCCGAAAACTGTTCAAGGAAACGGATGTCGTTTTCGAAAAAGAGACGTATATCCTTGATGCCGTATTTTAGCATGGTGATACGCTCGATACCCATACCGAGTGCGAACCCGGTATATTTTTCCTTGTCTATACCATTTAATTCCAAAACATTGGGGTCAACCATTCCACACCCGAGGATTTCCAACCATCCGGTTCCTTTACAAACATTGCAACCTTTTCCGTGACATAGTGTACACGATACGTCCATTTCTGCCGATGGTTCCGTGAAGGGGAAGTATGACGGACGAAGACGAATTTGCGTGTCCGGTCCGAATAGTTCTTTCGCGAAATAGGTCAAGGTTTGCTTTAAGTCGGCGAAGGAAACGTTCTCGTCGATGTAAAGAGCTTCGATTTGGTGGAAGATGCAATGTGCCCGGGCCGAAATAGCCTCGTTACGGAATACTCTTCCGGGAGTAACTAGCCGAATCGGGGGACGATGAGCCTCCATGTCTCGCACTTGCACGGATGAGGTATGCGTGTGTAGCACGATGTCCGGGTTCTTACTGATAAAGAATGTATCCTGCATATCACGTGCCGGGTGTTCTTCCGGGAAGTTCAACGCGGAGAAGTTATGCCAGTCGTCCTCGATTTCCGGTCCCTCGGAAATGGTGAATCCAAGTTTATTGAAGATGGCCAGAATCTCGTTTTTCACGATAGCTAACGGGTGACGGGTTCCTAGTTTTAAAGGATCTCCCGGCATCGTCAAGTCAATACCGCTTAAATCTTCTTCCGCGTTAGAAAGTAACTCTTTCAACTCGTTGATTTTTGCCAGAGCCGTGTTCTTCAATTCATTTAATTCCTGTCCCATGGCTTTTTTCTGATCCGCGGGAACGGTTTTAAAATCATCAAAGAGAGCAGCGATTGTTCCTTTCTTGCTTAAATGCTTGATTCTGAACTGTTCTACTTCTTCTAGGCTCTTCGCCTGAAAACCGGCTATTTCAGCACTGAGTTGTTTAATCTTGTCTAACATCTTCTCAAAATTTGAAATCTTTGGTGGACAAAGTTAATAAAAAAGTCTCATACATTTCAATTCTTTTGAGAACTTCATTTTTCATCCCAAATATTTTTCATCGTGTACGGTCCGTCGGGGAAAATCCAAGCCGAGCCGTCGGTCATCCGGGTGTGTGAGTCGAGGGTGGCAATTTTGGTCATGTCCTCTGGCGAAATGTTGATGTCCAGTGATTTAATGTTTTCTTTGATTCGTTCCGGGTGAACTGATTTTGGGATAATCACGATCCCTCGTTGTACTCCCCAAGCAATGATAATTTGTGCCGGTGTGCAATTATATTTTTTTGCCAAATCGATAATGATCGGTTCATTGGTTAGGCCGGGTTTGTTTTTGATGGGCAAATTACGTCCGAGAGGGGAATAAGCCGTCAAGTAAATCCCTTCAGACTGACAGAATCGAAATAATTCATTTTGTTGCAAGTAAGGATGCATTTCTACTTGATTCATTTCGGGCTTGTTTTTCGCCACGGCGATCAGTTCTTTTAATTTCGGGATGCTGAAATTCGAGACTCCGATATGTCTGCACAGTCCTTTTGCCTGCATTTGTTCCATCGCTTTCCAAGTCTCCGTGAGGGGACATTCTTCGAGGGAAAGTAAATCGGATGCTTGTCGCGGGTATTCAATGTCGTGTTTCAGTGCTATCGGCCAGTGAATCAGGTACAGGTCCAAGTAGTCCAGCCGGAGATCGTGCAAAGTCTTTCGAAGAGCCTCTTCCACGTGTTCCGGGGCGTGGTTATTATTCCATAATTTGGATGTGATGAAAAGTTCTTCCCGTTTCACGAGTCCGGACGTGAATGTTTCTTGCAGGGCAGCCCCGATGATTTCTTCATTTTTATAATAGGCGGCACAGTCAATCAACCTGTACCCGTCTTTCAGCGCGCTAATGATGGCGTCATGTAGTTCGTTTGCCTTGGATTGATAGGTTCCTAACCCGAAGAGGGGCATTGGGTCCCCGTTTCTAAATGTAATTGTTTTCATATTTATGAATCTTTATATTCCATTTTAGTGAACGAGATTTTCCCCGGAGTGGTTATACTTCTTTCCGGCTTTTTAGTTTCTTGTATAGATAATCAACAAGCTTGTCTTTCTGTTTTTTCGCCGTGGGGTATAGCAGGCAACCAGCCACTCCCCCGAGAACGTCGGCAAACAGATCCCACCAGTCTCCGCCCCGGTTGAAATATTTGAATTGCAGGACTTCGATAAGTCCCCCGTAGATGAAACTGAACCCGATGGCGATCAGATAGATTTTTCGTAGAGACAATCGAGTCTGATAGCGGAGTTCGCTGCACAGGAATATCGACATGATAAAGAACATTCCGAAATGTACCACCTTGTCAAGGTGGGGGATGTTTAATTTCGGATCAGGAATCGAGTCGGATGGAATAGCGCATAAGAAAAAGATTACTCCTGCCCAGATGATATTCCTCCATAATAAGGAGTATTTGCGTGGTATCATGTTATTCTATTATTTTTACACTGATTATTCTGACGTCTTTGAACGGGCGGTCTTGCCTGTCCGTGGGAAGAGCGGCAATTTTATCCAGTACATCGAAACCTTCGATCAGTTCTCCGAAAACCGTGTACTCTTTATCCAAATGGTGGATCCCGCCTATCGTGGTGTATGCCTTTCTTTTTTCATCATCCATGTAGAGCTTGTCCGTGTTGTTTTCCCATTCGAAATTGATGTCTGATTTGATCTTTTCCGCGATAGCCCGGAATTCAGGTACTTTCTTTTGAGCCCTCAAGGTGTCAAGAATGGCTTTTTTCTCCGGGGTATAATATTTTTTCTGGATGGCTCTTTTAATGGGGACGTTTATTGATTTCTCGATTTTGTCCAGTTCTTCCGGCGTGTATTTCTTACCGACCACGAAATAGAATTGGGCGATATCCGATTCTTTGAAGACATTTACCCGGTCCGGTTGGCGGGGTGCGGCTAAGGCTCCTTTTTTGTGATAATGGTGTGGTTTGATTTCCGCGTCAATCGTGACCCCTTTACCGTAGCCGATAGCTTGTCCGGCTATGGCATTTCGACTGTCGGAAGAGCCTCCCTGTACCACGAAGTTTTTAACGACACGGTAGAACAATGTCCCGTTATAGTGGCCGGATTTTGCCAGCCGGATAAAGTTATCCCGGTGTAAGGGGGTGTCGTTGTATAGTTTTGCTTTTAAGTTTCCCATATTTGTTTCGATTAAAACAACAGGCTCTTTCTCCTGACTTTTCGAGGTCAAGGGGAGTAGGGTGAGCGTTAGGGATAAAAGTGAGAGCGTTAAAAGTTTATACATAGCGTGATCCTTATTTATGATTTGACGATTTTGTTCACGAGGTATTTTACCGGGAAATGCGAGGCTAGGTAACCGATAGCAATCACCGTGATCATGATAATCAGAATATCCGATGCGATGACTTTCACCGGGTAAGCGCTGACGATGTAGCTCCCGTTGCCGAGAGTGATGAACCCGTAATATTCTTGTAGCAGGCATAATATGGTCCCTAATGCCAGACCGATCAATGCTCCGAATCCGGTAATCAGGTTGCCTTCCAGCTTGAAAATCGAGATTATTTTTTCTTTGGTCATCCCTAGAGCTTGATAAATCCCGATGTCTTCTTTTTTGTCAATAATTAGCATCGATACGGAACCGATGATATTGAAGGAGGCAATTAACAGGATAAATAACAAGATCAGGAAGACGGCCAGTTTTTCCGATTTCATCATGGCATAAAAGGAACGGTTCAAGTCATATTTGTTCTCGACTTTGTATGTCGGTTGTATTTGGACGGATAGTTTTTCTTTTGATGATTCTATCTGATTGGGGTCTTTTAATTTTATCTCTATTTTTGAGATTTGTCCCGGAACCCCGAACAACTCCCTTGCTGTTTCTATTCCGGTGATCACGTATTTACCGTCAATGTCTTGTTGTGCGGAGAATATCCCGAGCGGGTATATTTGCTGGCTGTTTAGTGCCGGGCTTGATGCGGAAGACGCTTTTCGATCCGGATAGTAGAATGTAACGGGAGAAAGTGTTCCTAATCTGATTTTTAAAGCAGCCGCGATGCCATAGCCCATGACGACGGCTGGTTTACCGTCCTTTTCGAGCGAGTAGATGCCACTAACAATGGAAGGGAGTATATTCACGTGTTCGGCATAAGTCGAGTCTACCCCTTTCACTACCACCGGAACCAATTTGTCGCCGAATTTTACGAGTGAATTTTCTTCCACGACGGGGTCACAGGAGGCGACTTCCGGCATTTGGGTCAGTTGGTCGATCAAAATGGAGTCTTTCGTGATGAATTTCCCTTTTGTCGGGGAAATCGTGAGATCCGGAGTGAAACTGTCCGTTGCTTCCGTGAGGAGCGTGTCGATTCCGTTGAACACGGAGAGTACGACAATAAGAGCCGTAGTGCCAATCGCTACACCGACCATGCTGATGATGGAAATGATGTTTATGGCATTCTGTTTCTTTTTTGAAAACAGGTATCTCCGTGCAATGAATATCGACAGATTCATCGTGGATACGGGCTATTGTTTCAACAGGGAATCGATTTTGTCGATGTAATCGAGGCTGTCATCCACGAAAAATTTAAGCTCCGGAATGATGCGTGTCTGCTTGCCGATCTTTTTTCCGAGGATAAAACGGATGCTTTTGTTTTTTTCTGCCAAGCTCTCCAGTACCTTTTCCGTCAGGTTCGACGGGAAGATACTAAGGTAAACTCTGGCGTATGACATATCCGGACTAACTCGCACTGCTGTAACGGATAACATGGCACCTGCGGTGAATTCTTTACACTCTTTCTGAAACATTTCGCTTAGGTCTCGTTGGATTAAGCGGCCAACCTTATTTTGTCTAATTGAGTCCATTCTGAAGAAAAATATTTTATACAATAAAATTTTTTACAAATATAGTGATTATAATTGATACTTTTATTATCTTTGCCCTCGCAAAACGGAAACGAGATGTAGCGCAGTTGGTAGCGCGCCACGTTCGGGACGTGGAGGCCGCTGGTTCAAGTCCAGTCATCTCGACCAAAAATGTAGACGCTCTGATCATCAGGGCGTCTGTTTTTTTTATGAATGAGTTTATATCTTCTTTGTTTACTTTTTCACTGTGAAGTGTGCCGATAGTTCGTCAGCTGAATAAAAACCCGTGTGGCGGAAGAACTCTTTCCCTTTCTTGTCAAGTAATACTTGGGTGGGAATTGTGGCGACACCGTAGTATTCAAAGAATCTTTTGCTCTCTGGTTCCATTAGGTTTATAAAAACTACATTTACTTTCCCCTTGTATTCGGCTTTTATTTTTGTCATGACTTCTTCCATTTGGCGGCAAGAGTGACAGCCCGTGGAACCAAATTCAATGAACGTGTAATCGTAACTCTTTCCGTTATGGTAATAGTTGTATTTTTGTGCAATCGTGTCGCTGATGCTTTTCTTGGAGTTGTCGGATAATTGTTCGATTTTACTTTGTGAGATGTAGGTGGCAATGTCTTTGTGAAAGATCATGAGAGAAAAGAACATCAAGATGATAAGTGCAACCGGTACGTATGTTTTGTATTCTTTCATGATTATATTTTTGAAAGGATTTTATAATGGAAACTATCTATTCGTAAAGCTACGAATAATATTCATGCGAGGCAAATGTTATTGAAATATTTTGGAATGATGGGGCGTGTGTTAACAACAAGGAACGAATAAACGCTCTTTGAGAGGGGGAAGGGTAAACACTGAATCCTTTGTTTTATAAAGAAAAAGAATTCAGTGGTCGTATATTGTCAATTATTATTTTAGCTTTTTTAAAGCTGCACGTTTGGCCAATTTAAAACGGATGGCTTTTCTTTCTGGGAGTTGAACAACTATTTTCGAAGATGGATTATAGCCTTTTCGTGGTTTGTAAGTCTTTACGGTAAGGCTACCAAAGTTCATTAACCGTACTGATTCTTCTTTTTCCAAGCATTCTAAAATAGTCTCGAAAATAGAAGAAAATACTTTTGCAATGTCTTTTCGTGGCATATCGGTTTTTTCTGCCACGGCTTTAATTATTTGTTGCTTGTTCATGCTCTTTTATTTTAAATTTATAGTATAGCAAAGTTATGTATTAAAAAAACAGGAAGCAAATAATTCAGTATGAATTATACCTAAATAGATGAATTAACGAATGATCGTGCGAAACGGTTCAAAATTATAGAATATTCTGCTGTAAGAAGGAGTTCTTTTAGCTTGAGGTACTTTGTTTTCATTATACTTTTTTTCGTATCTTGCGTTGTGATTTTATGATATGATAGATATTCAGGTTAAGTTGCATGATCGGTACTCCGTGGAATGTAAGGTTGGTTACCATGTCGATAGGGACACGGAGGAGAACGAGTTCAGGATGAACACGTGGTTTTTCGTACCTCATAGTTTGGATATTAATGCCTCGACTTATCCCAAGGAGGCTTTTTACCGGGACGTGAAGTCCAACGTGCGTTTGATCACCCCGATCTACACGTTGGAGGAGATTGCGAGTGGCGAATGGACGCCTTTCGTTTTCTTGGAGGATGCGTTCCTGCATTTGGTGGCGGATGGGACGAGGGATGCGTTAGCCTCTTACGAGTACCAGATCAAGATGTTTACATCCATTTTTAAAAGTGCCCTTCGGGGGATGGCGGGAGAGACGATTCATCATGAGGTGGAAAGTGGTGAACGGGAAGGGATGGTCAATCGGTATGTTGAATACGTGCAATTGATCGTGAAACGGTATCGGGATTTGAAGTCCATTATTAACGTGCCGGGAATTCCCCGGGAGGCGTTGAATTATTTCTCTTTCGGGGATGAGTATCTTTCCAATTTGGTGGAGTTTCATACGTTCAAGTTACTGGACGGCTTGAAGACGACGGATCCGGGATGTTATGATCGGATGGTGAAGTTATTGTTGTCTTTGGTACATTCGGAGATTGATTACAAGAAACAGAACGGTTATCTCGTGGCAGATCCGGAGAGTAAGGATCGGAATCGGACGGTGATCTATCGGCGGGGGATGCTGAAGAAATACGCGGAGAGTGATTTGTTCTTGAAGGCATCGAAGAAAAAAGATGGGGTACTGGTGGAGCAGATATATTATAGTATTGCGGCAGGACTTTCCATGATATTTGCCACGGTGGTAGCTTTTTCATTTCAGAAAAAATACGGGAATTTCACGATGCCGTTGTTCGTGGCTTTGGTGGTGAGCTATATGTTGAAGGACCGGATTAAGGAGTTGATGCGTTTTTATTTTGCCCATCGGCTGGGGAAGAATTATTTTGACCGGAAGACAACGATCAGTATGAACGAGAGAGTGGTCGGGTGGATCAAGGACGGGGTGGATTTTATCTCGGAAAGGAAAGTCCCGGAGGAGATTATCGAGCGAAGAGCCCGTCCGGATTTGTTGGAAGCGGATAATCGGAATGGCGGGGAGAAAATTATTCTTTACCGGAAATGGGTACAGCTCGATCCGGAGGCGCTAGGCGAATATAGCCAGTACGATATTGCCGGGGTGAACGAGATATTGCGTTTTAACGTGGGGAGTTTCGTTCAGAAAATGGATGAGCGGGACTACGAGCTATACGTGCCGAGGGGAGAGGCGGATTATGGCCCGATCATGGGAGATAAGATATATTACCTTAATTTCTTGATACAATTGCTACATGGGGAGCAGGTCGAGTACAAGCGCTACCGTTTGGTGATAGATCGGGATGGTATTCAGGAGATCCAGAAAATGTAAGGTCGTTTGATGGGATTGTTGTTCTGCCTGTCATGATGCCGGGGAGCATGAAATCTAATGGCTAAAATCGTGAAATCCTAGGTGATTAAGCGTATAATATTGAAAATATATTGTAGCTTTGCGGGACAATCAATCTTAATGAGCTTATAGAATAAAAATGAGAAAATGGAGTATTGACGATTCAGCAGAACTGTACAATATTAACGGTTGGGGGCTGAACTATTTTTCGATTAACGAGAAGGGACACGTTACAGTAACGCCGAAAGTCGGAGGACCGAAAATTGACATCAAGGAATTGATGGAGGAACTTCAGGTGCGGGATGTATCGGCTCCCGTGTTGTTAAGGTTCCCGGACATCCTTGATAACCGGATCGAGAAAATCTCTAGTTGTTTTCAAGCTGCGGCAACGGAATATGGTTACACGGGGAAAAATTTTATCATTTATCCTATTAAAGTGAACCAGATGCGCCCGGTGGTGGAAGAGATTGTCAGTCACGGGACCAAGTATAACATTGGTCTTGAGGCAGGCTCGAAACCGGAATTGCACGCAGTGTTGTCGATTGATATTGACGACGATGCGATGATCATCTGTAACGGTTACAAGGACGAGAATTATATCGAGTTGGCTCTTTTGGCCCAGAAGATGGGACGAAATATATACTTGGTTGTCGAGAAACTGAACGAATTGAGAAATATCGCGACAATCTCCAAACGCTTGAAAATTCGCCCGAATATCGGGATCCGTATAAAACTGGCTAGTTCCGGGAGTGGCAAGTGGGAAGAGTCCGGGGGAGATGTCAGTAAGTTCGGGGTAAATTCGAGCGAGTTACTGGAAGCCATGGATATTCTGGAAAAGAACAAGATGACGGATTGCTTGAAGTTAATCCATTTCCATATCGGTAGTCAGGTGACTAATATACGGCGTATCAAGACGGCGTTGAAGGAAGCCTCTCAGTTCTACGTGCAATTGAAGAATTTAGGATACAATATACATTTCGTGGATATTGGCGGGGGCTTAGGTGTAGACTACGATGGAACACGCTCGGCCACGAGCGGAAACAGCATGAACTACTCGATTCAGGAGTACGTGAATGATGCCGTGTCCGCGTTGGTAGATGCTTGCGAAAAGAATAATCTGGAGCAACCGAATATTATCACCGAGTCGGGACGTTCTCTGACGGCACATCACTCCGTGTTGATTTTCGAGGCACTTGCCAGTACAAGTTTGCCCGCTTTCGATGAAAACGAGGAAATCGACGAGAATGCTCACGAGCTGGTGAAAGAGTTGTATGATTTATGGGAGAACTTGAATCAGCCCCGGTTGATCGAGACATGGCATGATGCCATGCAGATCCGGGAAGATGCTCTCGGTTTGTTTAATCTTGGCTTGATTGATTTGTTCACCCGTGCGCAAGTGGAACGGTTGTTCTGGTCCGTGGCTAGAGACGTGTACGACATGGCAGTGGCCACGAAACATGCCCCGGACGAGTTGAAGAAAATCTCCAAGATGTTGCCGGATAAATATTTCTGTAATTTCTCGTTATTCCAGTCTTTGCCTGATTCATGGGCGATCGACCAGATATTCCCGATTATACCGATTTCTCGTTTGAACGAGCAACCGACTAAATCGGCAACAATTCAAGATATTACCTGTGATTCTGACGGGAAGATTGATAATTTTATCTCGACGCGTAATTTCTCGTACCATCTTCCGGTACACGAGTTGAATAATAAAGAACCGTATTATTTAGGGGTATTCCTCGTGGGTGCCTACCAAGAGATTCTTGGTGACCTGCATAACCTGTTCGGAGACACGAATGCCGTCCACATCAAAGTGAAAGGTGACGATTACGTGATCGACAAGGTGATTGAAGGGGAGACGGTGGCTGACGTGTTGGAGTACGTTCAATTTATGCCGAAAAGAATGGCTCGTACGGTAGAGGTATGGGTAACTTCTTCCGTGAAAAAGGGAATTATCTCGGCAGAAGAAGGACGGGAATTCTTGTCGAATTATCGTTCCGGACTGTACGGGTATACCTATTTGGAATAATTCGATAGATAATAACAAAATAAAGAGGTCGTGCCGAATTTGTTAAAATGAATCAGGCACGATCTTTTTTTTTGTAAATTTCCTGTCGTGTAAATGTTAACGTGGTTTTTACTTGGTCAGATAATCAGCGTGTTAATAAAAATCTGATTTTTAACACTATTAAATTTTACGCAAATGTTTGCGGGTAAAAAAAGATTTGCTAGTTTAGCATCGGTGAAAGAAAAAAAGCCTCGTGCTGTCACAGCAGGAGGCAACCAATAACAAATTTATGAAAAAAAATTGAAGTCTTTTCTTGAAATCCGATACAAAGGTATCGGCTTTTCTTTATATACAAAAAAATTAGTAGTTAAATTTCTGTTATATCGATTAATTTTCGATACACACTTTTATATACGAATACAGGGAGACAAAAGTTAGGATTTATACTAAAATAAAAATGGTCCGCGCTGTCTCAGCGGGGACCCAAAATACCAATAACAAATTTATGAAAAAAAATCGAAGTCTCTTTTGAAATCCGATACAAAGGTATCGTTTTGTCATCGTAACCTTGTCACTTATGTATTAAGTTTCGGTTACACTATGATTACATTCAAAATATATGCCTATATACGGCACATGAACGTAAAGGTTTCATAATTAATCAAAATTAATTCTTAATTGCAAAGGATCATCGGTGGTTAATTCTTCGAAAGGATTTGATACAGAGAGACCTAGAAGGCGTATTCTAAATTGCGTAAATTCTAAATCTTTGAGTAATTTTTTGGCTAAGGGAAGAATATCCTGTTTTGTTCGTAACTCGTGTGCCATAGTGACACTACGTGTCTTTTGGGTAAAATCGTGGAATTTGATTTTCAAGGTTAGGGTATGTCCTTTGAAATCAGACTTTTCTAGTCGGAGAATTAATTCCGTTGTCACGTGGTACAGTTCTATGATGACAGCGATATAGTTCGTCAAGTCATTCTCGAAGGTACTTTCACAGCCTACGGATTTACGGATTCGTTCGGGGGTAACCATTCTGGGATCGATGCCATTGGCAAAATCGTGATACAAGGTACCGGCTTTCCCGAAATTGCGGGTAAGGAATGTCAGTGTACATTTCTTGAGGTCAGCCCCCGTGTGTATGCCTAGTGAGTGCATTTTACGAGCTGT
This sequence comes from Butyricimonas sp., assembly GCF_019423355.1. Classification (NCBI taxonomy): domain Bacteria; kingdom Pseudomonadati; phylum Bacteroidota; class Bacteroidia; order Bacteroidales; family Odoribacteraceae; genus Butyricimonas; species Butyricimonas sp. The sequence continues at coordinate 192,425 of NZ_JAHZBP010000001.1, forward strand.
GACTTTGCCAATACCCCAGAATGCCTCGATCGGGAGTTTGGAGATAAAAGCGGGGGCCCGGTCAGGATGTATGGTGTAAAGCCCGTCGGGTTTCTTGTAATCGGACGCGATCTTGGCGAGGAATTTATTGTAAGAGATCCCGGCGGAGGCCACGAGTCCTAGTTTTTCTTTAATCTCTTTCTTGATTTCTCTGGCGACATCGACGGCTAACGGGATGTTTTTTTTGTTCTTGGTCACGTCTAGAAATGCCTCATCGAGTGCAAGGGGTTCGATCATGTCCGTGTATTCGTGGAATATTTCGTGAATCTGCATGGATACCGATTTATAGTATTCCATGTGAGAACCAACGAAAATGAGGTCGGGACAAAGCTGTTTGGCTTTCATGGACGACATGGCAGAACGTATGCCATAACGGCGAGCCTCGTAGCTGGCGGCAGCCACGACCCCGCGTTTCTCCGGACGCCCCACGACAAGCGGTTTTCCCCTGTATTCCGGGTGATCCCGTTGTTCGATAGAGGCGTAGAACGCGTCCATGTCGATATGAATAATTTTTCTGTTTTCCATCTCCCGTTTCGATGAGTAAATATACAACTTTCTCTTGAATTTTGATGTATATTTGCGGCCCCGAATACGAGGGGAAAATTAGGGTAGATAGTTAAATAATATGGAAAGAAAGGTTGATATTCAGGAACTCTCGAATTTCTTGATGGATTACACCACGAGTATGATGGGAGTCGGGGTACACACGGCGAGGGCCGTGAGGAGTGTTTCCCGTATTGCCGAGTCGTTTGGGTATGGGATTGACGTGACGATTTTTCAGAAAAATATTACCATGACGATCAAGCACCCGGAAGATTATTCTATCCGGCGAACTTACGTGCGAAAGATTCCTGCCTTGGCGATTAACTTTCAAGTGATTTCTGAGTTAAGTGCCTTGAGCTGGGAGGCTTACGATCATCATCTGTCGTTGGGCGAGTTAACGGCTCATTACCATGAGGTGATGAACGAACCCCGCATTTCCCGTTGGGTGGTGCTGGTTTTGGTTTCCTTGGCCAATGCGGCATTCTGTCGCTTGTTCGGGGGAGACGGGATTGCCATGATGCTGGTTTGTGCCGCGACTTGCGTGGGTTTTTGGGTACGGCAGGAGATGATGAATCGCCACGTAAATCATATGGTCGTTTTCGTTGTATCGGCTTTTATTGCCTCGTTTATCGCCTCGGCCGGGACCTATTTCGGTTGGGGTAAGACCCCGGATATAGCTTTGGCTTCCAGTGTCCTTTATCTGATCCCCGGGGTACCTTTGATTAATTCGATTATTGATATTTTGGGAGGTCATGTGCTGATAGGTATGTCTCGTGCGGTGAATGCGGCGATACTTATAATTTGTATCGCATTGGGGTTGTCGGTAACATTATTAATTTTAGGATTGGATACGCTATGAACTGGGATTTAGTATTATCTGTATTGCTTGATGGAATTTTTGCGGCGATAGCGGCTATCGGTTTTGCCGTGATTTCCAATCCCCCGAGGAAAGCGATTCTTATTTCGGCATTGTTGGCTGCCGTGGGCCACGCTCTTCGATTTTACCTGTTGAATCACACGGCCTTGGGGTTAATCCCCTCCACGTTATGTGCCTCGTTCACGATCGGTTTGTTCAGTATTTATTTTGCCCGGTTGATTCATTGCCCGGCAGAGGTTTTTTCTTTCCCTTCATTGCTACCCATGATTCCCGGAATGTATGCTTACAAGACAATTTTGGCATTGATTCGTTTCATGAGAACGGAGGATGAGGAAATTCTCCCCAACTTGATTGTAGAGATTTTCCGCAACGGATTGACAACCGCTTTTGTTTTGGCCGTGCTGGCTATCGGGGTATCATTGCCGCTATTCATTTTCCATAAGCAAGCGATTTCAATGACTCGTTTCCTGCGAAGGAGGAAAGAGTAGAAATACAGTGAGGTGATGACGGTTACTTGTGCCGGAGTCTCTAGGGAGTCTCGTTAGTAAGTTAACGGGAAGTCAACGGGAACTTAACGAGAAGTCGACGGATGGGATTGGTTCATTTGTGGTGGATGAATCATGAATTCACGATTCAGATATTAACGAGAGTATAGTGCATTCCCGAGGCAAGTTACTGGTAATATACCTGTTTGTCGGTAAGGAGGGGAAAAAAGAAAGAGGGAAACTTTCGTTTCCCTCGTGTCGTAATTATTTTTGGAATAATTTGTTCCAGTTTTTGTATTCTCTCTCTTTCCAAGGTCCGTTGTGGTAAACGTAGCTTGCGATAGCGGGAATAACGGTGGTTCCTTCAGCGTAAACCATTTGTTCGTAGGTAACGTCAACTTTACCCCAAGAGCAAGCCTCTTTCAAGGTAGAAGAAGAGCAAGCCCCGTCGCGAACATCGGCCACGGTGATCTGGATGGCGTATTTGTGCATCGGTACGTCGAATCCGAGGATTTCAGCACAAACAACGGTGTCTTGAGCGAAGTTCTTCGGGGTTCCACCACCTACCATGAACAAGCCGGTTGTTCCTGCCTTGATCTTGATCTGGGTCAATTCGATAAAGTCTTTTACAGAGTCGATCGACACGTGTTTGTCGGGGTGTTCCCATTGGTGTTTACCAATTCCGAATCCTGCACTACAATCAGAGAATGCGGGGCAGAAGATGGGTACTCCACATTCGTAGCAAGTCTGGATCAAGCTGTCTTTCTTCACGGCGTGTCCTTCGTGTAACCATTTACCGATTTCCCAGATAAATTCGCGTGATGAATAGGGACGCGGCTCCAAATTGTTAGCGATCTCGTAAGTTGTGTGGTCGCAAGCCTGTAATTCTTCTTCATCGATGAACGTATCGTAAATACGGTCAATGTAAAGTTCTCTTAATTGCATGTCAGGCACATCCTGATGTCCCTTGTAGTGTTTGTAACCAAGGGCCTCGAATAAGTCCATATCGATGATAGACGCACCGGTAGAAACAACCACGTCAACCATTTTGTTACGAACCATATCCACGTAAACCTGCATACATCCGGCAGCACTGGTACTTCCGGCAATGGTAAGAATATTAGTACACTCTTTCTCTCCGACCATCATCATCAGAATATCGGTTGCTCTGGCCGTATCGCGAGAGGTGAATGACATATCGCGCATCGCGTCGATCAATTGGGTTGAGTCATACGACTTGATGTCGATGTGTTTGATAGTGTCTTTTAATAAATCTTTCTTTTCCATTCTATTTATCTTAAAAATATAAGGTACAATTATGAGGACCTTATTGACTCAATTTCGTCATTTAAAATTATTTCATTGGTTTTGATATTTTATGCTCAATATCTGGTAGATTAGTTTGCTAGCTAAAAAGTCAGATGATTTGTTGACTTCGTTGGGGCAAAGTTCTACCACGTCCAAACCGACAATGTTGTGACGTTCGTTGATCAATTTCAGGAAGTTCAGCACTTCTCTGTAATAGAGTCCGTCCGGTTCCGGGGTTCCTGTAGCCGGAAGGATAGCCGGGTCGAAAACGTCAAGGTCAATCGTGATATACACGTTGTCATGTAATTTCTGGGACACCATGTACATCCAGTTGTTGCCTTCTTTGGCATCATGTAAATCGTGAGCGTAGAAAATACGATCCGGCATGATGTTCTCTTTTTCCTCGATAGCGGAACTTCTGATTCCTACCTGGGCCACGGTTGCCACTTCTTTGGCACGTGCCATGACACAAGCGTGGTTGTGGGTTGATCCCTCGTATTCGCTGCGCATATCGGAATGTGCATCCAACTGCAGGACAGAGAACTTTTCATAGTGTTTGGCGAAAGCCCGGAATGCACCGATACTAACGGAATGCTCTCCTCCCAAGATCACCGGGAACTTTTTGTCGGTTAATATCTTGTCAACTTGTTTTTCAACTTCCTGAGACATGGCTTCCGGAGATGAGGCCTCTGTCACCGGTTCCAAGGTTGCGATACCATGAGTATATACTTCGGAATCCGTTTCAATATCGTAGAGTTCCATGTTAGCCGATGCTTCAAGAATTGCATCGGGACCTTTATCTGCCCCTTTCAACCACGTGCTTGTCCCGTCATAAGGTACAGGTAATACTACAATCTCGGCAGTTTCGTATGCCGTAAACTCGCTGTCGAGTCCTCCATAATTTTTATTTTCCATATCTAATTGGGTTTATAATATTTATAAACTCCTTTCTTTGTAAAAAGGTTTGCAAAACTAACGAATATAATTGAGAATTGAAAATGGAAATTCGAAAATGAAAAACTCATTTCCATGTCATCATTTCCGGTTGTCAATCTGGCTGTTAACGATGTGTTTCATGGACTCTATGGTTTCCGTTTTATTGATATTCATAAGCTCCCGGTTGCGCATAATCCATTTCCCGTTTACCATGCTGGAACGGATGTTTTTGCTGTTGGATGCATAAACGATGGCTGAATACACGTCGTAGATCGGGAGCATATTGCTGGCATCGGCATGAATCACGATCAAGTCGGCTCGTTTTCCGATCTCAAGAGAACCCGTGAGATGATGAATACCGAGAGCTTTTGCCCCGTTGATCGTGGCCATTCGTAATGCCGTTCGGGCGTTGACGGCTTCCGGGTTGTAGAGGGAGCCTTTGGGAAGGAGGGCCGCGAAGCGCATTTCTTCCACCATATCCAGCGTGTTGTTGCTTGCCGTGCCGTCGGTTCCGATGCTGACGTTGATTCCCGCTTTCATGTATGTATCCGTGTCGGCGATACCACTGGCCAGTTTTAGATTACTTTTCGGACAGTGGGCAACAGACGTGCGGGTCCGGGCGTATAATTCAATTTCTTTCGGGTTCAGCCAGACGGAATGGGCCGCGATCACGTTCCTGTCCAGCAATCCGATCGAGTAAAGGTATTCGGCCGGAGCCATCCCGGTTTGTGCCGTGAGGTCTTCCACTTCTTTACGGGTTTCTGCCACATGGATGTGGAGAGGAATATTGTATTTCTCGGAGAGGACTTTGGCTTTTTGTAGCGTCTCTTTTGAACAGGTATAGGGAGAATGGGCGCAAACGGTAGGATGAATCAAGCTGTCCCCGTACCATTGTTGAACGAGGGATTCACAGCGAGCTATCCCTTCGTCGACCGTGTGAAAACTCGGCGTCGGGAAGTCGATCAGGGACTCCCCCACGACGGCCCGGATACCCGCTTTCTTGGCTTCCGAGGCGATGATGTCTTCAAAGAAGTACATGTCGTTGAAACACGTGGTTCCCGACTTGATCATCTCGATAAAAGCAAAGCGGGCGGCAACTGCCACGTTTTCCGGGTTCACCATACGTGCCTCTGCCGGGAAAATATGCTCGTTCAGCCAAGTGTGGAGAGGGAGATCATCGGCATACCCGCGTAACATGGTCATGGGGACGTGAGTATGTGTATTGATAAATCCGGGCATCACGATCATGCCTTCCGCATCGAAATACTCCGCGTTGGAAAATTCGATCTTTCCTTCCCTGATCTCTTTTATCTGGTTGTCTTCCACCCGGATGGAACCGTTTTTGATCACCTCCATGTCGTCATTCATGGTGATGATGCAAGCATTGAATATAATTGTAGTTGCCATAGCCTTAATTTTTATGCCAAAGTTAGTGATATTTCCGGGTAGACTTTGAAATGTAAATATGATTTTGTGTAATTGGATAATATTTATCAAGCACCCTCTTTTGTTTCGAATTTCATATTTAACATTGTTAAATGTAATTTTTTTCATTTTCTCAGGTAAAAATGGGGAGAGAAAACTGATATATATACAAAAGCTAATAAAGTTTATTGTAGAAAATATGAGGAAACGTGAAAACGATATTGAGAAAAAGGATTTGGAGATGGCCGAAGAGGCGATAAAGCAATCCGAGAATATAAAAGAGGGGCTTGCTTTTCGGGAGGTTGGAGAGATTGGGGAAAAAATGTCTTCGGGTAAGGTTGAAGAGATGGTGGAATCTGTTCATGAAGTGTCGAAGATCGATAAGAAAGAATCGGTTAAAAGAATGTTGACCGAGATAAAGAGACGGGGGCGTAAGAAACGAATGGTGCGTGTATGGTGGTCTGCAGGAGGCTCTGTGGCTGCGGCAATACTTGTGTTCTTTACCTTGACGCAATGGTTGCCGTGGGGAGAGAAACCGGAGGAGAAGAAAATACCCACGATTGCTTTAACCGAAATAAAAGTGCCGACTTTAATTACCATGGAGAATGATCATGATATTTTATCTTTAGAGACATTGGATTTGAAAGATGCGAAAGTGGGGTATATCGTTAAGGAATCGGGGCTATCGGAAGAAATAATTGATGCCGAGAAACCGATACGTTATAATCGGGTTGTTATTCCCGCGGGTTTCACCTATAAAGTTAAACTTGCCGATAGTTCTGTTGTGACCTTGAATGCCGGTAGTGAATTAAGATTTCCGAATGAATTTCGGGATTCTTTACGGGAAGTGGAGTTTTCCGGGGAGGCATATTTTGAGGTAAAGAAATCTGGTAAGCCTTTTGTCGTGAAAGCCGGGAATACACGAGTGAGAGTCTACGGAACGCGATTTAACCTGTTTTATTGTGAAAAGCTGGCATTATCCGAGGCGGTTTTGGTGGAAGGGAGCATTGGTATGACGGCGAATGGTAAAGAAACTAAGATTACTCCCAATCAACGGGTATTTTATTCCATGAAGGATTCATTGGTGCGTGCTGAAAATGTAGATCCGGCGGATTACGTCGGTTGGTTGGGAAATAGTTTTAAATATAATGGGGCAAGGTTAGATAAAATTGTTTTTGACATTGCCCAGTGGTACGGGGTAGAGATTCAACTTGCCCCGGGGTTAGAAAAACAAACCTTCTCGTTGGAGTTTGACAAGTCATCTACCGTCGAGTGGGTGGTGCGTGCTTTAGGACTGATTATTGACAAACCTATCAAAACAGAAGGAGGTGCATATTATATAGAGTAAATTCATATTTACCAAAAAAGAGAATCTTCTTAGAGAAGATTCCCTTTTAAAACATCACCAAAAGGTTCGATTTCTCAGGTCAGAAACCTTTGGTCGTTGTTCATTCATTACGACGTAAGTAAAAACGTTACATCTAATTTCTCACAAATTTATGAAAAAGAAAGTGGAAATCATCAAAACAGGGGCAAATAAAATTGCCGTCGGTATATTTTTGTTGTTTATTTCGACGTTGTGTTGCCCGAAACAGCTTTTTGCTTCTGAATTTATAGAAGTACAACAACAAGATCAAAAGAAGGTTACTTTAAACTTGAAGGACAGGACTTTAGTAAATATCCTATCGGAAATTAAAAGACAAACGGGTTTGGCTTATGGCTTCCGCGATAACCGGGATGCCACTTCGAATGAACGTTTTTCGATTCAGGTGAAGGAAGTCAGTGTCGATTCTGCCTTGACCGTATTGTTGAAAGGATCAAAGTATTCCCACCAGATCGTGGGCGATTTAATCCTGATCAGTACAAAAAAAGATAAAACTGCCGAAGAACAGAAGGACTTGATCATGGTGAAGGGAACGGTCGTTGACGAGAATGGGAACCCGATTCCCGGGGCTACAATTCTTGTTCACGGAACATCTCGGGGTATCGCTTCGGACATGGAAGGACGGTATTCAATCGAGGCCAAACCAGATGACGTGTTGAAGATTACCTTCGTCGGCTATAAGGATGAAGTAATCCCAATCAAGGGTAAGACTAAAATCGACGTCCGACTGAATCCAACGGTTGAAAATATCGAAGAGGTTGCTGTTGTTGCTTTCGGTACGCAGAAAAAGGAGAGTGTGGTTTCGGCCATTACGACAGTGGATGCTTCCATGTTGAAGTCTTCCAATAGTGATCTGACCTCCCAGTTTGCTGGGAAAATTGCCGGTATGATTGGTTGGCAACAGGGAGGTATTCCCGGAGCCTTGACCGAGGAGGAAATGAATACGAAGTTTTACATTCGCGGTATTACTTCTTTTCAATCGGGAGCAAATATTGATCCGCTGATTCTGTTGGATGGGGTGGAGGCCTCTAAGTTGGATTTGGCCCGTATTGATCCGGAGGATATTGAAACGTTTAGTGTGATGAAGGATGCTTCTGCCACGGCGATGTATGGTGCTAGGGGGGCAAACGGGGTAATTATAGTGACGACCAAGAAAGGGCAGGAAGGTTCGGTCTATACTTCTGTTCGTTATGAGGCGATAGCAACGATGCCGACAGATGAGATTGATGTCGTGGACCCGATCACGTGGATGGAAATGTATAATCAAGCTCTGTTGAGCCGAGATCCTAATGCCACTCCTAAATATTCGGCAGAGCGAATTTCCAGAACAGGAAGTAAGAAATATCCTGATTTCGTTTATCCGACCAATGACTGGTACGATGTCTTGTTCAAAAATTTCTCGATAAACCATCACATGGGAATTAACATTCGTGGGGGATCAAAAGTGATTCAGTACTATGCTTCCGTTAATCATAACCGGGATGAAGGGATGTTGAAGACCGACCGATTGAATCAATTTAAGGTGAATATTAAGAATAATAATACTTCTTTTCGGTTGAATTTGAATATCGATTTGAGTAAAGGCATTAAATTGGTTGTAAATTCTTTCACCACGCTCGATTCTTACCATGGGCCTTTGGAAGATGTAAAAACAGCCTATTCTTTGGCTTTTTATGCTAATCCGGTGGATTTTTCCCCGACTTACCCGGCTGATGACACGTACAATTGGCCGCATTTACGTTTTGGAAAGTCGCGGGATAGCGAGAATCCGTACGCCTTGATCCAGCGGGGATACGTGGATCGGAGCCGTTTTTCCACGATAAACCGTTTGGAATACATCCAGAATCTCTCTTTTCTGTTGAAAGGACTTGAATTCCGGGGAGATGTTTCTTTCAGTCAAGCCGGTTATTATTCCAATCCATACATGACAACGCCTTTCTACTATAGTTTGTTAGATTATGATCATGTTACTGGTAAACATACTTTAGAAGCATTAAATCCGGATGAGGGAAAAAGAACTTTATCCAAGGGGAATGGAACAACAACCGGATCGAATCAGCTGGCTTATAATATTAAGATTCTGCACACGGCGGCATGGAAAGACCACACGACTTCTTATTTGGCCGTGTTATCCGGACAAGAGTCCCTTCAGTCTACTCCCAATAGCGTATTGGACGGTATCCGTCGACGTAATCTAGGGTTATCCATGCGTCTTTCATACGGATACAAGGAACGGTATTATCTTGAAGGTAGTTTCGGTTATAATGGTTCAGAACGTTTTGCGAAGGATCATCGGATGGGATTCTTCCCTTCGGTTGGAGGTGCATGGGTTGTTTCCAAGGAGCCGTTTTTATTGAGTTCGTCTAAATGGTTGTCATTTTTGAAACTGAGATTATCTTATGGAAAAGTCGGGAATGATGGTATCATTAATACCCCGCGTTTCGTGCATCTTCCGAGCATAGGGCAAGATCAACCGTCTGGTTCGTTCCGCCCGGGATTAGGACAGATTTCGAGATATAGAATCACCGGTTATCAAAATAATGATGTGACTTGGGAAATTGCAGAACAGGCGAATCTGGGACTTGAAACCAAGTTTTTTAATGGCTTGTTTGAGGCTACGGTTGATATCTATCAACAAGTTCGTCATAACGTGTTGGCTAACCGTACGGTTATTCCGGAAGCGATGGGACTGGGACTCCAACCATTGGATAATATTGGTAAAGTTCGATCTCGCGGGCTTGATTTTGCGGGTAAGATTCAGCATGCTTTCAATTCGGATCTTTGGGTAATTCTAAATGGTACGTTTACCTATAGTAAAGCAACCTATCGGGAAATCGAAGAAGCTGCCGATAAGCCGGAGTGGCAATGGAAAAAGGGACACGACATTTCGCAACAGGTCGGTTATATTGCCGAGGGGTTGTTCCGTGACCAGATGGAGATCGACAACTCTCCGGTTCAAGGTGGAGATTTAATGCCGGGAGATATTCGTTACCGGGATATTAATGACGATGGCGTGATAGATGTGAAAGATGCTGTGCATATCGGTTTTCCGACAACGCCCCGTATCATTTACGGATTTAATGGTTTTATCAATTACAAAGGACTGGAATTCAGTTTTGCTTTCCAAGGGTCCGGACAGCGAGGATTCTTTATTAATCCGGCAGCGATCTCTCCTTTTTATGGGAATCATGCTTTGCTGACGGCGATTTATAAGGATCACTGGTCTGTGGATAATCAGGCGGAAAGACCGTTATGGCCCCGGTTATCGACAAAGAGTATCACGGCTCACAATCCACAGGAAGATTATACAACAGATAAAGAAACCCGAATGAGTACCTATTTTTTGAAAGAGTGCCGTTTCTTGCGTTGTACGTCGTTGGAATTAGGATATAATCTTCCAAAAAAGTGGTCACGTAAATTGGCATTGAAGAACTTAAAGGTGTATGTGCGTGCCAATAACCCGTTCTTAATCTCGAACTTTGATCTTTGGGATGTGGAGTTAGGAGGAAATGGATTTAATTATCCGATACAAAAAACCTATTCGGTTGGTTTGAATGTAAACTTTTAATGTATCATGATTATGAGAAAATATTTTATATCTGTTATTGCGATTGTTGCATTGGCTTTTACGGCTTGTGACGATTATCTGGATCAGGTGCCGGAAAAGGACGTGGAGACGTTTGAATCCATTTTCGAACGTAGGGCGAGTGCTGATATATGGTTGACTCAGGCTACAGAGTTTATGGCTGGATCTTTTTTCACCGGGTTTGGTAGTAATGCAGGAGTTGTCGGGGCGGATGAATTCGTTACAGGGAATTATTTTCGAGATAACAATATCGCTAAATTATTTAATATTGCAGATGGCCTGCAAATGAGTCAGGATCCGTTAGGAAACATTTGGACAACAACTTATTATTCGATCCGGATGTTGAATACGTTTATTTCCAATATTGATAATGTGTACGATTTGACAGCTGCCGAGAAGAGAAATTGGAAAGCAGAGGCGATAGCCGTAAAAGCTTTTTATTATTTTGAATTGGTGAGACGTTATGGCCCCATTGTATTAGTGCCGAAGAATATTGACGTGAATGCTGATTTGGCAGAAATGCAAATCCCTCGCTCGCACGTGGATACTTGTTTTAATGAAATCGTTCGTTTATTGGATGAGGCGATTCCGGATTTGTTATATGGTAAAGAAAGATTGATTTCTCATAAACTTTTCTTGAGTAAGGAAGGTGCGATGGCATTGAAAGCTCGTGTATTACTTTATCAAGCATCACCTCTTTTTAATGGGAATGAGTATTACGTGAATTTTAAGGGGAAAAAGGGAGAACCGTTGTTTAGTGCTGAATATGATCCTGAAAAATGGAAACGGGCGGCCGAGGCTGCAGACGCTGCGGTGGAGATGTGTGAGCAACAGGGATATAAGTTAAAGACGGGAGAAGGAAATAAGGCAACCAAGTTGTTGAATCAGATGCGAGATATTGAAATGTCTATCTGGGAACCGAATTACGAGGGCGAGGAAGCTGTTTTCCTAACCGGAAATGCTTCGGTAATGAATTCGTATATCATGTTCACATTACCTCTTTTCCCCGAAGGTCATTCGGATCGGGATGCGTTATTGACCGGATGTGTGGCTCCGAGTATGAAGATGGTTGAGATGTTTTATACCAAAAATGGTCTTCCCTTGAACATGGATAAGGAATGGGATTATGCCAATCGTTACAAATTGGGACGGGAAGTGAACAATGATTACCAGAATGTTGTGGCATTAAATGAGGATGTTTTGAATCTACATCTGAAACGGGAGCCTCGTTTCTATGCCAACGTGGCTGCCGATCGGTGCTATTGGCAACGCGGACCTGCCGCGAACAAGAATATGCTTGTACAAGCTTATCGGGGAGAGGCATTCGGAATTCACGAGTCTTTTTTGTTGTATTCTCAACCGCAAAATTTGTGCGGTTATTACGTGAAGAAATTCTCTCGTTCGGAGGTACAGACTTATCAATATACGAGTAATACCGGTAGTTTGGGCGATTGTCGGTGGCCGATGATCCGTTTGGCAGAACTTTATCTGATTCAGGCTGAGGCGTGGAATGAGTATTTGAGCAAACCGGATGATAAGGTGTATGAACCTTTAAACAAAGTGCGTAGGCGTGCCGGTATTCCCGACGTGGAAATTGCTTGGAAGGAACATTCCTCTCAACCACATAAGATCGAGACAAAAGAAGGAATGAGAGAGATTATTCAACAGGAAAATTTTGTAGAATTTGCTTTTGAGGGCCATCGGTTCTGGGATTTGCGGCGTTGGAAATTGGCTCATCTGGAATTGAATGACAAACTTTTGGGATGGAATGTTTTGGGGGAGAATGCCCGTACGTTCTATAATAACTTCGAAGGTCCGGTGGTTGTATGGGATAAGGCGAAGTTCGTGGCTCCGCGGGATTATCTTTTCCCGATAAAGGCGGAAGAAGCTATGATTGCCGGATACGTGCAGAATCCCGGATGGTAAATGAATTTTAGATTTACGATTTTGATTGTAGATTTTAATCTTTTAAAAATAGAATGATGAAAAATACAATTTTGATATTATTACTGATATTCGGATTGTTTGCCTGTGAGGACAACGATTCCTATTTTGACGCTTCGATTCCCCAGGAAAATGTTTCGTTCGAGGCCATTCCGGGAGGGGCTATCATGCGTTACACCTTACCTGAAAATACAGATATTTTTGCCGTTAGAGCAGAGTATGAAGATTATAAGGGAAAGAAAATGATCAAGATCGCCTCGTATGCTTATGATTCTCTCGTACTTGACGGGTTTAACGAGGCTCGAAATAACGTGCCGGTACGGGTGTCATTGTTGAATCAGAGTAACGAGGCATCGAAAGCGATGGAGTTTACTTTCAACACGCAGGATTCCGGTCCGGTGGCTTTCTTTAACAATATAGAAGTGCTGCCTTATTGGGATGGATTCCAGGTGAAATATAAAGTTCCCGGTGCGGCTACCGGACTTTGTAACGTGTTTTTTATCGGGACAAATCCGATGACAAAGGAATTAGATACCCTTTTACTGGAGACTTTTGCCATTGAGGCCGGGGAGAATGTGAAATATTATTCTTTGGCTCAAAAAAGAGACATGAATACGGTTGTCGTGAAGACGGAAGATTTCAGGGGAAATGTGGCCATGCAGAAAATATACGAGGGAATTGCCTCGTATAACGTGGAAAAATTGGATCCATCGAATTTCGAATGGTTAGACCCGTTCTCTTTGTCCGTGGAGAACGATAACCAAGGATTTATGGTTGGTTGGAAGTATCTTTTTGATGGCGATGTAAAAGGGTCCCGGAAATTGGCTTTTCAAGAATCTTGGGGTAACACGCTGTCTCCGGCGAATATGTATTCTTTTGTAACCCTCCCCTATGCGGTGAATAAGCCGGATGCCCCGAAATATTTTATTTTGGATATTAAGGAACCCAAGCAAGTGTCCAGTATTAGAATGTACGGGATGTTAAATCTGAATACTATGACAAAACCGTCTGTTTTCGTAACCTGTTATGGAACGATGTTGCCTAATGATGTCACGATATATGCCTCTAATGATAAAGATGATAACAATTCTTGGGTCAAAGTGGGTAATTTCTATCAGTCGCTGACAGCGGCGGTTCCATGGATACAACGTGCTGGTGATGTTGACAATTCCACGAAAATAAAGACAACCAGTGAACTGGAAGCCGTTGAACCATGTTACCTTACGGTTAATTTTTCTGTTGATAATCCTCCCTACAGGTATTTCAAAGTTGAATTTAACAGTGTTTTCAAGAAAATACCGAATCAATATTATGAGAATACCACGGAACGGGTGACTTTGCATGAGGTTGAAGTATACGGGAAATAATAAATAGATGAATTATGAAGAGAATATATATAATCATTGTTTTGACGGCAATCTTTGCCGGAATCTTTGCCGGGTGTGAAGACCAAGAAGATACGTGGGAGGAGTATGCGGGTAATGGTCGGATTCGTTACACGGGAAAATGTACGGATGTTTCGTTGAAATTGGGATGGGAGAGTGTTGTTGTTTCTTGGAAAAATACGTTGGACCCGAATCGGGAAAATATTTTGATAGAGTGGGTTGGTGGAGAGCAGACCGGAGACTCGCTTTTGACGAAAGATATGGAAAGTTGTACAATTAAAAATTTGGGTAACGTGACATACACGTTTCGTGTGTATGCCGTGGATAAAGAAGGAAGGCGTTCTTTGGGGGCCGAGGCTTATGGGCGACCGTTTTCCATGGCGCATGAAGCGTTGAACGGGTTTACCCCGGTTGTGACGAAATGCTTTCCGTTGGGAGAGGATAAACTGGTTCTCTATTTTGACCGCTGGCAAAATACCTTAGCGGCAGCAAGCCTTCGGTATTATAAGAAATCAAATCCGAACGAGCTTGTTACCTTGGAATTGACGGATACGGACAGTATTCTGAAACAAAGGTATTACGTGGTGGATAACATTGATGTAAACAAGGAGGTAGCGGTGGAGCGGAAAGGGCAGTTGCAAGAACTTCCCGGAGTGGATATTGTTTTTAATTCCCTGCCGTTAGATGTACATCAGCGGGTGTTTAATAGTGATTTTGTTCGGGAGATTCAAACTCATTATTTCATTGACGAATTGGATGAAAACTTTATTAACACGGTAGAGGTGTTGGAGTTTGATTATGACTTGTCCACATTGGAAGACTTGTTTTATTTCCCGAACTTGAAAAAAGTGGTGTTGGGTAAGAACCGGTATTTATACGAGGCCTATAAGGATGCTGTTAAGCAGAGCGTGTTGGCGGATACGGCAGCCAGTCGGTTTGCCTTGGAAGCGCTTCATGAATTGCAAGGAGTGGAAGTGGAGAGATATAACAAGCATTATTTCCCGAATCCATTGTCTGTGTTGAAAGAACAAGGACATTCGGAAGTGCCTGCCACCTTGCACTATTTTACGGCTGCGGGAATAACGGTTTTACCTTCCGATCAGACTGGGTATAATGCTCATCCTGAATTTTTATTGGATAATAATCAGGCGACGATATGGAATCCTCAGCAGATAAATTCTTTCCGGCAGCATGAATTGCTTATCGATTTGGGGAAGGTGGAGACCGTTTCCGGATTTAAAGTGGCGCAGGATGCGACGAGCCCGATCAGTAGTCCATGGGACACGAAACATAATTTCCGTCCGAACCTTCTGAAAGTGTTAGTGTCAAAAGATCAAGCATCTTGGGAAGGGGCTACTTTTGATGAAGATAACGAGATTGGGAATACGGCGGGGGAGATCACGTTACTTCGTATGAAACAGCCTAAAGAAATCAGGTATGTCAAAATAACCGTGAGCGATCAGGCTTATTATGCGAATTTTGGCATAATCTTGGCTGATTTTGTCGCCTTTAGTGAATAATGATAATAGGATAATTATGAAAAGAATTATGTTATTTATAGCTTGCATGGCCCTTTTGGGGCTATGCAATGCTCAAAAAGGTTACCACATTACGGGTAATTTGGGGCAATTGCAACAAGATACTTTTTATTTGGTCGTTCCCAATCTGAACGGGACAGTAAATGTGTTGGGAGTATCGATACTAAAGGAAGGGAATCTTGAATTTAAAGGACAGGTTCCGGAACCCGTGATGGCAACGATCATGACATCCGATCGTCAGGGGATGATCCCGTTAATGCTGGAGAATACAGATTATTCAATACAGATTGGTGCGGAATCTATTGAGGTGGAAGGTGGAACGGAACAAGCTGTTTTTAATCAATTCAATGCGCTGCAAAGAGAGGCCAAAAAGCAACAGCAAAAGTTGCAATCTGACATGAAGACAGCCTACGAGGATGCGAACCAGATGCGGGTTCAGGCTCTTTCCGGGCAAGCACAGAAGTTCATGCAGGATATGCAAAAACGGCAAACAGAGATCGTGAAAGAAAACGCGAATACCAGCACCGCCGCGTATATCGTGTTGACTTGTGGGTTGCAGGCCCCTGTTGAACAGTTGCAGGAATTGTATAACTTATTGGGTGAACAAGCCAAGAGTTCTGTCTATGGGAGAATTATTGCCGCCCAATTGTCGGAACTCGGACGAGTGGCAGTTGATAAAGTGGCTCCGGATTTTACGGTGAATAGTCCTGAAGGGAAGCCGATTTCGTTGCACGGAATTAAAGCCAAGGCGAAGTTAGTGGATTTCTGGGCATCTTGGTGTGGTCCCTGTCGGGCAGAAAATCCTAACGTGATCCGGTTGTACAAGAAGTATCATGATAAAGGCTTGGAAGTATTGGGGGTATCTTTGGATGATAACAAATCTAAATGGGTACAGGCGATTATGGAGGATGGGTTGCCTTGGTTGAACGGTTCCGACCTGAAAGGACAGGCTTCGGAGATTGCCCGGATATATGGTGTACGGAGTATACCTTTTACGTTACTATTGGACGAGAACAATCGGATTGTAGCTAAGAATCTTCGCGGGAAAGAATTGGCAAAAAAGATAGAGGAACTACTGAAATCTAAATAATTGAAAATGTAAATTTCTAGTTATGAAAAGAATTATAATACTGTTAGGTATCTATTTTTGTATTTCTGGCGTGTATGCGCAAAAGTTTGAGGCAACCCCTCTTGATGAACAAGGAGACGTGTACGAGATAAAAATCAGGCAGTTTAACAAGTTGTTCGGTAAGTGGTTTACCGTAGAGCGGGTTGCAGAACCGACAGATGGAGATGTGGCACAACGATCGGAATGGAGGGATTCGTGTGCGGCAAAATTGTTAACCCCGGAGTTGAAAGAAATTTTAAAGGAGGCGGCAGATAAGGGGGGAGGTAGTTTTTGGATAGCTTTTTATTGCGATTCGGACGGTAAAATCCAGACGGTAACATTCACGATGTCATCATCCGTGTACGTGAATTTACCTAACAAAATGCTACAAGAGCTTTATCGGCGGGCAATGGAGATTATGATGAATCCGAATTACTATAAATTTGACGGGGAACACGATTATGCGATCGATACAATAGAATTGATGCAACGAGTGTAAAAAATTTATGGTTACGAAAGAGTGTTTGAAAAGGATTTATATGGATTCTATTGTCAGCCGTCTTCTTGGTGGGATGTTACGATGACGGAAATTATATAACAGAAGAAGAAACGATTGAAAATGAGAGTCCTTTCTATTACGAATCGGAGGAAGTCTCGTTGAGTATGGTCTTGTCATTATTTGATATAATAAATAGTGATCCGGGCATACCGAAGGAGGATCTCGTGCGTATGTGTGAGAGTATTTGTAATGTAGTTAATATCGAATTTCCCCGGTTAAGAGATGTTATTCGCGCACTTGTGAATTTGAAAAACACAAGGATGAGGATAATTTTAGCTAAAACAGGGGAAATAAAAGAAGGATATGCAGATTGGAATGACGGGGTGATCAGGATAAAAGAAAAGCGAGTTTTAGGTGATCCTTCTATAATTATTCATGAAATGATACATCAGTTGCAATTCGGTTTATGTGGCGGTTCGGCTTATATGCGACCGGATTTTAAACGTAATATTGAATTTGAAGCATACCTTATAATGGATATAAGTATGGCTGAAGCTTGGCTAAAACAGGGGGCGATCCCTGATGCGAGTAAATTACATTTCCTGTATGGAGTGAAGGATACGGTTCTCGTTATGGATTATATCAATTTTTTATGTAGGGTCTATGAACGGGCGATTAGTAAGGAAGAGTTTGTATCAGAATTTAATCGTTTTGCAGAGAAATTTAAGGCTTACACGGGGACTGAATATTCTCCTAATGGTACCCCGTCTTTAATTTTTAGCTTGTGGCCGTTTGTATGGTATTAATTAGATAAAAAGAGATATGAGGAAAATATTTTTTTTGGTGATTGTTTTGTTTGCAATGCAGCACCTTTCAGCCCAGAAATTTGTTTTGATGAAAGATACAGCGTGGATTGAAAGCAAAGATAGTTGTGTCTATCGAGTGGAAGGGTATGACCAATTGATCTCGAAAGAGAAATTCAGACATTATATTGTGATACGTTCGCAATCTTTGGAAAGTGCGTGGTTGGACTGGTTGAGTTGGTCGGTGCTTCCTCGAGAAATTCGTCCGTTTATTAAAAAGTGTGAGCCCGGTCTAGCGCGTCCCATGTTTGGGCCTCGTCGGCTTTTTAATACTTATCGAGGTTTGATGTTAGAGTTTGTTCTTGATGGGCATGGAAATATTATAACCGTATTTTTTTATGTCAGTAAAGAAATACGTGATAAGATAACGGAAAAGCATTTGAAAAAGATGTATAATGCTATAATGAAACACAAAATGCCCTTGCCAGTAGTGGAGGAAATCTTGGCTTCAAACAAGGAATTTTATAAATGGGATGATCTGTCACCGGATTCGACTCGCATCCGGTGTATGGTAGATATGGGCAGCGAGATAGAATTTTTAGAAGAATTGAAAAATTTCGAGTGGCAGGAGTTGAGAGAGATACGGGAAGAACGTGAGAAGAAGTGGAAGGAGTGGGAAGAGAAGGAGTGGAAAGAGGGAAGGTTTAGGCTATAATTGATGAACAGGTGTTGAGAGTGTGTTCCTGTATGGAGTGGATGATACGGTTCTCGTTATGGATTATATCAATTTTTTATGTAGGGTCTATGAACGGGCGATTAGTAAGGAAGAGTTTGTATCAGAATTTAATCGTTTTGCAGAGAAATTTAAGGCTTACACGGGGACTGAATATTCTCCTAATGGTACCCCGTCTTTAATTTTTAGCTTGTGGCCGTTTGTATGGTATTAATTAGATAAAAAGAGATATGAGGAAAATATTTTTTTTGGTGATTGTTTTGTTTGCAATGCAGCACCTTTCAGCCCAGAAATTTGTTTTGATGAAAGATACAGCGTGGATTGAAAGCAAAGATAGTTGTGTCTATCGAGTGGAAGGGTATGACCAATTGATCTCGAAAGAGAAATTCAGACATTATATTGTGATACGTTCGCAATCTTTGGAAAGTGCGTGGTTGGACTGGTTGAGTTGGTCGGTGCTTCCTCGAGAAATTCGTCCGTTTATTAAAAAGTGTGAGCCCGGTCTAGCGCGTCCCATGTTTGGGCCTCGTCGGCTTTTTAATACTTATCGAGGTTTGATGTTAGAGTTTGTTCTTGATGGGCATGGAAATATTATAACCGTATTTTTTTATGTCAGTAAAGAAATACGTGATAAGATAACGGAAAAGCATTTGAAAAAGATGTATAATGCTATAATGAAACACAAAATGCCCTTGCCAGTAGTGGAGGAAATCTTGGCTTCAAACAAGGAATTTTATAAATGGGATGATCTGTCACCGGATTCGACTCGCATCCGGTGTATGGTAGATATGGGCAGCGAGATAGAATTTTTAGAAGAATTGAAAAATTTCGAGTGGCAGGAGTTGAGAGAGATACGGGAAGAACGTGAGAAGAAGTGGAAGGAGTGGAAAGAGAAGGAGTGGAAAGAGGGAAGGTTTAGGCTATAATTGATGAACAGGTGCTGAGAGTGTGTTTGTTATTAGTTTTCTTTCAATTATCTTCCTAGAGGATTTTTATGTTTTCTTCGAAATGGAAGGGTGAGGGTGGGCAATCTAATGCGAGTTTTATTCCTTGGATAATTGAGATGTATTACTATTAATATATAATATTGAAAATTATGAAGTTAATTATAAGTTTGTTCGCTTTATTATGTTTCTCTATTTGTTTGAATGCACAGGAAGTAGATCGAGAGGTGAAAATAGAGAAGGTCTTGACTAAACATTGGGGAGATAGTACATTTATGTATTATGTCGGGGGAAAATTCTTGCAATATGGCTTTGAAAAATTAGCACCTTCTGTGAAGGATGATACTCTCCTTAAAGAGAGGGAAAGAGAATTGAATTCTCTCATTTTTAGTTGGAGTAAGGGGAGCGTAAAAGAAGTACAAAAAATTCTCCAAGATAAAGAAGAATTTGGCCTTTTGGTTTTTGAGGTCTATTTTGATAGAGATGGAAAAGCTGTTGGTGGTACTCTTATGATGTCTGAAAACGTGTTTAATATACTAACGAAAAAGGAAGTTATAAAAATCTATCACCGGATGATGAATAGGATATATGAAACTCGTTATTATCGTTTTGAAGAACAAGATAAATTGGGTTCTATGTGGGGATTTCTCATTCGTCCTGCAGATTATTTGGCTCCTGTGAAATAGAAGAAGTAATCATGAGAAAGAAAAAAGTAAAAGATATGAAGTGACAAAAAATGAAAGAAAAATATGGGAAATAAGATGTTAACAAAGAACTTGGTTTGGAGAAGTAAAAAATGTAGCAAATCTGTATTGTTATTTTTAGTCGTGGGTTTATACCCTTTGTTACTTGACGCGGCGCTTGCTACGCAAGATAGTATCGTAACTTCTTCGGTCTTGAATTATAATGATTCTCATGGTGTACCTGTTGTCAACGTGTCCATAAATGGTAGGGGATACTCTTTCCTGTTTGACACGGGGGCGGGAATGACCTGTATTTCGGACAAGGTGGTTAGCGAGGCGGGATTGTTTCTTCGTTCGACGAGTAACTATATCGTGGGGATGGATGGGAATGTGTCTTATGCCACAATTTCTTCGCTTGTCTTCGGCGATGTAAAAGCGGATAGCTTGGAAGCGATCGTGTTACCCGGGAATAATCCGGGGCTTCGTGCAATAGGTGTTGATGGTATCTTGGGAGCTAATGCTTTTTCGGATTTTGTCGTAACATTTGATGCGAAGACGAAAACCATCATGATCGAGAAATCGGTTATCAGAGAGGAAGGAGATTGGATGCCGATGAAACTATGGGATGGCCTTCCCTTGCTGGCACTCAAATTGCGTGGAAAGGAAGAGTTATACGATGTTCCGGGGGTATTTGATAGTGGAAGTAGTATGGGGGCTTTTGGTTTGCCTTCGGTGAAAGGTTTCGAGGAGTGGACAGTTGCCGGGCTTATTGATAGCGTGGAAGAGGGGCAGGGAACTACCACGCTTATGCTTGGGGGACGGGTAGGTATGGATAAATTGTATCGGGGTGAATTGAAAGAATGTCATATCGGGAACGGAGTTTTTTCTGGAATCCCGGTATATACAGGTGGCATTGACTACCTGTTACTTTGTTTTAAAATCACGGATCTCGGTAAATTGACACTGGATTATCCGAACAAACGTTTTAGTTTTACAGCCTACGAGGGTGCTGCCGTTTGGGAAGGGGATCAACGTCCCGTGACCACGGCCGTGATTAACGGGGAACTCAAGATTACGGCGGTGTGGGGTAAGGAAGCCCTTGAAAAGATTGCCCCCGGCTACACGGTGACGGCTCTTGACGGTAAACCGACCAATAAAGTACCCCCCGGGATACCCAATATTGACGTGTTTATCGGGATGGTTAAGGCCAAGACGGTTACGGTTCGGGATATGGATGGGAATGAACAGACCCTGCCTGCAACCTTATTTTTGGCGGAATGAGAAAAATTTATATATGATTTTTTGAAATTGATGCGACCATTTTCCTCTAATTCCGTATTACATTTGTAGTATAAATCGGAATTAACAGGAAGATTAGATGATTTAGTGATTGATTTTTTAATGTAAATACAATGAAACGAGTAAATTTATTCATTCTTTTAGTTGCTGGAACATTATTATTCTTTGGTTGTAAGGATAAGACAAAAAACGAGGCTTCTGGGAATGCGGAAACAAAATCTACGGTCACGGCCGGGTTGAGGTCGGCTAATACCGATACGTTGAGAGCGACGGGTATAGATTCATTACGTCATCCCTGTCGGGGATGTCTGGATACGATTACCGAAATCCCGTATGATATTCCGGCACAGCGATTCGATGAAACGGCACAGGCTTTGGCTCATGCCACGGGATGTTTTATCGAGACGGATTTGGCAAAGACGGGTAGCGTGAGAGTAAATGCCGTGAAAGGTAAAATGAGTATCCGGGATGCGATTCGCGTAGCAATTAAAGGTACGAAACTGCAAATCACCGAAGAAAAACCGGATCGTCTGAAAGTAGAGATTGTTGAAGAATAGGCGTTGCAAAAATCATCAGCTCCTTGTTGGGGTTCTCCGGGGAGCTGATGAAGTCAATCAAAATTGTCTTTTACCATTTGTTCTCCGAATAGCCGGACTCGTACTTCCCGGATACGGTGGTCATATTGTTCGTGGGGGAGTCCTCCTTTTATAGCCATCTGCTTCATGGCTGAGTATTGCTTTATTTCTATTTCACCTAAGCGATAATCCTGTAAGCTATATCCTTCGTTTGTAGCTCTTTGGACAAACATTTCATGGGCTCTTTCGAGACAGGCGATAGCCTCGGTACATTGTTGCTTGATGGGGAAACCATCTTTTTCCAAGGTTTCGATCTCTACCAATAGATCGTGCATCCGTTGTTTGTTTTCTTCTTCTGTCATGATTTGGTGTTTTGGACGATCTTTAATATGTCTCAGGGAACGATGTGAGGTCAAATTCTAAGTCTTGTATTTTACAAGGATTATGTATTGAATATATCAACATATTTTTTTAATATATAAATTCGTCCTCGTTTTCCTCCTGTTACTTCAGATAAAATGCCAATTTCTTCTAAACTGCGAATCAGTTTATAAGCAGATGCAATACTAATTTCCGCAATTTTTGCAATCCAATTAGCACTAGCAACGGGCCTTTTATACAATTCTGTTAATACTTTTAATGCATTTGCAGAACGACTACCTAATGATTTGATTTTTTCCTCGTTCTCTTTTTGTAAGCATAAAATGTTCTCGAAAGTCTTCACTCCATTTTCTGCAGTTTCAATAATCCCTATCAAAAAGAATCGGAACCAACCAATAATATCATTTTCTACCCTTGCTCGTGTTAAATTTGTATAGTAAGAATTTCTATGTTTTTCTAGATAATCAGATAAATACAAAATCGGACGTTTAAGAATACCTTTACTTACTAGATAAAGAGTAATCATCAATCGTCCTGTTCTCCCATTTCCATCTAAAAATGGGTGAATTGTTTCAAATTGATAATGGATCAGTGCAATTTTTAATAATTCAGGGAACAATTTGTCGCTATGTACAAACTCGTCAATATCGTTCATTAAATCGGGGATCGAGGTGTGTACGGGTGGAATAAATATGGCATCATTGATTGATGAACCTCCTATCCAGTTTTGACTTTTTCTAAATTCTCCGGGTTGTTTGTGTTCTCCACGTACTCCGGCAAGTAACACTTTGTGGACATTCCGTATTAATCGGGAAGAAAAAGGAAGTTTTTCTAACATTTTAATAGCCTCGTTCATGGCATTGATATAATTATGAACTTCCATCCAGTCATCTCTTTTATCCAAGGGGACATCTTCTTTTGCTAAAAGAGCCTCTTCTATATTTGTTTGTGTCCCTTCTATCTTAGACGATTGTGTTGCTTCTTTCATCACGTGCATGCTAATAAATAAATCAATATTAGGAACGTGTTCTGAGTACATATCTAATCGTCCAAGCATCCTATCAGCCTTACTTAAAAGGGTGATAATTTCCATGTCATCTAATATCCATACTTTATTGATAAAATTGGGTTGAAAACTTTTATAATAACCTTGATTGATATGAGTACCAGATTGAAAATTTTTCATCACATCTTTATTTTAATTTTTCATACAAATATAGAATAAAGAATCTCTTATTTTAGTTCTTAGCTAAAAAATAAAATAAGAGAATGCGTTATTTTAAAAGTTATCTCAAAACTAAATTAAGCCAATCATTAGATTATGACTATTCCTTGTTTATTACTTCACCATATGTTTCCGTAAAATAAGAATCGCCTCCCGGCGTTTGTTGTAGACGGTTTGGAGGGCGAGGCCCAGTTGTGTGGCGATTTCTTCGGGTTTCCAGCCTTCGAGGTACATGCGGATAACCGTGGCGTAGTCGTCGGGTAGGAATTTTAGTGATTCGTACAAGGAATGGAATAGTTCCACTTGCTCGATGTCTTCCGAAAATTCGTTTTCGACTTTGCTCTCCAGTTCGAAACGTTGCTGGTATCCCAGATGCTTAATTTTATTCTTGTAGGCATTCTTCAACGCGATAAAGCAAAATGTTTTGATGTAAGGGATCGACGAGAATTGGACGGATTCCCGGAGCCATATATCGGTGAAAATATCTTGGATAACGTCTTCTGCCGGAAGATTCAACGGGTTGAAAATGTGGGTTGCGTATAGGTATAATTCTCTATATATCATTCGATAAACGATACTAAAGGCTTTCGGGTTTCGCCGATTAAAAGATTCCAAAAGGATTATATCGTCCTGTTTTGACATACATCCAATATAGGTTTATTTGTGCAAATGTAAATCTTTTTTGAAAAAAAACACTTTTCTACGGTAGTTTTTCCTGTTTCAGTTTATATATGTGTAAAAAGATGTAGATATGAAGACAGAAAAAGATATAGAAGAAATGCTGGATAACGTGAAAATCCCTTCGGATGAAGAGGTTGAGGCTGCGGGGGTGCGATTCGATCGGCGGCTGCGTCGTGTGAGAATGCGCCGTCGGATCATTTGGAGCGGGAGTTCCGTGGCGGCGGTGCTGTGTTGTGGGCTCGTGTTTGCCTCGTTGTGGGTACGTGAAAAGGAAGAGGTGCCTGAGGTGACAAAAGTGGTCAGCGTGATCAAGATGGATAACGATTTTGCCGTGCCGACATTGATTCTGGCGGACGGGAATAGTTTGAATCTGAAAGGGAAAAAGATGGATTCCGTTGTTCAGAAATCGAACATTCAGATTGCGAATAACCATATCATGTATGATACGGCAAGGACTGCTCGCGAAATTGCGTACAACACTCTGATCATCCCTGCCGGGTTCACGTATAACGTGACGCTTGCCGACGGGACGGAAGTAACGCTGAATGCCGGGAGTCGTTTGAAATACCCGGAAGAGTTTGTCGGGGATTTGCGGGAGGTGGAATTGTCGGGAGAGGCTTATTTTAACGTGACGAAGTCGGGGCAACCGTTCGAGGTCAATATTGACGGTTCTAAAATCCGGGTTTACGGGACTCGGTTTAACGTGAAGGGACGTTCTCAAAAGACGGTCGAGACCGTGTTGATCGAGGGGAAGATTGGTTTTAAATCTCCCGGTCGTGACGAGATTCAAGTCATCCCCGGAGAACAGGTCGCTTATAACGTGGGGTCCGGTGATATTAAAGTGGAACGTGTGGACGTGCAATATGCCACGGCGTGGCTGAATAACGTGTTCCGCTATCGGGACAAGCCTTTGGATCTCGTGCTGGAAGATATTTCAACTTGGTACGGGGTCGAGTTTGAAGCCCGGACGGAACTGGCCCGGATTGAAATAACCATGAATTTGAGTAAAGAGACTCCGATTGACGAGGTGATTCAATTCCTTGAAGAAATGACGGATTGTAAATTTATAAAAGAAAGGGGGCATTACATCGTGAAGTAAAAAACAACAAGTAAAAAAATTATCCCGCTAGGCAGGATAATTTAGGGTAAAATCGCTATCGTATAAAATTGAGCCTTTATCCATAGCGACCATCAAACAGTAAAGCGAATTTACTATTTAATTAAATAAGTACGACAAATTTATGCAAAAAAATCACATGGGCGGTATCTCTATCGCTAAAAAAATTGTGTTGTATATATTCTTGGTATTTACAACACTAGGAGCTATACCTAGGGACACGTACGGGGCGACATCTTGTGTGTTTCAGGTCATCCAGAAGAAAGTAACCATTTCGATGAAAAATGCCACGCTGGAAACCATTCTTGCCGAAATTAACCGCCAGACGGGTATTGATTACGGTTTTCAAAGTAACGGGGCGGTAGATAAAAACCGACACTTCACGTTGGAAGTAAAAGATGTTACCGTGGACGAGGCCTTGAAGACGTTGTTGAAAGACAGTCCATACGATTATGTTCTCGAAAAGAATCGGGTCGTGATCGTGGTTAAGGAGGCAAAACCGGTACAGTTGGTAGCCGTGACCGGACGGGTCGTGGATGAAAAAGGAAATCCTATTCCCGGGGCCACGGTGCTTATCCAAGGAACAACCCAAGGGGTGGCCACGGATGCCGAGGGACGTTACACGATCAACACCCGACCGGAGGATGCCTTGCGGATTTCCTTCATTGGTTACAAGACAGAGGTAGTGCCGCTTAAAGGGAAAACGAAATTAAACGTTCGTTTGAATCCCACGGCCGAAAATATCGAGGAGGTAACCGTTGTGGCTTTCGGGGAGCAAAAGAAAGAGAGTGTGGTTTCGGCTATTACCACCGTGGATGCGAGAACCTTGAAATCTTCAAGTAGTGACTTGACTTCCCAGTTTGCCGGAAAAATTGCCGGTATCGTGGGATGGCAAACGGGAGGTATTCCCGGGGCGTTAACGGAAGAAGAAATGAATACCAAATTCTACATTCGTGGTATTACTTCTTTCCAAACGGATGCCAATATTGACCCTTTGATCTTGATTGACGGGGTAGAGTCGTCTAAGCTGGATCTTTCCCGTATGACACCGGAAGACATCGAGACTTTCAGTGTGATGAAAGATGCATCGGCAACCGCCATGTACGGAGCCCGCGGGGCAAACGGGGTAATCTTGATTACCACGAAAAAAGGACAGGAAGGTAGTGTTTACACTTCTGTTCGTTACGAGGCAGTATTGAGTATGCCGACAAGGGAGATCGAGGTGGTAGACCCTATCAATTACATGAAAATGTACAATCAAGCGTTATTGGCTCGTAACCCGGATGCCACCCCGCAATATAGTGTGGAACGCATTGAACGTACCGGTTCTCCATCCTATCCTTCTTGGGTGTATCCGGCGAACGACTGGTACAACATCATGTTCCACGATTATTCCATCAATCACCGTGCCGGGTTAAATATGCGGGGAGGTTCTCGATTGGTGCAGTATTATGCTTCTGTTAACTATGTGCGGGATGAGGGTATGTTGAAAACCGACCGTCTGAACCAGTTCAAATGTAATATTGAAAACAATACTTTTTCTTTCCGTACGAACCTGAATATCGACTTGAGTGCCGGGATTCGTTTGAATATAAACACTTCAGCAAATTTGGATAAATACCGTGGCCCTTATGCTGATGTTTCGGAGGCTTATTACTTGGCATTTAATGCCTCTCCGGTAGATTTTGCCCCGACTTACCCTGCCGATGAATCATCTAACTGGCCGCATCTTCGTTTTGGTGCCGTGGATCAACAGACTGTAAATCCTTATTTGATATTGCATCAGGGATACAAGGATCGTCGTCGCTACTCGGCTGTGGCTCGTGCGGAGTATATACATAATCTTTCGACTCTTCTCAAGGGTTTGGAATTACGAGCTTCCGTTTCGATAAATCAAACCGGGTACTATGCGAATGCTTATAAAACACAACCTTATATGTATTCTCTGAAAAACTATGATTTTGAAACTGGAGTACATCAGTTGAATGCTTTGAATAGTACTGAAGCCTCAAGGACATTGGCAAAAGATACTGATCCTCAACATACCAATAGCGCTCAATCCACGCAGATGAGTTACGAGGTACGGGGTTTGCACGTGGCAGCTTGGGGTGAACATCAGACCAGCTTGACAGTTGTGTTGAATGCCCAAGAGACTACCACATCTCAAACCGCATCCGTGTTAGATGGTATCCCGAATCGGAATTTGGGTTTGTCCATGCGCGGGACCTACGGGTTTAGGGACAAATATTTTGCGGAGGCCAGTTTCGGGTATAACGGGTCTGAACGTTTTGCTAAAGATCACCAATTTGGTTTTTTCCCCGCATTAGGTGGTGCTTGGATTGCTTCCAAGGAGAGATTTCTTGCCGATCACACAGCTCATTGGCTTTCTTTCTTGAAATTCCGTTTCTCGTGGGGTAAGGTTGGAAATGATGGTGTAATTAAATCCCCTCGCTTTACTCACCTACCGTTGTTGGATAATGATAGTGGTCTAGATCCTTCTCCTAGTGGAAACTCCTTGACGAGACCTTATGTTGCTTCTTATCCCAATGAAAAACTTACGTGGGAAATCGCTGAACAAAGCAATATTGGTATCGAAACCAAGTTCTTTGGAGGAATCGTGGAGCTTAATGCCGACATTTATCAAGAAGTTCGTCATAATATCTTGGACTATCGCTACACGATGCCGTCTACTACCGGATTGGAAAAACCACAATTAGGTAACGTGGGTAAGGCTCGCTCTCGGGGTATTGATCTTTCAGGTAAAGTACAACATGCCTTTACGCCGGATCTTTGGATGATTTTGAACGGTACGTTCACGTATAGCAAGGCTACTTACAGGAAGATCGAGGAAGCGACGAGTAAACCGGCATGGCAGCGGAGAGAGGGACATGAACTGTCACAACAGATTGGTTACATTGCCGAAGGTCTTTTCCGCGATCAAGCGGAGATCAATAATTCGCCTACCCAAGGAGGTGACATCATGCCGGGGGATATCCGCTACCGTGATATAAACGAGGATGGCGTGATCGATGTGAATGATGCCACGTACATTGGGTTCCCGACTACTCCTCGGGTAATCTACGGGTTTAGTGGATTCTTCAACTTCAAGAACATCGAATTTAGCTTTGCTTTCCAAGGATCTGGGAAACGGGCTTTCTTTATGAGTCCCACGAAAATTAGCCCGTTCGTGGATAACCGGGCCATGTTGAAGGCTATTTATGATGATCACTGGAGTGCCGATAACATGAAGGAACGTCCTTTCTGGCCACGTCTTTCCACGCAATCGATCACCGTGCATAACCCGCAGGAAGCATGGACAGGATCAGAACAAAGAAGGTCAACCTATTTCATGCGAGAATGTAGTTTCCTACGTTGTACCTCTATTGAACTGGCTTATAATCTTCCACAAGAGTTTTTGCGCAGGTTGAAAATGCAAAGCGTGAAATTTTACGCTCGTGTCAACAACCCCTTCTTAATCACGAACTTCAAAATATGGGACGTGGAATTGGGGGACGATGGTTTTAATTATCCGATCCAGCGTACTTGGTCGGTTGGATTGAACCTGAGTTTCTAATTTAAATATATGTAGCAATGAAAAAATATTTATTATCAATACTTTGTGGCATTCTTCTGCTTCCCGGGTGTAATTACCTTGACATGGTGCCGGAGAAAGACATTGAAACGATTGAATCACTTTTTGAGCAGCGCACGAAAGTTGAGAATTGGTGGAAAGGGCTTTACTCCGAGTTGAACCGTATATTTGCCGATTTTAGGGTTAATACGGCTTATCTTGGAGCGGATGAATTTGTAACTTGTCAGGCGTTGTATAATTCAACTCTGTATAATCTCGATGGGCTAAAGATCGCTGATGGTCTTCAGATGTCTCAGAATCCTTACGGGTCAATCTGGTACAGGATGTATGTTGTTATTCGCAACTGTAATATTTTCCTTGAAAATGTAGACCATACCTACAATATGAGCGAGGAAGATCGCAACTGGTGGAAGGCAGACGTGAAAGCAGTGAAAGCGTATGTCTATTTCGAATTAGTGCGTCGTTATGGGCCTATTTGTTTGATTCCACAGAATATGCCGGTAGATTTGCCGGTGAAAGATTACCAATTACCTCGTCAACATGTGGACACTTGTTTCAAGGAGATCATTAATTTGTTGGATGAGTCCATGGAATACGTGCCCAAACATAGTCAAAGAATATCCAATTACGGCCATACGTTCAGCCTTGAAGCGGTGTATGCGCTGAAAGCAAAAGTGCTGCTTTATGCTGCCTCTCCTCTTTTCAACGGGAATGCATTTTATTCCGACTTCAAGAACAAGGATGGGGAATTGCTTTTTAATTCCACTTATGATCGGAATAAATGGTTATTAGCCGCAGAAGCTGCCGATAAAGCGGCTGAAATGTGTGAAGAAGGTGGACGGGCTTTGATCTCGGGAACAACCGTGAAAAAGACTGATTTGTTGAATAAAATGTCTGATATAGAGACTATGACATTTTCTCGTTTCACCAATTCAGAATATTTGTTAGAATGGAAATACCCGTCTACATTTCACCAATTTTTCCTGCCGCGGTTGGTTGGTGATGATGATAATTTTGATTCTCAGGCGTTAGGTTGCCTCTCTCCATCCATGAAGATGGTGGAAATGTACTACACGTCGAACGGGTTACCTATTGACGCTGATATTACATGGAGTTATAATAATCGCTATAAATTGGGGTCAGAGAGTAGTCCCGTGTACGAGGGTGTCATCCCGATGAATACCGACGTGGTGAATCTTCATCTTCGTCGAGAGCCCCGATTCTATGCCTCTATCGCCGGAGACCGGATGTACTGGCAGCGTGGGACGAACACGGCTGACAAAGATTATAACTTGCTTGTGCGGGCTCACAAGGGAGAAGAACCATGGGGAACGCAATATGACTTTATTGTCAGTAATTCATGGCAAAACATTAACGGTTACTGGTTGAAAAAACATTTGTTCTCGTGGTACAATACTTTGGGATATTCCAATAATCTGCAAGGAAATGAGACTGCTGCCATTATTCGTTTGGCCGAAGTCTACTTGATGCAGGCAGAGGCTTGGAATGAATACTTGGATCAGCCGGATAGCCGGGTGTATGATCCACTGGATAAGGTTCGCGAACGTGCCGGAATTTTGCCTGTAAGGGAGGCTTGGGGAAATTATTCCAACAATCCGACAAAAGTAACCACAAAAGTCGGAATGCGGGATATTATTCATCAAGAGTATGGTATTGAGTTCGCTTTTGAGGGGCATCGTTACTGGGATCTTCGCCGTTGGCTGACAGCTCATCAGACGATGAACGAAAAACAATATGGTTGGAATGTTATTGGAACCACAGATCAGGCGTTCTACAACTATGAGACGGGTCCGGTTGTGGTGTGGAGCAGCAATAAGTTTATTGCCCCGCGAGATTATCTTGATCCGTTTGATGCAGAAGAGATTCTGATTTCTGGAATGGTGCAGAACCCGGGATGGGGTGGTAGATAATTGATGGATTTACGATTGTAGATTGTAAATTTTAATCCTTAAAAAAGATAGAATGATGAAAAATACCATTTTCTTATTATTATTTGTGTTCGCTTTGTTTGCCTGCGAGGACGATGATTCGGTTTTCGAACCATCGACGGAAGGACTGGAAATTAAGTTTACTCCGGTTGCAGGTGGGGCGATGATGCATTACAGTCTGCCGAATGACAGTGACATCTTTGCCATGAATATCCGTTACAAGGACTGGCAAGGATTGGATGTATTAAAAGCCTGTGGATATAGTGGTGACTCGGTGTTGTTAGACGGTTTCACCAGAAGTCAGGAGGGAATCAATGCTTGGATCTCTTTCGTTAACAAGAATAGCGAAGAATCGGCAGCGGTGGAATATCAATTTTCAACGCTGGACAGTGCGCCTTGGTCTTTTTTCGAAGATCTGAACGTAAGAGCTTCGTGGAACGGTTTTCAGGTGATTTACAAGAGTCCTTCAATAGTTACCGGGATGGTTCATGTTTTTTACTTGGGAACAAATCCACTGACACAGAAGGAAGACACGATTCTGATGAGTAGTTTCCCGATTACGCAAAAAGGAGACACGCTTAATTTTATACAGAAACAAGAAAGAACGAAGAATACCGTCATTGTCCGCACGGAGGATTTTCACGGTTTCCGTGTAAGACAGGAAATTTATCCGGACATTGATGCTTTCCGGACAGAACAATGGCAGATGTCTGCGAACGATTTCAATGATTTCGGTATGTCAAGGGAAAGTGCTAAGGCCAAGACGGGAGTGGAATATCTGTTTGACGGGGAATTGAAAGGTGTGGAGCGTTTGATCGCTTCTGCTTATGAAGACAAGGATGCACGTACGGGGACGGAAGTTTATGGAGCTTATCTTGCCGGTCCTTACGCTTACGAAAAACCGATGGTTCTTGACTTGAGGGAAGAGAAAATTCCGGCGTGGATCCGTATTTATTGTCTTTATCCTATGCTTGGTAATCATGCAGTTAGTCCTGCCACTTGGGGGAACGTGTGGATTGGTTCTTACGAAGACAAGGTGCCGTGTCGAATATCGGTATATGGTAATAACACATCTTCGGATCCGGATGACGAAGGATGGGTTTTCTTAGGACAGTTAAATCAGGATCCCAAGCGTGAGGCTGTACAAAAACGTTGGTCACGTCTTACAACGGATCTTACGTTGGCTCCTAAGGACGTGGAAGATCTGGAAACGAGAGACCCGATTTACGTGGATATTCAATTCCCTCCTGTGAACAACAAGTATCGTTACTTGAAAGTGCTGGTACACGACACGTTTGACGTGTCGAAGGAAGACGGGATAAATCGTAATTTGCAAGAGTATTTTACGTTACAGGAACTGGAAGTTTATGTGAAAAAGGATTAAGCTATGAGAATGAGAAAATATATCATAAATCTATTTGCGGCTGCTGCGTTGTTAGTGGGGTGCGGTGAAAGCTTGGAAGATACGTATAGCGATTATGCCGGGGACGGAAAGATCCGTTACGTGGCAAAATGTACAGAGGTTCATGCCACTCCCGGTTGGGAACGGTTACTTTTGGAATGGATAAACGGGACGGATGCTACCGTTGATAAAATCAAGGTGATATGGTCATGTGAGAACTTGGGAGATACGATATTTCTTCCGAGTACGGCCGAGTCCTACGAGTTGAAAAATTTGAAAAACGGGACGTACCGGTTCGATATTTGTGCTGTGGACGGTGAGGGGAACGAGTCTTTGATGGAAACGACCTATGGGCGTCCTTACACGAGGGAACACGAGATTATGTTGGCATTCACGAGAGGGGTCGTGAAACCCTATTTCTTGAAAAATAAGTTGATTTTCTTCTCCGACCAGTGGAACGAGAATATTGATGAGATCAAGTTGCAATACAAGAATACACAGGGTGATATTCAATATTACACGTTTGATAAGGAAACGAGTTACAACGCTTTTATCACGATTGATGACGTGAGCATGAACCCGACGGATACGGTCTATGTACTTCGGAAAGGAAGGGTGGAAGGTTGTCCGGATCTGATTGAATTTGATCCGTTGGCTCTGAACCGTACGAAGATTTTCAGTTCAGGATTTGTCAATGCTATCGAGCGTCGTTATGGTTATTCGACTAAAACGAAAGAGCAGGAAGCGGAATTTGAGAAATTTGTAGAAGGGGTGACCGAGTTGGAATTTGATTACGATATGGAAACTTTCGAGGACGTGTTGTATTGCCCGAATCTGAAAAAATTGATATTTGCGAAAAACCGTTATCTGGACTCGAAGTATAAATATTCGACGGATTATGATCATCCCGTGTTGCGAAGTGATATAGAGAGGAGTCTTCAAGTTTTGGATAAGGCAAGTGAACCGGATGTCTTGGGATTGAAAATCGAATGGTATGGTGGCTGGAATATACCCTATTTCGAGACGGAAGAACCTCCATATATGGAATACATGGGATACTCCCCGCTTCCCGAGATGGAATTGATTGCACCGGAGGCCTTGAAAACGTATGACAACGGGAGTAAGGTTAATTGTTCTCCTTCGGATCTTTATGCTGTTTTGGATGCTTTGTTGGATGATAATTATCAAACAACATGGACAACCACGTCTAATACGATGCCTCGTAAGTACGAGATGGCTATGGAATTGTTGGAGGAAACAGAGATTAGCGGGATAAAGATTGCACAACCCCTGTATCACCCGATGATGGATAGGCGGATGCAATACATCATGCCTTCTCAGATTTCCATTCAAGTGTCCACGGACGGAGGTCATTGGCAGAATGTCACTTATTTTGAAACCAATGAATTGGGACGCGGATCGGGAGAAGTTACTTTGTTGAAATTCCCGGAAGGTTCCCGGCAGGTACGCTACATCAAGTTTACCTTACAGGACGGTTCAGACCCGGGTGGAAACTGTGCGATTGCTTTGGGGGATATTCTTCTCTTTAAGTTGAAGTAGAGGACGGTATCTCGATATGCTCGCTTGAGCAATTTTGATGAATCATTAAAAAGGGGGAGTCTGGAAAGTTGTTTTTTTAACTCCCTCCCCCCTTCGGGGTACTCCCTCTATAAACAGAGGGAGAGTTGAGCTACTTACCGTCTTTGGTAAGAGTTAGCAGCTCCTCCTCTGTTCATAGAGGAGGTGGCCGAAGGCCGGAGGAGTTTGTTTCGCGACAGATAGAGCTTTTCGGATGGCCCCTACAAATAGATCGATATGCTAAAAATCAATCATTTTACCAAACTCTTTTTTAGCGGGATACTCTTGTTGTGTTTTTCCGGGGCTTTCGCTCAAGAGCAGGAGGATCGTCTCCTGCAACTGATGAAACGGGAGCTGGCGTATAGCATGGAGCAACTGAAAAAACAGGAAAGTGTTCCCTATTACATGAACTTACGGGCGATGGACGACCGCACGATAACGGTCGTGAGTTCATTCGGGGCCGTGACTACCTCTAACGAGAATCGTATGAGGACATTGGTGCCACAAGTCCGGTTGGGCAGTCCGGATCTGGATAATTTCAAGTATAATATGCAGGGAGGGTTTGCCGGACCTAACGCGCAAGGAGCGCGAGGGGTCGTTTTACCCTTGGATGATGATGCCACGGATGCGATCCGGGAAGCGATTTGGCGGGAAACGTTGAAACGTTACGAGTTCGCCCGTAATATGTACGATCAGGCGAAGACCCGGGCCACGGTGAGCGTGGCTGATGAGGATAAAGCCCCGTGTTTCTCTGATGCTCCCATGGAACGTTATTACGAGGCTCCCTTGGCTGCCGGGAGACAGAAAATGGATATTAAGCGGGCTTGGGAACAGCGCCTGAACGAGGTTTCCGCCGTGTTCAAAACCTGCCCCGAGTTAAGCGAGGGATCAGCCAGTTTTAGTTTTCAGGTATTGCGCACCTATTTCGTGAACAGCGAGGGGAGCGTGGTGGTACAGAACCGGATTGCTACCCGGGTGATGTTGATGGCCTCCTTGAAAGCGGCTGACGGGATGGAACTGCCCTTGAACAGGGACTATTTTGCTTACACGCCCGATGACTTACCGGATAATGACCGGATGATCGCGGATGCACGGGACATGATCAAACGCTTGCTGGCGTTGCGCGATGCCCCGGTGGCCGATCCTTACACGGGTCCCGCTATCCTGTCCGGCCCTGCCAGTGGGGTGTTCTTTCACGAGATCTTTGGTCACCGTCTGGAAGGCCATCGCTTGAAATCGGGCGGTCAAACCTTCAAGAAGATGGTGGGAGAGCAAGTGCTGCCTGTTGAATTTCAAGTGTATTGTGCGCCTTTGTTGAAAAGCTATGCCGATACCGATTTATACGGTCATTACGTGTATGATGACGAGGGAGTGAAAGCTCGCCGGGTGGATAACGTGGTGAATGGCGTGTTGAAAGAGTTCTTGATGAGTCGGGTTCCGCTGGATGGCTTCCCGTCAAGTAACGGCCACGGTCGTACTTCCGGCGGGGGAGACCCCGTTTCCCGGCAATCCAACTTGATCATAGAGACCACTCACCCTTACACGGAGGATGAACTTCGGGCTATGTTGGTGGCGGAGGCTCAAAAACAAGGGAAAGAGTATGGTTACTATTTCCGGACCGTGACAAGCGGTTTCACGTACACGGGTGAGGGCGGAAGTCTGAACTCCTTCAACGTGACTCCCTTGGAAGTGTACCGGGTGTTCGTGGACGGTCGCCCGGATCAGTTGGTGCGGGGGGTGGACCTGATCGGAACCCCGTTGTCCATGTTCTCCAATATCGCGGCTGCCGGAGACAAACCCAGCGTTTTCACGGGCGTTTGCGGTGCGGAGTCGGGATGGGTGCCCGTGACGGCATCCTCACCCACGATATTCGTGAGTAAGATCGAAACGCAACGTCGGGCGCAGGCTCGTGATATTGCCCCGATCCTGCCTTCCCCGAAACCGGAGGTGGTGAAAGAGAATAATCCGGATGATGTTATTTTTGCCGCGATGCGCTCCGAACAGGAACGTAACAAGGCAGCTTTAGTTCTTCCTAACGGGCCGAAACCTTATTATATTTCGTACACGATAGCCCGCTATCGTCATTTTCAAATGGCGGCCTCGTTGGGAGGATTAATGCTTTCGAACGTGTCCCCGTGGCAAATGAGTGGCGGCACGCAGGTGTTGCTTGGTGATTACCAGAGAAACAGTGACGTGCAGTATCAGGAACAGATCGCTCCCGCGCAATTACCTTCGGAGGTGGACTATGACGTGATTCGCCGCGGGTTGTGGGAATCGTCCGATATGATGTACAAGTACGCCTTGGGTATGATGGCGCAGAAAATGAATTACCTGCAACAGAACCCACTTCCCTCGGAAGAGGCGGCGCTGGCAGATATGCAACCGCTCCCGGCGGTTACCCGTGTACAAGAGCGTCCGGCGGCCTACAAGATTGATCAGGGTGTTTTGGAACGGCTTGTGACCGAGGTGTCTGCCGTGTTCAACGAGTACAAGGAGATTTATAATTCCAGCGTGGCGATCAACGGGATGGAGGTGGATATGTACCGCCTGACGACGGAAGGGGTACAACTGAAAGAGCCGGGTGGTTACGTGAGTGTCACGGTTTCAGCCGAAGTCCGCGGTGACGACGGTTCGAACTTGGGGGATTCGTTCTCTCTTTCCCTGTTGAATCCGGCAGAGATTCCTTCGGTGGAGGAGTTGAAAGAGCGGGTGAAAGCGTTTGCCGAGGGATTGATGCAGTTGAAAGCGGCTCCTCCCGTGGCGGAATATTACAATGGCCCGATCCTGTTCGAGGGTGGTGCCGTGGCAACCATCCTAGCCAATAACTTGCTTTATCGCGGCGGGTTGATCGCGGCCCGTTCTCTCATGCCTATGGGACGGGGATTGGCGGATCAGTTCGGTCAGAAGATCATGGACGAGCGCCTGACGGTGAAGAACTACACGAACAAGAAGGAATATAACGGGACCCCGCTATACGGTTATTACGAGGTGGACGGGGACGGTGTCACGCCGGAAGTGGAAATGGTGTTGGTGGAAAAGGGCGTGTTCAAGAAAATGCTGAACGGGCGGATCCCTGCGTTGAAGGCTCCGGAGACTACGGGTAGTTCCCGTTTCATCATGTCTCCGCAAAGCCCGACGTTAGTGACGGGAACGGGAACGATCCACGTGCAGGCGGAAAAGGGCGTTGCTCACGAGAAGATGAAGAAGTTATTGATCAAGGCGGCGAAAGCGGCCGGGCAATCTTGTGCTTACATCGTGAGAGGTATTTCCGGGTCGGCACTTGTCGTGTACCGGGTGGACTTGAAGGACGGGAAAGAGACCCGTGTCCGGACCACGGGTTTCCGTATGCCGGAGTTGACAAAATTGTTGAAGCTGGTTGCCATCTCCTCGAAGGAAGAGGTGATGAATTACTTGCCGAACGCTTACCCGGCCTCGATGATTTATCCCGCGGGGATGATCGTGGACGGCATGGTGATCGAGAAGGCTAACCCGAAGACGGAGAAGGAACCGGCGTTGAAACTCCCAAGACAGAGGGATTAGAACATGAATATCGGAAGTGCTGAAAGTCCCGTTCGTTACGGCGGGCGGGCTTTCAGCCACTTCTCTACAACAAAAAGCGGAAAAGATGAAAAGGATTTTATTTACAGTATGTATGTTATTAGGTTGTGTCTTGTTCACGATGGCACAAGAGGATAGCTATAAGATTGAAGGGAAATTGGCCAACACGGTCAATGGTAAATTGCTGTTGGTGGCCAACACGGATAAGGGGATGCTTGACATTGGCGAGGCCACGGTCACGAATGGCGTGTTCGAGTTCACGGGCCGGATGCCGGAATTGACGTTGGTCTATCTGATGCCGGTGAAAAAGAATGCCGTGCTGGCTTCTTTCATGCTGGAAAACGCCAACTACACGATCACGATGGGCGCAAACGAATTGATCGTGGAGAGCGATGGGGAGGCGCAGAAAGTATGGAAAGAATTTTATGATTTGGATAAGTATTTGAAACAAAGTCAACAACAGTTGGATATGCAAGCCCGGGCAAATCCCCCGCAATTACAGAGATTGCAACAGGAGTTTAAAAAAATAGTGGCGAAAGTCGAGGCTGACGAGTTGACCTTAATAAAGAAGCATAACGACTCTCCCGTGTCTGCATTTGTGATCGCTTCGAAGTTGCCGCAGAGTTTGGACGAAGTGAAATTAGCCGAACGTTACGATGCTCTGAGTGAAAAGGCGAAAGCAACTTCCTACGGCAAACAGATTGCAGCTGATCTGGAAATGATGAAAAAAGTCGCCGTGGGGGAAATCGCTCCCAACTTCAGCGCCCCGTTGGCGGA
Organism: Butyricimonas sp.; assembly: GCF_019423355.1. Classification (NCBI taxonomy): domain Bacteria; kingdom Pseudomonadati; phylum Bacteroidota; class Bacteroidia; order Bacteroidales; family Odoribacteraceae; genus Butyricimonas; species Butyricimonas sp. The sequence goes on from NZ_JAHZBP010000001.1 coordinate 230,779, forward strand.
TGGCGGTGTACTTTCACTGCACGAGACGAAAGCTAAAGTGAAAGTCGTTGATTTTTGGGCTTCTTGGTGTGGTCCCTGCCGGGCAGAGAACGTGAACTTGATAAAGATCTATAAGCGTTATCGCCCGAAGGGGTTGGAGATCATCAGTGTTTCCATTGATGATAACAGGCAGGCTTGGTTGTCGGCAATCGGTCAGGATGGCAGCGATTGGAAAAACGTGTCTGACTTGAAAGGCGGACAATCTGAGATTGCTACCGCGTATAGCGTGAAGGGAATCCCCTGCACCTTTATCCTCGATGGTGAAAACCGTATTGTGGCTAAAAATCTCCGGGGCAAAGACTTGGAGAAGAAGATCGATGAGATGCTGAAAAAGAAGAAATAGCAAGTGTGAGGAGTACGTTGAACCGGGACCGCCTCTGAACTCATCCAAGGGGCGGTCCTTTTTTTAAAGACTAAATACATATAAACTTATGAAAACAAAATTGTTTAGAAACATCGGTTATTTGTTATTCATCTTGTTAGCACTTAGTAGTTGTGTTAATGAGATGGATATGGTAGAAGACGAACAAGGGTTAGAGGTCTTGAGTAGTAGGACATCGCCACCTTTTGCCGGATACGAAGAATGGGTGAAGAAGCTTATCGATTACGATAAATCCGCTGATAGCAAGAGTTATCTTGGCAAAGTGGAGAATTTTCTTCAAAGCATATATCGCTTTATTCCGGAAATGCGTGATGTTGTAGATGATTTGATAAATAGGGGATTTAAGTTTCGAGTAGCAGTAAGATATGATGATGAAAGGAAATCTTGGTTTAATCCTAATTCTTCCGAAATAGGTTTTTCTGGTGTAGAAAACCTTAAGATAGAAAACATGATACATGAGTTATTGCATTTTTTTGCTTTTTACACGGTTGACGAGTACCGGAAGCGATTGTATGCCGCTCGGGAAGAGTACGAGATAAGGGTTTTGACCGATTTATTTATGCGTCGTGATTTTAGTACATTTCCGTATGAATATCAAGGGATGAAAATAGATCATGATGAATATATACGTTATTTAGGGTGGCTGGATAAGCTTCTTAAAAATGAGGTTCAGAATATGGATCAGTTCTCAGAGAATTTTATCCAGTTTGGTATATCCCGTCTATTTTGGATAGAAGATACAAAAATAAAGGTAGCAGATTTGAATGGCTATAGACCACGATTGTTAGGTATTATTTGGTTTTACGGTAAAATTAAATAACACAGATTCATTATATTAATTTTAAAACACGAAAAGATGAAAAAAATAATTATAACACTATTCGTATGCTTGTCATGTACCATGATCGCAAATGCACAATGGTATCCATACGTTGTGGATACGTTGCCCAAAAGAGTTATTAACGGTTTGGAAGTTATTCCTATAAGGAAGACCTATGAATCGGGAGAATTTTATTGGAGATTGAGAGTCTCTGATTTTAAAGAATGTTTTCAACGGTTTGAGAGTAAATACCCGGGAGGAATTAATTATAATCTAAATTCCGACGAAGTGAACAAGGCTATTTATGATTGGGAGGATCAACTTTGGGAAATATTTCCTCCCGAGATAAAAGCTTTAGAAGGATTTAATCTTAAGCTTTTTGTTGATAAAAATGGACAAGTTTTCACCGTGGAATTTTCTATGCCGAACGAAGCTTTTCAGAAATTGGACGGATTCCCAAAGAACACATTAAAAAATTTTTACCACAATTTAATAAAGGAGGAATGTAAAACTTTCAAGAAAGTAGATTTACAAGTTTTGGATCCAGATAGCGAAGGAGGTCGACGGATTCTTTTAGAAGTATGTGGTTCGTTGGGAAGTGGAAATGAGTACACGACCATTTTTTTGAATAAGACTTGTTATGATATGTTCAGTACATTTAGCCCATGGAGATTGCCGAAAGACGAGTTTAATAGATTACTCAAAAAGAATGAGGCAGAGATGAACAGCCGGAAGCAAGACGAGTAAGTAAGTAAACGAGAGAAACGTATGGAATGAGGACCGCCTTTTGGATGAGTTTAGGGGCGGTCCTAATTTTAAAAACTAAATACATATAAGCTGATGAAATCAAAACTATTTAAAGACATCGGTTATTTGTTCTTCATCCTGTTAGTGCTTAGTAGTTAAGTCAACGAGGTGGATATTAATCTCAAAAACATGGAAAGATGAAAAAAATAATTATAACACTATTCGTATGCTTATCATGTATCATGATAGCAAATGCACAATGGACACCATACGTAGTGGATACGTTGCCCCAAAGAATCATTAATGGTTTGGAAGTGATACCGATAAAAAAGACTTATGAGTCGGGAGGGGTTTATTGGAGATTGAGAACCTCTGATCTTAAAGACAATCTTCTGCGATTTGAAAGTAAATACCCGGGAGGGATTAATTATAATCTAAATTCTGATGAAGTGAACGAGGCTATTTGTGATTGGGAGGATGAAATTTGGGAGACAATAGTTCCTGCCGAGATAAAAGCTTTAGAAGAGTTTAATATTAGGCTTCTCATTGATAAAGATGGACGAGTTTTCACGGCTGAATTTTCTATGCCGGATGAAACGTTTCAGAAATTAGAAAAACTCTCGAAAAACACACTGAAAAACCTTTACCGTAATTTGATAAAAGAAAGATGTAAAGCAATCAAGGAGGTAGATTTCCAAATTTTGAGTACAGATAGTGATATTAACAGGGGTATTATTTTCGGAGTATGTGGTTCTTTGGGAAGTGGAAATGAATATACAACATTATTTTTGAATAAGGTCGCTTATGATATGTTCGGTACATTTAGTCCATGGAGATTGCCGAAAGACGAGTTTAAAAGATTACTCAAAAAGAATGAGGCCGAGATGAACAGCCGGAAGCAAGACGAGTAAATAAGTAAACGAGAGAAACGTATGGAATGGGGACCGCCTTTTGGATGAGTTTAGGGGCGGTCCAATCTGTTATCTTTTAAAATTTGCGGTATGATGAAAAAATTGAAGTTTGTTCCATGGATATTTTTAGCTTGTTTTCGTGTTTTTGTTCCGATGGAAGTTTCCGGGCAGAGCATGGTTCTTATCGAGAGGGATACTTTCCGGATGTATTCCAATCCTTTAAACGCAGATTCAACATTGGCGACCAAGGTGTACGATCGGGTGTATTCTCCTCCTTATATTCGGGATGCATCAGCGTATTATGGGTGGTGGCGTTTGCAGGAGGATTCCTTATTTTTGGAGAAGATCGAAGATCACTATGGCACGATGCGTTCTGATGATCATGAAGTCGTGTTTATGGATTTAGGCGGTATCTTTGATGATTACGTGCAAGATGGAAAAGTTTTTGCCTCGTGGTTTAGCGGGGAGCTGGATGTGGTAGGAGGAAAATGTATTCGTCGGGGTGCTTTGGGATTTCGATCGGATTACGAGGATGAATGGATATACCGGGTAGAAAACGGGCGAATCATGTCTAAAGCGACGTATCGTAACGAGCTGAGAGAATCAACGTTCTCCTATGTGGAGGCCGGAGATTTGATCGAGACGTTATTTGACGGAGATCGTTTCCCGGAATTGGCGAATAAATATTTGCTTGCTAAAGTGCAGGTGACTCCCCGGCCTGACGGGACGATAGATAGCCTCGGCCTTGCCGTGCGGGTGGTATCGAATAAATCCGCCGTCGGACAAGTAAGAGACGATGACGAACAATGGGTAGAGAATGATTACTCCAACCCTTACATACAAGAATTGAAAGAGTGTGTGCAGCTTGTGCCTGAATGGGAGTACGTGAAGTTACGCGGTCGGGTACATGCGCCGTTGATAGAAGTGAGGGCATGGGAGGGCAAGGGATGTAAGGCTATCTGTTCGGCTACTTTTTGGGTTAACAAGGATTTCGATGAGATTACCGTGAACGGTAAGACTTACGAGTTGGAGAATTACCCTTTCCAATATAACACGAATCTTTACGCCCGGATTCGTCCCCTGTTGCGGGGTGAGTTCACGCGTTTCCGTTTGCGGGGATATATCGGGTACTGGGAAATCCGGGACGATAAACTCTATCTCCTCTCGCTCCGACGGGCGAATTCATGGGAAATAATCCCTCTTGATGTCGTTTTTCCCGGGAATGGCGATAGTCCGGTGGAGGCAACGTGGTACACGGGTAAGTTACGTTTGTCGGATGTGCGAAGTGCTGAAAGCGACTACTTCCCCCGTCACGGTCGTGGGGAGATTTTTTACAAGGTGAAAAAGGGAAAAGTCATCAAGCGAATGAAAGTCGTTCCTGTAAAAAAGAAAAAAGGGAAGATTTCCCGTTGGGGGAACTATCATTTTGATTTGGAATAGTTTTAAGTGACACGTTGACTTAGACAATGTCTGTTTGGTCTTTTGTTTTCCGGTTTTATTCGCGAATGTCAATAATCGCTACAGCCGCCGGGGCAGATTTTACGAGGTGTAAAATCAATCATTTATGGAAAACAAAAAGACCAACACGTTAATACATTCAAGCGAACCCCGTTACGGCGAGGGACATATATTTCTTTGGTGGGAGAATTATTGCCGGCGGCTTTTGTACGCGGACATTCTTTACGTCGAGGGATCGGGCAGTTATAGCGAGTTTCACGCGATCGACGGGAGTCGGGTGACGATTTCTTATCGTTTGGGGGTGATGGAACGCTCTTTGCCGGATGACACGTTCATCCGGGTACACCAGAGTTTCATCTTGAACTGGCATTACATCGATACATTTGTGGGTAACAGCGTTAAAATCGGTGACCGATGGTTCCCGATTGGGCGGGCCTATCGTCCCCGCCTATTGCAAGTGCTGCACTTCCCGGAACTTCCCCGGCAAAACGGCAAACAGGAATTATAATTATCATCTTTAATCATCAATCGGCCTGGTGAATCGGCCATCGGCGGCTTTACTATCTCTTGAAATTTCCAGTATATCATAGTAGTGATGCCATGTATAAAGGAAGGTAAATCACCTTTCTGAGAAATTTGGCACTATAAATATACACCTTTCTAACGTATAAATGTTAATGTTTCCGATTTAAATTTAATTTTTATCGTCGATAAATCTTTTCTTTATCTTTAAAATGTCTCTTGTGAGGGTATATTGATCTGCATGAGATGTAAGTTTCTTGGTTTGTATTAACTCCCAAGTATTGTTGCTTGATATTCTATCGGGCAATATCCATTCTTCTGCCGTTGAGAATCCAATGTAGTTAGGGATTAATGACGTATCATTTTCGAATCAAAGACGAATCAAAGACGTTCAGTGGGTGTCTTTGATGCGGGAGAAAGGGGAGATTGTCTCCTCTTTACCGGGGATGTTTGACGGTTGTTCATCGCTTTGTTCTACGGTCTGTTCAGGGATTTTCTTTTATCGGGAGAGTTGTGTGTTCACGAGTGAGGGATTTGGATTTATGGCGAATATGAAACGTAAAAGGTTATTTGTGAAAACATCCTGTCGCTTGTGAATTAGAGTTTTATGTCGAAGATGCAGGCTCTATCTTTGCATCAGAAAACAAAGAAAAACTTTAAAAACGAACGAGTGATGGCAATAACAGAAGAGAATATTCGAGGAAAGATCGGGAATTCGATTTTCTACCGGGTGGGATCGGTGACACGGGTGAGGAGTGTGGCGGCACGGTATGCGGATGCGAACACGTCAAAACAGCGGGAAAGCCGTTCCCGCTTGAGGGTGGCAATACGTTTTTACCGACGTTTGGCGGAGACGGAATTACGAAAGGTGTGGTATTTGGCAACAAAGGGAACGGGGAAAAGCGGGTATAATTTATTTTTGAAGTTGAACATGATGATTTTTAAGCCTGACGGGAAGATTGGGGATTTTGCTCGGTTGCAGTTGACGGTCGGTCGGTTACAAAAAGTGAATCATCTCGTGGTGCGTGTTGATGAGGGGGATGTGGTTTCTGTGGCGTGGGAACGGGAGGAAGATCTTCCTTCCGCGGGAAAAGAGGATAAGTTCATGGTTGCCGTGCTTTATGCCGATCGTTCGTTTTCCCCGGAGTTAGTCAAGACGAGCGGGGAGACAAGGGGTGACGGGAAAGCCACTTTCCGTTTGCAGCGTAAACGGGGAACGGCAACCCATTTGTATTGTTTCTTTCGGGAAAAGGATGGGAAGGCTTATTCGCCGAGCCAACACGTAAGAATTTAATGATTTTAGATTCCAGCCGCACGGGGCCTTACTGATTTTAGATTTTAAATTTTAGATTTAAAAATTCAGGGATTGGGTGATTTCCGGTTGAAGGATTACTTTATGAACCTTATAAACTTTCGAACTTTATAAACGAACAAAAGACGAGGCGTTTAGCTGTTCCGGGCGTGTCGTTACGAGGGAGATGCGGGCGAGGATAAAAGGGAACGGGTAACTTTAATAATAAAAACATGGCAAAAAGAGAGACAAGTAAAAGAGAAGAAACGGCGAACGTGCCCGTGCAAGTGCTTGAGGAATTAAGAAAATTGCGGGAAGAGGTTCGACTGGCAATCGAGGCGGCATCAAATGCTTCCTACAGGTTGATGGATGCCGAGGAGTTGTGCCGGGCGATGCAAATATCCAGGCAAACATTACGGCGTTACGAGAAACAACTCCTTATCCCGGAGAGGAAGGTGGGTAACAAGAAGTTTTACCTAGCGGCAGAGGTGAAGAATTGTATCGTCACGGCTTTACGACTTTGGAAGGAGTGAAGAACGTGGTCGGGGCGGTTGGCGAGGTGATCGACCGCCTGACGCTCCCGGCGAGGGAGAAGCGACAACTGCAAGTGGACTTGCTGGGATTGCTGGCGGAACACGAGAAGGAGATGGCCCGGTCCCGCTCGGCAGCCGTGGTGGAGGAGGCCCGGGGGAACTGGTTGCAGCGATCGTGGCGGCCGCTGGTGATGCTGGTGTTCGCCTTGATTGTTCTCGTGGGAACGTTCACGACGCTGCCCATCCTCTCCGATACTTCCCGCTTTTGGGATTTGCTGGAAATCGGCCTGGGCGGTTACGTGGTGGGGAGGAGCGGGGAAAAAATGGCGGGGGCGATTTTTAAGGAAAAAGCTAAAAAGTAAAAACTAAAAGCTGGAAAAAGTAAAAGGTAAAAACTTGATTAATTAAATTTTTATTCATGGGATTTTCAATTTTCAACTCTCCATTTTCAATTGTCAACCATCGTTTGATGGGTGGCGGGGTGGTTCACCTGGTGAGCGCGAAGAACACCCGGCGTTTGGAGGGGCCGGACATGATCGTGCTGCACTACACGGCGGGAACGAGTGCCGAGAGTTCCGCACTTTTCCTGACCCGCCCGGACGTTTCGGCCTCGGCTCACGTGGTGATCGGTCGGGAGGGGGAGGTGTTCCAGCTGGTTCCTTTCAACATCGAGGCGTGGCACGCGGGGAAGAGCTGGTACGCCGGGCGTGGCGGGTTGAACCGTTACTCGATCGGGATAGAGCTGGATAACCTCGGGAAACTCCGGTTCTCGGGCGGGTTGTTTATCGCGGAGTGTGGCCGGGTGGTTCCGCCAGAAGAGGTGTACACGGACTGTTCCGGCGATCGCCCGACGTACTGGCATCGTTACACGACAAGGCAGGTCCGGGTGTTACGGGAGATCTGTACCCTACTGGAAGAGACCTACCCGATCCGTGACGTGGTGGGTCACTCGGTGATCACGCCGAGAAAGATCGACCCGGGTCCGGCGTTGGAATACGCGTTTAGCGAATTTCAAGATAAAAACTAGAAGTTAGGAACTAAAAATTTACCTTCCTGGGGCAGGGCCCGCCCCGGGCATGTAAAGTTCATTTTCAATTTTCAATTTTTAATTTTCAATTGTAAAGTTATGGCAGAATTTAACTCGTATTTACTGGGAAAAGCAAGAAAATCAGTGGGAAACATCACGTTGTGTTACACGAGAGGGAAGAACATCGCCAAGGCGAAGGTGTTCTCCCGGAAGGACAACCCGACACCGGAGATCCTGGCGCAACGGGCGAGGATGAAAGCGCTGGTGCAGTTATCCCGGCAGTTGTTGCCGGTGATCCGGAAAGGCTTTGCCGGGATCGGTAAGGGTTCGGCGGCGAACGCTTTCGTGAAGGAGAACATGTCCCGGGTATCGGTGGACGAGAAGAACGTGGCGACGGTGGATCTCGACCGCTTGCTCTGCGCTTCCGGTATGTTGTACCCGCCGAAAGTGGAAGTGACTTACTCGGAAGAGAACAAGATGTATTCTTTCATGCAGGAGATGCAGGACGAGGAGAACGGTTACGCCTTCAGCGATGACGTGGTGTACGCCATGTTGTACGAGAGCGTGCTTGGGCGAGCCCGCCTAGTGACGTTGCGAGTCCGTGGAGAGAACGGTAGCACGAGCTACGCGCTTCCGGAGGAGTGGAGTCACGAGAACGTGAAACTGTATTGTTTCGCCACGCTGAAGAACGGGAAGAGCGCTTCGGATAGCCAGGTGATGACGCTTTAGATTAGTGGTTCCTGATCGAGTGATTTCGCGAAAGGAAGGAGTTTTCACGTTTCCGGCAGAGGATCCATGCCGGGGACGTGAAACCCATTCTAAATTCTAAACTTTAAATTTTAAACTATCAAAATGGGTAATTATTTTTTGATCGGAATGTTTTCGACGTTGAGTTTTAACGCCGTGTTGTCGCAGATGGCGGACAACTTGTTGGCAGGAGTTTTCAGTATCGTTGGTGGGGTGATCAGTTCGCTGGCGGTGGCGTGGGTGAAACGACGATGGGAGAGGAGGGGATAACCCCTCACTTTTGGGGTATTAAATGTTTTTTAAAATATGAGGAATTTGTCCTACCAGATAAAAGGGTAAATTAATGAGCTTGCATATTTTCCCTTTTACAGTTTGTATCGTGTCTATTGAGTAGGGGTGAGACCATACACGTATTGCAATGGTTTGTGGGGAACGTTCCAAAAACGAATGTAAAGAACGTAAGTGAGCGTTATGACCGGATTTTACCTCGATAGGATAGATCATGGAGTCTTGAACCCAGATGAAATCTACTTCTGCAGGAGATTCGCTTTTGCCCCGCACCCAAAAATTACGTTTTTGACTCACTTTGTCTGTTAATGTTAATAATTCTTGTGCCACAATATGTTCTGCAATATTCCCTCGCCAAGCATCGAGAATATCTTTTGCACCTAAAATTTCTTTTTGTACTTGTGCAGAATAGTTTACCAAACCCGTATCCAACCATATTAGTTTGGGCATTCGTTTTTGTTCAGGAATGGCGGGAACTTCCGTTGAGGTCGTGGGGTAAACGAGTTCGGTAAGCATGGCTTTTTCTAATAAACGGAAGGCTTCGCCAATTTCTCGAGCGTTATAATTTGAACCGGCAAAGCGTCCTAATGTAACGGTTTGTCCTGCCATGTTCCAGCCTTCTTTTAATAGGAAACGTACAACATCAGGCATTTGTCGTCCTTGAGTGTATTTTTCCACATCGTCTCGATAGCCTTGTAATAGTGTTTCGTATATTTTATTTAATGCCAAAATATCTCTGCGTTCAGCATAGATTTGTACGACTTCGGGCATTCCACCAATGAGCGTGTAGAGATTAAATAATCCTAAAAGACGATCATGGAAGGCGAGCGAAACCTCTGGACGCTCTAAAACAGGAAGCATGGCTTCTTCACCTGTTGCCCGTAGGAACTCTCGAAATGAACATGGGCGTAGTGCGAGATATTCTACCCGTCCGACGGGGAAAGAAACATGAATATCAACGAGATTCTCCAATAGAGAACCAGCGGCAATTACATGAATTTCCGGTAATTCTTCATAAAAATAACGCAATAAAGATACAGCTTTTGCTGAATTTTGAATTTCATCAATAAATATTAATATATTTCCAGCTTGCTTGATCTTTCCACAGTGAGCAAAGATAAAGGGAAGTAGATCTTTGAGAGGAAGGGATAATTCAAAAATGTCTTGAGCTTCTTTTTTTTCGAGATTTAAGTAGAGGTAGTTATCAAACTCCTTTCCAAATTCGTTGATTAACGTTGTTTTGCCTACTTGTCTAGCACCTCGTAGTACTAAAGGTTTACGATGAGTGTCATTTTTCCATTGCTTTAGAGAAGCTAATATATCTCGTTCAAACATAGTTTTATTATATATTGATTTCCAGTTACAAATATATTAAATTGTTTCAAAACCTAAGCAAGTTGACCTTATTTTTGTTCCAAAACTTAAGCAAGTTGACCTTGTTTTTGTCGCAAAACCTAGGCAAGTTGACTTTGTGTTGTACCAGCTTGTACCAGCATTTACCCGAGGGTGTAATTTTTCAACAATCTAGGAAAAAATCAAAATTTTTGTGTAAATTCGCCTAAATAATCTTAGTCTTCATGCATGGAAGTTTGTCAGAATGATGATTCAGCCTTTTTGTTAATGCGTTTTAATCAACGTGACACTTCGGCTTTTGCCATGATTTACACGAAGTTTTTCACGGAACTCCATGTTTATGCTAATCGTTTGTACGCAAACACGTCCGAGTCTGCTGAAGATGCGGTGCAGGAGGCATTTTGCTATTTGTGGGAACGGCATGATGTTATTTTTGACAGTTTGACGAAGATAAAAGCGTTTTTGTTTGTTGCGATAAAAAATAGGTACAAGAATCACGTGAGTCATTTGGGTGTGGAGCAGAAATACAGGGATGTACTGGAACGAGAGGCCTCTTTCGTTGAGGACATTCTGGAAAGCGAGCTGGCAACTTCCCTGTTGGAATACGTGGAGCGTATCCCGGACCCGGAGGGGCAGGTGATGAAACTTTACCTGACAGGATTGGATGCAGAGGCAATTGCCGATAATATGCAGTTGAGCATACGAACGGTGTACAACGTGAAATCGAGGGCTGTCGGGATGTTGAAAAAATTCTTTTCGTTGAGTAATGAATAATATTTTGAAGATGAAGGTATTTTACGGAATGTTATGTTTCTTGTTTGCATTGTCATTGACCGGGAAGGCACAGGATTCGGTGAAGGTGGCGCTCGTACAGGCGCACTTGATATGGGGGGATGTGAAGTCTAATCTATGGGCTTTTGATAAGCGGGTGCCTTTGTGTAAGGGTGCCGATGTGATTGTATTTCCGGAGCTTTTCACTTCCGGGTGTGAGATGAAGAAACGGGATAAAGAAGAGGCAGTGCGTTCGAAAGATGAGGTGGCTTCCTATTACCCGATAGTGATCAAGCGGATGAAGAAATGGGCGAGGCGCTCCGGGGCATTGGTGATCGGTTCCACGATTTACAAAGAGAATGGGAAATATTATAACCGGTTATTGGCTGTTTATCCGGATGGGAAATACGAATATTACGACAAGCATAATTGTTTTAAAAAAGGTAGTTTCTCGCCCGGAGACCGTCATCTGACACTGGAATGGAAGGGGATACGTTTCTCAACTTATATCTGTTATGATTTGCGCTTTCCGGAGTGGAGTAGGAATCAGGGCGAATATGATGTTGCCATTTACATCGCGAACTGGCCGGAATCCCGGCAAGATGATTGGAATCGACTTTTGCGGGAACGAGCTATTGAAAACGAGGCGTACGTTGTGGCCGTTAATTGTGCCGGGACAGACTTAACAGGACTTGTTTACCGGGGAGAGAGTTGCGTGATCGCTCCTGACGGAGAAGTAAGGGCGAGATGCAGGGATTATTGGGATGATGTCGTGGTTCATAAAGTTTGTAAGGTTCATAAGGTTATAAAGTAGCTTAAGGGGCATACAAATAAAGCGTCCTTGGGGGACGCTTACTTTATAAACTTTACAGACCTTACAAACTTTAATCCAATTTCAGCACGGCAAGGAATGCTTTTTGCGGGACCTCGACGTTCCCGATTTGTTTCATTCGTTTCTTCCCTTTTTTCTGTTTTTCCAGTAGTTTACGTTTACGGGAAATATCACCACCGTAACATTTTGCGGTTACATCCTTGCGAACGGCTTTGATGGTTTCGCGGGAAATAATCTTCGCGCCGATGGCAGCTTGGATTGCAATGTCGAATTGCTGACGGGGAATCAGTTCTTTTAATTTCTCGCAAATGCGTTTCCCGAAAGAATAAGCGTTATCAAAGTGGATTAAAGCAGAGAGGGCATCCACGGATTCGCCATTCAGCAGTATATCCAATTTCACAAGGTTAGCCCGACGATAACCGATCTGGAAATAGTCAAAAGAGGCGTAACCTTTCGTGATACTTTTCAATTTGTCGTAGAAGTCAAACACGATTTCGGCCAGTGGCATCTCGTAGTTCAACTCGATCCGCTTTCCTGTCAGGTAATGTTGCTTTATCAGCACGCCTCGTTTACCGAGACAAAGCGTCATGATCTGACCGATGTAGTCGGTAGGCGTGATGATCTGTGCTTTTATGTAAGGTTCCTCGATATAGTCCAGTACCGTGGGGGAGGGCATATCGGAGGGGTTGTGCATTTCGAAGACTTCGCCTTTCGTGGTGTGGGCGATATACATAACGTTGGGGACGGTAGTGATCACGTTCATGTCGAACTCCCGGTCCAGACGTTCCTGCACGATTTCCATGTGGAGCATCCCGAGGAACCCGCAGCGGAATCCAAATCCAAGGGCGGCTGAAGATTCCGGCTCGAAGGTTAGGGATGCATCGTTTAGCTGTAATTTCTCGATGGAGGTACGCAGGTCCTCGTAATCCTCCGAATCAATCGGATAGATTCCGGCAAAGACCATGGGTTTTACTTCCTCGAATCCCTCGATGGCGGCGGCGCATGGACGTTCCACGTGCGTGATCGTATCCCCGACTTTTACCTCGGATGAAGTTTTAATACCGGAAATAATGTATCCCACGTCTCCCGTTTTCAGTTCGTTGCGGGGTTCTTGTTCTAGGCGTAATACTCCAATTTCATCTGCATCGTATTCCTTGCCCGTACTCACGAATTTCACGATGTCACCTTTTTTCAGACTACCGTTCATGATACGGCAATAGGTGATGATTCCGCGGAAAGAGTTAAATTCCGAGTCGAACACCAAGGCCTGAAGTGGCGCGTTGGGATCGCCCGTGGGTGCGGGAATTCGTTCTACAACGGCTTCCAGTATTTTATCCACGCCCAGTCCGGTTTTTCCACTGGCTTCAATAATATCATCCCGGTCACATCCGATCAGCTCTTCAATCTGGTCCTTCACTTCTTCCGGCATGGCGTTGGGCATATCCATCTTGTTCAGGACGGGGATGATTTCCAAATTGTTGTCAATAGCAAGATAAAGGTTCGAGATGGTTTGTGCCTGAATACCTTGCGTGGCATCGACAATCAGTAGCGCACCCTCGCAGGCAGCAATGGAACGCGATACCTCGTACGAGAAGTCCACGTGTCCCGGGGTGTCTATCAAGTTTAGAACATATTTCTCTCCCTTGTAATGATAATCCATCTGTATGGCGTGGCTCTTGATGGTGATGCCTCGCTCTCGTTCCAGATCCATATCGTCAAGCACTTGTGCTTGTAAATCTTTCCCTACTACAGTTCCGGTCGTTTCCAGTAAACGGTCGGCAAGTGTACTCTTACCGTGGTCAATATGTGCGATTATACAGAAATTCCTAATGTTCTTCATCTACGAAATTTTAGATTTAGGCTGCAAAGATAATGATTTTCCGGAATTATTCATTTAGTAACCACTTCCATAGGGGAATAATAGGGTAAAAAATAACACCTCTCGTGCGAAAGGCGTTATTTTGTTTTATGGATAAAATTGGAGTGTATACTTGATTATTTCAACACGGGTTGCCCGTTGTAAGTGACTGATTTTAGTAACGCTTTTGCATTCTTTACTGCCTTTCCCGGGAGCGGGGAGTAGTTTACTTTCGTGGTTAAGGCTTGGGCCTCTGCGTCCAGCATCCAGTTCAATAGTTTCAATGTCTCTTCGGCTTGAGCTTGATTTCTATCGGCATAGGCTTGCTCCTTGTACAAGATGATCCATGTGAAACAACTGATCGGGTATGCATCCGGGGCGGTCGAATTGGTGATCATTGTACGGGTATCAGCGGGCATATCTCCTTTCGCTGCGGCTGAGATGCTTTCCGTGTTTGGGGTAATGAAGTTTCCGGCCGCATTTCTTATCTGGGCGAATTGGATTTTCATGGCAAAAGCGTATTCGGAACCCACGTAACCGATGGAACCTTCAGTTTGACTGATTACTCCGGCAACACCCGGGTTACCTTTAGCGGCCATACCTACCGGCCATTTTAATGATTTTCCGGTTCCGATCTTCTCGGCCCATTCCGGACTTACTTTGGTCATGTAGTCACTGAACACGAAAGTGGTTCCGCTGCCATCTGAACGATAGACAGGACTCATGGCTTTGTCGGGTAAGTCCACGCCGGGATTGATGGCTGCAATACGGCTGTCGTTCCATTTGGTGATTTTGCCCAAGTAAATATCGGCGATAATGTCCCCGGTTAGTTTCAAGTTGTCTACTCCCGGAAGGTTGTACGCCAACACCACGGCTCCCATGCACGTCGGGATGTGAACCACGGCCGCGGGCATTTCGCTCATTTCTTTGTCGGATAGATAGGCATCGGAACCCCCGAAATCCACGATTTTGTCTTTCAGACTACGAATACCGCCACCACTACCGATGCCTCCGTAGGTAATGGAATTGCCTGTTTTATCTTGATAGGTTTTGAATGCAAGGTTATAGAAGGGAAGAGGGAAGGTTGCCCCTGCTCCAGAGATAGATACTTTTTTAGCGGGACCGTTCACGTCATTTGTCGCGTTGCTGCTAAAAATAACAGCTAACATAAGAACTGTGGTTAAAAGTAAGTTTTTCATTTTCTATTCATTTAAATAAATTGTTTTCTTTCTTTTTTGCGATTGCAAGTTCCGCTGATTATGTGAATCTAATGTTTCAAAACGGTTATTTTTTTGTTACGCGATAGGGCATAAAGGGGTGGTGGATATGTTGATCCACAAGAGATGAGTGACGTTTGGAAGCCTGTATTATGCTTTGGATTCTTTTGTCGGTAATATCAAGTTTAAGATGACACCCAATAAGGCGGCAAGACCTATGCCGGACATGGAGAAATTACCCCATTCGAAGGCCGCCCCTCCAATACCAAAGGTTAGGATAAGAGAGACGATAATCATGTTGCGGGTGTTGGAAAGGTCAACCTTGTTCTGTATTAGGTTACTCATTCCCAAAGAGGCAATTGTTCCGAACAAGAGTAGCATGATTCCTCCCAAAACAGAGGCTGGAATGGATTTTAACAAAGCACTGATTTTACCGAAAACAGAGAAGACGATCCCCGTCACGGCAGCAATTCGAATCACGGCAGGGCTTGTCACCTTTGTTAAAGACACGGCCCCAGTAACTTCGGAATACGTGGTTACGGGAGGGCCGCCGATTAACCCGGCGAAAACACAGGCAAGACCATCACCCAGTAGTGTACGGTGTAATCCGGGGTTTTTCACGAAATCTTTACCGGCAACACTGTTCACCGCATAGACATCCCCGATGTGTTCGATGACAGGAGCGATGGCCACGGGAACCATGTAGATAATGGCTTCCCAAGAGAAATCGGGAGTTACGAATTGGGGAAGGGCAAACCAAGCGGCTTCTTTGATCGGGGTGGTGTCCACGTTATAGAAGAAAAGTGCCACGAGATATCCAACAATGATTCCGCAGAATATAGGGATTAATTTTAACAGTCCCCGGCCTTTCAGAGAGACAACGACAGCCGTGATTAGGGAGATAAGGGCCAATACCCAGTTCTCGCTTGCCATTTTTACCCCGGAGCCAGCGAGGGAAAGCCCGATTAATATGATTACCGGACCAATCACGATCGGGGGAAATAGTTTCTTGATGAAGTCGGTTCCCCGTAATTTTACCAATAAACTCATAAGCCCGTAGACCGCACCCACGGCGACCATTCCGGAAAGGACTCCGGCCATACCGTACAATTCACTGGCTTTGATGATTGGGGCGATGAATGCGAAACTACTTCCCAGAAAGATGGGAACGATGCCTTTCGTGACAAGATGGAAAATTAAGGTTCCGATTCCTGCGGTAAGAAGTGCTGTTGACGGGTCCAATCCTACAAGTAGGGGAACGAGTACAGTCGAACCGAAGGCGACGAAAAGAAATTGTACCCCGATAACTCCTTTTTGGAAGGCAGAAAGATGATTCGCATCCATGATTATGTATATTCTGATGATTTGACAAACTGAACAAAGGTAGTTATTTGGCGGGGATTTTCAAAAAAAGCCTTACTTTTGTGGTTAAATGTTTGTATTTAAAACAAGAGCTATGATAAAATCAATGACCGGTTTCGGTAAAGCAACAGTGGACTGCGGGACAAAGAAAGTGATCGTGGAGGTAAAAAGTCTGAATTCAAAACAATTGGATATTAATTTGAGGACTCCGAGTATTTACAAAGAGAAGGATATCGAGATCCGGAATATGATAAAGAACGTTCTGGAACGCGGGAAGGTGGACGTGTATATCTATTTTGATAATGCGGAGGACGAGAAAGATGTTGCCGTGAACCAATCGGTGGTAAGACAGTATTATAATCAGATGCTGGAAGTGGCGGGTTCATTAGGAGTGGAAATCAACAAGAGCGAGTTGCTGCAAACCATCATGCGTTTCCCCGACACGATGCAAGCTAAAATGGAAGAGTTGGATGAAGAAGGCTGGAATTGTTTGAGAAGTGCCATCGAGAAAGCGTTGTCGGATGTCGATGATTTCCGTATTCAAGAGGGTAAAGTTTTGATTGCAGATATTTTGAAACGGATCGAGTTGATCAAAAGCTTGTCAGGAGAAGTACCCCAGTTCGAGAAACAACGAGTGGTTACCATCAAGCAACGCTTGCAAGACAAGATGAAGGAGTGGGGAGAGATCAAAAATATTGACGAGAATAGGTTAGAGCAGGAAATTATCTATTATTTGGAGAAGTTAGATATCACGGAAGAGAAAGTCCGTTTGGCAAATCATTGTAAATATTTTGTCGAGACCGTGGAGAAAGAAGAGGCTCCGGGACGTAAACTCGGATTTATCGCCCAAGAGATCGGTCGCGAAATCAATACTATGGGTTCCAAAGCCAACGACCACGACATCCAGAAACTGGTTGTCCGCATGAAAGATGAACTGGAAAAAATAAAGGAACAGAGTCTCAATGTGCTATGATTAGGTTCGTAAAGTTCATAAAGTTTATAAGGTTCATAAAGTAAGTAATGAGAGTAGAGCGATTTGAAGATATTCTTGCTTGGCAAAGAGCTCGAGATTTGGCAAGAAGAATTTATAATCAATTTGGTTGTAGTAAAGATTATGGATTCAAAGATCAAATACAACGAGCTGCAGTATCTGTGATGAATAATATTGCAGAGGGATTTGAGCGTAAGTCCAATCTTGAATTCAAACAATTTCTTTATATTTCGAAAGGATCGTGTGGTGAAGTTCGCTCAATGCTTTATTTAGCTAAGGATGTATTGATATTAGATGAAAAGAATTTTTCCGAACTTTTGCTAGAAACAGAAATCATATCTAAAATGTTATCGAACTTTATCAAAAAGCTTTGACTTTATGAACTTTATAAACCTTATAAACTTTATAAACGGATGAAAAAGAAGGTAATCATATTTTCAGCCCCCAGCGGATCGGG
Source organism: Butyricimonas sp. (assembly GCF_019423355.1). Lineage (NCBI taxonomy): Bacteria > Pseudomonadati > Bacteroidota > Bacteroidia > Bacteroidales > Odoribacteraceae > Butyricimonas > Butyricimonas sp. The sequence continues at coordinate 248,385 of NZ_JAHZBP010000001.1, forward strand.
GAAAAGTACGATCGTGAATTACTTGTTGGCAAAGGATTTAGGGTTGGAGTTTTCGGTATCGGCAACGTGCAGGGCGCCCCGGGGAGAGGAAAAACATGGGAAAGAGTATTATTTCTTTTCAACGGATGAGTTTAAAGAGAGAATTGAGGCGGGGGATTTCCTAGAGTGGGAAGAGGTTTATCCGGGGTGTTTCTACGGGACGTTGAAGAGTGAACTGGAGCGAATTTGGAAGGCTGGTCATGCCGTGGTGTTTGACGTGGATGTTGTTGGAGGGGTGAATATCAAGAAAATATTCGGGGATCAGGCGCTATCTGTCTTTATTAAAGCTCCTTCCGTGGAGGTCTTGCGGCAACGGTTGATCGGGCGGGGTACGGATTCGATGGAGAAGATAGAGCAACGTGTGGCTAAAGCGGAGTATGAGATGACATTTGCCGATAAATTTGACGTGGTTATCGTGAACGACAATTTGGACACAGCTTTAGCCGAAGCTGAAAAGACGGTAAGAGATTTTTTGAAATAATCGGATGGAGCAAGGTAAGGAAAAGAAAAGCGGACCTGTTATCGGGCTTTTTTTCGGATCGTTTAACCCGATTCATAACGGGCACGTGGGAATTGCTCGCTACCTGTTGGAAAAAAGGCTGTGTGCGGAAGTGTGGTTTGTGGTCAGTCCTTGTAATCCGTTTAAAGTAGATCGATTCCTTTTGCCGGAGACCGAGCGTTTCGAGATCGTGAAGGCTGCCATCAAGGGAATTCCCGGAATGAAAGCCTGTGATATCGAATTTTCGATGCCTAAACCTTCCTACACGGTGGATACCTTACGGGTTTTGTTTGATCGATATCCCGGTCAACAATTTGCTTTGATTATCGGGGGAGATAACGTACCGGATTTCTCGAAATGGAAGGATCATCGTTGGATCGAGGGACATTGTGATATTTTTGTTTATCCCCGTTCGGGCATTATAACTTCTGTTGAAGGATTTACGAGCATGACGCTCGTTGATGCCCCTTTGTTTCCATTGTCAGCTACCGAGATCCGGGAAATGATCCGAAAAGGAGATGATATTTCAAGCTTGGTTCCAAGCGAGGCGTTATCGTTGATTTGGAAATTGTATTCAAAATAAGTGAGTTAGTTACGCGATGTAAAACAAAATTGGCAGAGATATTCTACATCTCATAACAACCCACTTATTTCACAGAACAATGCTTGTTGGAAAATTTGGTAGAAGAAGATCATGTTACCATGATAAACATCTTGCCAGCTTCACTTCCCGAAAGCTACATAAACAGTTACGTGTTGGCAGGTTTTCTGACTTGTTTCCTTTTCGTCGCCTTCCCATCCATGTACAGACAGTGGCAGTAGAGACTAAAGTTTTGAAACTTACAGCTGCGGGTACAGTTCCCGATTCTCACGGGATTCCCTCGTAATGTCACGAAGAACATTACCTTTCCAATACGTTTACAAACATAAGGAAAATAATTGAAAATTGGAAATGGAGAATCGAAAATTATTCTTTTTCATGGGGTTCGTGTTTTTTCGAATAATTATGAGGTGAGTTGTATAATTATGCATGAAAAATAAAATGTAATATACAGATTATAAATGTATTATGATTAAATTTGAGAAGTCGAAAACGTTGTAAAAAGTCAAAAACAAGTTGTACTTTTGTGCGGCTAAAAATAAGCGAAATTAATTGTTAAAATAAAAATAAGTTGTAGTATGGGATTTGTAACTAAGGAGAAATTATTCTCTAAGGATTTCTTTATCACCTACGGATGGTTGTTGGGTGGTTGTTTCGTGTTTGCATTAGGGGCTGTGTTATTTGCGGAGCCTTATGGTTTTGCTCCCGGGGGAACATACGGTCTATCGATGGTATTTCATCATTTGTGGGGTTGGGAGACTGAGATCGCTGCCCTTTGTATGGATGTGCCTTTGTTGTTGTTGGGAATTTATTTCCTAGGAGGAATGTTTGGTGTGAAAACCATCATCTGTACGTTTGCTATTCCGGCATTTATGCGTTTGATTCACTATGTTTACGGTTATGATGCTTTGCTGGAACCGGGAATTACTGACCGGACGATGTTGAATGAACAATTACTGTCAGCTATTTTCGGCGGTATTGTTTATGGTATTGGTATCGGTATGATCTTCAAGGCTCGGGCTACTTCCGGGGGATCGGATATTATTTCCATGATTTTGAACAAGTATACCCATATTTCTTTGGGTACGTTGGTTATTATCGTGGATTGTACGATTACTTTGTCAACCGTGGTGGCTTTCGGAGACTGGCGTTTGCCCATGTATTCTTGGATTATCGTGTTCATCGAAGGTAAGGTGATTGACTTGATCGTGGAAGGTGCTTCTGTCCACAAGACATTGATGATCGTCACGAAAGAGATGGAAACGGTGAAAAATATCATCTTGAATGATATTAATCGTGGAGCTACGATTTTACCGGCTGTCGGTGCTTATAAGGGTGAATCTCGCGAGATTATTTACACGATTTTAACTCGTCGTGAGATGATGATCTTACGTCACAGAATTCGTGAGATTGATCCGGAGGCTTTTATAAATGTGATCGACTCCAGAGAGATATTAGGAAAAGGATTCAAGTCGTTAGATGAAGAATAAAAAAAGAGGCATTAGCCTCTTTGCGTGAAGTACATATACAAAAAAAGAGCCGAAAGGCTCTTTTTTTAATACATATCGGTAATATCCCAGACAAATGCCCGGATACCGTTTTCTTTATTCACCTCATCGAGGTTCTTGACGTATTTCAAGATCAGAGGAACCATTTCTTCCTCCACGATAGTCAAGGTTGCGGAGTTCATTTCCGGCCAAGTGTGAGTTCCCATTCTAGGTTCTCCATCCACAGTTCCTGCCCCGTTTACCAAAGGCCATTGCGTGAATCCCCGAATTTGTAATTGATCAAGGATAAAAGCAACCCGTTCGGTCAAAGCTTGGTTATATGATATAAATACTGCTTTCTTCATAATTATAGGACTTTAGATGTTAGATTTACGATGTTACATTCTACATCGTAAATCTAACTTAGTGTTACTTATTTCTTTTTCGGAAGATCTCTTTCCGGATCAAAGTCAGCCATGAACTTGAATTGTTTGCTGAGAATCTTCTTCTTGTCACGGCTACCACTCTTGTCCATTGCGGCGTAAACGGCCGGAACGATAATCATCGTGATAATCGTGGAGAATACCATACCACCGATTACAGCGATACCCATCGGTCTCCAAGTTTCAGAACCTTCGCCAACGCTGATTGCCATCGGCACCATACCTAAGATTGTGGTTAATGACGTCATCAATACCGGGCGTAAACGAGAACGACAAGCCATAGCGATTGCATCGTACAAGCGGATTCCCCGTTCACGCATCAGGTTGATAAAGTCGATTAGCACGATACCGTTCTTCGTAACGATACCAACCAGCATGACAGCTCCTAAGGCGGCAACAATACTTAATGTCGTGTTCGTGAGCAATAATGCCAAAATTACACCGGTGAATGCGAACGGGATAGCCAACATGATGATAAACGGCATCTTGAATGACTCGAACTGTGCTGCCATCACGATGTATACCAGCATCAAGGACAGGAGTAGCAACATACTCAATGAGCCGAATGATTCCTGTTGATCTTCGAAGCTACCACCGATGTACATTGTTACGTCTTGTGGAATATCTTCCATGTTATCGATAAGAGCTTGAGCAGCACCTGCTATTTCTCCCAAAGCAACACCTGCAGCCGGAGTAATCGAAACTTTTAGGATACGTTGTTTACTCTTACGCTCGATATTTGGCGGAGAGAAATATTCTTTGATTTCTCCAAGTTCTTTCAGACGTACTTTTTGTCCTTTACCATCGGTAATCAGGATGTTTTCAACATCGGTAATAGACGAACGATATTTCTCATCCAGACGAACGATAATATCATATTCTTCACCATCTTCTTTAAATTTGCTATTACGGTACCCGTAAATGCGGTTACGTAAATAGCTTCCAACATCTGCTGTACTTAACCCATGACGGGCCAATTTATCTTGATCTAGAACAATTTGTAATTCGGACTTATCTTCATCCCGGCTGATTTTGATATCTTCAGCTCCTGGAATCTTTCGAGCTTGTTCCGCAATTGTGTGAGCTAAGTTTGTAGTCGTGTTGAAATCATGTCCCATAATTTCTACGTCGACACTATTACCTCCCATTGACCCCCCACTCGATGTGGTTACCGTGTATTGGAGAATATCAGGAAAACGTTTTAAAATTCCGCGGACTTGGTCAGCGATCTCGAAAACACTGCGGCTACGTTCTTTTAAGTCGAGAGTTCTTAGACGCATGTTTAAGATGTTATTACCAGTACTGTTCATCATAGAAGCAAAAGAGGCTTCCTCTTCACTACCGTATGACAAGTTGATCAACGTGATTTCCGGGATTTCTGCACGAATGATGGAATCGATGTCCAAAGCCACTTTTTTAGTTACCTCAACTCGCTGTCCGGACTGCATCTTGGCATACACGCTCATGTAGTTCTGGTCATTCTGAGGCATGAAGTCTGTTTTGATCAATTTTGCAAGGGTTAATGATGCAAAGAACAAAGCAAACATGGAAACAATCGTAACCGTTTTGTGACGAAGAACCCAGCGGATGAGCTTTTCGTAGGCAAAATCAAGTTTATCCAACATTTTGGATACAAAATGGTAGAAACTAAATTTACCCGTATCCGTGTTATCCTGAATTTTCATCAACTGAGATGAAAGCATCGGTGTTAACGAAATAGCGGTTACCGTTGAGGTACATACGGTGATACAAACGATCCAACCTAATTGCTTGAACAGGATACCGGTCATTCCGGTTACCAATGTCAACGGGAAGAACACGGCTACAGTTACAAGGGTAGTTACAATTACAGATAACCAAACCTCGTTCGTACCGTATTTGGCTGCTTCTCTCGGACGGCTACCTCGGTCGATGTGTTTTGTGATATTTTCAAGTACTACAATCGCATCGTCCACCACCATACCGATTGCAATGGAGAGGGAGGACAACGAAATCACGTTGAGCGATTCTCCCGTTGCGAACAGGTAGATAAAGGCTACGATCAAAGAGATCGGGATGGTCAAGGCAATAATGAATGTCGCTCTCCATCGTCCCAAGAATAAGAATACGACCAAGACCACGAAGATCAAAGCGTACATTAAAGATTCCTGCAGGTTATTGATGGATTTCACGATAAAATCGGAATTATCCGAGATGATCTGGAACTTGATATCTGAAGGCAATTCTTTCATTGCTTTCTCGATCTCTTTTTTGGCTTGATTAGCCACGGCTACGGCGTTGGCATCGGTTTGTTTGGTTACCATCAAAACGCCACCATTTCCTCTATTGATCGTTTGCTCCAATGTGATATCCTTCAAGGTATCACGGACGGTTGCAACATCATGTAAATAGATGGTTTTGTTGTTTTGGGTTCCTAATACAAGGTTCTTGATTTGATCACTTTCATCAAATTCACCTTCAACACGCAACGTGTAGTCCATATCTCCCATCTTCACGTTACCGGAAGAGATATCCCGATTTTCTGTTAGGATTTTATTCCCGATTTGTTCTAGAGTTAGGTTATAAGCATCTAGTTTATTGGGATCGAGGTCTACGTAGACAACGCGTACCGGAGAACCGGCAATGTTTACAGATGCAACACCGTCTACCCGGTTCAAGCGAGTAATTAATTTATCATCTAGAATCTTGTCAATACCAGGATAGGATTCTTCAGCTGTTACTGCATAAATAAGAATCGGCATCATGGAAGTATTAAAACGCATGATCGTCGGGCGATCAATGTCATCCGGAAGATTATTCATGGCTTTATCCACGGCATCCCGTACGTCATTGGATGCTTCATCCAAATTCACTTCCCATTCAAACTCTAGTGAAATTACCGCCAAGTTATCATAAGAGGTGGAGGTCATTTCTTTTAAGTCGTCCACCGAGTTTAACTGGTCTTCCAGAATCTTCGCTACGTTCTCTTCAATATCGGCAGCGTTGGCTCCTGGATAGGTCGCCATTACCGTGATGTAAGGTGGGTCCATTTTTGGATACTGGTCCACCGGCAATTGTATATAGGAGGCAACACCCAATACCATGATGGCGAGGAAAACCATTAAGGTTGAAATGGGTTTGTTGACCGCTGTATTATATATACTCATATTTTAAATTTTAAATTTTGAATTTTAGATTTCAGGCATCAATCCGTGAATAAGTGTTTATTTGGTAATTGAAAGTGGTGAGCCATCAACCAAACGTCCTTGTCCGACAACAATTAGTTCGTCGCCTTCGTGAACTTCATCACTGATTAATTCAACCTTGTCATCAAAACGTTTGCCGAGTTTCACCCCAACGCGTTTTGCCTTACCGTCTTTGTTCAAGAACACGTAACGATCGTTAGAACCTTGTAGTTTTAACACGGCGATAGCCGGGGCAACCACGGTCTCGGTGTTACCGATAAAGAAATTGATAGTGCCATACATTCCCGGCCTCAGAGCTTCATTTTTGTTTGGGATCTTGACCTCAACGGTGAAAGTTCTGGATGCCGGATCTATACTTGGATAAACGATACTTACTTTCCCTTCGAATACTTGGTCTGGGTAAATATTATTTTTTAATTCAACTTTGGTTCCGGGTTTCACGGTCAAGTAATATTGTTCTGATAAACTTACGTAAGCTTTTACCGGATCAATCTTTTCAATGGCGATAATAGAAGGTTTGGTTGCACCACCGAAAGAAGCTCCCGTGTAAAGCTCTTTGTCCTCGAAGTATTTTCCGGTAACGACTCCATCAAAAGGAGCGAGCATTTGAGTGTTTTCCTTCAAGAATTCCACGTTAGCTTTGGCCACTTCATATTGTGTTACGGCAGCATCGTAAGCTTGTTTGGAGATACTTCCGGTTTCATTTAATTGGATGGCACGGTTATATTCTGTTTCCAAGTTTTTTAATTGAACTTCAGCCTGTACCAGTTGGGTCTTGTCCATTTCAACGAGTACTTGTCCTTTTTTGATTTGATCTCCAACTTCCACGTATATTTTTTCAATCCTTCCGGTGGCTGCAGGGGCGTAAAAAACTTGTTTATCTGCTTCCAGATTTGCGGCGTAATCCAAGGTCCTGGCAATATCCGTTTTTTCTAACTTTTGTACTTTAACGGGGATTGCTTCCACGACATCACTGTCTGTCGTCTTATCTTTTTTGCCTGAGCAACCGGCAAGGATAGCTATCGCTATAATCGATAAAATGAGATTCTTTACCATTGTATTTCTTTTTTGTTTTTATTATTCAAGTTGTTTTATCGAGGAAGTTGATTATACAATTTTTCCAAGCTTACTTGTGCTTGTAATAATGTAAGAACTGCTTCCGTGTAATTTGTTTCTGCTTGCAGGTAGTTGTTGTTTGCTTGCGTTAAGTCCAGACTGGAAACGGCTCCGAGTTCGTACTTCCTTTGGTAACTTTTTAACACCCGCGTGGCTACATCGATGTTTTCTTTTTGCAGGCTGTAATTTTCCATGGCGTTTTTCAAGTTGAATTTCAATTGTTCGTCTTGTACGTTCAACTGGTCTTGCAACAAGCTCTTCTGCATATAAGATTGTTCCAACGTGATTTTGGCTTGTTTAACCTTGGAATCCCGTTGCAAACCGGAGAAGATCGGAATATTCATTGTGAGGCCGGCTGTGTGTTTCGGGCTCATATCCAATGCCGGTTTCAAAATCTTGTAGTTGAAGTTATAATTACCGGAGATTGTGGGAGCGTAACTCCATTTCTCCAATCCTAACATCTTTTTATTCAACTCGGTTTGAGTCGTGATCAACTGATAGCTTAAGTTGTTATTGATGTCGAATTTCTCGACATACAAGCGGGCGGATTTATCGTTTTCCAAGAATACATTCAACGCATCCGTGAGTTTGATTGGAGTACCTGCCTCCAGTCCTAGTTGAAGACGTAGTAAATTGTAATTCACGGCAACCGTTCTCTCCATGGACAATAAACTGTTTTTCAGTTGTCCCACGTTAATGCGGATTTGATCCACGTCCGTCACTTCAACCGTTCCGGCCTTGTACATGTTATCGGTATGCTTGTAAATTTCATTCATGTTCTCCAAGTTCTGACGCAGGATATCGAGCATTCTTTCGGATACTAGTACCGTGTAGTATGAATTATAGATATTCTCAATGATATCCAGTTCCGTGGTTTCAACCTCTTGCTCGGTTAGGCGTACGGCGATCTTGCTGGTTTGCATACCCAAGATCCATTGGCCGCTGAATAATAATTGTTGCAAACCTACCGTCAGGTTAGACTGGTCTTTCATTTTTATTGCTTGACCGCCAAAATCCATCTTGTAGCCGAAATTGGTACTGTAAGTTACAGTACCATTGACTTGTGGTAACCCTTGTGATACGGATTCCCGTACCTTTTGGCGATACAAATCAATATTCATCTGCGAAGATTGCAGTTCCTTATTGTGCTTGATGGCAAACTCCACTGCTTGTTGCAGCGATATCGTTTGCGGCGCTTCCTGTGCGTGGAGCATCCATGGCACGAAAAACATTAGGAGGAAAAGAGTCATTCCTTGTTTCATAGATTATAGATTTAATTATTTATTTTTTCCGGGAAATTTTTCAAGTGTTTTTTCTCTCGTTACAAAACTCGTACCAAAAAAAATCAATCATCCGTCTTCTGGTCGTTTTGCCGTGTTCCTTAGGCGTTCAAATTCTTTTAGACCTTTTTCTGTGGATATAGCGTAAATAAAATTGATAAAGATCGTTGAAATAATTACTGAAATCGGGTATTCAAGCTTACTGGTGATTTCAGGATCTTTCAGGAAGTGCAATTGTTTGCCTAACAGGTACAATTGTAATTCTTTGTCAATATCCTTCCGAAAGAGTTCTTGTTTTATACCGTTATCCAGTAATGCCACGAGAAACTTCTTCGTTGACTCCTCTTCTTGCTTGGCTACTCTTTCGTACACGGCCGGGTGATATTTCCTTAAATCAAAATGATTGGCAGGTAAGCGGCTACCCAAATCACTCACCATGAAATCCCGAATTTCGCTCATGACCACGATCGGGTTTTTCTTGGCTAGTTGATTAACATCCGTGTTTTTTATTTTTTCATCTCTCCTGTACAACATCACTTGCTCCACCACGTCGTCTTTATTGGCGAATTGTTGGTAGAGTGTTTTCTTTGAAATTTTCAAGTGATTCGCTATATCATCCATGGAGGTACTTCTCAATCCGAATCTCAGGAAAAGATCCGAAATTGCGGCTATAAGCTCCCTTTTTTGTTTTACATTTTCATCCATAGCTGACATTTTAGTGTTTGTACTTGGAAACGAAACGTGTTTAAAACGTTTCCACGTGCAAAAGTATACAAATATTGTTCCACTAATACGACACGCGTGTTAAAGTATTGTTAAAACTCTTGTCGGGCGCAACTTTTCAATGATTTTAATCTTATTACATCATTTTCAATTTTCAATTCTCCATTTTCAATTCCATTATCCTATCTTTGTGTCATGATTGATCAGGCTACCATACAGAAAATTTTTGATGCGGCGGATATATACGAGGTGGTTTCCGATTTCGTGAGTTTAAAAAAGCGAGGTGTGAACTATCTTGGGCTATGTCCGTTTCATAACGAGAAGACAGGTTCGTTCACCGTTTCCCCGGCAAAGGGCATATACAAATGTTTCGGTTGCGGAAAGGGGGGAAATGCCGTGAATTTTATCATGGAACACGAGCAGATGTCTTACGTCGAAGCATTGAAATATCTGGCTGAGAAATATCATATCCCGGTTGAGGAAAAGGAATTAACAGAGGAACAGAAGAAGGAGAAGACGGAACGGGAGAGTATGTTAATTGTCTCTTCATACGCGAACGAGTATTTTCAATATCAACTGTGGAACACGGACGAGGGGCGTTCCGTGGGATTGGGTTACTTGCGTCAACGAGGTATCAGTGACGAGATGATTCGCAAATTCGGTTTGGGCTATAACCCGGAAGGTTGGGGGGCGTTCACGAAAACAGCTCAGGAAAAGGGCTACAAGAAAGAGTTTCTCGTGAAGACCGGATTGACCATCGAGAACGAGAAAGGACTTTTCGACCGATTCCGAGCACGGGTGATGTTTCCCGTGCTTGATTTGGCGGGTAAGGTGATTGCTTTCGGGGGACGAACGATGACAGCCGATAAAAAGATTTCAAAATACCTGAATTCCCCGGAGTCTGAGATATATCACAAGAGTAAAACCCTTTACGGGATATTCTTTGCCAAGAAATCTATCGTGCAACAAGATCGCTGTATCTTGGTGGAAGGATATACGGACGTGATCTCTTTTCACGCGAAAGGAATTGAGAACGTGGTGGCTTCCTCGGGAACCTCTTTGACGATCGAACAGATCCGGTTGATTCGTCGACTAACCCCGAACGTGACAATTATTTATGACGGGGATGCTGCCGGGATCAAGGCCTCTTTGCGGGGAATCGATCTCGTGCTGGAAGAGGGATTGAACGTGAGGGTGCTTTTACTGCCGGACGGGGAGGACCCAGATTCTTTTGCCCGGAGTCACACGCCGCAAGATTTGGCGGATTTTATCGCGAATAACGAGACGGATTTTATAAATTTCAAGACTAAATTATTGCTGGGTACCGCGGGGGATGATCCGGTTGAACGGGCTCGCCTAATCACGGACATCGTGCGAAGTATTGCCAAGATTCCGGATAACATCGTGCGTTCCGTTTACGTGCGGGAAACTGCCCACCAGCTGGACGTTGAGGAACGGGTTTTATATACCGAAATTGCCAAGGTCCGGTTGAAAAATGAGGAGCAGCCGTCTAGGACTCCTGTCACGACACCGGAGTTGCAAGTGACAACCCCGGTAAGAGGCGCTACTCCATGTGACATCGAGGAGAGCGTGCTGATTCGTTACCTGCTTTTATTCGGGGATAGCGAGTTGTACGAGGAGGAACGTAACGGGTATATGCGAAGTGTGAGCGTCGGGGAATTCATCATCCGGGAGCTTAGTGAGGATGATTTGGAATTGTTGAACCCTGTGTTCCGCACGATGCAACAGGAGTACCAGCGTCAGTACGAGTCGCCGTCGTTTATCCCGGCCCGTTATTTTATCTCTTACCCGGATATAAAAGTCAGTACCATGGCTGCCAATATCCTGAGCGAACCTTACGAGTTAAGCAAGATTTGGTACAAGATGGATAGTTTTGTCGAGACGGAACAAATGAAACTTGGAGAACTTCTACCTAAAATACTAGATAACTACAAAATGCGAAGAGTGGAGATGCTCTCTCGGGATATAGATAATCGCATCCTTGAATCACAGAATAGTAAAGATCCTTCGCAAATCGTGGAACTCCTCAAGCGCAAGAATGCCATCAATGTCATTCGTCGTAAACTAAACGAGAAATTGGGGCGTACAGGGATTCATTAGACAGAAATTTCCCCGGCTCTTTTGAAAACCGGGGAAAGAAATCTTTACAGGATACTAGATAAATGTATACAAATGGAAAAATAATTCTGTTCCATCTTGGAAAATACATTTACAAAGAGGGAAAGGGCTTTCTCCATTTCGTTTCAGTTCCACGAATTCCCATTCTCCGATTTTCTCATCTTTATCCGTGAAAACAATAACACTCTCTCGCATATTTTTTCTGAAAAGTTCTGTAACCAACTCGTCATAACGTCCTTCATTCGTGTAATATATTTCCTCAATTAACGCCTGTATGCTGTTATATTGTTCGAATGTAGAGCGAATCCGGATGTTATTGAAATCTGTCACTAAATCTAAGTTGCCATTTTCGATATTCATTGAAAGGCTGTAATAATCTCCTCCGTCCTTTTGTACAATGACCTCTTTGGGCATTCTTCTCATGATAAATCGGGAGACAATATCATCGTAATTTATTTCCATCTTGACCATTTGGCTGTAAGGAGGACATTTTACTATTTGTATGGCTTCGGAAGTTTCTTTGTTATATTGCTGTACTTTGTGTAATAGAATTTCTTCGCCCTTGTAAACTTCCATTTTAAGGCAGACACCGGTACTATAATCAATCGTTGCAATGAAACGAAGATCATTTTTGGACTGATCTGTTTTGGAGGAGGGGAAGAGGACTTCCATGAATCCGGCTGCATTGATGGTCGTGTCGAAGTCCTGTTTGTCTTTGTTCCAAACTAATTTCATTCCGGTAAATGTGTTTTCTTTGCTTGAGTCTGAACTTCGGGAGTTTATCAAATCGGAAATATTGAAACTCAAGTTTATACCATAATACCTTATTAAATCGAATATCTCATTATTTTCCTCCATCTCACTAAACTCCTTGACCAACGCTTCGCATGAACTGATATTGTCTTCGATTAATGTTCTTAATTCGGAAGAGGGTAACTTCGTGTATGGTTTGTCATAATCGGTAATAATTTTGTCATCGTCATCGCTACACGCTACAAGAGTCGTAAGCAGACATAATACATACAAGATTTTTTTCATTTCTTTATTTTTATGGTGATAATCTCCGCAAAATTATAAAAAATGACATAGCTTACATAGGACGTTGAAATTATTCTTGCAGAAGTCTATTTATTCCTATTTTATAGAATTGGTTTTTCATTCAATTATGTTTGTATGTCGGGTGAATCGTGTTGTATATTTACTATATGGGCTGTTATGCCATGATGTTTAAGAATAAAGAATATTTATACTTGCAGTAAGGTGTGCCGTGCAAAATGCTTATCGTGTACGCACGGCATATAAATCCGCATTTATAAGCCATTCACCATTATCTTTTACGGTTACATTCTGCCAATGAAATGTGTTATCCTCGATCTTGACGAAAGCCCATTTCTTCTTTTCGTCGTCAATATTCGTGAGAACAATCATATCATCTTGTTTTCTTGCCTCAAGGCGCATGATTCTTCCTGTATAGCAATAGGCAATGTCCCAAGTGTGCGTGGCTGGATTGTAGACACGAAGTGTCGTGCCGTATTCGGTGAGGGGATGTGGTATTTCTGTTCTGGTTTCTCGTGAAGGTAGAATAATAACATCTTGTACCGCCATTCCCTCAAGGATCCACGAGAAATGCCATTCTCCTTTAGTCGAACAGGATATGTTGTGATCGACATAATCAAATTTCCAGCTACCAATCAGTTTCCCGAAATAATTAAACTCTTCGGGTAGTTCCACGCTCTTGCTGTTGCTTGTTAGGGTTTCAATAAAATATTTCATGTACTAATCCTTCTTATTAGATGAATAGAGTTTCTTGAAAAAGACGAAACTTTCATTTGATAGTAGTGTTTGTGAACAAAGGTAACAAAAGAACAGACATACACAAAATAAGGTGTTTTCAAACTCCCTCCCCCCCTTCGGGTACTTCCCCTCAGGCAGGGGAAGAAAAAGGTGGTACGAAGTGACGGAGGAGTTTTACGAAATAAAATGACTTTTGGGACAACCCCGATTTCTTCTATATAAATTTCTCCCGGTTTCGGGTGTTATTCAGTCCGAAGATGATAAAAAGGACAGAGGCGATCAACATATTCATCCGGCAATGGAAGACCGTGTTGAAGAATATCTGCGGGTTCTTGTCAATGGGAACATCGTAAGGATTTAGGAAAATGTTCCATTGGCTGTCTCCGATAGCTCCCTGTATCATGGAGAATAACAGTCCGATAATGATAATCACCACGGAAGTTCCGTTCCCGTTCTTGATCATTGTGCTTAACATGAAGGAAAGCGTGCCGATAAAAAGAGCCGGGACCATGGCTTGTAGGGTCAGTCCCATCGGGGGAACCGACACGATGGCCAAATCCGTTAATAGAGCAAGGAAACAGGTAATCACGAAACAGATCACGTAAGAGATGATGAGGCGTAATAACCAGACCTTATAACTATAGTTCGGGATTCCGAAAATAATTTCCACGATCTTGGCGTCCTGATCGTTCTGTATGCCGAAACACATCGGGTAGAAAACCAACAGAATGCTCGGTAACATCAACATGGAGTAGGCTGTTGCCTGCGTGATCTCGTCGTCTCCCAGTAATTTCACGATCACCGTGATCACGTAGAAGGCGAGGGCACTCAACATGAAGTACAGGAATTTATTCCCGAATATAATCTTGATGTTATATTGTACCAGCTTTTGTAGGGTTATCCAAAATTGCACCATAGCGTTAATGTAAAATGTAAAATTTAGAATTTAGAATCACGAAATCGTCAATCATAAATCGCTAAATCTTTTTATTGTGTTATAATTTCTTCTTTGTTCTCGATCTTCACGCTTCTCAACAGCCACAAGTAAGAGTCTTCCAAGGCCGGGAGAATCTTCTCGGCGGTCTCGGTGGGCTTATGCTCGCTGAGGCAACGTACCTTGATCATGTCGCCTTGGCGGATGTGGTGGACGATCAGCATGTCGGACGGTAATTTAGCGAAATCCCGTACCGGCACCTCGAAACTCCAGGTAACATCCTTGGCGATATTAGCCATATCACTCGGTGTTCCGTTGTATTTCAGAATACCCTTGTTGATCACGCCGACTTGGTTACATGAACTGGCAATGTCCTCTATAATGTGGGTAGAGAAAATCACGATCCGGTTTCGGGACAATTCCACGAGCAAGTTTCTGAAACGGATTCTTTCCCGCGGGTCCAGACCGGCTGTCGGCTCATCCACCACGAGTATCCGGGGCAGGTTCAACAGGGTTTGCGCGATACCGATACGTTGTTTCATACCACCGGAGAAACCTCCGATCTTCTTGTCCTTATTCTCGTACATATGCACGGCAGAAAGCACTTCAGCAATCCGGTTATGACGTATCTTTTTGTTATATATTCCTTTCAACAGGGCTTGGTATTCCAAGAACTCCCATGCCGTGAGGTTCTCGTAGGTCCCGAATTCCTGCGGTAAATAACCGATCAAACCTTGCAACTCTTCCCGTTTCTTCTGGGTATCGATGCCGTTAATGAATATCTTCCCGTAACTTTGTTCGAAGACCCCACAGATGATACGCATCAACGTGGTTTTACCGGCCCCGTTAGGCCCCAGCAAACCGAACATTCCGGTATGTATCTCCATGGAAACGGAATTCAACGCCTTGAACGGTTTTTTCTTCACCCCGATAAACGGGGCCTTGGAAGCCAGACGGAAAATAGTCTTTTTCAGCATACGGAACCGACCGTCGATCAAGTCAATATTGATATTCTCCTTGTTGATCTTGTTGGACAGGTAGCGAGCGGCAATACCGAGATACCAGAACATACCGAGGAAGATCGCTCCCCCGCTGTTCTCGAATTTCTTGCTTGCCCAAATCAGGATTACCATCGGACCGGCATAATAAAAGACGATAGCAATGATCCGTAGAATCTTGGCAATGACGGTCTGTTTCCGGTTTTCGCAGAATTCCCGGAAGATATTCATGATACTTAGCGTCATCGTCCATGTAATGAAGGCAAAAACAATTGCCCAAAAGAACAGTACTTGGTAGCTAAACGTGAAGTAATACATGAATCCCAGCACGGGTAACGACCACAACAGAGGTTGCATATCCCGCCATTCGCGATAATTTCCTTGCAGGCCGAGACGTTCCCGAATCTTCAAACCGGAAGTCCATTCCCGGTTGAAACGTGACGGGCGTCCGTACACTTTGACAAGATTGCATATCTTGATTTCCAGCTCTTCGTCAGCCGGGATGATATTACTTTGCGCCCGGCGTAAACTGTCTTCCAAGAACCAGGTCACTCCCGGTACGAGAATAACCGTCAGGATCACGTATAGAATCCGGTTTAACAGGGTATAGGTCCAGAAGTACACGCAGATTACGGCCACGACGAAAAGCACGATTTGCAATAGTTTCATGAAAAGGCTTTGTGTGCGTAGGCGATATAAGGCGTCTTCCATTCCGGAATACAATGTCGGGATAATGACCAGAGTCAACAGCGTACTCATGGTAAGTCCCCCGATCACGGTGATGGCAAACGGGGCTCCCAGTCCGGACACGTATTCTCCTTGCCCCATGGCTAAGGGAATCATGGCTACGATCGTCGTGATGGCCGTGATCAGAATCGGTCTTAAACGGGATAACCCGGCCGTTATGATGGCCCGTTGTTTACGGTTTCCAGTCCGACGGAGTAAAGAAGTGTAGTCGATAAGGATGATACTATTATTTACCACGATACCGATGAGGATAATGAAACCCACGAAAACATTGGCATTCATCAATGAATTGCTCGTGAATAATAACGCCAGTAAAGAACCGATGGCGGCCAGCGGGATGGTAAACATCAACACGATGGGAGCCGTGGTTGATTCAAATACGGCAGCTAAAATCATGTAAATCAAGATGAAGGCGGCCAAGATTAGGAATGTAAAATCGTCCATTTCATTCTCCTCGTGTACGACTTCCACGGCGATACCCGTCGGGACATCCATACTTTGCACCAGCTCGTCAATCTCCTCTCGTGCGGCCTCCAGCAAATCCTTTGATTCGTTGATGTCGGAATTGAACATATAGACAAGGTTCACCTCCTTTTCTTGGTTGATACGGGTGATGTTTCCCTTATCACGTCCCAAGTTGATGCGGCTGAAACTTCTCAATTGAATCAACCCGTTATTCTTGTTCGTGACTTCTAAATTGCGTAAATCTTCTAGCGTCCGGGTTTGTGTCTTCTGATCGTCCTCGTCATAATTGATGTCCCGGATCAGAATATCATATTCCTGATTCCCGGCTTTGTATTTAACTTCAGCTTTACTCTGAGGCTGGAAATTGGAAAGCTCTTGGCTTACATTACCGGGTTCAACCTCGTTCATCCCCATGAGGTACTGGTCAAAGAATATTTTGGAGACCGTACTTCCTTGGGAAACTGAAATGTGGGAATTGGAAATGTTATCCAGATCGTCAAGTTGATATTTCAAATATTCGGCAAAATTTGCCATAGACTCGAAATCCTGCCCCTTGATTATCACTTTTTCTGTTTGACTGCCCATACCCATCATTCTGAGCAAGGAACTATTGCCAAGCATTCCACCGCCACCGCTACTTCCTCGGAAGTTCTCGCTACTCTCGCTGGCTTCCAAACTGATTTGGTTGATATTGACCGTTTCAGCCAACCGGAGTACTTCGGTTTTCAGTTGGATAAGGGATTTTTTATTGATTTTCTGGTAATCATCTTTCAACCGGATCGTGAGCCGGACATCCTCTTTCATTACGTTGGAAGAGAATTCTTTTATTTCCGGAACTTCGAGTAATTCGTCCTCGAAAAGGCGAATCATCTCGTCGGTTCTTTGGAGCGTGTAGCCCGTTGGCGGGGTGATATACACGTTGAACGTGTTCAGTTCAACCTCCCTTAGCGTGTTCAACGTTAAAGAGGTGGATAAAACCACGGTAACCAGTAAAGCGACAAGAGCAATAATGATCACTTGTGCCGGGCGGCGAAGGGACATCTTTAGGATGGCAACATATATCTGCACTAGTCTGTTATGGATTGACAGGTTGCTGAAGTTGACATCTTCCGGAGTCTTGCGCAAAATAGCGTTTACTGCCATCGGGATCAATAACAAGGCCACGACCAACGATATGGTAAGCGTTGCCACGATAGAGATTCCGATATGTTCCCCGATCAGCTTGATCAGGTAATTGTCCGCGAAAAGGAAGGGCAGGAACACGGTAATCGTGGTGACCGTAGCCGCCATGATAGCCTTCCATACTTCGGTAGTTCCTCGAACGCAAGCCTCATCGGTGGAAATTCCCAATCCTTTCAGCCGGTAGATATTCTCCATGACGACAATGGAGTTGTCCAGCAACATACCGACGGCGAGCGCGATACCCGTGAGAGTCAGCGTGTTGATTGTTATTCCGAACAGATAAAAGAAATAGAATGACGAGAACACGGAAATCGGGATGGCAAAAGCCACGATAGAAATGATCCGTATTTTCCGGAGGAATAGGAACAACACGAATATGGCCAATATAGCTCCTGAAAGTCCGAGATCAATAATTTGGTCAATATTTTTGTTCATCACCTCGGCGGCATCATCCTCCACCTCGATGAGAACCCCTTTAGACTCTAATTCCCCGTTTAGGCGATCAATTTCCTGCCGGACTTTTTCGGAAAGGTCGATCACGTTAGCCAACGGTGATTTGGACAAGATACAGGAAATCACCTCTTTCCCGTTGGTACGTGCGTATGATTCCTCTTCCTTCACGCCGAATTGGATGTCAGCGATGTCTTTCAACTGGATCGGTCCCTCGGCAACCACGATACTCCCCAAGTCTTCCGTGGCAAGGTATTCGGCTGTCACGTTGACGAAATAACGTTTGTTGTTCTCGTAAACCGAACCGGCGAAACTCTTTTCTGCCAGATTGCTTGAAATGGCTCGACTGATCGTTGATGTCGTGATGTTCAATGCCTTGCATCTTTCCGGATCGACAATAACCTCGATGCTTTTTTGCCGTCCTCCCATGATGGTGACGTTAGCGATCCCGTCGATATTTTCTAAGTAGGGAACAATCTCTGAATCGGCGATATTACGCACGTAGTCGATGTCGTCCTCCCCGAGAATCCGTAGGTTCATGAACATATCACTGGCGGAACCCGAAGAAGATTTGTTCACGTTTAACCTGAAATTATCAGGCAGATTCGGGGTGATGCTTTTTATTTTTTCTTCCAGTTGTAGAAAGGTGTATTTCAGATCAACGTCCTGTTTGAAAGAGACGGTTACCTGTCCTCCTCTCGAATAAATCTGGGTTTCTATTTTTTCAACCCCGTTAAGGGCACTGACGGCACCTTCGACGGGAATAGCTACTTGATTCTCTATATAGGAAGGGTCGGATTCCGTCTCGGAGCTAATGCTCACGCTCAACACCGGCAGTTCGGCATTGGGGTATAATTCCATGGGAAGGTGTTTATAGGAGAAAATTCCCATAAGTACCAGCCCGATGAAAAGCATCGATACAAGAACCCTTCTTTTTATAATCGTGTTCATGATTTCTTTCTGTCAATAACGTAATACACACACGGAATAACGATCAGCGTCATGATGGTTGAGGTCAGTAAACCACCGATCACGGCAAGTGCCATGGGCGAGCGCAATGAGGCTCCTTCCCCGAATCCGAAACACATGGGTAGCAATGCCAGAATCGTGGTGGCACTGGTCATGATGATCGGACGCACACGATGCTGTGCCGCCATTTTGATAGCCTCTTCCAACGGGTGTCCCTCTTCTTTCAGACGATTGATCGCGTCCACGAGTATGATAGAACTGTTCACGGCAATACCTGCCAGCATAATAATACCGATAAAGGCCATCATGTTGAGTGTTTGTCCGGTGAGCAGGAATGCCAAAATACATCCCACGCCGGCTAACGGAATAGTCAGCAGGATCGTGAACGGGTGGCGCAAAGATTCAAATTGTGCCGCCATTACCATATATACTAATAGAATAGATAAAAACAGGGCGAATCCCAACCCGCTGAATGACTCTTGTCGCATCTCTTCCTCTCCCGTTATTTTAGCCGAATACTTGGCCGGGAATTCAACCTCGGACAATTTAGCTTTAATAGCAGGGGTAATATGGCTTAGTGAGTATTGTTTCTCGATCATGGCGGTCACGATACCCGTCCGGCTTTGGTTAACCCGGTTAATTTCTTTCGGGGCTGACGTGATTTCGATGTCTGCAATTTCTCCGAGACGATATTTCTTCTCGCCTTGTATGATTTCAATATCGTAAATTTCGGAAAGGGTCACTTCGGGAACCTTGATATTGATGTCAATAGTCTCGCCTTGTGTTTCGAAAGTTCCGGCATCCTTACCTGCCAGTTTCTCGCTGACTTGGTTACTTACCGTGGCAACATCGATCCCGTAGATTCCACTTTTCAAGCGGTCAATCTTGATATTCACCTCCGGGGCTCCTTTCTCCAAGGAAGATTTGATATCGTATATACCGGGGATTCCGGTAATCTTCTCTTTTATCTCGGTACACAATTCATCCAGCAATTCAAGTTCTTCCCCTTTCACCTCGATTACCAGTGGTGCGCCTTCTGTTCCTAGGATGCTTTGTAGGGCAGATTCCCCTTTCTCGTAGGAGATTTCCACACCTTCCGGCAAGGGGTAATTCTCGTTAATATTCGTGATAAAGTAATCAGCATCCAACTTGGAATCTTTCTTTATCTTTACCTTGATTTGGGATTGATTCTCTGATTCCAACTTACCCCCGCTTTGACTTTCAAGGTTGGAAGGGCCAACCAGTGTGTATTGCCATTCAATATCATCCTGTCCTAGAGTCCGGATGGCATCTTCAATGGTTCCCACGGCATTATCCGTACTTTTTAACCTTGTTCCCGGTTCCATGGTAACAAGAATTGAGAACTCCTTCGATTCTGTTTTAGGCATGAACTCCATGCCGATTAACGGTAACATCAAGTAAGAAACGATCATGAGAGCTGTGGCGATGCCAATCACCAAGTATTTCCTTTTAAGGACTTTCCCGACGAAATTTCCGAAACCTTTGATCGTGATGGCGTGACTGGAAATGTTGTCTTTCTTCCGCATGAATTTCGATGCCAGCATCGGGATAAACAGGATAGAAACAAAAAGGGAGGATAACAGCGAGAAACTAACCGTCCACGCCTGTTCCTTGAATAACTCCCCGGCGGCACCTTGCAGGTACACGATTGGAAGGAATACCACGATCGTGGTTAAGGTGGAAGCCGTGATTGCTCCCGCTACTTCCGAGGTCCCCCTCACGGCAGCCTCCGTGGGCGGTAGGTTGTTCTCGTCCATGTTTCGGAAGATATTTTCCATCACCACGATGGCGTTATCGACCAGCATTCCCGCACCCAGCGCGAGTCCTCCCAGCGTCATGATATTAATGGAAAGACCGTTGAAGTACATCAGGTTGAACGTGGCAATGATCGAGATCGGGATAGAGAGACTGACGATTAATGTCATGTTCACTCGTCGCAAGAATATATAAAGTATAATAACGGCGAGGATGATACCCATTAAAGCGGAATCTTTAACCTCGTTGATGGAACTCCCGATAAATTCTCCTTGGTTACTGATGATATGGAAATCATATCCCGGTAAACTTTTGCGAAATTCATCAATCTTGGCTAGCAAGTTTTCCACGGCATTTACCGTGTTATATTTATTTTCTTTGTAGATACTGATCCCCAGACAGCGTTCCCCGTTGTAACGGGCCAAGTTTTCCGGGTCTTTGTTGCGAATGGACACGGAGGCCACATCTTTCAAATATACCGGGGCTTTTGTCTTACTGGAACTGCTTGTAGATTCCGTGGAAGAGGAACTTCCGCTGGAAGAATTCTCTTTAAATGCCACGATAATGTTTTCAATATCTTGGAGACTGGTAATCAGGTTTACCCCTTTCACCGTGTATTGAATATCTCCGTCCGTGATCGTTCCCCCGGAAACATTTTGATTGATGGCCGTGATTTGCGAGGCAATTCCGTCGGCAGTTAACCCGAATGCCTCCAGCATGTAGGGATTCGTGGAAATTTCGACGATCGCCTGTTCTTGTCCGTTCAACTGAATATCCGCGATACCGTCTACCCGGACGAGTTCATTGCGCATGTAATTTTCCGCGATCTTCCGCAATTCGTTCATGTCCTTCACTTCGTTATGAGTGAGGGCGATGGTCATGATCGGTGTCGCGTTGGCATCATAACGGGTAACGTTAACTTCTTCTATGGTTTCATCTTGAGAAAGAGAAGAGACACTTCGCTGCAAATCCAAGAAAGCGGCATCCATGTCTTGATCCCATCCGTATTCTACGGTCACTTTCGTGTAGCCGACTTTCGTGACGCTGTACACGCTCTTCACGCCTTCTTGACGAGCGGCCGTAGACTCAACGTTCGTCGTGATCAGTTTTTCAACCTCTTCGGGTGGTCTCTGACCGCTTTTCACTTCCACGTAAAGAGCGGGATTTTTCAGGTCAGGGAAAAGGTCTGTCCCTAATTTATTATAAGATATGGTTCCCAGTAAACATACTGCTAGCGTGAGCATTAACACGCTCACGGGGTATTTTACTGCAAATTTGGTAATGCTGTTCATGTCTTTTTATTTCATGATTTTTACTTTGCCTCTGTTTCTCAGGAATTCGTAGCCTTTCACCACGATCTTGTCTCCTTGGTTCAGACCGCTTTCCACCTCGATGAAACGATCGTCGCTGATACCAACCGTGATGATTTTTTCCATGGCCCGGTTTTGTTCCACCGTGTAGACAATCCGGTTTCCTCCCCGACGGGAATTAACGATGTCCTTCGGAATGACAATAACCGAATCCTTTTGCAAAGTAATAATCTCTCCTTTCGCAAACATACCGGGACGTAGTTTCAGTTCCGGGTTGTTAATCGTGATATATCCGGTGTATGTGCGGGTATCCTCGTTGATTGCCGGGGATAACTGGGAAACAAGACCGGACAGGGTATCTGATTTGATATTATAATTGGTGACCAGTACTTTCTGACCCACTTTCACCTTGTCGATCGTGTTTTCCGGCAGGGCGATTTCCATGTACATGTGGCTGTAATCCATCAATCCGACCATCGTTTCACCGGATGCGATCTCCACGTTCGGGGTGAAATAGGGTAGGCTGACGATGGCTCCCTTGAAGGGTGCTTTGATTGTGAGTTTTGCCAGTTCCGTGTATGCCGTTTCCAATGCTGTTTGCGCTTGTATGTAGCTACTTTCGGCATTTAGTACATCTTTTTCCGTGGCACCGCCTTTTTCAAATACTGCTTTTTGCCCATCCCATTCTTTCTTGGCGATGTCAACCTGCATCTTTTTTGTCGGTAACGATACGGTGTTTTCATGTTCTTTATTATTCAGCTTGATGATCACGGCACCCTCCTCCACAATGTCACCCAGCTTGTAGGGACGCTTGGTTTTGGGGTTGATCATCAACTCGTATTTACCATTTGTTTCGGATTTCACTTCCACCGTTTTGGCCGCTTTGGCTGTTCCTGTCGTGGTGGTCAATTCCCGAACATCACGTTTCCCGACTTCGGCAAGCCAAACAGGCGTGGTTGTCTCTGAAGAAGAACTCATTCGTTGCTCGTTACAAGCGTTCAAGGTGTAAGCCAGCAGAATCACCCCGATATATTTTATGGATTTGTTGATCATAGCGTTTTGTTTTATGTTTTGTGTTAGGGTTTATTTCAATAAATTAACCGGTAAATAAGACCTGTTATTCTGGTAATCCCACAGGGTTTGAATTTTCAGATCCAGTAATTTCAATTTGTATGAAATGATGGCATCTGTCAACGAGTTTTTTGCATCTGTCAACTGGGTTTGTTGATTTTTCAGTTCCATACCGGTAAGGGTTCCGCTACGATATTTCTCAACGTTGATGTCATACGTACGTTCAGCGTTTTTAACAGTCTGGCGGGCAATCTCGATTTGTCGCAATAATTTGGGCAATTCCCGGCATATCTGGCGTACATCAAGCATGATGGATTTTCTTTCTTCCTCGTTGCTGATTTCCGTGTTCTCGTTGGATAATTCCGTGCTGCGGATATTCGCTTTTCTTGCCCCCCAGTCCCAAATCGGTACCGTCAGGGTTATCCCGATCGTTTCGTTATCATCCGGTTTCGAAAAAGCTCCGTTAAAGTTGCCTCCTTGTCCCATCAAACCCACTCTGGCGGAAATGCTACCTTTGAACTTGTTATTATCCTTTGCCTCGATCAGGCTAAAAATGCCTTCTTCTATGGCAATTTGTTGTTGACGGATCTCCATCCGTTGCGTTAGGGCATATTTAACGGCTTGATTGACATCCACGTGAACTGAATCAATTTGGATGTCAGGTAAAATGTTGATGTCTATATCCAAGGGAAGACCCAAGGTTTGTTTGAATTGATCTTTGGTATTCTCGTAACTCGTTTCCGTGTCGGCAAGAGAATTTTCGTTTGTGGCCAAGGTCACCTCCGCTTGGAATAGCTCTTCTTGGGGGATCAGATCTTGTTCCACTTTATTTTTGATCAACTCGTAGTTTTCTTTTTGACTTTGGAAGGCTTCCCGGGCCGTAACGAGCCTTTTATAAGACTGGTAAACGCCATAAAATGCTGCGGTCACGTTTTTCTCGATGTTCAGTTGGGCCAAAGCGTATTGTATTTTTGCTTTTTCAAGGTTAAATTCCAACCTCTTCAATTGCATCTTGGTCTTGTTGTAGGTAAAGATTGGTTGCTCCAGATTTAAGCTCAGATTATTTGAAAAAGAGGTATTCTTGGCTCCCGAAGATTGATTATCGTCTTCTTGCCAGTTGAACGAGTTACTGAGTGTGACTGTCCCGTCCGTCCATTTGATCGGTTGACTGATCCTGAAGTCAAGGCCGGAACTCATGGCTTTCCGGGTATACCATTGTGTATTGTAATCGTCGAACGATGTACTTCTGGTATATTGAAACGGGTTCAAATTCAAACTGAACTGTGATTTTAATGAAGCCTTTTGCTGAATCAGGGCCAGCTCACTTTGTTCCAGACTCATTTTACTTTGAATGATGGAAGGGCTTTGCTGATAAGCGATCTCCAGAGCCTTTTCCAACGTCAAAATTTCCTGAGCAAACGTTGATCCGGAACAAAGCATGAGTATTCCCGAAATAATCAACGATATTGACGCGATCTTTTTCATAATATGTTGTTCTTATTTTTATTTGTTATTGTTCGTGTACACCCATTTTACCGCATCGGCAAAGATAATTTGGTTCGATTCCGATCCCTTGTCGCTTAAGGTAATCTTGGCCTCTCCTTTCGAGAAGTAGAAAGAACCCAGCGTTCTCCATCCTTGCCGTCCCCGGCCCGTCTCGACTGAAATTTCCTCTTCCCCGTCATCATGTTTTACCGTGTAATATTGTATTTTTTTCTCTTCACCTCCTCGGTGGCGCCATCCCATCATAGGGAGCTCGGACGTGTACACGAATACCTCATAGAATCCCGGGATTTGTATCTGGGTTGTCCATTCCGTCTTGTTACTACCACTTCCGGATTTCTTGTACACGGCACTATTGATATAGTCTCCATAATAGTTTACTCCGATGGTAGCTGTCCATCTGCTAGGAGGCATCCAGAAGTTTAAGTTCTTGTATTTATCTTCGCTCTCTTTCTTGAAGAAAGATTGTAGTTTGTTCTTTTGATTGGATTCGATTATCCGGAATCCGGGATCTTCGTTGTCCACCGTGATCTCTTTCGGGTTAAACGTGAAAAGGGTGGCATTTGAGTCGAATATTCCTGTTACCGTGTCGGTCGTCGTGGTCGTCACTTTAGCAAAATTCTGCATGATCGTACTGGGTAGATTCTGCGAGATATTCGTGTTAATCGTGAGGTTACTCGGACGCTCGTCACATAGAATACGAATCTCTTTATATTTCTGTGGTTCTATAATATAATTTTTCGCCGGTTTGGCCTCCATTTGAGCCGCCCGTCCTCTTCTTCCCCGCGGGCCACCGGGGAACATTCCGCCTCCTTCTTCCACGTTGACGGAAATCACGCCTTCTACGTTCGTGGGGTTATACACTTGGAACTTCACGATATATTTCGTGTAATCCCCGACTTCTACTTGATCGGCATCCACCCCTTTCACGATAAAACGAGGCGTGCTGTTGATCGTGTACCAGTTCGGGATGAAATCCATTAAATTGAAATGGAACTTGCGAATGAACTCGCTGTTCAGGCGGGTGAAATTGACCTCCTGAAACTGGTATCTTTTCGTGAATTCGGCCATGAATTCCTTGAACTCGTTTGATGAAAGACGGGAGTTAATATAGTTCCTCAGGTAAACACCCTT
This sequence comes from Butyricimonas sp., assembly GCF_019423355.1. NCBI lineage: Bacteria > Pseudomonadati > Bacteroidota > Bacteroidia > Bacteroidales > Odoribacteraceae > Butyricimonas > Butyricimonas sp. Next base: position 274,230 of record NZ_JAHZBP010000001.1, read on the forward strand.
CAGTTTCATCATTTCGTAGAACACCTCTGTTGAAAGCGTGTTATCGAGTACGGCCTGTTCAAAACTTTTCCCGTTCAGGTAAGAGGCAGCTCGTTGATCATCGCCCATCCCGTTGAACATCCGGAAGAAATGTCTTCCCTGATCGCTTTCTTCCTGTTTTAGCATGGTGTTCATCACGATGTCTATGATTGGGAAATTCTGGGAATAAATAGAACCCGCGTAATTAAAATACATGGACGATAAATCGTACTTGTTCAGTTTGGATGTTCCGGACCATTCGCCCGAGAACATGTTCACGAATGTGTTTCCCTCTTCTTGAAATGTTTCCTCCGAGAGAAGAACCCGGCGGGCAAAATCCCGAATGACGTTCATTTCCACGTCAATTTCTTCCATCGCTCCTTGGGGATCACGTCGTCCCCAGTTAGCCATTCTTTTCTTGGCAAATTTGAAATTACTGCTGGGCAGAGTCGTGGCAAATTCCGGAAGGAAAACCATCTCCGGTTGTGTTTGCTCGCTGTTCCCTTTCCAGTTTCGCACGTATCCCGCGAAAGAAATGGGCGTTTCCGCCATGATAAATTTTTGATACGGGTATTTACGGCCTTTTCTCAACTCGTATTCGGATTTCACATCTTGAAGGAATCCGGCTAACGTGTCTGAAATGTTAGGAAAAACTTCAGAATAGAAATCGTGACCCTTAAAATTGTATAATTCGATTTGCACGGAATCGACCACGATACTCTTCTTCTCGTAGTCCCCGATGGCTAAACTGATGCCGGGTAGTTGCTCTTTATTCCGGAATATTGTCGTGTCACCCGATTGGGAAGATGTCCCCTGTGAAAGAATTGTCCGGTCATTGGGATGAATCACTTTTAGCGTGTAATTCGAGAAGTTTTTCCGAATATTATAAGGAGCTTCCGGGTTTACCGGTGGAAAAGTAGAGGGGTACCACAGGCATTCCGGGGTCAGCAGGGTAAATTTGTCCTGCACGAAAGCGTATCTTTTCCCGAAACGGAGAATACTACTTCCGGTTTGCGTGTCGTAATATTCTTCGTCCGTGATGTCTAGGTAGCAAATGTTTTCGTCGATGGAACCGTTGTACGTGATGTCCAGTTCAAGGCTTTCGTACGGGCGGAGTTTGTATTCTGCAATGATAACTTGTGCGTCTCTTTTGTAGGGAATATCTTCTCCTTGCCGGGTTAATTTTTCAACTTGCAGGGATGGATTCAGGTAGAACACGATTTTGTCGATCTCTTGATGATTCCGGTTTTGAATCTTTACGTGTGAATTGACGGTAATTTTTTTGTCGGTCTGCGAGAATATAATCTCTTGGTCTATCAAATGAACCTTGTCAATGTTGTTGTATTTTTTGTATCTTTCAGAGTATAATTTGCGTTGATTATCAACGTGATTGAAACGGGAAAAATAGGTGAAGCCGCAACCGATTCCGGCGATGAGGATAATACATCCCAGGGCGTTCAGCAAGATGTTTTTCTTGGGATGTAACGGTAAGCGGTTGACCATAGCGATGGTAAACGTGAGTAATCCCATTCCCAATAGCAAGAATGTTAATCGTTGAACGAGGTAGGGAAACAAGTTCGTGTGTCCCAGCACGTCAGAGAACATATTCGGCACCGTGAGGGCGAAGAAGTCAAATGTCCCGTGTTCCGCGTCTCCGAGATAAGATAAGGTCACCCCGATAAATCCTAGCATGATCACGAACGTAACCGCTTGGTTACGGATGAAACTCATGATCACGAACGATAGTCCCAACACGAAAATCAGTGACGGGATCGATAACGTGAGTAGGTAGAAGAAATAGGGGAATAGGGTAAATGGGGATTCACTTGCGAACAAGTGAATGAAACCAGCGATAAGTAAGGCGATGATGTTTAACGATACGAATACCTTCACGATTCCCCATGTTTTCCCGATGATGTAATCCGCGTTACTCATCGGGCGCACGTAGATCACTTCGGCCGTATCTAACTTCTTGTCTCGCTTTAAAAAGCTCCCTGCCAAGAATATGGCAATGACGGATTGCGCGATATTGAAAAGGTAGATATTGACAAACGGGATGGAGGATGGCATGGCAACCATGACCCATTCGAACCACCCTAGGTTTGATTGTGTACCCATGTGAAAAAATACGATAACTAAAAGGGATAAAATAGCGAATATACGGAATAGCCAACTTCTTCGCAGAAGCTTGGTTTCGTATCTCGATATTGTGCTGATGTTGTGAATATTCATCGCTGGTTTCTTCTATGATTTACTTGAACAATTCGTTTTCTTGGATTGCTTCAACCTGCATGTTCATCTTGTCTTTCAACAAGTAGTCCATGTAGTAAACGTAGGCATGTTCGAGGTTTGGTTCGATGGCTTTGTGCGAGTAGCCGTCGACAGCATCGGCCACGACCTGAATCTCCATACCCCCGTCCGTCGGGATGGTTGAAATAATCGGGTATTTATCTTTGATTTCCTCATATTCCATGTCGGTTACGAAAATTTCCCATACTTTTCCGCGAGCTAGGTTGATCATCTCGTCCGGGGATCCTTCAAACTTCAGTTCTCCGCGGTTCAACAAGGCTAGTTTCTTGCAAGTACTTGAAATATCACCCACGATATGGGTGGAAAGGATGATGATGGAATCCTTGTCGCTAATGTCGGACAGGATGTTGCGGAACCGGATTCTCTCTTCCGGGTCCAGTCCGGTAGTCGGCTCGTCCACGATAATCACTTTCGGGTTCCCGATAATGGCTTGGGCGATCCCGAGTCTTCGTTTCATACCCCCGGATAACCGGTTGGCCCAACGGTCACGGACTTCAAACAAACCAACTTTACGTAGCATCTCGTCTACCACTTCGGCCCGGTGTTGTTTCCCCTTGATCCCGGCAAGCCCGGCACCGTAGTCGAGGAATTCCCATGTTTTCAGTTTCTCGAAGAAACGGAAATCCTGTGGCAAGTAGCCCAACAGGGAACGAATCGCTTTCCGGTCCTTGGCAATATCGTAATCGTCGAAATAGATGGTTCCCGACGTGCAACTCTGCAATAGAGTCATGATTCTCATGAGAGAGGTTTTTCCTGCTCCATTCGGTCCCAACAGACCGAACATCCCCGGTTCGATTTCCAAATTCAAGTCTTTTAAGGCTTTTTTACCTCCCGGGTAGACTTTATTCAGATTTACAATTTTTATACGCATAACGCTGGTATTTTAGGTTGGTATAAATCTATGCATAATAAGCCGGAATATATGTTAATAAAATGTGAAATATCCTACTTTGAGTGAGACACTTTTTGCTTAAAAAGGTTTATTATTTTAACAAAATATTAACTTATTAACCCCGATGTCGGTTCCCAAAGGTCATTTTGGTGAATTTTTGTTGACTGGCTGACGGTTTGCCCTGTTTCATACGATTTTTGTTTAAATTTCTTGTAAAAATATGAAATTCAGTGTTATCGGTCAATAATTTTAAATGAACATCTGTAATTTCGGGATGAATACCCCGATTTTATCGATGAACACGCGTTTTTAGGAAAATATTTCCCGGATGACCCGGATGCTTTTGGTGTTAAAATCCAGATTTAGATGGAACCCAAGGAAAAGTAGGGCAATATCGAGTAAAATCTTACGACCTTGCTGATTAAGCGGGATATTTTTTAATTCTTGCAATTGACACGTGCAAAGGGCATGGATAGCTTTGGCGGAGTGTGGGCCGGTGTAGTAATTTCCCGGTGAACCCGTGGGGTAGAAGCATCCATCGTTGATGTTGAACACGTGGTCGGGGTGATACGTGCTGTTGTCTATGCTAAAGCCGAGTAATTTACTTAACCGGAACAGGAATAACAAGTTGAAATTGGCGATGTCGTCACGCGTGACGTTCAGGTATTCCACGGAAGTTTTGATGTACTCGTATAAACCGGGATTCGGGTCGGAATCCCGTAGCACGAGGTTTAATATTTCACCCCATAACAGGGCTATATTCATCTTGTACACGTCGAAATAGATGGCCGACGTGTTCACGAGCGGAGAGAGAGATTTCAGTTTGTGGAGCCCGCCCCTTTCATTCGGGATGAACTCGATTTCCACGATTTGCATACACTGGACGGACGTGTTCGTTTTACGCTTGAACAGGGCCAACGGGGTAATCATTTGCATGTAACCTCTTTCCTCCGAGTAAACATGTAGAATTTGTTGCTGTTCGGAATGAGGTATGCTTTTCAGTATGATGGCCTTCACCGTGTGCATGTCTTTTTATAAGTTGTTTAAAAAACGGCATAATTCCCGGACGGCTTGGCCCCGATGGCTGATTTCGTTTTTCTCGTGGAGGGGCATTTCGGCAAAACTTTCCTGAAAACCTTCGGGACGGAAAATCGGATCGTAACCGAATCCTTCGTGCCCGTGCTTGCTTGTGAGTATCTCCCCGTTGACAATACCTTCAAACAAGTATTCCTTTCCCCCGAGAATTAAAGCGATAACAGTTCTGAAACGGGCTTGGCGTTCCGGTATATTTTGCATCTCCTGTAAAACTTTTTTCATGTTGGCTTCCGAGTCGTGAGCATTGCCCGCGTATCGTGCGGAATAAACTCCGGGAGCATTGTTCAAGGCTTTTATTTCTAACCCGGTATCGTCCGCGAAACAGTCCAAGTCGTATTTCGCGTGAATATACCGGGCTTTTTGAAGGGCATTTCCTTCGAGCGTGTCTTGTTCTTCCGGAATATCCTCATGGCATTGAATCTCTTTTAAAGAAACAATCTCGTGCCGGGTACCTAACATTTCTTTTATTTCTTCCAGCTTGTGGGCATTATTGGTAGCGAAAACTAATTTCATGACTTGTAATAATTTGTATGTTGCAAAGGTAGTGAAATTGGGAGTAGAAACTAACGATTATCCCTAGAAATGCCGTGGAAAGTTAAAAAGTCATGATTTATAGATGATTACTACTAGACCACTACCGTGTAAAACGCTATTAGAACGCTATTAAAACCCTATTAAAGCGCTATATTTAGAATAGCGTTTTATAAGAATTTTAAAAGCATGATAAAAGAGTGATTTCAGCTAATGATCAGGTAGAAATGTAAGATTGATCATATATTAAAGATTGACGTGGGACTGTCGTGGGTAGGACAATTTATAATCCTTGGTATTATAATTTTTCTTGGTCCGTGCGAGAAGAAAATTATATCGTGTATATTTGCATTCGGGTAAAACAGGAACCATTAAATTGATAATATGAAAGGGATTGTTGTGAAATCTACCGGAAGTTGGTATTCCGTGCGAATGGAATCGGGGGAAGTGCTGGACTGTCGGATCAAGGGGAAGTTCCGGATGAAAGGGATTAAGACCACGAATCCTGTTGCGGTAGGGGATGTTGTCGAGGTGGAGGTCAATCCCGATGGCGCGGTGATCAACCGGATTGAAGATCGGAAGAATTACATTATCCGGAAATCAACGAACTTGTCGAAAGAGGCGCATATTATCGCCGCGAATGTTGATCAGGCGGTGTTGGTGGTGACGGTGAATCATCCCGTTACATCGACCGTTTTTATCGATCGTTTCCTAGCATCCGTGGAGGCTTACCGGATTCCGACCATACTCGTGTTTAACAAAATAGATTTGTACGACGAGGAGGATTTATTGCTATTGGGAGCTTTGACCCAGATTTATATGCAGGTGGGGTATGAATGTTTTCACGTGTCCTCGTTGACCGGGGAGGGGATGGAGGACGTGGTGGCGGCCTTGAAGGATAAAGTGACCGTGTTCTCCGGCTTGTCTGGCGTGGGGAAATCCTCGTTGATTAATCGTGTCGAACCCGGGCTTGGATTGAAAGTGGCGGAGATTTCCGATTCTCACGACACGGGAAAACACACGACCACGTTCGCTGAAATGTTCCCGTTGAGTTTTGGCGGGTATATCGTGGATACTCCCGGTATCCGGGCGTTCGGGTTGATTCACATGGAAAAAATAGAGATCTCACATTATTTCCCGGAAATATTCAAGCGGGCAAGTGAATGCCGATTCTATAATTGCACGCACATTCACGAACCGGGATGTGCCGTGCTGGAGGCTGTGGAGAAGGGGGAAATCAGCGAGAGCCGCTATTTTAGTTACGTGAGTATGTTCGAGGAGGGAGATGAAAAATATCGAAAATAAAGGTTTTTGAGGGAACGGAATTTTCGTTATGTATATCCAAAAACCGAAGTTTTTTGTATAAGTTTGTAAATCTAATAATTTATACGTGGTAGCGAGCTTTTGAATTTATGCAGGTTGATGATAAGTTGATATGTAAACTTTTAGTTGGACATGACGATCCCCGGGGGATGGAGGTCTTGTTCAATAGTTATTATCGACCGTTGGTTTTATGGGCTGACTCGTTTTTGGGTGATATTCCGGCGGCGGAAGATCTGGTACAGGATTTCTTCGTGGCATTCTGGGAGCAGCGAGCTTATGCGAGAATCACTTCGGGTAATCTTCGGGGATATCTTTTTGCTTCAGTAAGAAATCGAGCGTTGAAGTTATTGGAAAAGAGGGATCCCTTACGCGAGGCTTGTGGTGAATTGAACGAAAATGCGGAAGTTGAGGACACGGATTGGCTGACAGAGGAGATTTTGCAGGCAATAGAAGCTGAGATCGAGAAATTGCCCCCGAGAACACGTGAGGTTTTGAAGTCAGTGTATCTTGATGGGTTGAGTTACCGGGAGACGGCAGATCGTTTTTCTATCTCGATAGCGACGGTAAAAACGTTGCTCGTGAATGCTTTGAAGTATTTGAGGAAGGTCTTTTCCGGGTTCTGGCACTTCAGGTTCGAATGAACTTGATACCGGTACGATCGATAGAAAAGTTAAATCACATTTTTTTCTCCTTTAATCTCGCAAAAAAGCTTACCTTTGAATAGAGAAGTAAACTATTTCCACATGGACAAGAATAAATACATTCGATTTGATTGGGCTGTGAAACGGTTATTGCGGGACAAGGCGAATTTTGTCGTCTTGGAAGGGTTATTAACCGTGTTACTCGATCGTCAGGTTCACATTATAGATATACTGGAAAGCGAGGGTAATCAACAGATTTACGAGGATAAGTTTAACCGGGTAGATGTTAAGGCCCGGGATAGCGAGGGTGAGATTATTATCGTGGAGGTACAGGTTACTAGGGAATTATATTTTCTTGAACGAATTCTTTATGGTGCAGCCAAGGCGATTACTGAGCATATCAAGCTAGGAGAACTTTATTCAGAAGTGAAGAAAGTGTATTCTATTAGTATTCTTTATTTTGACATTGGAAAAGGGAATGATTATCTTTACCATGGTCAAAACACGTTTACGGGAGTACACACCGGCGATCATTTGCACGTGACCGTGAAGGAGCGGGATGCTTTGGTTCAGCGCTTGCCATCGGAGATATTCCCGGAGTATTTCTTGATCCGGGTGAATGAGTTTGATCAAGTGGCAACAACCCCGCTTGAGGAGTGGTTGGATTACTTGAAAAATGATTACATCCGTCCCGATACAAAGACTCCGGGATTGAAAGAAGCAAGGGAAAAGCTGGTTTACTATAATATGGATGAAGCAGAACGAGCTGCGTATGATCGTCACGTGGATGCTATCATGATCCAGAATGATGTGTTGGGTACAGCAAAACTAGAGGGATTAGTCGAGGGTCGAATGAAAGGCCTAGAAGAAGGTCGGGTAGAAGGTCGGGTAGAAGGTCGGGAAGAAGGCCGGGAGGAGGGATTGGTCGAAGGTGAAGAGAAGGGAATTTTGAAAGTAGCTCGGAATATGAAAGAAAAGAATATGCCGATGGATATAATCATTCAAATGACCGGGCTGACTGCCGAGGATATTGAAAGGTTGTAGTTATTTTTTTGAAATAGAGATCACGATGATAGTCCTCAAATTCCATGAATTTGAGGACTATCATTTTTTTTTGAAATTTTTTCTAATTTCATTCAACCGTTTTCTAATCTTTCCGGTCTTTAGAATAACAAAGGTTATTGTAAAAATGAAAAAAGAATATCAAGTCACTGAATCCGAGTTGTTTGACTTTTTTAATGGCAAACTTTCAGTCGAGGAAGAAAAAGAAATTCTGGAATGGAAAGAGGCTTGTGATGAGAATCGTGAGTTGTTTGATGTCATGCGAAAGGAAAATCTCATTCTGAAAGAGGTTGTCCGGGTTCAACTTATCAAGGGTGATTATTCTTCCATACAGGGACGGATAATTCCTCGGCGTCATCGGGCATTTAAATTAAAATATTGGGGTGTTGCTGCCGCTATCGTGGTGGGGGTTATTTTTTCGGTTTCGTTATGGCAGTATTCTTCTATGGATAATAATAAAGAAATATCTCATGTTGGCGCTCCTGCCCGTGCTGCGATATTAGAGTTGTCTGGAGGGGAACGCCATTATTTGGGTGGTAGTGAGATCGAATTCAAAGAGCAGGATGGTACGCAGTTGGCAGTCAGTGAGGGTAAAGTTGTGTATGATAAGAAGACGGGGGAGGACGTGGAGAAAGAGGAGGAAGTACTTGTTTTTAATAAAATCACGGTACCGCGAGGTGCCGGGTTATATCGAATTTTGCTTAGTGATGGTAGCGTGATATGGTTAAATTCAGATAGTCGCTTGGAGTATCCGGAAAAGTTTGCCTTAGAAGAACGAAGGGTTCGTATCAGCGGAGAGGCGTTTTTTGATGTTGCCCGGGATACGATGCGTCCGTTTGTTGTTGAGACAGCTTTACAATCCGTTTCTGTTTTGGGGACGAAGTTTAACGTATCCGCTTACCCGTCGGAACCGGTTTTGACAACGCTTGCTTCCGGGAAAGTAAAAGTGATACCTGTTAGTGGAATGGATTCGGTTGTACTGTTACCGGGGGAACAATCTGTTTTAAGTGTGTATGCAGATAACTTATCCGTGCGGCAAGTGAAAATAAATGATGTCGTTTCTTGGAAAGATGGGATCATTAATATTGAAAACATGGGATTGAGAGAGATATTGAAGGTCGTATCTCGTGCTTATGATGTGGATTTTGATACAGAATTATTACCAGTTGATGATATTATTTTGCGGGGGAGCATTTCAAGTGATGAAAGTCTAGGAGTGTTTCTAGCCGTGCTAAGTAAAGTAGCGGATGTGAAATTTAAAATGAAAACCGATGGGAAAATAGAAGTTCAAAAAATTAATTAAAAAAGGGAGAGAATTCAAGGAATTCTCCCGCCCCAAGTTTGCGACGTCTGTTGGCGACAGACGATATCTTATAATTCAAATACAAAAATATGAAAAAAAAATGGAGTCACGCCATTTTTCGAGTGGAAATTCGGAAATGGGGTCGGATTATGTTAGTAAATTTAATTTTGGTATTGTTGTCAGGAGTGTCTTTGTATGCACAGAATGAATCTTCTCGGCAACAGAGAATTACGGCTAAGTACCAGAATAAAACGATTCTGGAAGTACTGGAAGACCTGAAAGCAAAGACGGGATATACTTTTGTGCATAAGCAAAACGATATATCCAGCGAGGTGAAAATCACGGAAACTTTTACAAATGCGACACTGGATGACGTGTTAAAAAAAGTGCTTACGGCTCACGGTTACGATTATTCGATCGAGGGTAAGGTGATTGTTGTCAAGAAAAAGCCGAAAATCCAAGAGTCATTGGCACGGGATATTATCACGGTGAAGGGGCGTGTGGTGGACGAGAAGGGAAATCCCATGCCGGGGGTGAGTGTGGTGATTAATCAGACTTCACGAGGGGTTGCTACTGATAATAAGGGAAATTATGATATTCTGGTTAGGGCTGATGACGTGTTGAAATTCTCGTTTATCGGTTATAGAGATGCGACAGTTCCTGTTGAAGGGAAAACCGTTCTAAATGTTACACTTGAACCTACCGAGGAGGCCTTGGAAGAGGTGACCGTTGTTGCTTACGGTGAGCAGAAAAGGGAAAGTGTGGTTGGTGCGGTAACCACCGTGAACGTGAGTTCACTGAAGACTTCCAACAGTGATCTTACTGCAAGTTTCGTGGGACGTATTCCGGGTATGATCGGTTACTTGAAAGGAGGAATGCCGGGGGCGTTGAGAGAAGAGGAGATGCAGACTCAATTCTCTATCCGTGGTATTACTTCTTTCGGTAATAATGCTAATACGGCTCCGTTGATTTTGTTGGATGGAGTGGAGGTGTCTGTACTTGACTTGTCTCGTATTGATCCGGAAGATATTGATTCTTTCAGCGTGTTAAAGGATGCTTCTGCCACGGCTATGTATGGTGCTAGAGGAGCCAACGGAGTAATTTTGGTTTCTACAAAGAAAGGAGCTGAAGGATCCGTTTATACGGCTTTCCGTTATGAGGCTATTGCTTCTATGCCGACGAAGAAAATCGATGTTGTAGATCCCATTACTTATATGCGAGCTTACAACGAAGCTTTGCAAACCCGTGATCCGTTGGCACAGCCAAAATATACGGCAGAGCGTATCAATAACACGGGTAGTGATCGTTTCCCTTCTTGGGTGTACCCTGCCAATGACTGGTATAAACTTCTTTTTAAAAATACCGCAATCAATCATCACTTGGGTTTGAGTGTTCGAGGGGGTACAAAGATTATGCAATATTACGCATCGTTGAGTCATAACTATGATGAAGGTATGTTGAAGACCGATCGGTTGAATTCGTTTGACGTGAATATTAGAAATAATACCACGGCTTTACGTATTAATTTGAATATTGATATGACACCGAGTGCCAAATTAGTGCTTAACTCTAATTCAACTCTAGATGCCTATCGCGGCCCTCTTTCTAGTGTACAAGGGGCTTATTCGTTGGCATTTAATGCCAATCCGGTGGACTATGCTGCAGTTTATCCTGCTGATGCAACCTATGGTTTCCCACACATTCGGTTTGGTTATGAAACGAAAAATTCTAATAATCCTTATGCTTCTATTCAAGCGGGTTATCTGGAGAGAAGTCGTTTTGCTACGGTAAATCGTGTGGAGTATATTCAAAATTGGGGAGCAATTCTAAAAGGGTTGGAAACACGTGCTAATGTTTCTTTGTATAAGGAAGCCTATTATAGTACACCATTTCAAACTACACCTTATCAATATCGTTTGGCGGATTATAACCACCAGACTGGTGAACATACATTGGAACAGCTTACAGAAGGAGATAAAAATTTGACTGTTAATCCTAATGATAAGGTTACGGAAGGAGAAACTCAGGTTGCAGGAGAATTTCGAGTATTTTATAATGGGAATTGGGGTGATCATACCGTGAGTTACACGGGGTTATTTAATCTTTCTCAACGTACCACGTCAACCGGACGTACGTTATTTTCTGCAATAAAAAATCGTAATATGGGGCTTTCTATGCGACTTTCTTATGGATATAAAGAACGTTATTATCTGGAAGGAAGTTTTGGATATAATGGTTCCGAGCGTTTTGCAAAACACAATCGTTTTGGTTTCTTCCCTTCCATTGGTTTTTCTTATATGTTGTCCAAAGAGCCGTTTATTGCTAATGCAACCGGACATTGGCTCTCTTTCCTGAAAGTGCGTGCTTCGTATGGTAAGGTCGGGAATGATGGTATTGGAGATGCGGTGACAGATAATTACACGCAAAATGTGGGACGATATATTTATTTGGAGAATGTAGGGATCAATAGTTCAGATCAGTATGTGATTTATTCGTATGCTAATCCTACTATTCAATGGGAGATTGCCGAACAGACAAACTTGGGATTGGAAGTGACGCTTTTTAAAGGTTTGTTGGATTTCACCGTCGATTTTTATGAAGAAATCCGTCATAATATATTATCATCTCGTAAGATTGTGCCTGCTAGCATGGGTTTAGGGCTTTATCCCTTTGATAATGTCGGAAAAGTTCGTTCCCGTGGTATGGATGTCTCTGGAAAAATTCAACATGCGTTTTCTAATGATTTCTGGTTTATTTTAAACGGGACGGCCACCTATAATAAGTCGGTTTTTAAAGAGATTGAAGAGGCGGCTGATAAACCGGAATGGCAGGGAAAAGTGGGGCATGATATTTCACAGGTCGTGGGATATATTGCAGAAGGACTTTTCCAGAGTCAGGAGGAGATAGATCGTTCACCTATTCAATCCGGTAATTATATGCCGGGAGATATTCGCTATCGGGATGTGAATGGTGATGGGAAAATCAGTATTGATGATGCCGTGCATATCGGTTATCCCACGGAGCCAAGGTTCGTGTATGGTTTTAACGGAACTGTTAGCTATAAACGTTTTGAGTTTAATTTCGCGTTCCAAGGGGCATCCAAACGTTCTCTTTTCATAGAGCCTTCATCACTTTCCCCATTCGTAAATGACCGGGCTCTGTTAAGTGCGATTTGGGAAGACCACTGGACTCCGGAAAACATGAAATCCAATCCATTGTGGCCTCGTTTGTCAACAAGTAGTATTACCACGCATAATATGGAAGAGGCCAGAATCGGGCAGGAGACTTTACGTGCTTCAACCTATTTCATGCGTGAAGTAAAATTTTTGCGTTGTCAATCATTGGAATTAGCCTATAACTTGCCGACAAGATGGGTGGAGAAGATTGGTTTGCAACGTTTGAAACCTTATATCCGGGTGAATAATCCTTTTTTGATTAGCGATTTTGATCTTTGGGATGTGGAGTTAGGTTCGTCCGGATTCAACTATCCGATTCAAAGAACTTATTCAGTAGGTATTAATTTAAGTTTTTAAAATTATGCGTATGAAATTCAAGAATATATTAGTTATTGTTTGTTCAATCTTTTTGGGAACAGGATGCAATGAGTTTCTTGACTTGGTGCCCGAAGACGATATTCTAACCATTCCCAAAATTTTTGAAACGAGGACAGGAGCAGCTCGCTGGAAGAATGATGCCTGTGCCGGTTTTAAAACGTATGCCGTAGATTTGAATTGGAATCCTGCGTTAGCGGGAGCGGATGAATATACCGCCGGAGATTATGCCCGGAAAGGACAGGGGTATATTTCAACTTTGTATATCGCAGATGGGTTACAAACAGCGCTATCGCCCATTAATGATATTTGGACGTATGATGGAGTTTATTACTATATCCGCTATTGTAATACTTTCTTGCAATATATTGGGGATGTTTACAATTTACGACCCGGAGAGTTGGAACGTTGGACTGCCGAAGTGAAGGCATTGAAAGCTTTTTATTACTTTGAACTCGTAAAACGTTACGGTCCGATCGTGTTAGTCCCGCAGAATATTGATGTTTATGCTCCCATGGAAGAACAGAGACAGTCGAGAAGTTCGGTTGATAGCTGTTTTAAAGCAATTACCGATCTTTTGGATGAGGCCATTCCATATCTACAAGTGTTTGCGGAGAAAGATGCGGATCAGCGAGATTTTTTCTCTAAAGAGGGTGCCATGGGATTGAAAGCAAGGGTATTACTTTATGCTGCTTCACCACTTTTTAATGGAGGGTTATCGCAATACCGGAATTTTACCAATAAGAATGGAGAGAAGCTTTTTTCTGAAGAAGATAAAGAGAAGTGGAGGGTTACTGCTGAATATACAGAAGAGGTTATCGAGTATTTGGAAAATAATGGCTATAAACTTATTTCCGGAAATGAGGATAAATCTACTGCTTTACTGAATACGATGCGAGATTTGGAATGTTCCGTGTGGGCTCCTAACTGGGCCAATTCGACGGAGGCCGTTATGATGGTCGCAGGATACAATAATTTGTATCAACATCTGTTGCCTAAATTAGGTTCGAGTACTTCTGATATTCATTATAGTGGTATTTTGAAGGGTACATTGGGTACGAGTATTCGGATGGTGAATAAATTCTATACGGCGAATGGACTACCGATTGAGGAGGATAAGACGTGGACTTATGGTGATGGTTATGCCATGGCTCAGGAACGCGATCCGGCTTATACGAAAGTAGTTCCTTTGGGTACGGATGTGCTTGCTTTGCATTTGAAACGAGAACCTCGTTTTTATGCTACGATTGCTGCTCCCGGATTGTATTGGCAACGGGGTGTATATGATTCATACAATATGATTGTAGATTCCTACCGGGGAGGTGCTTTCGGCTTAAAACAGGATCGTATTAATGGTGATTACGAGCAAAATATTACCGGATATTATATAAAGAAAGGAACACGGAGTGAATTTAATACGAGTAGTTATAGCAATGATATTATGAGTTTTGCTGCTAATGTGCATGTGGTAATACGATTGGCGGAACTTTATTTGATAGCAGCAGAGGCTTGGAACGAGTATGAAGGACCGAACGGGGCGCATCGAACACAGATCTTTGATCGTCTGAATGCAATTCGTGAACGTGCCGGGCTGTCTACAGTTCAAGATAGTTGGGGCAGATATGGTATCAATCCGAATAAATTCAATGAACAGGTTGGTCTGAGAGATATTATTCGTCGGGAACGTACGATCGAGTTAATGTTCGAGGGACATCGTTTTTGGGATGTACGTCGTTGGGGTACGGCAATTGACGAAGGTTGGAACGATAAACCTCAAGCTTGGGTTGTTACTGCTCAGACATGGCAAGGGTTCTATAATAACTTTCAAGGGCCTGTTACCGTGTGGGACAAGGCTGCATTTAATCCATCTCGGGATTACTTGTTCCCCATTAAGAGTGAAGAAGCAATGATTTCCGGTATAGTACAAAATCCCGGATGGTAGATGAATTTTAAATTTTAGATTTTAAATTTAAGTTACCTAAAAAAGAAAAAGATGAGAAATACAATATTATTGATACTATTGATGTCCGTATTGTTCGCTTGTTCTGATGATGATAATGGTGGTTTTGATGTAGAGATAAACGAAGATATGTTTTCTTTTACACCAACGGAGGGGGGAGCCATTATGCGCTATAATTTAGCGGATCGGCGAGTGAATAAGGTAAGCGTGGAATACACGGACGAATTTGGAGAATCTGTGTATAAAATTGCAGATTATTCCGTGGATACCTTGTTGTTGGATGGGTTCAACCAAGCGCATACGGAAATCCCGGTAAAGGTCGCTTTTTTGGATAAAAATGAGAATGCATCTAAGGCGTTACATTTTACTTTTGATACACGCCCTTCTTCGTTGTATACTTTTTTTGATGAAGTGGCTGTTAATCCCTATTGGAATGGATTTCAGTTGGTGTTTAACCTAGAAGGACGGGCGGAAGGTTCTGCCTCGGTTTATTTCGTGGGGACTAATCCCACGACGAAAGAGAGAGATACTCTTTTCTTAGAGAATTTCCTTCTGGAAGCAGGACCTAACGTAAAGGCTTTCTCCATGACGGATTCACAGATTCAGGATTCCTACACGGTAGTGGTCACCACGGAGGACAATCGTCAACGGATTGTACGGAAACAGGTATGGAACGATGTGGTGGGAGCGAAAAGGGTACTTATACCGAATGCGAACTTTGAACTTTTGGATCCCTTCCATAAAATTATTACGGAACCTTATTCTACGGCAGATTGGAGACGACCGGGAGCATTAGGTGCGGAATATCTGTTTGATGGAGATGTGAAGGGGACCCGGGCTGCAGAATATTTTAAAGCCGGTAATGCCACTCCTCCTTTCACGTTTTTGGCCGGTCCGAATGCCTTGAATCGGGAAGGTAACGAATGTTATTTTGTGTTGGACATTAAGGAACCGGCTATTGTCGGAGAGTTACGATTCTATATGCGAATCAAGGATGGATATGCAGTAAATTCCCAATTTGATAATGATTATTTTACAAAATTGCCTTGTAATATTCAAGTGTACGCGTGGACTGGAGAAGGAGATTATGATCCAGTGACGAATTCTGGTACCAACGATGATTGGGAACATATTGGTAGCTTTGAGCAGGATCCGAATGCTACGTTAATAGATCGTTGGTATATAAATCCGACAAATAATCAAGTAGATGAAGTAAAAACTATTGCAGCCCTGAATGCCGTGGGACCTTATTATATATCTATTGCTTTACCTTTCGAGGATAAAGAGTATCGCTTTTT
Organism: Butyricimonas sp.; assembly: GCF_019423355.1. Lineage (NCBI taxonomy): Bacteria > Pseudomonadati > Bacteroidota > Bacteroidia > Bacteroidales > Odoribacteraceae > Butyricimonas > Butyricimonas sp. Next base: position 290,214 of record NZ_JAHZBP010000001.1, read on the forward strand.
CAAACTCGAATTTCGTGAAACGTATGTAGATTTATATAATCCAAGTTATAATCATAACAATAATAATAACGTGACTTTCCATGAATTGGAAGTTTACGGACAAAAATAATAATGTATGAGAGGACTATTTTTGAAATATACACTGATACTCGTTTTGCTTGCCGGATTGGTCGCAAGTTGTGGCGAGAGTCTTGAAGATACTTACTCGGACTATACGGGTGATGGTCCCGAACAGTATTTAACAAAGATTTATGATCTTCAAGGAAAGCCCCGATGGATGTCGGTAGAGTTGACTTGGAATTTAAAATTAGATCCGGGTCGGACTGCTATTTTAGTAGAATGGACAGATGATGAGAAGACGGACTCCGCCGTTATTGATCGGAATAGTACGAGTTATCTCGTGGAAGGATTGAAAAATTATGAATATGAGTTCGGTGTTTATGCTATAGAACAAACAGAGAACGGTGAAATCATTAAACGTTCGATAGGTGATCCTGTGTATATACGTCCCTATACCTACGCTTCTGATGAGTTGATTCTTTTTAGTCGAGTGGTCAAAAAGCAATTCAATGTTGCAGATAAACAATTGTTTGTGACGTTTGAGGAGTGGACAGATAATTTGATTTCATTTAAAATTGGTTATTATGAAAAGAATAATCCTACCGAACAATTTTGGGAAGCGACACCGGAGGATAGGATCGATGATTACCCGAATGGGTTACCTTACGCCTTAATCGGTACTGATGTCGATTTCAGTCAAGGAGTTAAAGTGTATAGAACTGGAAAGATTGCAGTTGTGGGGGATATGTTGTTGGAGATGGAGCCTATTAATCTTTATTTTGAACTTCCTTCTTTTGAGAGTGATTTTGCCGTGGAGGTCAGAAGTAAATTAGATTTGTTGGGTGAAATCAAAAAAGCAGATATTACCGACGTAGAGGTGTTGGATATTGATTACAATCAGGTTTCTTTGGTTGATGTACTCCATTTCCCGAATTTGAAAGAACTTCATTTGGGGCGGAATCGAATCCTTGCAGACGGTACAGAATTAACGTATCGTTCAACTTTAACAGAACAAGTTGTTTCCGAAGCTGCTTTACGGGTGGCTAAAGAAAACGGAGTGGAAATTTATCACTATGGGAATCATTATTTTAACGTAGTACCGGATTTCTTTACGGGAAAAAATATTGTGGCAGTAGAACCGGCTCTCACATTCTTGGAAACCAGTAGTTGGAATATTTCTGTAACACCGAGAGATTTAATGGAGTATAATTCAGGCTTGAATAATTTATTGACTGATGATGCTAGTTATTGGTTACCACAATCTAGTGCTTCGGTTCGGGAACATGTTATTGAGATCGATTTTGGAAAAGAAGAGAGTATTTCCGGATTTAAGATTACACAGGCTAATATTGCTACTGCAATTCAATGTCCGGAACAGGTTAAAGTCGAAATGCAAATTTCTTCTGGCCAATGGATTGCTGTTGCTTTCCAAGAAAATACGATGCTCGGAACAGGTAAAGGCGAAACGACCGTTGTCTATCTGGATAAGAATAAAACATCCAAAAGGTGTTCAAAGATTCGATTGAGAGTATCGGATCTCTTTTTCGAGAAAGGATATGATTCGTCTTGGAATTATATTGATTTTTATAATATAGCATTGGGTTCATTTATGGTTATCAAAGGGGAATAACAAATGAAGAGATGTATGTTATTAAATGTCTTGCTTTGGGTTTTAGGTGTAAGTGCCTTTGCCCAAACGCAAGGCATTGCGTTTGAAACCTCCAGATCGTGGAAGAAGGTTGTGGAAAAGGCTCGGGAGGAGGGGAAATTGATCTTTGTGGATTGTTATGCCGATTGGTGCGGTCCGTGTAAGCAACTGGCTTCGCAGGTGTTCACGCAAAAAGGCGTGGGTGAGTTTTTTAACCGCCATTTTGTTAATGTGCAGTTTAATGTAGAGAAAGATGCCGATGGTAAGGCGAATGTCGCAAAATGGGGTGTAGCTTCCTTGCCGACATTGGTGTTTATTGATCCGAAGACGGAACAGGTTATTGGAAAGCTTGTCGGGGCGGGCGATGCTGATTGGCTTGTGGAGGGAGCAAAAGCCCTATTGGATCCTGCTAAACGATTAGATGCTTTGGTAGCCCGGTATAATGCGGGGGAGCGGGAGCCGGCATTTCTTTTGGAGTTTATTAAGGCTCTGGGGGGTGCGGGGATGAATGCCGAGGTGCAGCAAGTGGTGAAAGAGTGGCTTGACGGGTTATCACTCGATCAATTGGCGACACCGCAGATGTGGCCGATCATCATGCAATTTGAAAATGATCCGTTGTCGAAAACATTACTGATGGTACGGGATCATCTTGATCGTTTTTACGCTATTCCTTTGGAGAACCAGCAGGCGATGGTAGATGCCACGTTGATGGGGGCGATGGTGCAAACGGCAATGGAGTTTTCCACAAATCCTAATCTTGGCATTTATGAACAGGAGCGGTTTAATGCTTTTGTCGATTATCTGGATCAGGCAAAAGAGGGGCCAGGAAAAACGATGGCTGCCGTATGGCTGAACACGTCACAACTTGCCCGACAAGGGGATTGGAAACGGATGTTAGAGGCGATGCGGGAGGTGGAGAGAGAAAATATTTTCCCACCTCAGTTGTATGGGCCGTATTTCTCGTTTTTCATGCAGGCTCTGACGCAGATGAAAGAACAAAAGGCGGCTGTTGAGGCCGGTTTGAAGTGGTTGGACGAGTTGATTATGAAAGCTACAGGAGAGGATATTGTTTCCTACCAGACACGTGCCATGATGAATGCGGGAAAGGCTGCCCTGTGGCAGGCTTTGGGGAAATCTGCCGAAATGAAGAAGGCGCAGAAGGAGATGGAGAAGTATGTCAATTTGTTGAAAGAGGGTACTGCGGCGAATGTGCCGAACCCGACGGTGCAGAGTCAGGTGCAGACCCCTGCTTCGTTGGGTAAAGAGGTCGTGTTAAGCTACGAGTTTCGCCAAGGAGCGCCCGTGGTGAAGGTAGTGATTAACGGGCATACTTATTATTTCTTGTTTGATACTTGCGCGGGAATTACTTGCGTGTCAGACAAGCTGGTAAATACGGAGAAATTGGTCTACCGGCAAACCGGACAATCCATGCAGGGTATGGATGGACAGGTAGTCATGGCGGAGATTCCCGAGTTGTCGCTGGGGGAACTTATGGTGAAGGATAAGCAAGCGGCAGTGATGAGTGAGCATAACCCGATTTTTGTGCATCTTGGAGTGGACGGAACGATCGGGGCGAATATCATCAATGACTATGTGGTGACGATCGACTCGAGAAACAAGACAATCACGTTCGCAGGACGGGCGGATGCTTCTATCACACGATGGAATAAACTGGAACTTTGGAATCATGTCCCGTTGCTTTCCATCAAGGTGCAAGGAAAAGGCGAAATTCACGATGTACCGGCATTGTTTGACACGGGTAACGGAACGGGAGCCATCGGATTGCCCTCGGTGGAGGGATTCGAGCAATGGACGCAAGCGGGGATTATCGGTGACGTGGAGGAAGGAGTTGGTTTTATCGGTACAATGGTGGGCGGCATGGTGAAAACGGATAAACTTTACCGGGGACGAATGACCGGACTTCATCTGGGTGATGCTGTTTTCGAAAAAATGCCGATCATTACCGGAGGTGTCGGATATCTGTTGCTTTGTTTCAGAACAACGGATTTAGGGGTATTTACCTTGGATTATCCTAACGGACGATATCACTTTGAACCTTACGCGGATGCAAGCGTGTGGGAAGGCGACAGCCGCCCCGTGATGACGGGAGCAGAAAATGGGGTATTGAAAATCGCTGCCGTGTGGGGAAAAGAGGCACGTAAGAAACTGGCTCCGCAATGGACGGTGATCGCCTTGGACGGTAAGCCGTTGGAAAACGTGACATTGGAAACTCCCAATATCGATGAACTGATCCGCCAGCATGGGGCTAAAATCGTGACGGTGCGGGATACGGAGGGGAAGGAACATGTATTACCTGTAAGGATATTCTTGTCATGACAGATAATGTGCTATATTGAAATATGTTGATAAGCATCTGGAATATAGTTGTTTGGTTATGTGGCTATCTGACGATAATCGTTAATTAACCATATTCAGTATCTACTACATTGATCATGTTAGAGTATATTAATAACTAATTCTGATGTGTTATCCTTAATAAAACATATATTATGAATAAAATAATATTTTTTTTAATTACAATAATGATGTTTACCGGGTGTTATGATTCGGAAAATATATGGGATGAAAAAGAAAACGTAGGTTATATTGATTATTCAACACTACCGGTAAATAAGCTTTCTTCGGAAGATAAAATCTTGTTGAAAAATATTGATTTTCAACGAGGAAAATATGTTTGTGCCTTAAGTAAGGAAGGGATTCTTGCGAAAGGTGTTAGTGAAAAGAGATATCAGTTTTTTTTAGAATATCTTGAAAATCAAAATGCAATATTAGCTGAATATATAAAAGATGGAGCTACAGTTACATTCGGTAATAAATCCTTTGGTCCCAAAGGAGAATTTATAGAAGAAGTGTTGCCTGAATTTGGAAAATCTGCAAATTTATTAAGTAGGAGCGTGGGTGACTTTCAAGCGGCTCAAGGTATAATAGTGCCTGGTTCTAGTAATAATATTATTTCTTTTAAAGCCTTTTATCGTATTAGTATAAGTGGAATAGGTAAAGAGATGTCACATTGGACTGTGTTCTTGATTGAACCTTATAAAGGATTACGTAGAATCTTATCAGGAACAAGTTCTCTCCCTACAACCACTTATGTACAAACAGCATCATCAGACACTTTTGTTGATTGGGATTGGCAAGGTGAATGTGTAGATATAGTTAGGTCAAATCCAACGTTAACTGTTAATTCAAATATTAGAGGAGTGGAATTAACATTTAATACAAGTAAAGATTGGAATTATAACGTAATTTAACCCTGTTCTGCCTAATTATATTATTGTGAAGTTTAATAAGAATCTATTATGGATGGAGGCGAAGGATCAAAATCCTAAAGGTATTAATTGGATATATTATGCAGAGATCTATGATAACTACTCTGGAATTCTATGGCATGGGACTGAAATCCAATATGGTCATCCGATTAATAATTTTCTTGTTCATGGGGATCGGGAGATTACTATATATTTATCCTATGCAAGGTATGATTCGGTACTTGGAAAGTATGTGGCTGATCGATTTATTGCACAACAAGAATTTTATGTACCTAGAGAATGGTAAAATACGATTTAATATTTAAGGTGATGAAAATAGTATTGCAAAAATGGCTGTGTGTAATGCTGTTAGTGGCGAGTATGTCCGCTTGTGCTTTGCAACAGAGAAAACCGATAATGAAGGAACGACCTGGAGTCGTGAGACAAATGGTGGAGAATCGTGATTTTAAGGTGGATTTTTCAGCCACACCTGGAGGCGGTGGCTGGTCATTTCTTGGTGCGGAAATCCCATTTTATATGCAGATATCTGGTGATATACTTCATTCTTTCATGAGTTATGATATTTGGACACGACCGGGTTTGGAATACGTGTATGCCAGACCTTATAAACATGGCGAACCTTTTCCGTCCAAGTATATTATTTCAGATTACGAGGTTACAATTGGGACTAAAGATTCGATTATCATAAGATTTACTTTCCGGATGTCATTGAATATGAATGGAGATGATATCATTGTTCCCCGTACGTCTTGGTATTCCGAGTTCGAGGATCGTGTTGATTATGAGGTGGAACAAGTTCCCGTGTGTTGTAAAATGGTTGTTGTTCGTAATGGGGATGTAGTTGTTTATTTTGCCAGAGAGAAAGACCGGAAAACATTTGTGGTCTATAGAGGGCATTTTGTTTTTAATCGGACAAAAGAAGCGTCATGATGAAAATGGAGATCGTTGATGTCGTCTGTATTTGTACTATTTATCTGTCTTTTATATGTTTTTGTGATGAAGATATTAGTTTTAATAACGTTTTACACGTGCTGTTTCGTTAGTACGGTGTATGGGGGAGGATTTGCCCAGTTGATTATCGGGAGCGATACCTTGAGGATATATCCTTGCCCGGTTGAACAGGATAGTGTTCTGGAATGGCAAATACAGAAACGTTTGGTTGAAGACACTTCTTCTGTCGAGTATTGGAAGGATTATGTTAGTTTGTGGCGGTTGGAAGAAGGAATGCTTTTCTTGGAGAAAATTGAAAAAGACAACCAGACTGTGGACATTTCCGGTATTTTCGATGTTTATCGTGAAAACGGACGCATTGTTGCCCGATGGTTTAGTGGCGAGCTTCTTGCGGTGGGGGGTGAAGGTTTTTATCCTTATCGAATTTACACGACCTCAATATTGTGTGGCCCTAAGCCTCCAAGATTTGAAACGGAAATCACATATACATTTCGAGATGGGGAGATGACGGATCGGAAAGAGGTGCGTAACCGTTTGCGGGAGCAAGGAAATCAGATGTGTCACTACACGATGGGAATGTTGTTGAATATTAAGGAAATGACGCAGAATAGAGGGGTGGATTTTGATGTGTATATTTATCCTAAGTCCGACGGGAGGGTGGATTGGGTAGAGGTCATGTGTCGGAAAGAGAAATTGGCACCAGATGATCCTGCTACTCGTGAAGCCTATGCGTGTGCCGAATTGATAGGAGACTGGCGTGTGGTGACCTTGGATGGTGAAATTCAGAGGGTGTTGGTGGATCCTGTGGCAAGGAAATACAGGTTAGAGATGGACACGTATTTGTCGAGAGCTTATCCGGATGTGTTGGAGATGGATGGTATGCTTTATCGAATGGATGCTTTCCCCTTGCATTACGATTCAGAGGTATTTTCTCGTGTACGTTCTTATCTGAAAGGGGCTTTCACGACGGAATGTCCTTGGGGGTATCATGCCCGCTGGAAGATTGCCGAAGAAAAATTGTGGTTGACAGAGGTTCGTAATGCTTATACTGGGGAATTGATACCTCTTTCGGTGGTTGCGCCCGGTAATGAAGGAGAGGCGGTGGAGGCATCATGGTATACTGGGGTTTTCAAGATGGGGATGGGCGGCTCGTTGGATTCTTTGTGGTATGACATTGAAGGGCGTGAAATGGTGAGTGGTGATCCTGTCAGGAAATATATTGATCGTGAAGAAATCGTGTGCGAGGTGGAGCAAGGTTACGTAGTCCGTCAGGAGATTCGAAATAATTTCACACGCCGGGGAGATACGGTGGCTTATCGTCGTTTTGTGGAAACACTACGTGCGCACGATTGGGATCGTTATCCGGAGTTGAAAGATCGCAATTTGTATTGTTCTTTTACGGTTTACCCGCGTATGGATGGTCGTGCAGATCGGATTGGGTGTATCCGGCTTGTTACGACTTGTGACTTGGATCGAAAACGCGGTGACGAACGGGAAGACGTGAAAACAGCTCGTCCGTGGATGGAGTTCATTCGTCATGCAGCGGAATCCATCCCTTTTTGGGATGTGCGTTACTTTAGGGGAAAGGTGGAATCACAAGAGGTTTGTCTTGATATAAGGAAAACAACATTTGACTTTAATCGAGAAAGAATGTATGTTTATCGGGAGGATCGGGGATATGAGACGGAAAAGTTTATTGTAGTCGAACAGGATGATAGGAACGTTCGGATTTTTCCTAAAAATTATTATTCGATAAGGGATTCGTTGAACAAGAGTATGTTTGGGTGGGTGGATTTGTTGGCTGTTCCCTTTGATGAAGGTGAAGAGACGATTCGGGAGAATCATCCGTGGAACCGGTGGGAAAAGGAGATGGAGAAGCGGGTTTTCGGAGGTGGTGTGAATCGTATCGCAAAAGCGGTAGCGGATTCTTTATCAACTGACATAATGATAGATGTCAATATCTATTTTGATCGAGAGGGACGACTGATCGTGTCTTCGATGGAAATGTCCAGGCCTTTGTTTGAAGTCTTGCCGCATGCCTTGTGGGAACGGATGTTTTACGAGAGCATGGGTGGGGATTATGGCCGGAAGATTCTTGAAAAGGTGATGAACTCCATCTCCCTGCAGGGTTTGAATGATGAATATCTTGAATCGTTGAGAAAAATAGAAAAGAAAGCGTTGGAGTACAGAGAGAATATAGCATCCGGGGATACGGTGGCTCAGCGTGAGTTGCAGGATGCTTTTATGTTTGTAAGGAAAAGTCGACCGAAAGCAAATTATGGTCGGGTGTGTATTTCTAAGCGTTATTATGGGAAAGAGTAATACGATGATGATTGATGTGCGAGGTAACGTATTTGACAGAGGATAAAATAAATTTTAAATCATATATTATGAGAACAATATTACGACAAATTATCTTGGGGATATTCTTGTCGGTGGCGGTAAGTAGTGTTGTTTCTGCCCAACAATTGAATATGGGGGATATACTCCCTCAAGATACAAATGTGAGGGTTGGAAAACTTGATAATGGGATGGGGTATTATTTGAGGCATAATGCCAAGTCGACGGGATTGGCGGATTTCTACATCGTGTATGATGTGGGATCAGTTCAAGAAGAGGATTCACAAAATGGATTAGCGCATTTCTTGGAACACATGATGTTTAACGGGACAAAGCATTTTCCGGATGATAGTATGATCCTCTGGTTGGAGAGTATCGGGATGCAGTTCGGGACGAACTTGAATGCTGCCACGGGGATGGAAATGACGTATTACCAGTTGACGCAAGTTCCGCTTAAGCGGGAAAGTATCGTGGACTCGATGTTGTTGATCTTACACGACTGGTCTGGGTATTTGGCTTTGGAAGATAAGAAGATTGACAAGGAACGGGGGGTGATTATAGAGGAGTTACGGCAACGGAATAATGCCCAATTCCGGGTGGGTAATAAGGCGGCTATTCCCGTTTTTGGAGATACTCGTTATGCACACCGGAATATGCTCGGTACGGAAGAGTTCCTGCGTACGTTTGATTCTCAGATGCTTCGAGATTTTTACAAGTGCTGGTATCGTCCGGATTTACAGGCCGTGGTAATTGTCGGTGATTTCGACGTGAACGAGATGGAGGCGAAGTTGAAGAAAGTAATGGCGGATATTCCTGTCGCTCAGAATCCGAAGGCAAAGGAGGTGATTCGGATTCCGGATAACGTGACTCCTGTTGTGACGGTGATCACAGATCCGGAACAACAGACGTGTAATGCAAATTTTTATATTAGGCGAGCGGCTGTTCCAAAGGAATTGAATAACCGGGTCGGGGCGACTTACATGAACATGATGATCAATATTGCCGCAGCCATGATGAACACTCGTTTTGGGGAGTTGGCGCAACAGGAGGGATGTCCGTTCGCATCTGCCTATTTGCAGAATGTTCCGCTGACGAATACTTGTGACGCGTTGGAATTGCAGGTTGTGGCACGCGGAGATGCTATTGCGGAGGCTTTCACCTCAGCGTATGGAGAGTTGGAACGAGTGCGACGTTTCGGGTTCACGGAGGAGGAATTGGAGCAGGTTCGCACGGGAATCTTGAGAGGTGGAAAGTATGCGTACGAGACTGCTGGGGACCGGGAAACCGGGATGCTAGTGTGGGAGTGTATCAATCATTACGTGAAGAATACACCCTTGATGTCTCCGCGACACAAGTGGGCGGTTACGCAATTGATGTTGATGAAACAGGTGACATTGCAGGAGGTTAACGAGTTGGTACAGCAGCTAATCTCGCTTGCTAATAACGTGTTGGTTATTTCCGCCCCGGAAAAGGCGAAGAGGGTTTTACCCGAAACGGAGATCCTGGAAAATTTCTTCTCGTGGGTTCGAACGGTTGAGATGGAACCTTACCAGACTGAAAAAATTGATCGCCCCCTCTTGTCTGAAGAGGTTATTTCTGGTCGTGTTATAAAAACCAAGAAAGGGAAATATGGTTCGACCGTGTGGATGTTGAAGAATGGTATCCGAGTTGTAGTGTTACCAACCACGGATACTCCGTATCAGATCGTCATGAGCGGTCAGGCGAGTGGGGGACTTTCCATGATTCCCACGGAGGATTATTATTCGGTTTCGATGCTCGCACAGGTGGTGAGTGCTTCGGGAGTAGGGGATTTCACTGCAGAGCAGTTACGAAAGGTGTTGGGTAGTAAGGTTGTTAACATACAACCTACGATTAATCGTTTTTCGACAGATATAAACGGAAGTGCTGCGAAAGGAGACGTGGAGACCATGTTACAATTGACGTATCTGTATTTTACACGTCCTAATTTTGATCGGGGGCGTTTGGATATGATAATCGAGGCGAACCGGATAAATTTGGAAAATTCAGTAAACTCTCCGGATTTTGTCATGACACAAATGGTGAATAAGATCACGTATGGTGACCAACAGCGAACACGAATTCCTGATGAACAGATCTTGGCAGGTATTGATTGTGGTAAAATTAGCTCTTGGTATCGTAATTTGTTTACTGATGCGGCAGGTAATTATACTTTTTATTTTGTCGGGGATATTGACATGGAAACTTTCAAGCCTCTGGTGGAAAAATATATTGGAGGACTTCCTGCCGGGAAGCAACAATTGGGATGGAAGGATGACGGGGTGAGGGTGTTGCCCGGAGTGAAAGAGGAAAGGCAAGAAATACGTATGGAAACTGCCAGAAGTATGGTTAGTATTGGTTACTCGGGCGGGATGGACTACACGCAACAGAATATGATGACGATGGGAATGCTTTCCGCTTGTCTTCAATCACGCTATAATCAAATTATTCGAGAGGAAAAAGGTGGAAGTTACGGGGTTTCCGTGAATGGAACTCTCTCCAGACAACCGATCGGTACGTATGATCTGAAGGTAACTTTCCAGACGAACCCGGACATGGTGGAAGAGCTGGTTCGGGTGGTAAAAGACGAGCTTTTTCAGATTGCCGACAAAGGGCCTGATCCTGAAGATTTAAACAAGCATCTGGAATATTGGCGAAAGATGGAAACTCAAAATGCAAGGAATGTTCAGACTCGTTTGATTTTATTACAGACGTATTACACGTGGGGTGAGGATTGGGATGTTGATTACAATAAATTGTTGAATTCGATCACAGTGGAAAAAGTGCAGGAGCTTGCCCGGAAAATCATGGCTGATGGGAATTTGAAGGAGGTGGTGGTAAATCCGACGACGATGGTTACTCGATGAATGGGCTATGGGTGCGCTAGACCATGAACATAGTTCTAACATAATATCTACATACCATGAACGCAGACCAGTGTTCATGGCATGTTAGGGGAGGCATGATGTCGGGTAGTTGGTGTTGAGGGATGGTAGCCTAATGTGGGGTATTGTGGCTCCCTGTTGTTTATTAGAAATAGATTTCTAACCTTTGTAGAATATATTTTTCTAACTGCTGATTTGCGTGAAACATTAATTATTCGAAATTATGAAAACGATCTATTTATTTATCTGCATCGTGGGACTCTTGATGAGTTCTTGTGCGACTTCGAAAAAGAGTGTCCGGAAGGGGGAAGCAAACGTCCGGCACGAGCTTTTGGATGCGAGAACTTTTAAGATTACGAAATTCGCTCGTGACAAGACCTATGGCTACTCGGAGGACAATCCAGTCAAAGTGGGAGGTGGAATGGAGGGACCTCTGAACGAACAACGCTTTTTGAACGCGCTGGCGGGGCCTAACGGGGAGAAGGTCACGTATAAACGGCAGGGTAGTTGCTGCCCATTCAAGACACCAAACGCTCTCTTTGGAGATAGTGGTGTACTGGATATGTACGAGGTAATTATCGAGGGTTCGTCGGAAAAGATTATTCTTTACCTGAATATGTATGACTCGGAAACCTTGCAAGTACCGGTAGGGTTCACTTTGCGGAAATAGAGACTTCAAAAGGCAAACACGATTAAGTGGGAGAGAGATACAAGATTTTGTTTCCAAGAAAAAAACGGGTATGAATGTACTGGGTATTATATTTTTTTGTACATTTGTCCCCGTTTTACGTCAAGAGTAGTGGACAGATTGAAAGAATATAAGATAGCCCACAGAGGGTTAGGGGAAGGCGTTCACACTTTCGAGTTTGTCATGGATGACGGTTTTTTTGATTGTTTTGACGCGACAAAAGGTACGAAAGGGAAAGTAAACGCGAGAGTAAATATCGTGAAGTCATCCTTGCTAATGGAGGTTCGGATGACGATCGAAGGGACAGTTGAAGCAATTTGCGATCGCTGTCTGGAGGAAATGGAGTTACCGATTAGCGGGGAATTGAACTTGTACGCGAAGTACGGGGAGAGGGAGGAAGGAAATGATGATGATTTTATTATCTTGGCTCAAGATGATGATTATCTGGATTTAAGTGAACCGCTATATGAGGTGTATATGCTGAATTACCCGCTTCGCGTGGTTCACCCGGAGGGAAAGTGTAACGAGGAGATGGAGCATGTACTGGAAGAGTTGACAATGGAAGAAGAGAATGATAAGATTGATCCCCGCTGGGATGAATTGAGGAAATTAATTAATAATAACTAAATAAAACTAGAGAGAAATGGCACATCCTAAACACCGAATCTCTAAACAGAGAAGGAATAAAAGAAGAACTCACGATAAGGCAACAGTTCCTGCAATAGCAAAGTGTTCAAATTGTGGTGCTGCGGTACAGTATCATACTGTATGTCCGGAATGCGGGTATTACAGGGGTAAATTGGCTATTGAGAAAGCTGTTGTTGCATAATATTGATGCAATGATAAAGATTGCCTTAGATAATGCAGCCCCCTGTACTAGGGGGCTATGATTGTATATGGGTATCTGATTCTATTATTCAATTTGAAAATTTTTATTTTATGGAAAGGCCAAGAGCGGTAATCACAGGGGTAGGAGCGTATTATCCCGACTATATTCTAACGAACGAGGAGTTGAGCCGGATGGTTGATACCACTGACGAATGGATCATGACTCGGATCGGTATAAAAGAGAGACGTATTTTACGGGATGCCGATAAAGGCAGTGCTTACCTCGGGGCCAGAGCGGTGGAGGATTTGTTTCGTAAAACAGGTTTGAAACCGGAAGAAGTTGATTTATTGATTTGCTGTACGGTTACGGCCGACATGCACTTCCCCGCTAACGGAAACGTGATTTCCGATATGGTGGGAATAAAGAATGCTTTTAGTTTTGATCTTAATGCCGGATGTTCCGGTTTCTTATATGGCTTGATCACGGCAACACAGTACGTGGAGAGCGGACGCTATAAAAAAGTGATTGTCGTGGGTGCTGAAAAGATGTCTGCGATCACGGATTACACGGATCGGGCAACTTGTCCTATTTTCGGAGATGCGGCAGCAGCCGTGTTGTTGGAGCCGACCACGGAAGATTTGGGGGTAATTGACCATATATTGCGTTCGGATGGAATGGGACGTGTTCACTTGCACATGAAGGCGGGTGGTTCCTTGAAACCGCCCACCATTGACACGGTTCTAGCCCGGGAACATTATATTTACCAAGAGGGACAACCCGTGTTTAAACATGCCGTGTCGAATATGGCCGACGTGTCGGTGGAAGTGATGGAACGCAATAATTTGTCCTCGGAGGACGTGGCTTGGCTGGTACCTCATCAGGCAAACCTGCGTATTATCAAGGCAACCGGGGAGCGGATGGGACTACCCAAAGAGAAGGTCATGGTTAATATCCAAAAATACGGTAACACGACTTCGGCAACAATTCCGTTGTGTCTGTACGAGTGGGAAGATCAGTTGAAGAAGGGGGATAACTTGATTCTTGCCGCTTTTGGTGCCGGGTTCACGTGGGGAGCGATTTATTTAAAGTGGGGATATACGAAAGTTAAAAGTTAAAAGCTAAAAACTAAAAGTTAAGAGTTAAAAGTTATAAGTTTTGCAAGATCCATGGAGTCTAGATTTAAGGCTTTATGGATCTTGTTATTTTTTTGAATGTTCGGGTGTTTAGATTTTTGAGTTTTATGGGATAACAAATTATTTCCAATTTTAAATTACTTGTTGTATATTTGGTCGATTATTATGGATGCTAAATGAGAAAAAGTGCAAGTCAGGACACTACCGAAATGAGTCAGACAATTGTCTTGAATGATTCCGAGATAGAGGGAGATATTATCCTGCCCGGGAACTTGTGTTTATTTGGCAAAATTTTAGGTAATGTTACTGCAAAAGGTAAGGTGGAGGTGAAGTCGGGTGCGGTGGTGACGGGAAATATCTCTTGTCGGGAATTAGAGATAGGCGGGGTGGTAGAAGGGAACGTGGAGGCCTGTTTTTTGATTATTGAAGAAAATGCCGTTTTGAAAGGAGATGTGCAGGCTGGCAAACTGCTGGTGAAAGCCGTGAAGTATGATATAAAACGGTTACGTTTGGTAAGAAAATAAAGTAAACGATAAATCATGGGAAAAGAAGTACAACAGCAAATAGCGTTAAATTTACTCAGTGAAGGAACCCAGATCACCGGGGATCTTCACGCTTCAAATGACATTCGTATTGACGGGGAACTTAAAGGAAAGATTTTCACGAAAGGACGTCTGGTTATCGGGCAGATGGCCAAGGTGGAGGGAGAGGTTAATTCTCCGAATGTTGATATTTTAGGAACCATGGAAGGGAATATCGTGTCGACGGGAACCGTTTCCTTGAGAGCGAAATCGGTATTCTCGGGAACGATCAAGGCGGCTTATATCGCGATCGAGTCCGGAGCGGTTTTTAATGGCGAGTGCCATATCCAACGAGAAGTTCAACAAAAATAATTGAAAACGTGGTGTGTCGTGTATTGGTAGTGATCTCATTGCTACTGAGTCTGGTTTCTTGTGAAAAGGAACAGGATAAGGTAGAAGATGGTGTTTCTTTGGAACTGGCCAAAGAACGTAAAGCGAATATAGGCGGCGTGACCTATAAATTGTATTTTTCTATCCCGGCGGACAGGAGTGAGGCTATTATGGCTGAATCAACGATTTTTTTCGAGTTGTTTGATCTGGTTCCGGTCATTTTGGACTTTAAAGAGGCAAAAGAGAATATTCTTACTGTCACGTCTTCGGATGGGAGAAAAATCCCGTACACGTTTAAGAATGAACATATTATTATTCAACCGGAACACTTGAAAAAGGGACGGAACGAGTTGGTCATCCAATTTAAAGCGGGAGAGTCTTCTTTGAATCGAGGTGATGATATGCTATACACGTTGCTGGTTCCGGATCGATGCCGCACGTTGATGCCTTGTTTTGATCAGCCGGATATAAAGGCGAGGTTTAAATTGACATTGAAAATCCCTTCCCGGTGGAGGGCGGTGGCTAACGGGGAGCCGATTCGTACGGAGTATTTTAGTGACTATAAGTTGTACGAATTCGAGGAAACAAAACCGTTGAGTACTTATCTGTTTGCTTTTACCGTGGGGAGGTTCTCGTACGTGGAACGTTACGTGGGAGGACGATGGATCGGTATTTATCACCGGGAGACGGACACTTCGAAGATCAATGCCAGTATTCCGGTCATAGCCAGAGAGGTAAGTCATGCTTTGGATTGGATGGAAAACTACACGGGGATACGTTACCCGTTTGATGTATATAATGTCGTGGCGATTCCTGATTTTCAGTATGGCGGGATGGAGCATCCGGGCGCCGTGTATTACCGGGCGTCAACGATGTTTTTGGACCGGAATGCGGATTTATCGGCATGGATGAAACGCAGTGATGTTATTGCTCACGAGACGGCTCACATGTGGTTTGGTGATTACGTCACGATGAGGTGGTTTAATGACGTGTGGTTGAAAGAGGTGTTTGCCGGTTTCATGTCGGATAAGATTATGACCCAGTTATACCCGGACGTGAATCATCGATTGAATTTCTTCTTGAATCATTACGAGCCGGCATTACGGACGGACCGGACGAAGGGGACGCACCCGATTTTGCAGGAGCTGGATAATTTGAAGGACGCGGGAACTTTGTACGGGGATATTATTTATCACAAGGCCCCTATCGTGATGCGCATGTTGGAACGGGAGATTTCCGAACGACGGTTGCAGGTCGGGTTACAAAGGTATCTTCGCAGGTGGTCCTATTCTAACGCGGATTGGGACGAGTTGATCAAGTTGCTGGAAAGTACAACGGGACAGGATTTGCAGGCTTGGAACGAGATATGGATCAAAGAGAGCGGGGCTCCCGTGATCGAGTTCCAGAAGAACGGGATCGTGATGACGGATGAGAGCGGGAAGAATCGGGTTTGGCCTCAGGCTGTATCTGTTTTTTGGGATTACATGGGGTTGAAGAGAACATTGATCCCGTTACGTGATTCACTGACTCCTTTCAGGTATGGAGCGGCTGTCGTGTTACCGGATGGGGACGTCATGGGATACGGTTGTTTCTTGCCCACGGATTTTTCTATTCGTTTTCTTGACGATGAACTGGGAAATCTGAATGATCCGCTTTACAGGGCAGTTGCTTGGCAAGCTCTCTACGAAGGGGTTTTGCATAAAAAAGTGAAAGGGGAGTTTTTCCTGAAGTTATGTATCAAACATTTACCGCAAGAGAAGAACAATTTGGTTGTGAACCGGACGTTAAGTTTCTTGAGGATTATTTATTCAACTTATTTGGATGAGGGAAGTCGGCAGTTAATACAGGACGATTTAGAACGTTTTTGTATTAATATGGTGAATAATAAGGCCGAGGGGAAAAATAAAAAATCGTATTTTAACACGTTATTGTCGATTTGTTCTTCACCGAAGAGTTGTTCCTATTTGTCAAGCGTGTTAAAGGGGGAACAGGATTTACCGGAAGACGTGACAATCAATGAACAAGATAAAATTAGTATCGCATTTAATTTGGTGTTGCGGGATACGAGTGTTTATGAAGATACGAAGGCATATATCATGAGAACGGTTAAGAATAAGGACTTGCTGGATCGTTTTGAATATGTATACCCCTCTTTATCTGGTGATAAACAAGTGCGTGATAGCGTGTTTAACGCCTTACTTGTAAGAGAGAACCGGGTGAATGAAGTGTGGGTGGAAGAATGTTTGCGGTGGTTGAATCACCCGCGGAGGAGAATGGAGGCGGAGGGGTATGTGCCGAAAATGCTTGGGGCGTTGCAGGAGATTCAAGAAACGGGGGATATTTTCTTCCCCGGTTCTTGGTTAAGTGCTGGATTGTCCGGCCACACGAGCAAGAACGTGTACACGATGGTAAATTCTTTCTTGGAGAAACATGCGAATTATCCGCAGAATTTGAAATTGAAGATATTATCTAATTCAGATCATTTACGGCGTTTACATTCAGAAGAAGAGAATAGAGATAGATTAAAATGATATGGCGATAGAAGAGAATTCATTGATATTGATTCCGGCCCGTTATGCTTCCACCCGTTTTCCGGGGAAACCGCTGGTGGATATTGCCGGAAAACCCATGATTCAACACGTGTACGAGAAGGCTGCGGTTGTTTCTGGCCACGTGTACGTGGCGACGGATGACAAGCGTATATATGATGCCGTGCTTGCTTTCGGTGGGCGTGCGGTAATGACTTCCGATACCCATCGGAGTGGAACGGACCGGTGTTACGAAGCGTACACGAAAGTAAAAGAGTTATTGCAGCGCAATTTTGACGTGGTGGTGAACGTGCAGGGGGACGAGCCTTTTATTATCCCGGAGCAGATCGAATCTTTGATCGTGCGTTTTGAAGAGCCTGCCGTGCAGATTGCCACGTTGGCCAAGCCTTTCGAGAAAAATGATGAGATTTTTGACCCGAATAAAGTGAAGGTAGTGTTTTCCACCAATCATACTGCTCTTTATTTTAGTCGAAATCCAATTCCTTATTGCAGGGGCGTGGAGCGTGAAGATTGGCTGGCTAAAACCCCGTTTTATAAACACGTGGGGATGTACGCTTATCGTCCGGAAATTCTGAAGGCGGTGACTTCTATCCCGCAGGGTGTTCTGGAACAGGCGGAATCTTTGGAACAATTACGATGGTTGGAGAATGGTTACACGATTGCTGTCAGTATCACGAATCATGAATCAATAGGGATTGATACCCCGGAAGACTTGGAAAAAATAAAAGCTAACAGCTAATAACTAACAGTTTGAAAATAATAAAAGCTAAAAGTTTCTCGACTTTTAGCTTTTAATTTTTAGTTTTTATCTTTTTTAGATTGTCATGATGTCTTTTTCTTTCTTCGCAAAGTATTCATCGGCTTTCTTGCCGTATTCGTCTGTCATTTTTTGAGCAATGACTTCAGCGTCTTTGGACATATCTTCCGGAAGCCCGTCCTTTACCATTTTTTTCACTTGTTCAATGACATCCCGGCGAGCGTTGCGGATACTTACTTTCGCTGTTTCCATTTCGCCTTTACTTTGTTTTACAAGGTCGCGTCTGCGCTCTTCTGTCAGAGGCGGAATATTTATACGAATGATTTCTCCGTTGTTATCCGGGTTCAAGCCGAGATTAGCGTTCATGATCGCTCTTTCAATGGGAGAGATCATACTTTTTTCCCAAGGTTGAACTGCAATTGTTCTCGGGTCCGGGGTTGAAATATTGGCTACTTGTGATAACGGGGTAGGACTACCATAATAGTCAACCAGCACGTCTTGTAAGATTTTCGGGTTGGCTCTTCCCGCTCTGATTTTACTAAGTTCTGTTTCCAGATGATTCAGAGCAGCTTCCATTCTCTCTTTTGCTTCGTCGAGATAAAATTGTACTTCCTCGTTCATATAATTTTTATTTGATTTTAATATCCCATAATGAATCAAACAAAGGTATAAAAAAAACTTTATTTTTACTCTATTCTACGCCACGTTTCCTTGACTTGAACGTTTTTCTGGGTCCCGTCGGCGAGTTTTAGCTTTACTTCGCCCGTGAGGACAAGAATCCGGTTGTTTGCATCATATTGGTAATGAGCGGAGGATTCCACGATGTCTTTTATTTTCACGGAAGGGGCGTGTTCCGATAGAAATTGTCCGTGGGCAATTTTGTAGGTTCCGTTGACCCCGTTAGAACAACTGAACGTGAAGTCGTCGAAATATTCTTTTTGTAAGAGTTGTTTGGTTTCAACTCCATTTTCCCTTATTTTTTCCCATTTACCGACAAACGGGTTGGCAATAATAGCCCGAATGAGTTTTCCGGGATTGAAAATACAGTCTTCAACGTATCTTTTGAACTTCTTCTCTCCCAAATAATCCCGAATTTTGATTTCTCGTAGGGTCGTGTTTGCCCTGAAACGAGGGGTAATCCGCACATATTCCGAAGTGAAATCTTCCGTTGGCAGGCTATCTATGAGCCGGATTTGTTCGTCCCATTCTTCTTTATAGAATTGCAGTATTTTGTTTTTGTCGGTGACAGGAAGGGACATGGTGGGCATGACGATGCTTAACATGATTTCCGAGGACTGTTGCTGTTCCCGGGCGGAAGTGATGATTCCTTTATAAACGGCCTTGTCTGATCCGTAACGTTTTTTCAGGTAGAGGCGATACATATCGAAAGAGGCTTGAGGAACCGAGTCAAGGCCGTTCTTTAATTTTTCTTCTTCGGCATTCAATACTTTCAAATATCTGTCGAAAGTTCTTCTTTCGACGCTGGGAGAGGTGCTTTTTAGGGCAAAATAGACGGGAACTGTGTATGAAACACGCACGGGAGAACCGTTTTGTTTTCCCGGTTCCCATTTGGGCATGGAGGCGATAACTGCTTTTGCCTCGTTGTCCAGTTCGGGAGAAACACCCCGAATAATTTTGACATTGCTGACGGCTCCATCTTTTTCAATGACGAATCTGACATACACTTTTCCTTCGAGTTTTTTCTCCTTGGCGGTTTCCGGATAGCGTATGTTGTTGTATATCCATGTATTTAGATTGCCAGGGAATACGGGCATCTCTTGGACGAGGAAATGGACTTGGTTGTCTTCCGTGGAATCTTGTGTAGCCTGTTTATCTTGAATTTGGCTAGTTGCTGCGTGTGTACTAAAAACAAAAAGAACGCTCACCAATCCGATTTGTAATTTGGCGAGGGATTTTAATTTAGCATAGAATGGTTTTAATGTCATGGTGTGTTTCTTTGTGTGATAAATAGTTCTTTTTATCACAGCTAAATATAGAGGGAATTTTTTGTTTTTGCAATGAAAATAAAGATTTAATGAAAGTTTAACGTGTATCGTTAAGAGTGGTCTTTAAATTTTTAATTTTCAATTAAGGGAGTTACTTTTGTCTGCTTAAAGAAACGATATGAAAAGGAAAGATTTTGAAGTGATGGCTCCGGTTGGTTCTTATGAATCTTTGGAGGCGGCTTTGCAGGCAGGAGCGAATTCTGTTTATTTGGGGGTGGAAGGATTGAATATGCGTTCCCGTTCATCGGCTAATTTCACGCTGGATGATCTGAGGAGTATCGTGGAACGTTGTAACGCCCGGGAAGTGAAGACTTATCTCACGGTGAATACGATTATATATAATAACGAGCTGGAGAAGATGCACCAAGTGATCGAGTGCGCCAAGGATGCTGGGGTGTCGGCGATTATTGCCTCGGATATTGCAGCGATTTTGTATGCCCGTTCGATAGGGGTAGAAGTGCATATCAGCACGCAATGTAATATTACCAATTACGAGGCGGTGAAGTTCTATGCCCAATTCGCGGATGTTGTGGTGTTGGCACGAGAGTTGGATATGGATCAGGTGATGACGATTCATCGACAAATTGTTGAAAATGATTTGCGTGGTCCCAAGGGGGAATTGATCCAGATCGAGATGTTCTCTCACGGGGCATTGTGTATGGCGGTTTCGGGTAAATGTTATTTAAGTCTCCACGAGATGAATGCTTCGGCAAACCGGGGGGCTTGTTATCAAATATGTCGACGTTCTTATACGGTGAAAGATACCGAGAGTGATATAGAATTGGAGGTTGATGGGAAATATATCATGTCTCCTAAAGATTTGTGTACGATCGGTTTTATTAATAAAATGATCGATGCCGGGGTGCGGGTTTTCAAGATTGAGGGACGTGCCCGTCCGGCAGAATATGTGAAGACGGTTTGCGAGTGTTATGACGAGGCGTTGAATGCTTATCTTGACGGGAGCTACGGGGCGGAGAAGATTGCGAATTGGAAAGAGCGATTGGCTACCGTGTTTAACCGGGGATTTTGGGATGGTTATTATCTGGGCCAACGTTTGGGCGAGTGGAGTGAAGTGTATGGGTCTAAAGCCACGAAAAAGAAGATTTGTATCGGTAAAGTGACAAACTATTTCGGTAAATTGCAGGTAGGAGAATTTAAACTGGAATCCTATGATTTGAAAGTGGGAGAAGAAGTGATGATTGTCGGACCGAACACGGGAGTGGTACAGATGATTGTCCCGGAGTTAAGGTTGGAGCTGGAACCTGTTGAGCAAGTGGGTAAAGGGGCTATTTTCTCCATGCCATGCGAAACGAAATTGCGGAGGTCTGATAAATTGTATAAGTTGGTGGATACAACGGAGGAGTTGATGCAATAAAAAAATGCCGATTTAACAATCGGCATTTCTTTTATTATTTTCTACTGAATTTAGGAAATCTAGGAGGTTTAATATCAAATAGATTATAGCTGATAACCACGGTACCTCTCATGTGTAACATACTATAATCAAAATATTGATTATTGCTTTTGAATATATCTTTGAATCCCCAAGAGAAACGAAGTCCAAGTTCGAAACGGGTTGAAAGTTTTCTTTCATATCCCATTAAGATTCCCAGATCCCAAGAGTCCAAAGAAGAATCAAAATCCATATCGTCCATATCATCTGGCATGATTGAATCAACTTTGTCTGGACCTCCGGTTCCGATGTACCCTTTCTCCGGATCGATTACAAATGAACTCTTCATTACCCAAGCGAAATAGGGACCTAATAGAAGTCGGTCTTTCCCGTTACGTAGAGTATATTTCGTGTACACGGGGATCTCAAGCATGGTAAAATCCATGTGCATTTCTGCCGATCCTGAGAAGTATTGAACAAGTTCTTTGTCTTGATAGCGTTGATTTTCGACCCTCGCATCAGCATTCATGGTGATCGTTTTATACGTGAGTTCCGTACCTAGAGACCAGCGGGAAGTGATGGGAAAAGATAGTTTAGCACCTAACGATAAATTCAATTTGGGATAAGGGTTGAATGTTTCGGGTATATGTTTGAACGGGAACGGTACGGCTCCACCAATATCCGTACCCAACTGAACTCCTAATGCAAATCGATAATCGACAGAATCTGTTTTCCGTACCTTCTCTTGTCCTTGTACGGAGGATGCTCCACAGATTAAAAATATGAGTGTATATATGATGTAATATTTCATGTTGCAATGATTTAATAAATCAGTTTGACGTCATCTACTTCCATAGTACTACCCGGAGCTCCTAAGAATATATCCCCGCTTTTGCTGGAACTGAACACGATAACAATGTGTGTAGGAATATCGGTTTGGTTCGTGTATACAACCGGGATATTGTAATGAGCCCAGTTCCGGTATTTCGTTTCTTTTCCATCAAAAAGGATTTCTCCTCTTCCGAGAACTTCAACACCATCTGCAGGTCTTCCATGGTATTCGAATGCTCCTTCTCCAGTCCAACGAATAATTTCGACAAAAGCTTGTCCGACATCCACGCCCTCACGGTCTTCGATAGAGTATTTCGAACCACTTTTGACTGCTTGTTTTAATTGTGGACCAGGTTCATATTTGGCATCAAATTCGATGGATTTAATTCTTACTGTGTGAGGAATTCCAAAATGAGTCATGGATCGAGGATCATTAAGAGCCCCAACATCAAGTTTGAAACATCCGGTGTACATACTTCCTGCTGCGATTAACTTACCGAAAATGAGTGCATCTTGTTCCTTTGTCGTCATCTTGGCTGCATAGCCTCCATTGTGTTCAACAGGGCGAGTTCCTTGTACGAAGTAATTGTTTGCAGTTGCCCAACCTTTTCCGTATCCCGGTACGGGGTCAATAGTTTCTTTATTTGAATTAATATCGTCTCCGAATTTTCCCCATGATTCAAAGTCCGAATTTGGGATTTGTAAAAGGGCTCCGAATTGAATCTTCCATGTCCGACGAGTTTGTCTGTCAGCGGAAACAACCGTGATTTCTTTTATGTCCTCAAAACTTTGAAACGTTAATTCTTCTCCTTCCGTGTAACTTTCAAAAGTAGCATCCTCTGATAACCGGATTGTAGGTTTTATTGTAACCGGGAAACCGGGATCTAACACGGAGATATTGACTATTTTGCTCCAGGGATTGATTGTAATTGTCATTTTTTCAGAATCCTCGAATTTGAATTGTAGAATATCTGCTCCGGTATCCATTGCTTCCAAACTGATAGAATATGGATGGACGAATCCACTTTCTGCTATAAGGAAAAAGTTGATAGTAGATTCTCCTCCATTAAATACAATATCTTGGCCTTTCACGTAATTACCAAGAACTTTATGGGTTGTTGAACTTGTTTCTAAAACAGTTTGGAGTGTTAAAGGAAATAAATTATCTTCCGGAACGACTGGTATAATAATAGACTTGTCATTGCGATAGATTTCTCCTAGTTCGGCTGTCGTTGGGGTGTATGATGTGATTTCAAAACGCTCAATACTCGCATCATCACTCAAGTCTTTTACTTTCTCGCACGAGCTTAGTAATCCCACGGCAAATAAAAGAATCCAATAATATTTTCTCATAAAAATTTATTTTTCGTAATACCTAGCAATTTTCATGCCATCTATATAGATACGGAAATAACGACAAACGGGTTATCCGGTTGTCGTTATTTTATTGGTAGTTAATCTTTTTTCTTATAATAACGAATAATATAAAATACAATACATCCTAATAACGCAAGTACTAATATGCCGGAACTTATCGCTGATATTTTAGCTCCCATGAAGTAGGATTGTGGTTTATACTCGAACGTGATCACGTGTTCTCCGGCAGGAACGATCATAGCTCGTAAAATATAGTCAGCCCGGAATAATTCACTCGGTTGGCCATCCACGTAAACATTCCAGCCTTTCGGGTAATATACTTCACTGAAAACGGCGAGTTGTTCATCGGTGGCGGAAGTTTTGTACTCCAATTTATTCGGAGCGTAAGATGTCAATTGAATGCTTGCGTTTTCGTCGAAATTGAATCCCTTGTCTTGGATAATAGATTGGAATTCTTTGTTGATAACGGCAGATTCTTTCGGGTCGATTTGTTTCAACGTGATAATTTCATCATCCGGAGTGTCAACTAACTCGTAATCTTTAACAAACCATGCGTTCCCGTATGCGAAACGATTATTGATTGGTGCTGAGTTCGGATCAATGATAATGTATTTTGCGTTCAGCATGTTTAATGCTTTTTGCTGGGAAAGGCTTCCCTCGATGGAAGAAAGTGTCGGTGATTGCTTTAATGCGTTCCCGAGATTCTGTATTTCGGGAATGATAAAGTAATCAATCATGTCTTGATAGCGTTGTAATTTTGCGGCACTGTAACCCCCGATTGTTTTGTGGAAATAACTGGTATGGGAATCGTTAAACACGTCTACGGATAAATCCAACACCCGGTAATTAGGATCTTTATCGGTTAAAATAGCATTATCAGCAGGACGTAACTTATATTGGCTATTAAATTCTCGTTGTGTAACGAAATGGTCAGCATTTAAATAACGTTTATCCACGGTCCACATATCTGCAAGAATCAGTAACCCCATGATTATAGCAACTTGGGTTACTTTTAGCTTTTGAATTACCCATGCCCAGATAACGGCTCCTGCCAATAATATAAAAGCCAATGAACGGAAAGCATCGGTGCGGAGTAAAGATTCTCGTTCTGCGGGTAGATATTGTTGCAACCATTCGGCTTGTGCATCAATGGGAGCGGAGAAATTTCCGGCAAGCCCGGGAATCAAGGCGAATAAAGCACAAATTCCGGCTGTAATACCAAGAGATATTTTCAATGCTTTAACAAGAACTTGGCGTTCAAAACAGCCATTAAGAATTTTGTTCAGCGTGTATATGCCTAATAACGGGATGGTCACTTGCAGTACAACCAGCATCATCGAAGGTACTCTGAATTTATTGTACAAAGGAACATAATCATAGAAGAAACTTGATAATGCCATGAAATGACGTCCCCAACCCAAGAACAGGGCTAATAGGGATATACCCACGATCCACCATTTCATGGGGCCTTTTATCAAGATTAATCCTAGTACGAATAAGAAAATAGCGATAGCTCCCATGTACATCGGTCCAGCTGTAAATGCTTGAGGTCCCCAGTATAAAGGCATTTGCTTGATCATTTGATCAGCATTCTGGGCTCCCGCACTCTTTAAGAATTTGTAAGTCTCCGAGTTTTTGCTTAATGCCCCGGCAGAGGCTCCTCCTTTAAAGTTCGGGATCAACAGATTCAGGGATTCATCTATCCCGTAACTCCATGCTGTCGCGTATTCTTTATCCAAACCGCCTTTGGTTTGGTTCTTTTGATTTAAAGTTAATTCCGAACCACCACGCATGGTATATTTACCATATTCCCATGTCGGCCATAAATGGTTCACGTTCGTAGCCCCGGCCAGTCCGGCAGCGACGATTAACAATATGGTTGTTTTCGAGAATGACGGTAGAGCCTTTTGTTTTATAGCCGTGTATAATTGAGCTACACCGTAGAATATCGTAATAAATGCCAGATAGAATGTGATTTGCGGGTGATTGGCCATAATCTCGAAAGAGAGCGTGATGCCAAACAGCACGGCTCCCAGCCATCGGTTCTTTCGAAAGGCATAAACAAGTGCAGCGAGAACAGCAGGCATAAGGGCGATAGCGGTCATTTTGGCATTATGTCCTACTTGGATGATTTGGAAATTATAGGAGCAGAGTCCAAATGCCAAAGCACCAACAATGGACAACCAAGGATTGACCCCAAATGCCAGCATAAGAAAGTAAAAACTGATAAAGCCTAGGATTAAATCGGCTGCAGGCCGAGGACCAACGAATAGAAATTCGTAAATATTTTCCAGATAGTTTCCCTTGTAATAGGTACTGATCATGGTTGTGGGCATTCCACTGAACATGGAATTTGTCCAAAGCGGTTCTTCCCCGTTATTTGCGGCCCGGTAATCTATCGTTTCTTTGGCGGCACCCACGAAAGAAGAGACATCCGATTGATTGACAACCTTTCCTTGTAACGTGGGATAAAAATATATAAAACCGATCAGGATCAATAATATAATTGCAAATAAATGGGGATAGAATGCTTTCAGTTTTAGCTGTTTCATTTTGAATTTGTTTTAAGGCCATGTTTATTCATCGACAAAAATAAAAAATATAATATGAAATCTTTACTACTCGATGAATAATTGCTATTTTTGTTTATCAAGAATTGAATTATGAAAGTGTTCATGTTATCAAATCCCGCCGCGATACATACTCAACGTTGGGTAAGTGCGTTGGCTAAGCGGGGAGTGGAGATTATGTTATACAGTTTTTATCCTTGTGAAAAGGTTGACTATTATAGGGGGATTAAGCATGTACAGGTAAAATCGTTCTGGCAATCACGTGATAGTAAAGGGATCAAGGGGTTTATTTTAGTCAAATTGTTTACTTATTACCGGGCGTTGATAAAAGACATCAGAAATTCCATTCAAACATTTCATCCGGATATCGTTCATGCTCACTATTTATCGGATAATGGTTTATTCGGGGCGTTGGCGGGTTTTCATCCCTTCGTCGTTTCGGCATGGGGAACAGATGTATATGACTATCCCCGGCGTTCATGGAGCAGGGTTTGTGTGATTAAATATATACTGAAAAAGGCGGATCGGGTTTTGTCTACAAGTCATGTGATGGCCCGGGAACTTGCAAGATATACGGATAAAAAACAAATCCCTGTTACTCCATTTGGAGTGGATATGACATTGTTCAAGAGATTTCCAAAAAAGCATCAAGAGACAGATGGATTCGTGTTTGGTATTGTGAAAACTTTGGAATATGGGTATGGGATAGATACGTTGATTGATGCTTTTGCTCTGTTGTGTAAACGGCGACCAGATCTGAACTTGTGTTTGCGGATCGTGGGAGAGGGAAGTGAGAGAGAAAAATTACAGTTACAAGCAATAAATTTGGGGCTGGCAGAAAAAATCGTATTTGAAGGAAAGGTCGTACATGATCATTTGCCGGAAGTCATCAGTTCTTTTGATGTATTCGTGGCGCTTTCCCGGGCTGAAAGTTTTGGGGTTGCTGTAGTGGAGGCAATGGCCGTGGGCTGTCCTGTTGTTGTATCAGATGCTCCGGGATTCACCGAAATCGTGAAATCGGGAGAGTCCGGCCTTATCGTTGAACGTGAGAATCCACAACAAGCATCAGAGGCCATGGAAACCCTAGTAAATGATGAAACATTGCGGGTTACCTTGGCTCAAAATGGAGAAAAGAGGGTTCGGGAATTATATGATTGGGATAAGAATGTGGAAAATATGATAGAAATATATCAAGAAATCATGGAGGGAAGAAATGTTTAAAGATATAAAGCAAGTCATGAAAGATTCGGTACTTTATGGTATCGGAAATGTGGCCGTCAAGCTTGTCGGTTTTATTCTGATTCCCCTTTATACGGATGCCGAATATTTCTCTACTGCTGATTATGGGTTGATGGGGTTATTGGAGGTGACTTCACAAATTTTGATAGCGGTGATGGGACTTTCTTTATATTCCGGGTTGATTCGCTGGTATTGGGATGCCGAATATCGGGATAAACAAAAGACTATTTTTTTCACGACATTGTTATTTACGATATTGACTTCTTTGTGTATCGGGAGTGTGTTGTGGTTAAATGTTGGTGAGTTATCGGCATTACTGGTACAGCAAGAAGGGTATTCTTTGGGAGGGGAACTTCCATATATTCTTCAATTACTGATATTGACTTCTATGTTGGGGGCAGTTGTTGAAGTTCCACAAAATTTATTGCGTTTACAACGTAAGCCTATCTATTATTCGTTAACGAATATCGTAAGATTGTTTGCAACATTAGTTCTGACGATTTATTTTACAATTTCTTTACATCGGGGAGTATCGGGAGTGTATGAGGCGCAATTAGTTGGTATAGTTATACAATTACTTATGGTATTACCACTGGTTATTAAGAATAGTTCTTGTCGAGTAGACCGAAAGTGTACAATACAATTGCTGGCATATAGTTATCCGTTAGTTTTTCCCGCCATAGTAGGAAGTTTACTTACTGTTTTTGACCGTTATATAATAAATCATTTTCAAGGATTGGATGATGTCGGTTTCTATAGTTTGGGATATAAAGTAGGGAATACTCTTAAAGTTTTTATCGTGACATCCGTGCAATTGGCTTTAACGCCTTTGTTGATGAAGAAAATGAATGATCCGGATAATAAACGATTTTATTCAAAAGTGTTGACTTATTTTTCTTTTGGTTTGATGTTTTGTGCTTTAGGGTTGAATCTGTTTTCGCGGGAGGGAATCGTTTGGGTGACAACTAATCCGGATTATATAGAGGCGCTTTACGTCATACCTTTCGTGACCTATGCTATTTTTTTCAGTATGATGCGGGAATGTTGCATGATCGGGTTGCAAATTATGAAGAAGACTAAAATTATAAGTTATGTTATAGTTGGTATTACTATATTGAATTTCTTCTTGAATATGCTACTGGTGCCTTCAATGGGAATGTACGGGGCGGCTTTGTCTACAATGATAGTTCATCTAATCTCGTGGTTGGCATGTTATATATTTGCTCAACGGTATTACCCTATTCCCTATGAATTGTCGAAAGTGGGGAAGGTGCTTGTTGTGGGAACAATATTATACCTGATCGGTATATTATTTAATGAAACAGCTATTGGGATAAGTGTATTGGTGAAATTGGTTATTTTGGCCGGGTACCCGTTTTTGTTGTATAAATGGCATTTTTACGATAAGGATGAGTGGAATAACTTGAAAGGTGCTTGGAAGAAATGGTCTGATCTGAGGCGTTTGAAAGAGAATGTGAAAAATGTTAAATACCGAGAGTCATAGGACGATTTTTCATGTTGGGTGAAATTAATTATATTTGTAAGAATCTTAAAATGGACAAATGATGGAAACAGAGCTTTTTAACAGGCAGTATATAATTTCAGAGAAAGAATTGGCTCTAGACGGGTGGAAACAGTTTTTGTTTGATAATTATCATGTTTACGTACATCCGAATCTGGATTATGTACATCAGGATGGGAAACATTTGTCTGTGGCCGTATTGGGGTATCTGTTTGACTATCGGAATACTGGATATACAAATGAAGATATTGTAAAAGGACTATCGGAATCTGTTGACATGGAAGATTTGATGCGGCAACTGGATCAATATGGCGGTCATTTTATTGTACTTTGTAAAGATGCTGTGGGGGTAAAGATTATACCGGATGCTTGTGCGCAGCGAATCCTTTATTATAAGGATTCTTTTGACGTTTTTGCCTCTCAAGTGAAATTAATAGAACATTTTTTCCCCTTGGAAGATGTTGTAGACCCGGAGGCAAAAGCATTTTTTGATTCATCGGTTTATAAATATCGATTATATGCGATCTCCAGCAAGACTTGGAAACAAGGAATATTTCGTTTAATGGCAAATTCCTATCTGGATGTGACTGCACGTAAAGTCGTGCGTTTTTTCCCGGCACGGCCTATTCAGAGACAAGCCTTGCAGAATGTTGTGGAACAGGTGATTCCGATGTTTAAAGGATATATCGAGGCGATAGCGAAACGTTATAAAAAAGTAGTGATCCCCGTGACGGCTGGCTTTGATAGCCGAATGGTTTTTGCCGCTAGTCTTGGTTTGAAAGAGTGTACTTATTTTATTTATAAACATCCTTCTTTTAAAGAAAACCACCCGGATCTGGTTATTCCTAAAAAGTTGACAGAA
Source organism: Butyricimonas sp. (assembly GCF_019423355.1). Lineage (NCBI taxonomy): Bacteria > Pseudomonadati > Bacteroidota > Bacteroidia > Bacteroidales > Odoribacteraceae > Butyricimonas > Butyricimonas sp. Next base: position 320,073 of record NZ_JAHZBP010000001.1, read on the forward strand.
TTAGTTGGGAAATCATTTCAAGTGTTCCGGTATTCGCCAGAGGTCGATCCTGTTTTGAAAGAAGTGTATAAGAATAGTGTTGATTATGCCAGAGATCGGACGGCGGCAATGATTCTTTCGGGGAACGGAACTTATTTTAAGGATGCGATAATGTTAAATGGTAATTTAGGAGAGATTGCTCGTAGTTACTACAATTATACAGAGAATGTATCGGGAAGGGAGCTTGCGGCGTTGATGGAATGTAGAAACTATCCTTATGCCGTACGGGAATTGCAAGCATGGTATGATACGAATCGTCCTCTTTTTAAAGCAAATCATTTAAATGCGCTGGATATGTTGTTTTGGGAGTTGGATTGGGGACCTTCGACTGCACAGTCAAAACAGGAATGTTGGATTGCTTCGGAAGTTTGCTCACCTTTTAACTCCCGAATAATGTTGACAACGTTGCTGAGTGCCGATGCAAAGTATCGGGTAAAAGAGTCTTGTCGGGTATTTAGAGAAGTGATTAATCATTTTGCAGGTAAAACAATAGACTTGCCTGTGAATCCGACGGGGAAACATAAAATTATAGCCATGATGAAATGGCTGGGTATTTATTTACCTTACCGGAAATTTCGAATGAATGTGCGTTAATGTGTTTATTTGAATAATAGAATAATAGAATAATATCTTCGGAGCATGAAAATACTGATGGTTTTAGAGAACCAGTTCCCGGATGACGAACGGGTTGAGAAAGAGGCGTTATCCTTGATAAAAGCCGGACATGAAGTCCATTTGTTGTGTGCAACGCTAAAAAAAGAACGTGTCGGGGATGAAAGTTATAAAGGAATTAGGCTACATAGAGCCTTGTCGACATCTTTCCTATATAATAAAGCGAAAATTGCCTGTCTGCGCTTGCCCTTCTATTTTATGTTTTGGAGGAAACAGGTCGGGAATTTATTGTGTGCGGAAACTTTTGACGTGATTCATATACATGACCTACCCTTAGCCGAGGTTGGATATTGGGCAAAAAAGAAATTCGGGATAAAATTTGTTTTGGATAGTCATGAGAATTATCCTTATATGTTGGATATGGCTCCCTACACGAAAGGGATAGCCGGGAAGTTGATGTATTCTTTTGATGCTTGGAAACGCTATGAACGGGAGATGATAGGCAAGGCAGATATTGTTATTACGGTATGTAAAGAGATGTCTGACCGGATGAATGATCTGGTTCCACGGACATATTATCACGTGGACAATACGATTAGTATGGAGTTGTTTCCCCGTCCGGAACCACACCCGACGACAGCAGGAAAGATACGTTTACTTTATGTTGGGGGAATCACTTATCACCGGGGATTACAAAATGTGATCAAGGGATTGGCATTGATAAAGGATAAATCTAAGTACAGTCTTGACATATATGGAAAAGGGGCCTATGCCGGAGAGATAAAGGATTTGGTATTAGCACTTGGTTTAGAAGAGATGGTACATTTCCCCGGGTATTTGAAGTTTCCGGCAGAAGCCGTTAAGATGTGCGCCTATTCTTTGGGAGTAATATCGAATCTGCGTTCGGTACAGACCGACTGTTCTTCTCCGAATAAGATATACCAGTACTTTTATTATGGTTTACCCGTGCTGGTGAGCGATATGAATAGTGTTGGGAATATTGTACGAGAGCATCAAGTTGGAGTTGTGTATAAAGATAATTCTCCGGAAGACTGTGCCCGGAAATTAGAGCAGCTGGTAACCTTGGATTTGGAAGATATGGCAACTCGGGCTCACAAATTGTGTTTGGAGCAATATAATTGGGATGTTTCTGTTAAACAGTTAATAGCAGCTTACGAATCTATTCGTTGAAGTTCCCGGATAATGATATGTCCGGCTTGTCCATCCCCGTACAGAGGAGAAGAAAAAACGTCTTTTGTTGTATGTTTAAGTTGCTTGTAGCTGTTTAAAATATCTTCGTATCTCCAACCCGTAATGATATTGGCTCCTTGTTCAACCAGTTCAACCCATTCCGTTTCAGTTCGGAGAGTGATACAGTATTTTTTGAAAAAATAGGCTTCTTTTTGTAAACCACCACTATCCGTGGCAACAAGAGAACAGTGTTTTAGCAGATAAACCATCTCCAAGTAGCCTACGGGGTCCACCAGTTGGAGGCGGGTTTGTTTAAAATTGAAATTCAACTCTTGTAATTTTTTACGGGTACGGGGATGAATAGGAATAACGACAGGCATTTCCCGTGCAATCTCTTCAAGAGCAGCGATGATAGATTGTAAACGTTCGGGAGAATCCGTGTTTTCAGCCCGGTGCAAAGTAGCTAAAATAAAATGTTCCGGAAGTGAAAAGTCAGGGCATTTGGCTTTATTGGCATAAAAAAGTGCGGCATCTTGCATGACGTCACCACAATTTAATAATGTACAAGGAAATTGTTTAAAGCCTTCTTGGTGTAAGTTTTTAATAGCCTGTTCTGTGGGACAAAACAATACGGAACTTATCCTATCCGTGAGAATTCGGTTAATCTCTTCCGGCATATTCATATTGTATGAACGTAGTCCGGCTTCAATATGTGCGACCCGAATATGTAATTTGCTTGCTGCTAAAGCTCCGGCCAGAGTGGAATTTGTATCCCCGTAGACGATCGCCCAATCCGGTTTTTCCGCTAGCAGGATGGATTCAATCTTTTCGAGCATCTGGCCTGTCATTGCCCCATGAGTCATCCCGTTGATATTCAAATTGTAGTTAGGTATGGGTATACACATTTCTTCAAAGAAAATATCAGACATATTCGTGTCAAAATGTTGTCCCGTGTGAACGATAACTTCCTGTACATCCGGGAAATTGCTGATGGCTCGACTGACCACGGCTGCTTTTATGAATTGAGGGCGTGCGCCTATGATAGTAACTATTTTCATGTGGTGAATTATGATTTCTTATTTCCGTAATAATTTTTTGAAAATCCTTTTACTTCCTTTCCGAGCAAGGCATTCCAGCCTCCCCAGAGTAATCCGAAGCCGTAAGCGAAGACTTGGATGAGCAAAGTAATGATGGAGAGGAAGGCAACAATGATGTTCCGGTATCTGAAAAGTGACTGAAAGAAAGCGAACAAGCAAACGAACATTAATCCGTAGTCAACAATATTCCATACAAAATGTACGGGAGGATAGTTTTGTCCTGTGAAAAAGGTGCATAATTCCAAAACGACTAATCCAACGATTAATAGGGCCGGGAGCAGGTGAATCGGTTTTAGCGTGTGTGGATGGCGTCTGGATAAATTGATGCGTGCAACTCCCCAGTTAAAGATTTGGCGGAAGAACTTGGGTATACTTGTACGGCGTTTATGATAGACATAAGCATCTGCGATTAGCCCCACTTTAAAACCGGCATTGTATATTCGCATGGAATAATCCATATCCTGACCATGACGCAGTCCTCCCATACCTCCAATTGTGTCATATACTTTTCTGGATATTCCCATGTTGAAACTTCTGGGATAGAAACGACCCACGTGCTTTTTATTTCCCCTGGTTCCTCCTGTTCCGATAAATGAGGTCATGGAGTAATTAATCGCTTTCAGTAGGGGAGAAAAAGAGGGATGACAGGTGTCTGGGCCTCCGAATGCGTCATAATGATGTTCGTTTTGGGCCTTCTCAATTTCAGCCAGCCATTGAGGGGGAAACATACAATCGGAATCTACAAAGATAAAATACTCTCCTTGGGCTTTACTCATGCCGTAATTTCTGGCAGCCCCGGGACCTTGATTTTGTTGGTATATCGCTCGTATTTGAAGTCCGGTGGCAGAGTGGTATTGTTCGATGAATTCCTTGAACCCGTCTTTCGAACCGTCATCCACGAATAATAATTCAAAAAGACACCGATTCCCTTCGAGCTTTTCTGCGCTTTCAAGGAGTTCTTTCACTTCTTCCAGACGGTTATATACGGCAATGATGATAGAGTATTTCATGAATAGGTTTTTTAATAGTAAGCTTCGATGTTATCTTCTACTCGTTTGTGTATGAACTCCTGTTCCCAGATAGCCAGTCCTAGGATGATCCAAATAAAATTGTAGTGCCACCGGAGTTTCGGATGTGCCGGGTAATCCAGAATATAGCGGATATAGTCATAATTGAATATTCCCTGTTTCTCGATATATTCTTTTGTAAGAATCTTCTCGGCTGTATCTTTTAAATCCTTTTTGAATTGTAGATACGGGTTCACCGTGAATCCCCATTTCTTTTTCGTGATAATCTTGGGGGGAAGATATGGTTTCATGGCTTCCCGGAAAAGATTTTTAGTCTGGTTATTTTTGATCTTCATCTCCACGGGGAGAGTAAAGCCGAAGTCTACCAAATCCCGATCAAGGAAAGGAATTCGTTCCTCAACCGAATGGGCCATGGACATCCGGTCATCCGTAAGCAAATAATCGTTTACCATTTTGGATTGAAATTCGGCATATAGCACTTGATCCAACCCGTTCTGGTGGCGTACAGATTCAAAAATCTTGTCAAATTCCTTATGTACCTTGAATTGTTCTATTTCTTGCTGTTTCAAGAACGATTCCGAATAGATATTCCTGTAGAAAGGGTTATCGAAATCCCACGTGTTTCGCAGGATGAGGTAAAAGCGCTCCACGTTCCCGATAGACAGTAACATTTGTACGCCCCGGCGATATTCGTCGTAACGTAATGATTTAGAATTGTTCTGAAGACGGAAGATGAAATCCGATTTCCAGCGTAACATACGTTGTAGCCATTGTGGAGTATGGTGATGCCAGTTTTTGAACGGGTAAATGAATTTATGAATATCATATCCGGCAAATAGTTCGTCTCCGCCTAGCCCTCCGAGAATAACCTTCACGGTTGGGTGGACAAAAGCCGACATATTGAATCCCTGCAATAGATTAATTTTAGGTTCCTCTGCATGCCAGATTACCTTCGGCATTTGTTGCATCGGATTCATCGATAGACTTAACGTGTGGTGATGCGTGTGAAAGTGATCGGCGATTTGTTGGGCATCGGGAAATTCATCCGTGGGCTCATTAAACCCTAGGGTAAACGTGTTGATCTCGGGGACACCCAGTTCATGCATTTTCTGCACGATCGTTGAGGAATCCAGTCCGCCCGATAGATACACGCCTACTGGAACATCACTGACCAATTGGCGTTTCACGGCCTGTTTGATCAATTCGTTCATTTTCTCTTTCGCCTCGTTTTCCGTGATGGATCGATCGATATTCACAGCCAGCTGCCAGTAGCGTTTTACCGTGAACAGGCCGTTTTCAAACACGGCGAAGTGAGCTGGGGGAAGACGTTTGATGCCTTCAAAAAGAGTCTCATTCCCTTGCGTGTAACGCAAGTTCAAGTGTATATGTAAAGCCTTTAAATTTAATTTCCGTTCATATTTCGGGTGTAGGATAATGGATTTCTGTTCGGAACCGAAAACTAATACACCATCTTTAAGGAAATAGTGTAGAGGTTTAGTTCCGAAATGATCCCGTGCGAGAATCAGGCGGTTATTGTTTTGATCCAGTAGGGCAAAAGCAAAAATACCGTTTAACTTGTTGAAGAAGCCGGTTCCGTACTCCTCGTAAAGATGAACCAGAACTTCCGTGTCAGTAGCGGTATAGAACACGTGTCCCTTGGATTTGAGTTCTTCCCGGATTTCTTCGTAGTTGTATATCTCCCCGTTAAAAATGACACAGACACTTTTGTCTTCATTAAAAATAGGTTGATTACCACATGTGGAGGCGTCGATAATGGACAAACGCCGGTGTCCGAGAGTGAAATCCCGGTAGGTATATATAGATTGATCATCCGGCCCCCGATGTTCAATCGTGGTCAGCATTTCCGACATGAGTTGAGTGTTATCTGTATCCCGTTCGAATATTCCGGCTATTCCACACATATTACAAGAGTTTGTTTATACAAAAGTATTATTTTTTCCCGTTTTATTATAAACGATTCAGTTTCTTTAATGCCGTGAACTTGTGGCGATACATTTTTAAAATATTGGAAATACGGTCATACTGATGGAATTTCTCGCTAAAAAGGCGTAATTCCTCTTTTCCGGTGATTCGATAGAGAATTAGGAGTTGCTGACGAACAAGTCTGAGATAACCGATCGTGCAGGGGTCATCTTGTGGATAACCGGAAAGATCGCAGCGATTGAATCGAGGCCAGAACCCCATGTCAAACAGAGGAAGTTGGCGGGTAAGACCTTCTACTCCTTCATTAAACAGCCGAAGAGCGAGCGCATACCCGTTGGGTTCCTTGTTTTCGGGAACTGCACGAATATAATCGTATAAACCGAAAAGGCAAAAGCCATGGCCATCCAGTACTCGTGTCGGACACTCTGCCACGTATTCTTCGTAAAAGGTTTCCCCCTTTTCCCGGTCTACGGAAACCCCTCCGACTGTTATATCCTTCGTGAAAGGAATTAATGCTTGAGTTGCAACCTTCAAGTAGGCATCATCCTCTGTAAGTTGCCAGGCTCTCAATAGCATGGATATTCCCCTGCTTTGTGCGAAGGCGGATTTCCAAGGTTGATAAACATGGTATTCGGGTTTAGGCACGTCGGTTAGCCAATAACAACCGAGTTCTGAATGATCTGTCCGATTGTTCATAAACCAGTCTGCAATGCGAAGAAAATGGGCCTTTTTCTCTTCGGAATGTGTCTTTAACCATGAGTGGAATATAGCTAACCCGTACTGCCCGATGGAAATAGGATAGTAGTGCAGTTTTGTATCTTCCACGTCAATATAAGTCGTGTTCAAGGGGACTCCATTTTTGTCGAAAGAGTGAATCAGACGGTTGAGCTTAGCTATGTCCTCGTCAAATTTGATGTAATAATAGCCTAGCGTTTCAGATTGATTCTCCATGTTAATTTCGATCTTGCGGTTCGTGTTGAGATCTCGCAAAAGTTTGCGTAACATGAAAATAGCTTTTTTAATCTTCATGGCGGGCTAAGATTTGGGTTAAAGACTGGGTTAAGGACTTTCTCGAATAGCGGTTGACTACATTGTTCTCTTTTATAGGTGATTGTGGATCAAAATTATTCAGTAAGGAGGTTAGAAATTGAAACATACCTTCTTCATCGTCATATTCGAATGTTTTCCCGGCCTTACAAACTTGAATGATGGCTGCGGCATCACCATCGGTAGGACCGAGGCAAAGAATAGGGGTTCTGGAGCCGATATACTCGAAAAGCTTGCCCGTGAGATTACCTTTACTCCCTTCGATGTTGGGGATAATGAGTAATAGAACAGAAGAACTCTTCATGTATTTGATGGCATTAGCGTGGGCTACGAACGAATGGATTTCTACGAAATCTCCCAGTTGTTCCGAGAGTTTTTGAGCTATACCCTGATCCACTTTACCGACAAAACGTAGTTTGAGTTTTCCTGATGTGGAAAGTCTTTTAACTGAATGGATAAAGGAATCAATCGTGTAGTCAGCCGCCAAAGTCCCCGTGTAGGTAATTGTGAAAACATCCTCCTTTGGAATAGTTAGGTCGAAATCCTCGGCATCGAATCCATTAGCGATAACTTTTATTTTAGAGGCTTGAATGGCCGGAGATTTTGCTGCCAGTTGCTTTTTGATGTAGTCGCTTACCGTGATTACCTGATCTGCATCTAGAAGAACATTTCGTTCATATTTCCGGTCAATCGCTTTTGCAATGGGAGTTGGATACATTTTATTATAGTAATAGATGTCAGTCCATGGGTCTCGAAAATCAGCAATCCAATGCAGATGGAAACGCTTTTTTAGTTTTTGTCCGACCAGATGGGTTGACATAGGCGGGCCCGTTGTGATGACGGCATCTATTTTTTCTTCCTGAATAATTTGGATGGCTTGGTGATAAGCGTGTTTATTCCAGCCTCTCCGGGCATCCGGTAGGAAGAAATTACCCCGGATAAAACGGGCAATCTTCTGTTTTAGACTGGGACTCCCTTCATTGACGAATCCGCTATACGGGGCACTTTGGGCTTTAGTCAGTTTTTTATAATATTCATATATACCGGAACAATCCGTTCGATACACGATTTGTCCGGCTCGTACATCTTGTTCCAGCGTGTGGTCTTTTATGGGATATTCAGCCTTTTCCGGATCAACCGTGATAATGATCGGATCATAACCAAATTCCGGAAGGTACTTCGAGAACTTCAGCCAGCGTTGAACTCCCGGTCCTCCTGAAGGTGGCCAATAATAGGTGATGATCAGAATCTTTTTCACAGTGAAATCTCTATCGGTTAAAGAATCTACGAATTTGTTCGATGATGTACTCTTGCTCTTCCGCTTTCATTTCCGTGTGCATCGGTAGCGATAGTACCTCTTCGCTTAATTGTTCTGCAACGGGGAATGTTCCTTGCCCTTGTCCCTTTTTAGCATAAGCCTCTTGCAAATGCAAGGGGATAGGATAATAAATCATGCTGGGAACATCATGTTCTGCCAAGAAAGATTTCAACTCATCCCGCAGGTGATTTTCAACCCGGATGGTGTACTGGTGGAACACGTGTGTGCTATTAGCAGCCCGTTGTGGAAGGATAATTCCTTTTACTGTTGCTAACCCTTTGTCATAATGTTCGGCGGCTTGATTACGGGCGGCTGAATATTCATCAAGGTATTTTAGTTTTACATCCAAAATAGCGGCTTGCATGGTATCCAAACGAGAGTTACATCCCACGACACTATGGTGATATTTGATCTTTTGCCCGTGATTGGCAATCATGCGGGCCCGTTCGGCTAATTCGTGATCTCGGATAAATAAGGCTCCACCGTCCCCGTAACATCCTAGGTTTTTGGAGGGGAAGAATGAGGTTGTACCAATATCCCCAATGCATCCGGCTTTTTGTTGGAGACCGTTACTGAACGTGTAAGTGGCCCCGATAGCTTGTGCCGTGTCTTCTACCACGTAAAGTTTGTGTCGGCGGGCTATATCCATAAGCGGTTCCATGTCTGCGCATTGGCCGTACAAGTGAACGGGAACGATAACTTTCGTGCGAGGGGTAATTTTTTCTTCGATCTTGGTAACATCAATTGTGAAACGGTCTGCAACACAATCCACGAAAATAGGTTCCAACCGTAAAAGGGCAATCACCTCGGCTGTGGCCACGTAAGTATGAACAGGTACAATTACCTCGTCCCCGGGTTGTAACCCGAGAGCCATTAAAGCAATTTGTAGGGCATCCGTGCCGTTGGCACAAGGAACAACATGTTCTACTTGATTATACTCTGCGAGATGTTGGACGAAAGCCTTCACTTGGGGGCCGTTAATGAAAGCCGTGGTGTCAAGTACTTCCTGTATGGCGTTATTTATTTCCTCTCGGATGCGTTCATATTGTCCGTGAAGGTCAACCATCGTGATTTTCATTGTGATATAAAATTAGATTTATTCTTCTATTTTTTGAACTAACCCGTTTTGTAAATGATAGCGTTGTTTGCTTTCCGGACATTCGGCTATTCCCTTTTCGTCAAAATGAAGACGATGCCCGTATTCACTCATCCAACCGATTTGTTTAGCCGGATTACCAACTAACAAAGCGTATGCAGGAACAGTTTTTGTTACAACAGCCCCGGCCCCGATGAAGGCGTAAGCCCCAATATCATGCCCGCACACGATCGTGGCATTGGCTCCGATGGTAGCCCCTTTGCCCACGTGCGTTTTGGCATATTGACTTTTCCGGTTTACTGCGCTACGAGGATTGGTCACGTTCGTGAACACGCATGATGGTCCCAAGAAAACATCATCGTCACAAGTGACTCCCGTGTACACGGACACATTATTCTGTACTTTTACTTGGTTCCCGAGAACTACCTCCGGGGATATGACCACGTTTTGCCCGATGTTACAATTCTCTCCGATCCGGCAATTACTCATAATGTGGGAGAAATGCCATATTTTAGTTCCTTTTCCGATTGTTGCGCCCTCGTCTACGATGGCGGTCTCGTGTACGAAATAATCTTTCATATCTGAATCATTTTACTGGCAAAGATAGTTTTTCTATTAAAGTATTGAAAGAAACGGGGGTGATGTTTTTCTTTCGAGGAAATAAAAAAGCCGCCTTGACGGGCGGCTTTTTCGGTTTGTGGTTTAGGTTTCTAGTAAAATTTGTATCTTGTATCAACCACTCCGGCATTCTTCACTAACGCGGGAAGAATCAAGCGGAACTTGGTGTACAGATTCGTTTGTTCGATACTTCTCTTGGCAGCTTCAATTTGTTCGGGAGTAACTGTTTCAACAGTTTTAGAGTTTACAACCACAACATAAACTCCTTGGTTACCGATGATCGGTTTAGAAATTTCGTTTTCTTTCATTGTAACAACTTCGGCAGTCAGCACGGGTTCGATACCAACTCCGGGAACTTGGAATGAACTGAAACTAACATCCGTGGCATCCATTACCTCTGCATTGGCTTTTTGTGCTACAGAAAGTAAACTTTCACTTCCGGAAATAGCATTGGTCAACTCCTTGGCAATGATTTCGCCTTTCTTTTTACGGATAAGTTCGGTGCGGATAGCTGCAGAAACAGAGTTCAGAGGTGCGATACCTTCTTCTTGAATTCCGGTTAAAACCACAACAGAGAATTTGTCTCCAGCCTCAAAGATCGGAGATTTCTCTTTGGTCGTCAGGATGAAGCCCGGTTTTTCAGCCATATAAGCCTCACGGATAATATCTCTTGCGTTATCAATGCCTGCAATCTGATAATCGTTTTTACCTAAGTTTGCGATACGTTTGGTTTGATTATTAGCAGTTAAAGCTGCCTCAAAATCTTCTACGGTATTGATATTGTTTGCAAAAGTACGTGCGTCGTTATAAATCTTGTTGATCGTTTGTTGAGACGGGGTAATTTCTTTTGCAACGATTCCGATTTGTACCTTATCAACAGGTTTTGATCTGTCTGTTACTTGCAAAACATGGAATCCGTAATTTGATCTTACCACTTTCACCTCGTTTTTGTTAGAGAAGAACGCTGAATCTGCGATCGGTTGGAGCATCTGATCTTGGGTGAACCATCCGAAATCCCCACCATTTACAGAAGTATTCTGATCGGCAGAATATTGTCTTGCTAAAGCATCGAAATCTCCGCCTTTACGAATTAAACCTGCTAAACTATCGGCTAATTTCTCTGATTGAGCCATATTGTTTGATGCGATCAAGATATGACGGGCTCTTACTGAGTCGGGTAATACACGGCGGTCGGCAACACGAACGATGTTATAAGCATTATCTTTCAAGTAAGGTCCGAACACGCCATCACTCTTTTCCGTGAACAAGAATTCATCCAGTTCCTCGTTATCCAATTCTCCCTTTTTGTAATATTTGGGTTGGAATCTTTTTTCAGATGAAAGGTTAGCGAATTCAAGCACGTTCTTTGCTTCTGCAAATTCGGGTTTCAAATCATTCACCCAGTCTTCCGTTTCTTTAATGTCTTCGGCTGAAGCGGTAATGTCAAAGTTCACGTAAGCGATCTGTCTAGCTTCTTCGCGTTCAAACAAATATTTGTGTGAATTATAATAATCTTTGATCTCGTTAGCAGTTACCTTTACTGCAGAGTCGCTAACGGTGTTGTAGCTTTTCATGATAAAGCTGATGTCTACTGTCGTTGCTGCACTTTCTGCAAGTTCTTTGGCTTGAGCATCTGTTACAAACAAACTTTTTGCTAACAGAGTATTATATTTTTCTTGTTTACGAGCCGTGTTTACTTGCTCTTCCATATTCAACCAATATTCCTTTTGCGGGGTTCCGGCAGGAGCTTCGATCAATTGTTTGATGATCAGACGGGCTCTTTCTTTGTCTACCTGTCCCGTGTTAGGATCTGCGAATAACTGGCTGACGGCCGGGTTCATGTTACTCCCTAATAAGAAATCGTATAACTCGTCACCGCTAACGTCCAAACCTAATTCCTCGTATTCCTTGTTCAGAATGATTTCAGAAACAATTTGATTCCAAGTATTTTCCCGGATCATTCTTTGTTGCTCATCCGTTAGGGCAGATAAACCGTTCATGCTTTTGATGAAATCTTCATTCTTCATAATCTTTTGTTGATATTCTTGAATGCCGATAGTTTCACCTCCAACTTCTCCAACTTTGTTTCTGGAACGATTGATAAGGCTGGCGCCAGAGCTAAGAGCATCACCAACAATAAATGCCACGAGGGCTAATCCAATCACGATACTAACAAGTACTCCACCGCGATTTCTAATTTTTTGTAACGTTGCCATTTATATTAAAATTTTATGTTTCTACACACGAATTTATTCTATTTTTCGAGGGTACGAATATATAAAATGGATTGGTTTTATGCAAATAAATTTCAATCCCTTTCGTTTATTGCCCTATTCCTTCTTTTTCGTTTCCTTTTTTGTTTCTTTTTTTGTTGTCTTCGGGGCCGCTTTTTTTGTTGTCTTTTTTGTCGTTTTTTTCTTACTGTCCCCTCCCTTTGCAATGATTTCCATGGTTTCCTCAAAGGTTAATTTGTCTGCTTCTTTTCCTTTGGGGATCTTATAGTTCACTTTGTTGAACGTGATGTAAGGCCCAAAACGACCGTTAAGAATTTGTACCCCATTTTCAAACTCTTGGATCTTCCTGTTTTTCTCGATTTCTCGTTTCTCGTTGATTCGTTCGATAGCGGTTTCAAGAGTTATTGTCCCCGGATCGTCAACGCCTTTTTTCAAGGAAACGAAAAGTTGATTATGCTTGATGTAAGGTCCAAAACGACCGATGCCGACACTGACAGGTTTCTCCTCGAATTCACCCAGTTGACGGGGAAACTTGAACAAGTCTAAAGCTTCTTCCAAGGTAATGGTTTCCATCAGTTGCCCTTTGAGCAGTCCGGCATAACGTACGGATTCTCCTTCACCAATCTGAGCCATCGGTCCAAAACGTCCGATTCGTACGGAAACAGTTTCTCCTGTTTGTGGATCTTTACCAAGTTCCCGGGCTCCCGTGTTCCGTTCGGATTCTTTCAACGTTTTCTCCACGTTAGCATGGAAAGGTTGATAGAATGTTCCGATCATGGATTGCCATTCAACCTCTCCTTCGGCAATGTGGTCAAGGGCATCCTCGGCATTTGCCGTGAAGTTATAATCCATGATATTCGTGAAATAATTGGAAAGGAAATCTGTCACGACTATTCCGATATCCGAGGGAAACAATTTCTTCTTTTCCGCACCGAATATCCGGCTGATCTTCTTGACTTTTATATCTTGTCCTTTAAGGTCTATCTGGTCTAGTTGACGTTCTGTACCATCCCGGCTTTCCCGTAAGATATATCCCCGGTTCTGGATCGTGGTAATCGTGGGTGCGTATGTTGACGGACGTCCGATTCCCAAGGCTTCCATTTTCTTCACGAGACTGGCCTCCGTGTAGCGGGGAGGATGCGTCGTGTATTGTTCTAAGGCTTGGATCAGGGAACGTTGTAACTGGTCTCCTTTATGTATTGCAGGTAATAAGGCCGCTTCATCGTCTTCTTTCTCGTCATCGAAAGATTCCATGTACACTTTGAGGAAACCATCGAAAATGATCACTTCACCCACGGCTTCGAACGTGTGTTTTTCCCCGGTAATGGCGATCGTTATGGTTGTTTTTTCCAGTTCGGCCTCTGCCATTTGAGAGGCGAGAGTCCGTTTCCGGATTAACGAGTAAAGTTGCTGTTCATTCTTGTCTCCGCTGATCGATTCCTTGTCCATATAGGTCGGGCGGATGGCCTCGTGGGCCTCTTGAGCCCCTTTCGTCTTCGTGGCGAAATTCCTAGGTTTGGAATATTTTTCTCCCAGCGTGTTACAGATAACGGCTTTTGCCGCACCGATAGCCAGTTGGGATAGGTTCACGGAATCCGTTCTCATGTAAGTGATGTGTCCCTGTTCGTATAGTTTCTGGGCCACGGCCATTGTCTGCGAAACAGAGAATCCCAATTTGCGGGATGCCTCCTGTTGTAGCGTGGATGTCGTGAACGGTGGAGCCGGTTTACGGCTACCCGGTTTCGTCTCGACATTACTTACTGAAAATGCCGCCTTCTTGCAATGTTCCAGAAAGTTAACCGTCTCTTCCTGCGTGGAAAAACGTTCGGATAATTCTGCCTTTAAGGGTACCGAATTACCATTTGCGTCTTTGGTTTCAAATGTTCCGGTAACCTTATAATATTTTTGTTCAACGAAATGGTTAATTTCTCGTTCTCGTTCAACGATGAGTTTTACGGCAACGGATTGAACCCGTCCGGCTGACAAGGAAGGTTTCACTTTTTTCCATAGGACTGGTGACACTTCGAATCCGACCAGTCGGTCAAGAACCCGGCGGGCCTGTTGGGCATCCACGAGGTTTTTATCAATGTCCCGGGGGTTATTGATCGCATGTAAAATAGCATCTTTCGTGATTTCGTGAAAAACAATCCGTTTCGTGTTCTCCTTCTTCAACCCCAGAACTTCGAATAAATGCCAAGCAATAGCTTCTCCCTCGCGGTCCTCATCGGAGGCTAACCAAACCGTTTTGGCTTCCTTGGCAAGTTGTTTCAATTCTTTTACAATCGCTTTCTTGTCGGGTGATATTTCATATTTTGGTTGGAAATTATGTTCTATATCAATTCCTAAATCTTTTTTTTCAAGATCCCGGATATGTCCGAAACTAGATTTTACAACATAATTCTCTCCTAAAAAACGTTCAATAGTCTTGGCTTTAGCCGGAGACTCGACAATTACTAAATTTTCAATCATATACGATTTTCTTTTACATTTCCGTTTCCTTCCGAAACGGATTTATCGCTTTTTTTAAGCTGTTCGTCCTAAAATTAGGGTGCAAACTTACGTAAAACAATTGAAAATGAAAAACTCTACCCATTTTTTAGTAAAAAACTCTCTTCCAAATAACGAAGAGGATGTTTCCAAGAAACATCCTCTTCGAGTATCATATTAATAAGTATTCCGGAGTTTATTTCCCGGTGTTTGCTTGAACTATTTTTTGCCAACGGGCTTTTTGCGTGTCATTTGCTTTTGCCAATGAGCCGGATAAATAGTAAGCTATCATTTGAGAATTTTTTCCCAGTTTCGGAAGTTCTTTCTCGCAAGCTGTCAATATCTTGTCAATATTTTCTGTCTTCACAGCCTTCGCGATAGCTAAAGAAGACAGTAAGGTTTTCTCGTTTGATAACTTCAGGGCTTTTACTTCCCGTCCGATAGCGTCTAAACGTTTTACATCGGTTTTTTGACCACGTCCGGCAATAACCATTAATATTTCACGGAAAAGACCTTCACTCAAACGGTTATCGACTTTTTCCTTGCCAATGGTTTCGTTGAATTTGCTCCGGTTGTCAGTCAAGAATTTTGCCGCTTCTGAATCTTTCGGGCTTAATTCGCTATTACCGAAAATGAACCAGTAATCTTCTGATAATTTTTCTTCATCGGTAGAAATTTTCAATAATTCGTCCACGATGGCTTTTGCGTTCGGATCGTAATTAGCTACCATCACTTGAGCGTATTGAGATAAAAATGCTTTATCTCTATTACCGCTATTGTATTTTGCATCTAAGGCTCCTAAAGCTTTGTTGTCATCGAAAGATTCTTTTACTCTTTCTATAAATTGATCGCCTTCGCCACCACCTACAAGTTTATGACGGATCGTCCCGTCCGGATTTACGATCACGAAAGTTGGGTAGGCACGGACACCGAATTTTTTTGCCAACTCGGGACCTTCTCCTTTTTCCATATCATATTTTAGACAAATGAAATTTTGATTTAGGAAATCACCCACTTTCTCTTGTTTGAAAACTGTTTCTGACATATACTTGCAAGGGCCGCACCAAGTTGTGTAACAGTCAATGAAAAGTTTGCGTCCTTGTTGTTTCGCCATTTTCAAGGCATCTTCATAGCTTAACTCATAGAAATATACACCAACATGCGCTGCAACCTTGAATTTTTCAAAGAAGTTGGTCATGTAGGCTTTTCCGTTTTCCGGGCTATTGGCAATGAATTTATCTCCTAATGCTACGATACGTCCGGCTTCGGCTTTGTTCACCTTGGAACTGATCGAGTTTAAGGCGTTTACGATAGACCATAGTTCTTCGCTCTTGGTTTCTGCTGCTTGTTCAGCGAGAGAAATAATTTTATCCACGTTCTGGTCAATCGTGGCTTGAGCCAACTCGATCTTGCTCATCAATTGATCTTTATTCTCCAAATCGATATTGGTTAATTCTTGGCGAATTTGCTCAAGTGTCTTAGCGGGTTCTTTCGCATTACGGCGAGTAGTATTATCAATAGCTTGACTATAATTACCATAAAGGTAAGCATCTACTTTCTCTTTGCCGATATTTTTATTGAATGTGGCAATGTTGTTTACGACAAGTTTGAAATTATCAGAACCGTAAGGACTTTCTTCGAGAATAGGCCAGAATTCTTTTTTCATTTTATCCTTGTCTTTCAGTATTTTATTCAACTCTTCGCCTACTTTTTCGCTTTTTGCTTGTTCATAAGCATCGTTCAACGCAATCTGGTAAGCCATGAGCTGTTTCTTGTTCATCTTTCCTTTCTCGTACACCTTGTTCAAATAATCGAGAGAGGTCTTTTCGTTCAGCCCTTTTTCAACTCTTGCGATGAATCCTTCCAGATCCCCGCCGCCAACCACTTTGTGTTGTACCGATCCATCGGGACGAAGAATCAAGAACGTCGGGTAGGCTCTGACTCCAAATTTTTTACCCAGTTCAGGACCTTCTCCTTTTTCCATATCAAATTTCACGCAAACAAATTTGGGATTGAAAAATTCTCCGGCTTTTTCCTGCGGGAAGATGGTTTCTGACATGTACTTGCAAGGACCGCACCATGAGGTATAGCAATCCATGAAAACGAGTTTGTTCTCTGCTTTGGCTTTAGCCAATGCTTCATCAAACGTGATATGCTCGAAATTCACGCCTCCTTGACAGAATGCCGTGAAACTAAGCATCAAAAATGCAATAATTGAAATAAGGCTTTTCATAAATTCAATATAAATATTCGTAAATAATATTACAAACTTAAGAGAGAAAATTAAATGCAATTGTCTGGATGTCGTGTATTAACTTATTTTTAAAACAAAAGAGACTGGAAAGTCTCTTTTGTCGTATTGTTATAACATTTCTTTAACAATATCAGATGCCTTCTAATGTATCGAGGAGATGTATCGTTTCGGGATCTGAGGGATGGCTCATGTGGGCATTGATGATGTAGCCTTCTCGGTCCAATAGAATAAAACGTGGAATGGCAGAGATCATGTAGGTTTTGGCAAAAGAGTAGTCAGTTCCGATATGTAATTGTATCCCGCTTAGATTTTCTTTTTTTACTTTTTTCTCCCAAACGGTTTTATCTTCATCGTAAGAGATACTCACGAAGTAGATGTTTTTATCTCGATATTTCTTTTCAAGTTTTTCTAGTGCGGGAATTTCTCGGCAGCATGGACCACACCATGTCGCCCAATTGTCGATGTATATATATTTACCTTTTAAGTCGGATAGACTTATTTCTTTGCCATTTATATCTTGACATTTGAATGACGGAGAAGGTTGACCGGGAGCGATTCGTAGCCATTTGCCGCAAAGTTCTTTGAATCTGTGTTTTTTTTCTTTATCGGTTACTTTGGCATTATAAATGACTGTTAGTTCCGGAAGATCCTTTATCCCGTTTTGTTCTATGTAGGCGTAAATAATGCGATTGGTTAGGTATTCGATAATAGCCGGCTTTTTGAAATTTTGTTCAATGTAGTGTAATTGGTTCTTGGCGTATTGTAACTGCCCGACATTATTCAAGTATAATTTCAGCATTACGATTACGTATTCGTTGATGAATTCCTGGTAAGCGGCTAAGTCTAACAGGGATTCGTCTTCCGTGAAGACTTCTCTTAATTTGGTATAAATTGCTTCGCTGGGCTTGTAATTCGCATCTAGAGTTTCGAAGGGATGGTAAAAGAAGTATTTTGGAAGTTCTCTATAAATGGTGTAAGTCAATCGATTTTTCTCCAATCGGTTGAATGTGTCATCGAATCCTTGTGCCATTAGAGTGCTGTCCATTTTTTGCCATTTTTTGTCTAGGGAAGCGATAAAATCAGCTTCATTTAATTTGAAATCGGGGGTAAATTGCGGAACGCTGTGATTCAGGTATTGGGATTTAGCGGCCCCTGCACCGTTGAATGTTGATATGATTTGTGTTCCGTCAATTCTTGCTGTAATATTGAAACTTTTTCCGGGATCTACATAGGTTAGAATATGTCTGTCGTCCATGTACATAACGGCATATCCCGGTTTGATTTTTTCTGATAGGATGAATGAGGCCGTGTTTGTAGAATCTAGGGTTATTACGTAGTTTGAATCCTTAGTCATGAGTACGACTTCCGTGTTTTGTCGGGGACCATCCATGTGAAGGTTTACAATCGTTTCCGGAGTGCGATGACATGAGGCGAGTATCATGAACAGGATGGTTATTAATGAGATTTTAATCATATTATTGTGATGTAATGTTACATGTTTATAAACCGAAATTTTTTAATAGTTCGCGATTACGCTTTTCCAAAGTTTGCCCGATTTGGATGAGTTCCTCCGCTTTCTTTTTGTTTTTCAGTTTTGCATATCCTTTGGCGATGGTTTTATAGTGATTTTCAACAACCCAATCGCTCTTTTTTTCTTCTGCTTTTTGCGATTGATATAAAAAATCAGCGTATTGTTTTATTTCGCTTTTAGAGTTTGAGTGGTCGATTAAGGCCTCGATCCATTGGGCTTTCCAGTTCATGTTATCAATAAGTCCATGTGCATCTAAATGCTTTAAAAGATTCCAAAGTTGTTTGAAGTCTTGATTTAGGTAGCAATTTGTGATTCTCGCATATGCTAAGTATTCCGGGAAGCGATTGACGGGATTTCTTAATATGGTTTCCAGTTCATTTGTTTTTTCAAGCAGGGTATGTAACGTGTCTTTATTTTCGGTTTTGAAACCGGTAGAGATGATATCGCTTAATTGATAGTAGATGTTCAAACTGAGTTGCCATTCTAGTTCATAGCGATTAAATTTTTTCGCATGGAATTTATTTAGGTTATGAAGAACAAATTGAAACTCTTTTGAGGTGGGGTCTTTGATGTGTATCCCCACGACGTCCCAGATGTCTTTATTTAATAAACTGTCCAAGGGAATATAATCTAGATATTCACGTGTGATTTGTTCCCACTTTTTGTCTTCTCCCGATTTTCCTAGAAAATCCAGATATGTTTTTATGAATTTGATTTCTCTGTTTCCTGCATTATATTCTTTTTCTAAGGATTGAAGTGTTTTCCCTTCTATGCCGTATTGTATTGCTTGCAGGATTTCTTCTGCCGGATAATACCCGACGATGCGTTGCATGACTTTCTCATCGGGTGTAATCATTAGCATCGTGGGGAATGCCGTTATTTGGTTGCGGTATTTTTTGGCAAAGTCCAAGCCGGGATCTTTTTCGACATCATATTTCACGTTGACGAATTTATCATTTAGAAATAGTCCGACGTCATCACGTGTGAATACATCTGTGGCTAACATTTTACATGGTCCGCACCAACTTGTGTAGCAATCAACGAAGATCCATTTATTTTGTTCTTTTGCTTTTTGAATAACGTTTTCCCAAGGGGTGTTGTCCATGAACTGGACTCCTTTTTCTTGTGCATGTAAAATGAACGAGAAAAATAGAATAGTTCCTAGTAAAAGTATTTTTTTAAGCATGAGTTTATTATTTACAACTGTTTAATTTTTCTTTTCCTGTAACGATTGTTTTATTGATATTTTCTTTTTCCCAGCCTGAGGTATTTTTTTGTAATGCAAGTAAGTAATCGATACATGTTTGGAGATGTTGTTTGTTATTAGATTTTTGGATCAAATACTCTAACATGTATTCTTGGAAGATAGATCGTTTGATGAAACCGCAATTCATCAAGACGCAAAAACGTTTGTAAAGTTCATTTACATTTCCCGAGATGCGGCATTCGTTTAGTGAGAGTTCCGCGAGAGATTCTGGGAATCCTTTTATGGGATGCATTAATAGCGAACGTAATTGTTTTGCTTGTTCTTCGTAGATTTGTAGCGTATCTTTGTTTTCCGTGTTAAGACAACCGATGAGTAACATATTCACGGCAAACCCGATAGAGGAACTTAATTCCTGTTCGAGGGGGTATCGTTCTACACCCCGTTGTTCCAGGTCGTTTATATGTGCCACCGTGAAACGAAATTCTCGACTGTATGGATCTTTTACAATAATATCTTTCATGATGTTCCAAATCTCGAGGTTTAATAAACTATCTATGGGGAATCGGGAAATGTATGTTCGAGCGACTTGTTCGTATGTTTCTTTTTCGTTGGCATATTTTAATGCGACAAGATATTTTTTTATGAATGTCCAGTCCTTATTCCCTTTTTGGTATTCTTTTTCGAATGTGTAAATCGTGTTTCCTTGTAATCCTTCTTCTATTGCGGAGAGTAATTCTTCCGCAGGCATGGAGCCGACTATTTTATGAATAATTTCTCCTGTTGTATTGATAATTAACATCGTGGGATAGGCTTTGATCGCATCAGGGTATTTTTGATTGAAAGTTAGCCCTTCTTCTTTTTCCATATCGTATTTTACGTTCACGAATTTGGAATTCATGAAGTCTCCTACGATCTTTTGAGGAAAGATTTCCGTTGCCAACTGTTTGCACGGTCCACACCAAGAGGTGTAACAATCTACAAAGATAAGTTTGTTTTCTTGTTTTGCTTGTTGGAGTACATTTACCCAAGGGGTGTTTTCAAGAAAACGGGTTCCCGATTGAGCGAAAACGGACGGGAAGATTAATGTAATGAATAACCCAATAAATAAACTTTTTTTCATAGTTACGGTAATTTACAATTATATGTTTATTGAACATCTCTTACTAAGCGTACACTCATGTATCTTTTGGTTGTCATGGATTCACGTCTTACTTCGCTTTTGTTGAAAGTTAACATCCTGCACCAAGCATAACCTTCGGTCGATTCGTCGGGAGTGGAACTCCAATAAATACCGTCTACACCGAATGCCCTGGTACCGAAACCTCCCAAGCTATGAGCATATCCCCCACACTTCATGGAGAGTCCGCTCCCGTTTGCATCCTGCATGAGTAATTCCCCGATAAAATGTCCGCGCCAACCGACCTCTTGAGTTTCTTTTTCCGACATGCCTAAGTAACGTTCAAGTGATTGCCAATCTTTTTCCGAGGGTAAACGCCAGCCTTCGATATTCAAATGATTGGCTCCCGTGAAGTCATAGAGATAACCGTATTCGTGGAATACGTCTTCGGTAGAAGCATCTTCGTAAAGGACGGCATCCCCGGCTGTCGGTTTGGCTCTCATGTTTTCGGTCATCCATTCTAAATTCCCGTAACGAACCCAGTGGTATGTCGAATTATCCCGGGGATCGATCCAAGTCCCTTCCGCATCCGGACGGATAGCGGGAAGGCTGCTTTTGTCGTTGTCGGAAGAACATGCGATGCAAGATGTGTATATGAAGAATAGTATAAAAATGATATGTTTCATGATTTTTTTGTTTTAAGGTTAGTAAACGGTTATTCCATTCCGCTCTAATATTTTCACTAAAGCTTTTTGTTTTTGCAACACAATAGGCCAAGCGGCATACTTTTCTTCAAATTCTTTTTCTGTCATGGAGAAAGTTTCCATGATAAAGCCTATAATGTCATTTTCTTTCTCGTAATAAAAAAATCGGTTGTATACATTTAAGAATCCTAATTCCATTACTTCTTCATTGTAGGGATTGTATGAGCCGTAATAGGCATCTGAATATTGATAAAAATCCGTGTATTCTTTATCCTCTAAAAGGGCGTATGATTTCATGAGAATTCCTTTTAGAATTTCTCGCTTGTAGGAGTAGCGATCGGATTCGTTCATTTGTAAAACTCCGTTACATCCCACCACGGTAGCATGATAGGTTGGATAAGCCCCTGTTATTTTAGCCGGTTGAAGCCCTAGAAAAAAAACATATTCGCTAAATAAAAAATCGTCCACTAAAAGAATTGCATGGGGATAAAAGCTTGTGGGGAGCATTGATAATACTTCATTTTCTAAAAAGTTGACGGCCTGTTTCTTTTCCTCGATATCTTTTAAATAAGTAAATTCAAAAGAATGCAATATTTTTGATGTTATGTTATAATTCAAATCAAGTATGTCGCAGGTGGTGTAAGTACCTTGGGGTGTCGTAACTTCCCGCCATCCCAAAGAATCATTGAATAGTAAGTACACACCTGTAGAGGCATGAAAATTTCGTCGAATTTCCATTTCTTGTTCCGATGAAAAGTCCGGTAAATCAAATAGATTACGCTCGGTATTAGTTGGTGTGAATTCCTCATTGTCTGAGCATCCTAGGAATGCGAGCATTAAAATACAAAGTAATATAATATTTTTCATGACTTATGTTTTAAAGTAGTGATTCATAATTTCGCACGCCTCTTTCATTATTGGGCATTCCGTAATTTGAGTTTAATTCTTCTAACGGGATGGGAAGTGTCCATGCTCCGTCGTGTGGGGGTAAGGAGTATTTGCGATAGAGTGTTAGTTCATAAGAGTAACTTGTGTAGCTGTATTCGTATACAGTGTAAATGTTGGTTAATGTTTTTTCGTATGGATATAAATCGTTTACCATGTAGCGGCGTAAGTCGAACCAACGATGTCCTTCCAAGCATAATTCTTTGCGGCGTTCTTGGCGAATGGCGTTCACTAAAGACTCGCCCGAGAGATGTTCTTCTCGAGTGAATGTTTCGGGTGTCATTCGATTTTGTTTGAGTGTGTTATAAGCATTTAATGCCTCTGTTGTGTATTCTCCTCCCAAGCAAGCAGCCGCTTCGGCTAGATTTAAATAGGCTTCTGCCGAGCGAAATGCAAAATTGTCGGAGATATTGATGTTTCCTGAAGCGAAATGTGTTTTTTTGTACAAGTAATGTCCCTCTTCTAACGCCACGAAATGTTGTGCTCGCAAATCACCCGGCTCGTAACAATCGTACAGGTCTTTTGAAATTTCGAATTCTCCTTTTTTAGCAGTGATGTTGATTGGTAAATGGTTGCTTCCCATGGTGAAAATTAGTTCCGGGGATGTCTTGGTTAAAAAATCTTCTCCGGTAAAAGTGTTTAGGTTAATTAAATGCGGGCATTCTTCAAGACAGGCTTTAGCCCATGTCATGGTTTCTTTATAGTTTTGCATATATAAGTATACTCGGCTGAGTAGTAGACAGGTTGCTGAATGACCTGCCCGTATGACAGATTTCGATGGAATGTCTTTGAAGTATTTTTCGGCTGCAAGCAAATCTTTTAATACTTGTTCGTAGACGGCTTCCACGCTGGCGCGAGAGTAGGTTTTGTCTTCGATATATTCTGTTAATTTCAAGGGTACGGCTAAATCCGAGGATGCGGTAGCCGGAGAGTAGGGCTTCCCGTATAAATTGGCTAGCGTGAAATAGTAGGCTCCCCTTAGGAAATGGCTTTCTCCCTTGATGCGGTTCACGTTTTCTTGATCTGATATCGTGGTAACTTTTTGTTCGTTGATGAGGGATAAAATCAAATTTGTGATGTTGATGTAATTGTATAGATTTTGCCAATCTTGTTCTTCTTTCCACACGGTGCTATTTTCGTGATCTTTTCCGACCTCTTGCTGCCACGTGTAATATCCGAAAAGACTGTTTGGGGCCGTTGTATATCCTTGTTGGCCCGTTGTGCTGATTTGAGTCTCGTCGGCCATGTAATGAATGTATGGATAATAGATTTCTTTAGAGAAAGAAGCGTAATCGTAATCTACGTAATGACTTTTCATGTATACACTCCCGGCTAATAATTCATCGAGGTCCGAGTATGAGCGCACGTAAGCTTGATCTTGTGATTGCTCTGAGAGAAAACTATTGCAAGAGAAGCAAATGCATCCAAAGATGTTGATAATAATCGTATATAATAGTTTATTTTTCATGGTCTACGATTTAAAATGAAACATTGAGCCCAAAAGAAAATGTTGGGCGTTCTGATAATTGGATTTTCGTGAATCCTCCTTGTGTCGGGGTTTGTCCTTTTAGTTTGGAGGAGCAGAAGATGAAAGGATTACTTGCCGATAGAGACAACTCCAATCTTGTCAGTTGCCATTTTTCTAATAATTGTTTGGAAAACATGTATGTTAAACTTAGATTCGTGCATTTTAGATAGTTGGCACTTACTACACGTAAATCGCTGTAATTATACATCTCCCATTTCGAGGATGCCAATTGAGGAACTAAGTTGTTGGCAAAAACAGACCAATGGTTACTATATTCCGTGTAACCGGGATCTTTAGCGCTTATAGCGGCCGGGATGTCGGTGTATTTTTCATCACCGGGACGTTGCCAGCGATTTAGGAAGATTCGATTAATGTTTTGTTCTGCGGTAAATCGAGTTCCTTCGTACACTTGAAATAAACGGGTCTTGGCTCCCATGCTATAGGCAAAATTTATGTTTAACCGGAAGTTCCAGAAGTTCACGGTATTGTTAATACCTCCTGATAATTTTGGCTCTCGTGAGCCTGATGCTTCCAATATGGACGTGAAAACATCGTGTTTGCTTTTACCGTACAATCGTTCAGGAAACTCTTCATAATCGTCAAACAATGGCCCTCCGTTGATTGGATTTAATCCTCTGAATTTGTAGGAGTAAAATGTGTTGACTGCTTTTCCTTTTGCGATCACGGTTCCGTTTAAAAAGTTTGTCAAATCGTATTCATCCGTGGATGGGCGAGATTCGATTCGGTTGTATGACTTGGAGATAGAGGTGGAGAGCATCCAGCGAATATTGTCGGAGTGAATGGGGGATAGGGTTAAGGACACGTTATATCCTTTGTTTATAATTTTTCCGCTATTTATCGTATAGGCAGCTAAACCGTTTACTCTAGAGATGTTTTTCTCCATAAATGCGTCATTGGTTTTTTTGTAATAAACATCGGAACTGATCATCACGCGATGGTTCAAAATGGAAAATTCAATTCCCCCGTTTAAAGAGTTTGTTCGTTCCCATTTTAAATCGGGATTCGGATAAATATCGACTTCCGATACAAGTTCGTTAAAATAACTATTCATGGGAAGTTTTTTGATGATAACTTCCGGAGATTGGTTGTCTAGCATATTACCTTGATATCCATAGGAGAATTTTAATTGCAGGTAATCGAAAAAGTCTGATCCGCCAATTTGTTCCAAGGGACTGTAGGACAGGGATACGGACCATACGGGGAGTAACTTGTCGTTACTTTGTGAACCGAATTTGTTCGAACCGTCGTAACGGGCATTGGCATTGAGTGTAATCCAGTATTGATAGGAGTATGAGATACTGGCATAAGCGGATAACATGTTTGTTTGGTTATCTGTTATCGAAGCTTTGTTAGCGGCTTGCCAATTGTCATATTTCGGGTAATCGCCCACGTTAAAAACCGCAAATTGCATACCTCGGTCTGGATAATATCCTCGGTTGGTTGTCGTTGTTTCCTTGTAGTGAGTGGAGTTTGTTTCCACACCGATGGAGGCATTAATGTTATGATGCTCGTTTTTTCCCAAGTATTTGTTTATATCTAATTGTAGACGGACGGTGTAGGTTTCGTTCCGCGTGAGTGATTGTGTTAATTCGCCTCCTCCCGGTAAAGTTGTTTGTTCGGCATCGAATTCTTCCCCGTATTCTCCATATCTTAACGTGGCTGCATGGTAAGTTTTAGCGTCCCAGTAGGACTCGAGTTCCGTGTTGGATAGCGTGTAAGAGAAGGTCCCGTTCAATTTCAGCCAAGATAAAGGGGAATACAATAAATTGGCCTTCATCGTGAAACTGGAAGATTCTTGTTTGTTCCCGCTATTATTTAATTCGTTTAATATATTGAAATTATAAAGATATATAGAATAGGGCTTTTTGTAGTAATGTAGGGTACCGTCTTCGTTTTTTATAGGAATGGCACGATTGGTATTATAAGCGTAATCAATGGGTGACACTTCTTGTTGATAATATTTTTTGGTAGTTTTGTTCCCGCTTAAATCAAACAAGAGGGATAAATCATCTTTAAAGTTGATATCCAAGTTTAAAGAGGCCGTGTAACGATCGTTTTTGTTAAAACGAATGATATCGTTATCATCCGTGTAGCCTACGGATGAATAATATCTGATTTTCTCGGAACCACCGGTTATGCTAATCGTGTGTTGTGATGAGAAAGAATCTTCTCCTAGGATTTTGAACCAATCCGTGTTTTGTTTTTTCATTTGTGCCGTTTGGCGAGTAAATTCCTCATAAGTGATCAGGTTATTGTATAATTGGGAGTATAGGTATTCGTATCCCACGAGACTCATACCACTGGGAAATAAATAGTTGTCAAGCAATAGTTCTTTGGAAAATTCTATTCGTTCCTCGGAATTCATCACGTTGATATTGCGGTCGCTATAACGAGGACGTATTTTGTAGGTCCCTGTCATGTTGTAGGAAATGATCGGATCGCCGATGTGTCCCCGTTTTGTGGTGATCACGATTACCCCGTTTGCCGCTTTTGCTCCATATAGAGCGGTGGCGGATGCGTCTTTCAAAACATCAATACGTTCGATATCTTGCGGGTTTAATCCGGAGATGGCGTTCCCGATACGATTAACATAATCCGGGTCGTTTAACTCCTCCGGGGAGATATTGACCGGATCGTGCTGAATAATCCCGTCAATGACCCAAAGTGGTTCCCGGTTTCCGATTAAGGTGGAGGTTCCTCGAATACGTAATTTCGGGGCTACACCGATTTCTCCCGAGTTGGTCATGGAAATCAAGTCCGGAATTTGACCTTCCAGCATCTGGTCGATCGTAGTAATACCGGGGCGCATGATGTCTGCCGCTTTTACAGAAGTGATGGCGCTCGTGTTTTTTCGTTTGTCTACTACTTGATAACCCGTTATCACTACTTCCTCGATAGTTTGGGTATCTTCATCAAGGGTGATCGTCATCGCTTTGTTTGGCGTGGCAACGACTTCTTTGGTTTTCATTCCCACAAAAGAGAATACAAGTGTTAGTGTCTCTTGTTGCTTCACATTCAAGGTGAAATTGCCTTGTGCGTCAGTAGATACTCCGATTGTGGTGCCTTTAATCACGACGGTAACACCCGGTAGGGGAGTTCCTTGTACATCTTTAACTGTACCGGTCAGTTTTATTGTTTTATCCTCTTGTTCGGATGCTTTACTGATAACGAAAGTACTGTTGACTTCTTTGTAAATGAGTTTCGTGTTGTTCAGTAATTGTGAAAGTACATCTTTAATGTCTTTTTCAAAAAATGTGGCATCAGCGCATTTAACCTGTTTCGTGTAGTCTGCATCGTATAGCATACGGACTCCGGTCTGGTTCTTTAATTGTAGTAGCACCATGTAAAGATTCATGTTCTTCACCCTTAACGAGACTTTTTGTGAAGAAGCTTCTGCATAGAAGCAGAATAACAATACGAATAATACTGTGATTCTCATTTTTTGTAAAATTTTTTTCACCTCATGCGGACTCCTCCGCATGTTTAGTGGATTTTTTTTCATAATTTTGAATGTTAGTTGATTTATAATATTGACTGAACGTATAAAGTCCCGTGATAGGCGCCAACCAGAGCGGGGCTTTTTCGTTTATTTATTTAATTGCCTTATGATGATCTTGTGTCCATAAATGTCAAATTTTATGTTTGTTCCTGTTTCGAATAATTCCAAGAATGACTCGATCTTTGCATATTTTTCTATCGTTCCGGAGAAATGACGCTGTTTCAATTCATCCGATTCAAAATCAATTTCTATATTATACCAACGGGATAGCGTGGACATAATATCTTCAAGCGTCTCGTCTTCAAAGCAAAACAAGTTATCTTTCCATGCCGTATATTGGCGGGTATCTACTTTTTGGATAGATAACTGGTTTGTTATAGCGTCATAAACAAGGTGTTGAGAGGGGGTTAGTACCACGGAATCTCCGTTTTGCGTGTTGAAACGAACTTTTCCCTCCACGAGAGTCACTTGCGGTTTGTCCGTGTTATAATCAGATGTGCAGAATTCAGTTCCCAGCACAGTGACCTCCCCTTGAGTTAACTTCACCACGAAAGGTGCCTGTGGGTTATGGCTTACGTCAAAGTAAACTTCTCCTTTACAAGATACCATTCGATTATGCTTGTCAAAATGAGTCGGGAAGTGTAATTCTGATTCTGAATTCAACCATACTTGAGTCCCGTCCGATAGTGTCAGGTTATATTCTCCTCCTCGTGGGACACTTAATGTGTGGTATTCTATTTTTCCTTGTTTGGCTGGAATGGAATCTGGCGTAACAATTAAACCTGAGGAATCAATTTGAAGTTTACTATCTTTGACTTGGATGACTTCCCGTGATTCCCGAATATCCCGACTTGTCCCGTCTGATAATATCAAGGTGGCTTTTTTGTTCCCCGGTTCTATCTTTGTTAAGGTGGGAATTTGTGGTTTCTCCTGTAAGAAAAATAAAGAAATCATCACTATAATACTTGCAGCAACACTACTATAAGTTATCCATTGACGACGCTGGTATTTCAGGTGTCGTAATTTTCGGAATGCTTTATCCGCGTCATATTTCAAGGCTTTCTCTGATTCTTTGACAAGAGAGTCCCAGTTTTCATATTTGCCTGTCAAGGCATGATCTTCCTCCGGTGTTGACCGGTTGGAATCTTTTTCATCTCGCAGTAAAATCTTCTTTAGAAATTTTCCGGCAATTTCGTCTATTTCATCCCAATGAGCCATAGCAAGTATTTAATTTTCCTAATAAACACCGCGGGATGAAAAACGGGTAACAAAAATGACGAAAAAATTAAAATAAATGTAGGAAGGATACCACGAGTAAAATACTCCAACACTCGCCGAGTTCTTTCCGGATTGCGGAATAAGCTCTTTTCTTTTGCATTTTAACTGCGTTTTCCGATACGTTTAGGATTTGGGCAATTTCTTTTACTTTCTTCCTCTCGATGCTCAGTTGCATGATTTTTTGTTGTTGAGGGGATAATCGAGTTAAAATAGATCGAAATTTATGCAATAGCTCTTCTTCGATGGCCATGTCTACTGCCTCTTCTTCCATTTGAGTCTCTTGCATGGTATCCCAAAAACTCAAATGTAATTTATTTGCGCGGGTCTGATCGCGTAAGTTATTTAATGAGCGAGTGTAAACTGCCTTGTAAAGCCAACTTGTGAGAGTTTTTAGGTTAGTAAATGAGACCGAAGAATCCCACAAGGAGATGAGACTCTCCTGTACGATGTCTTCTACATTAATCTCGTTACGTGTTATTTGGGCAGCATAATTGCATAATGCCGGGTAGTAATTACGGTATAATTTTTTCCAAGCAATTTCTTTTTTCGTGTTTATATCCGATATGAATCTAAGCTCATCATCGTGCATGGAAAATCATTTAAAGGTTAAATTACTTTTTCGATGCGAAAAACTTCCGGTGGAAAAGTAACAGGATGAACACGCCTATGGTAATATAGGAGTCAGCCAAGTTGAATACCGGGCGGAAGAACACGAAGAAATCACCTCCCCAGATGGGAATCCATTGGGGCAGAAAACCTTCGTAAAGCGGGAAGTAGAGCATATCTACCACCTTGCCATGCAGGAACGACGAATATCCTCCCCCGTGCGGAAACAGGGTTGCAACTTGTGAATAACTATCGCTAAAGATCATCCCGTAGAATGCGCTGTCGATGATGTTACCCACTGCCCCGCAGAAAATAAGGCCAAAAGAGAGGATTACCCCCATGGGTGCCTTTTCTTTGATGAGACGTCCTAGGTACCAAGCGATACCCACCACGGCGATTAAGCGGAATACACTTAAAACGGTTTTTCCCCACTTGCCTCCTCCGAGTTCCATCCCGAAGGCCATCCCGTTGTTTTCAATAAAATGAATTTTGAACCAGTCTCCGAAGACACTGAATTCATCCCCGATCATCATGTGGGTCTTGATCCAGATTTTAACGACTTGATCAATGACTAATAGGGCAATAATAAAAATAATAAGTTTTTTCCGCGTACTCATCTGTGTGATAAAATTTAAAGCGACTCTTAATCGCTTTTGCGATTAAGAGTCTTGTCCCATTTTGGCATCCATACTCAATGTTGCATGAGGTACGGCGCGTAATCTTTCTTTAGAGATCAGTTTCCCGGTTACCCGGCAGATCCCGTAGGTTTTGTTTTCAATTCGTACTAATGCGGCTTCCAAGTGAGCAATAAACTTTGCCTGCCTTTGAGCCAGCCGACCGGCCTCTTCTTTGGAAAGAACAGATGCCCCTTCTTCCAATACTTTAAAAGTGGGAGACGTATCGGCGATGTCATTCCCGTCGCTGCCGGAGATCGAGGCTTTCAGCACCTCGTAATCTCTTTTCGCCTTTTCGAGTTTTTCAAGAATCAATTCTTTGAATTCCTGCAACTCTTCATCCGAATATCTAGTTTTCTCGGCCATAGTTGTAAAGTTTTTGTCTAAGTTAATAAAAAATCCGCTATGTAATCTTTCCCGTGGAAAAATATCCACTTTTACTTGTAACAAGGGGAAGAGGTTACATTTTCTGGATCTTAATAAACGTTTGTATGTCGTCGATTTCGATGGGTTGGGCACCGTCCTCGGCTTTATCTATTAGCGTAACGTTCTCTGCCAGAACTTGGCTGGCGATGTACGCCTTGAAGTTCTCGACCGCTTCATTGATCTCTTTATGTTTCTCGATGTAAAGATCAATTTTGTCTGTCACGTTGAAATCACTCTCTTTTCTCAAGTTCTGGATTCGGTTGATCAACTCCCGGGCGATGCCTTCTTCACGTAATTCTTTCGTAATATTGATGTCCAAGGCAACCGTGAGACGTCCCTCGTTGGCCACTAACCAGCCCGGAATGTCTTCCGACAGGATCTCCACGTCTTCCAGCGTCAGTTCCAGTGTTTCTGTTCCCACTTCAAGGGAATAAGTTCCTTGTTTCTCGAAATTGTAAATATCATTCTGGTTCATTTCGGCTACGAGAGCGGAAATCTGTTTCATGTATTTACCGTATTTCGGTCCCAGGGTCTTGAAGTTTGGCTTAATCTTCTTTACCAAGATTCCTGCCGTGTCGGTGATGTACTCGATCTCCTTCACGTTGACTTCCGACAGGATGATGTTCTTCACGGCATCCAGTTGGGTAGTCATCTCGTCATTCAAGATCGGGATCAACAGCTTGCACAGCGGTTGTCTTACCCGGATCTGAACTTTGCGTCTCAGTCCAAGTACCATGGAAGATATTTGTTGAGCCATGTTCATCCGTTCCTCCAGTTGCTTGTCGATCATTGATGCGTCAGCCACCGGGAAATCTACTAGATGAACGTCCGTCGTGTATCGTCCCGTAACCTTGTTCAAGTCCGTGAACAGGCGATCCATGTAGAACGGCGCGATGGGTGAGGACAAGATTGCCACGGTCTCCAAGCAAGTATATAACGTTTGGTAAGCCGACAGTTTATCGGTGGTTTGCTCGCCACCCCAGTAACGTTTACGGGAGAGACGCACGTACCAGTTCGACAGGTTCTCGATCACGAAATCCTGTATTGCCCGTCCGGCCCGTGTCGGTTCGTATTTCTCGTAAGCCTCGGTGACCTCTTTAATCAAGCTGTTCAATAGAGAAAGAATCCAGCGATCGATTTCCGGTCTCTCGTTAAACGGAACTTCTGCCTCTGCATACGTGAACTTGTCTATATTGGCATACAAGGCGAAGAAACTGTACGTGTTATACAGTGTCCCGAAGAACTTACGTTTCACTTCTTCCACCCCGGCGATGTCGAATTTCAAGTTATCCCACGGTTGAGAGTTCGTGATCATGTACCAACGCAGGGGATCTGATCCTTGTTTCTCGATCGTGTCGAAAGGATCAACGGCATTGCCTAAACGTTTGGACATCTTGTTTCCCTTGGCGTCAAGTACCAGTCCGTTGGATATGATATTTTTGAATGCCACGGAATCGAACACCATGGTCGCGATAGCGTGTAGCGTGAAGAACCAACCGCGGGTCTGATCCACTCCTTCGGCGATAAAGTCTGCCGGGAAGTTTGTCCGGTTATCGATCAATTCTTTGTTCTCGAACGGGTAATGTACCTGCGCGTAAGGCATGGCTCCCGAATCGAACCACACGTCGATCAGGTCTTTCTCCCGGTACATCGGTTGTCCGGTGGGAGAAACCAGTATAATGTCATCCACGTACGGGCGGTGCAGGTCGATTTTCTCGTAATTCTCTTTCGAGTAGTCTCCCACCTTGAAATCTTTGAAGGGGTTCTCCTTCATGATTCCTGCCTGTATTGCTTTTTCAGTTTCTTCAACTAATTCTTTCACCGAACCGACACATTTTTTCTCTGTCCCGTCCTCGCTGACCCATATCGGTAGGGGAGTTCCCCAGTAACGGGAACGAGAGAGGTTCCAATCCACCAGATTCTCCAACCATTTCCCGAAACGGCCTTCGCCCGTGCTGGCGGGTTTCCAGTTGATGGTCTTGTTCAGCTCGATCATGCGATCCCGAACGGCTGTCGTTTTGATGAACCAAGAATCTAACGGGTAATAAAGTACCGGTTTGTCGGTTCTCCAGCAATGCGGGTAATTATGTTCGTGTTTTTCGACCTTGAACGCTTTGTTCTCCCGTTTTAACAGGATACTTAAATCGATGTCGAGAGTCGTGTCGTTTTCGGTTAAATTCGGATCGTAAGCGTTTTTCACGAATCGTCCTGCAAATTCCCCGTACAGGTCAGTGTTGACGTTATTTTTCAAGTATTCCGGGTCAATGTCTTCCA
Organism: Butyricimonas sp.; assembly: GCF_019423355.1. Taxonomy (NCBI): domain Bacteria; kingdom Pseudomonadati; phylum Bacteroidota; class Bacteroidia; order Bacteroidales; family Odoribacteraceae; genus Butyricimonas; species Butyricimonas sp. Next base: position 352,848 of record NZ_JAHZBP010000001.1, read on the forward strand.
TCCGGAACAAGCGTCCCCGTTTGTCCACCATGGGTTGCTTGCTGCCTTCCTTGTCAATTAATTGCAAGGGGGCTATGCCCGCCACTTTGGCCACCCGGTCGTCATCGGCTCCGAAAGTCGGGGCAATATGTACGATCCCGGTACCGTCTTCCGTGGTAACGTAATCACCGAGGATCACGCGGAATGCATCACCCATGGGTTGCATCCAAGGTAAAAGTTGCTCGTAACGTATGCCTTCCAACTCCGGACCTTTATATTCGGCCACGATCTGGTAAGGGATCAATTTATCTCCTTCCTTGTAGTCTTCCAAGGTGATGCCTTCAGCTTTTTTGTTGAAGTACGCGCTGAAACGATCTTTCGCCATGATAATAGTTACCGGGCGGAAAGTATAGGGGTTATAAGTTTTCACTTCCAAGTACGTGATGTTCGGACCCACGGCCAATGCCGTGTTGGAAGGTAACGTCCAAGGCGTGGTTGTCCACGCGGTGAAATATACTTCATCGCTGAAAGCAAACAATTTTTCCGATTTTTCGTCCCGGATCACTTTAAATTGAGCCACGCACGTCGTGTCCTTCACGTCCCGGTAACATCCCGGTTGGTTCAACTCGTGCGTGCTTAATCCTGTTCCGGCAGCGGGGGAATAGGGTTGTATGGTGTACCCTTTGTACAGGAAACCTTTCTCGTGCAATTGTTTCAACAAATACCATAAGGTTTCGATGTAACGGTTGTCGTAGGTGATGTACGGGTTGCTCATATCTACCCAGTAACCCATCTTGTTCGTCAAATCTTCCCATTCACGGGTGAATTTCATGACGTCGGAACGACATTCTTTGTTGTAGTCGGCCACGGAAATCGTTTTCCCGATATTTTCTTTCGTGATACCGAGTTTCTTTTCAACCCCCAATTCAACGGGTAACCCGTGTGTATCCCAACCGGCTTTTCGCTCGACGAGAAATCCTTGTAAAGTTTTGTATCTGCAAATAATATCTTTAATCGTCCTAGCCATTACGTGGTGAATACCTGGCATCCCGTTTGCCGAAGGGGGACCTTCGAAAAAGACAAACGAGGGATGCCCCTCTCTATTCTTCAAGCTTTGCTCGAAGGTATTGTTTGATTCCCACTCTTTCAAGACATCCTTGTTTACCTGAGAGAGATCCAAACCTTTGTACTCTTGGAATTTTTTGTCCATCGTGACTCCTGATTTTAAGATATTACTTATTTGCACATTTAAAAAATCAAGTTGCAAATATACCATTTATTTGTGAAACTGGAAATCCTCTTCTTTTTTTCGTGCATTCATTCTTTTAGGGGGTAGTAAAAGACGTTTAGGAATGGTGGTCATGATTTGCTGCCGTTTTTCTAAATCACTTCAGGATGAATAGAGTAGCAATACATGACGTGTTACGGATAAAGTAATTTTAATATCCTATTAAAATTCTAATAGAACGCTATTATATATAGCGATTTAATAGCGATTTAATAGGGATTTAATAGCGTTCTAATAGCGCTTTATATGAAAGAGATCCGTTATTGATGAGGATATGATAATGGATTATGGTATTAAATTTTCGGGTCAACGGTTTGTTGTCCTGTAATATACCTTCTCATGTCGGATTTTTCACCCGACATGAGAAGTATGATTCGTTTTTCTTTGAACTAAACTACGGAACTTGTGGTTGGCCTCCCGGCAGGAATTGGAAAATTAACGTGGGGAGTTGCTGTTTCGTGTTCTGCCCGATCTGGATGAGCGGTCTGAAATAATCCGGATATTTTTTGACCATGGGGTACACGGTGACATACCCGTGGCGGAACCAGCGGTCGATGATCACGTGAGAGATTTTTTGTTCTTGGAATCGTTTGAATAGGTCGTCCTCTTTGGCATATTGGGGAAAAGACGTCGATTTTCTACCGCCTGAAAAGAGGTAAAAAAGTTCCGGTTTCCGGCAGGCGATGCGGGCTTCTTCGGGCAGATTCTTTTTACACCAGTTGATAGCATAGATGTATTCCACGAAGGCGGCATCGGCAATTTTTTCATTCCATTGCTTGTATGTGGCAAAATTTCGTTGCGGTTTCAAGGCTTTCGCGTAGTGCGGGAACATGAAGAACACGAGGAACACGATCAGGCCTCCTGCAGGAATCACGTGTTGGTATTTACCAAATGAAAGTTTTTTGGTGATCGTGTTCATGATTTCGAGGCAACCGTTCAGGAACAGGAATATGAAAAGGGGAATAATTCCGATAAAATAGCGGTGTCCGGCGTATTGTTCCGGCCAGATCATGAGTACGGCCATCGTGATGCCGATGTACAGGAACAGGAGTAATTGCATTTTTTTTAGCGTGGTTAATCCGATAAGGACGACGATAAGGATACAAATTCCCTCGATCAGTCTTGAAGTGGTTACTTTTTCATCGAATCCGGGATCATCGGAAATGATGGCGGTGGGAATCCATTTGCCCACGTAGCTGACTAGGTTGTTTTCGATACGTTCTGTCCAGTCCGAGAAAGTGGCCATGGTTTCACCCTTGGGTTTCTTTTTGAAATCATGGAGATAGTCACTACTCGTGACTCCAATGCTTTTATTCCGTATGTCCCAAGCTGTTTTTGCCCCTGCAAAGGATGCGATGACCACGCATAAGATAATGAGGTGGCTGAACAGGACCCGTTTGTTGTCGGCCTGTATGGTTATCTCGTCGTTTTTACGCTTGCTTTTGAGGAACGTGAGGATTTTTTGGGTACAAAGAATACCGAGGTAAATTATTATTGCCAGAATGATGGATGTCCCCATGGTCCGGACAAAATAGATGTAATTCAGCGCGATAATCATCAGAATGAAATAAATGATCTGGGAACGGGGGCGCTTTTTATAGAACAGGTGGTCCATATCGATCAGCGAGATCAGGTACAGGACTCCCAGCGTGAGGAAGGTAAATAACATTTCGCTCATGACAATCGTGGAGTAACGTAGTAATGCCTGTTGCATACAGCATAACAGGCAGGTTGACAGGGCGACGAATAAATTCCCCGAAATTCTTTTTAGGAGGAAAAAAAGGATGAGGATGGACAACCCGAATAAGATGCCGTTTGCTATTTTTAGAGCCGTGTAGGAATGGGTGAAAAGTAAAATCCCGGCGTTAAACAAGGGGTAACCCGGTGGAAAATGGGAATGAGGGGTTTCTTCCAGAAACATGATGTTCGTGTAGCCCTTCCCGGCAGCAATGGCTCTTCCTAGGGCATAATAGTAAACGTTATCCCCGTTCAGGTCCGGTTTGAAATCAAATATTTCCAGATAATTCACAATAAATACGCACCCGATGATCGCGAGGCAAAGATAAATCCATGTAGTCGGTTTTATTTTATTAAAAATTCCCATACGAAAATTATTCTTTAAATTAAAAACGATATTTTATTAGGGTCCAGATGCCAATGACCCCGTCTTTCCAGTTTATTTTTTTCCCCTCGTCAATACTCCGGGGATAATAGTGGATCGGTAATTCCTTTATTTTGTATCCCTTGCGACAGACTTTGGCCGTTACTTCCGGACAAAATTCGAATCCGGTGCATTTTAACGGGATAGATTTAAGTAGTGCGGTGTCGAACATTTTGTAACAGGTCGGTTCGTCCGTCAAGCGTTGCCCGTACAGGATGTTCGTGATGATGGATAATAGCCTGCCACCGAAATAGAATCGCTGGTAGGAGTGTTTGTTCGCTTTGTTTAGAAAGCGGGACCCGTAGATGACTTTCCCGTCGTGTTCGATCATCCATGTCAGTAACGGGTTAAAGTCTTCCGGTTCGTATTCAAGGTCCGCGTCCTGTATGACGGTCCACTCCCCGCTGGCCTTTTGAATCCCGACCCGCAGAGCCGCTCCTTTGCCTTGGTTGTAAGGTTGGTTGTGGTATTGAAGGGGGCAATCGGGATACGTTTCCATGAAACGCTGAATTTCGGCCTCCGTTTCGTCTTTCGAACAGTCGTTTATAACGATAATTTCTTTTTGGATATTTTCAACCAGTCGTGTGTGGTGAACTTTTTCTAGTAACGTGAAAAGAGTTCGGGCTTCGTTATAGGCGGGAATGATGATGGACAGCGTTTTATGTTTCATGCCGCGGGAGTTATTGTAATACATGATTCCTTAGCACGAACTGGGCGGTCGTGCGACTACGTTGCTCGACTAGCGAGGGGGTATCCCCGATGATCTCCCGGATGATTTCCTCGTTGTAATGGCGGATCGTGATGAGTTTCACGTCTTGGTTGTAGCGTACCTCGAATTCTTCCCGGAGTTGATCCAGAAATTCGTTAAACACGGCGCTGTTGCAATCCACGCAGAAAGAAAAGCTGATGGCGGAGTTTTGCATCAGGTTCAGTTTCAATTTATATTGGGCCAGCACGGCGAATATGTGGCTTAATTTTTCTTCCGCGATAAAAGAGAAATCTCTCGGGGTGAGGGTCAACAAGCATTGATTTTCTTTGTTAATGTAGATGGGGGGTAACTTTAGATGCTCGTCAATCTCTTGTATCACGGTTCCCTCGGATTCCGGGTGCAGGAAGGATTTCACGTAAAGGGGGATTTGTTTGTTCTGGATCGGTTTTATGGTTTTCGGATGAATGACTTTTGCCCCGAAATGGGACAGCTCGATGGCCTCTTTGTAGGACATCCGGCTGATCACTTGTGCTTTTTCATATTCTTTCGGGTCGGCATTCATCACTCCCGGCACGTCTTTCCAGATCGTCACGTTCTCGGCATTTAGCAAGTTAGCCAAAAGGGCGGCCGTGTAATCCGATCCTTCCCGTCCTAGCGTGGTGGTTTGGTTGGTACGGGTTCCGGCGATAAAGCCTTGGGTGACGAACGTGGACGATGTGTTGAAATCAAATGCTTCTTTGCAAAGTTGTTCGGAAAGTTCCAAGTCTATGTTTGCGTTACGATAGTTTTGGTCGGTTTTGAGAAATTTCCGAATGTCAATGAATTGATTCTCGATTCCCTCCATTTCCATGTAATCGGAAATGATGGTCGTGGAGATCAGTTCCCCGAAACAGATGATGCGATCGTATTCGTAATCATAGCATAGTGATGATTCGCTTGCCAGTATGTTTTCTAGGTTTATAAATAATTCTTCTAGGTGCTTGTAGACCGGGGCATTCAAAGGGAACAACGAGGTCACGATATTTAGATGAAAGTCTTTTAATTCTTTCATGATAGCGGTCGCTTTGGGATCTTGATGAAAATAGGCGTTGCATAATGTTTCTAGCAAATTAGTCGTTTTTCCCATAGCTGAAACGACCACGATAAGTTGTCCATGCTGTTGATGGACAATTGAAGAGAGGTTTTTTACCCCTGCCGCATCTTTCACGGATGCTCCCCCGAATTTAAAAACTTTCATTTAGGTACCGATTAAAAAGTAACACGAAACAAAAGTAAATTTTAAATTGTAAAATGCAAAATAAGGCGTTAAAGACGTGTCTTTTCGTGTTTATTGTAATTGTTGTATTTCCGTTAAGGATAATCCGGTACATGTCATGATGGTCTCGACCGGAATACCTTTTTCGAGTAATTTTTTGGCGGTTTCTTTTTTCTCTTGTTCTATGCCCTCTTGAATGCCTTTTTCCCTTCCTTCGGCTAATCCTTCGGCCTTGCCTTCAGCTCTTCCTTCGGCTTTTCCTTCGTCCCATCCTTCCCCATGTGCAGTGGTTAGGACATCCCACTGGATTCTGATGTTGTCCATGTGGCGTTCATAAGCACGACGTTCCTGTTCGCTCATGTCTGACACACGTAGCCGTTCTCTTGCTGCTTGCAAGCCTTTAGCCGTGGTGTTTTCGTCAATGATACCGGATTTCAAGAAACGGACCCACTCGTCAAGAGGTGTTTTGGCCCGATCATCAAATTCATTAACTCGGAGGACGTAATATTCCGGAAAGATTTCTCCGGCATTTTCTTTCACGAACGTGTTCCGTTGTTTGGTTGAAAGACGTAAGGTGTCACCTGAATGAATTCCTCTAAAATCGGTTACTCCACGGTAGATGTAATCGCTCCCCTGTCCTAAATCGAAATATACGATATTGATGGAATAGACTTTTCGAACTTCAGCATAAAGGTCACCTTCATGAATGTATTCTGTGATGGCTTTGGAGACACCGTATAGCATTCGTTGAAAATAATATAATTCCCGGGTGTTTTGAACTTCTATGATAATGAGTTCCTTTTTGTTGTTTTCAGCCAAAACGTCAACCCGGTTGAATTTGTCGGACTCGTCTTCTTTGTTACCTTCGCTTTCTAGGATTCGATGAATTTTGATGTTATCTTGTAGTAATTCGCTCAAAAATCCTTCTAATACGACGAAATTTGCTTTATCACGTAATAAGCGTTTCATGGCCCAATCGAACCGGATGAGATTGTATCTTGACATGGTTTTTGGTATTAATAGTATTATACAAATGTACGAAAAAAAGTGGAATCAATCTATTTTAATGAAATGTGGTGATAAAATAATTATAAATGAAACAATGTAGCTATTTTTTAATATATTTACAAGCGATCTCACCTGTTAGGAATGGCGTGTTATGGTATTAATTATAAAAATTGGAATGATGAAAAAAAGCTGGTTGTTGTATTTTATGGGCTTGATAGCTCTTTGCGGGTGTAGTCGTATGATCACGAAAGAATCGGAAGAGAAGGAAATTTGTTTTCAAGTGGATATTCTCAAGATGCAAGAAGCCGAGATAGGGTCGAGGGCGGGACTTAATGTAGGGGATAAGGTGGGGTTGTATATCGTGGAACAGGAAGGGGAAGAGCTTTGTTTGCCAGCAAACGAGGATTTTTACCTGATGAATAGTGAGGCGGATGGTAGTTTGAGTTTTGCAGACGGAGAGAAACACGTGTACCCGGATAACCCGATAAATATATATGGATTTTATTGTAAAGGGCTGGAGAGCGTCCCAGCGGATCTTTTGGCTGTTCCGGTTTCCATACCCAACGTTCAGGAGACAGAGGAAGCCTTGTTGTCTTCTGATTTCCTTTACGTGAAATCGGAAGAACGTTATCGGGGGGTGGAAAAAGTTATTACATTGAATTTTTGCCATCAGTTTGCTAAAATGAAATTTCATTTCAAAACGGATACCCCGGAGACGGTTGATCTGAATAAAATAACGGACTTTAAAGTTGTAAATGTTATTCAGGAGGGAAATTTCAATATTGCCACGGGTGAATTGACGTTAGGTAATGCCGTTGACGATATAGAGGCACGGGTGGCAGAAGATTTTGAAGTAATTGTTTTGCCTCAAAAAATTGAGGGGAATAGGGTTTTGTTTCATTTCTTGCTGGGCGGGGAGGAAAAGTCATACACTGTCCTGAATGAGGGGATGCCATTGGAGAAGGGGAAATTATATAAGTGTAATATTTTGGTAAATCGGTATCCGGGGGCGGGAGATAAGGATGTGGTGGTTAGCATTCAGGTTGAAGATTGGGACGAGTCGGAGCCACCAATTGATGTCGTGATTGAAGATGGGCAGAACGTGGTGGTAACGTTAACGGATGTTTCAAATGGGGTGGTGGTTGATCGAGCGGATTTGTATTTGTCTTCTGAACATCACGACCGAGAAGTGCGGAATGTTCCCGTGGCGAATAATAAGATGGAATTTGTGTTTCCACGAGAGATTGAAGGTGGAACTTTACGATTAAATAAAGCTCACTTCCATACAGTGACGGGAGATGAGTTTGATTATTATTTTAAAGATAAGGAGTTGCTAGGGGATGATTGGGATGAGTTGTCTTTGGTGGCCCCGAAGGTCGGGGATGCTTGGGGTGATGGGGTGATTTTTGCGGTGGGGAAAGTGACGGGATATGATGAAAATACATCTTCCTTTATGACTGACATTACGGGAATTAATGCTTACAGGGGACGAGAGGTGTCAAGTAAATCGCTTGGAAGCATAGAATGGTGTAGTGATAAAGCAAAAGGGGCAAGTTCTCTTATTGGTGTGGTGAATTATAATGATGGCAAAAGTAATTTGATTGCATTAGAAAGTTTTATCAAGAAAAATGATGATAAATTAGACAATTATCCGGCATTCAAAGCTTGTCAAGATTTGGGAAGTGGATGGTATCTACCGGCATTGAATGAAATAAAATGGATCCTTTTACATCGAGATCAATTAAATGTGATTATTGAAAGAGAACAGGGAGATTTGATAGAAGCAATCGTGCATGGAAGTTCGACGGAAGAGAAAAAGGAGGGTACCTCTTCGAAATATTATTATGCTTCCATGGCTGATGGAATAAGCAATACGGGATATTCAAAAGTTGGGAGCTCGGAAGTCCGAGCCGTTCGTGCCTACTGATGAAACTTCTCGTGATGGATTGACGTAATGCTTTAAGATGAACTTGAGTATCAATATGGATACGTCATAATGTTGATGGGAAACGCTTTATCTTCGTGATGAGGGGTATACGGCGGAGAGAAGATTGATGTTTCGTCATCGATTGCAGGCCTCTCCGTGAATTTAGGCTATACGCGTAAGGATTTGAAAGGAAGAAGCGGAATAAAACCCGCAAACCTTTTAAATTAAAGATTATAACTTTATATTTGCAAAAAAATTAAAACACATAACCATGATAATGCATAAAGTTACAACTTTAAATCAATTTATTATTGAACGGCAAGCCGAGATTCCCGGGGCTACCGGAGAATTTTCACGACTTTTGCACCACATAGGTATCGCTGCCAAAAAGGTTCACCGGGAGGTTAATAAGGCTGGTTTGGTAGATATACTTGGAAAGGTGGGTTCAATCAACGTGCAAGGAGAGGACCAACAGAAGTTGGATGTCTATGCCGACAAAACTTTTATGGATGAGTTGAGGGCGAGTGGCGAGTGTTGTGGGGTGGCTACTGAAGAAAATCAGGACATCGTGGTTTTCGAGGAAGGATTAAGTAAGGACGGGAAGTACATCATTTGTATGGACCCACTGGATGGATCGTCAAATATAGACGTGAATGTTTCCGTGGGTACGATCTTCTCTATTTATAAACGTATTTCTCCTATCGGGGAACCGCTCGTGATGGACGATTTCTTCCAGCCCGGAACGGAACAGGTGGCTGCCGGTTATGTGATTTACGGGTCATCAACCATGTTAGTGTATACTTCCGGTAACGGGGTGAATGGTTTCACGCTGGATACTTCTATCGGGGAGTTCTGTTTGTCTCACCCGAATATGCAAACACCGGAAAGCGGAAAGATATATTCTATCAACGAGGGTAATTACGTGAATTTCCCCGTGGGTGTGAAAAAATTTATCAAGTATTGTCAGGAGAAAGATGAGGCAACGAACCGGCCGTACACGTCCCGTTATATCGGGTCTTTGGTAGCCGATTTTCACCGGAATATGTTGAAAGGTGGGGTGTTCTTATATCCGCAGACAAGTTCTCACCCGACAGGAAAGTTGAGATTGTTGTACGAGTGTAACCCGATGGCGTTTATCGCCGAACAATCCGGAGGGTTGGCCACGGACGGGGAGCAACGAATCTTGGAGATAAAGCCGGAGGCTCTCCATCAACGGGTGCCGTTGTACACGGGTTCGAAGAAGATGGTACAGAAAGTACAGGAGTTTCTGACATTCTTCAATAATATCTAGGAATAAAAAACTTCAAATGGATGATTGTAACAGCGATCATCCATTTGAAATTAAAGAGGAAGTTAAAAATAAATCGAAATATATGATAGCAAAACAATTAATTGAGCCAAAGAGCATTGTGGTTGTGGGTGGTTCTGACGACATTCATAAACCCGGGGGTACCGTGTTGCGGAATTTGCAAGACGGGAACTTCAAAGGTTCGCTTTACGTGGTGAACCCGAAGATGGATGAAGTGCAGGGAATTAAAGCGTATCGTGACGTGAAGGATCTTCCGGAGGTGGATTGCGCTATTTTAGCGATTGCCGCTAAATTCTGCCCGTCAACCGTGGAAGTGCTTGCTAAACAGAAGAACGCGAAAGCATTTATTATCCTTTCTGCCGGGTTCCACGAAGAGAACGAGGAGGGAGCCAAGTTGGAGCGCCAGATTGTGGAGACGATTAATTCGGTAGGTGGATCATTAATCGGACCGAACTGTATCGGTGTCTTGACAAACCATTACAGTGGGGTGTTCACGAGCCCGATCCCGGAACTGAACCCGCAAGGGGTGGATTTGATTTCCGGTTCTGGTGCAACGGCATTGTTTATCATGGACTCCGGGATGCAAAAAGGAATTAAATTCAATAGCATGTATTCCGTGGGTAATTCAGCTCAATTAGGTGTAGAGGAGATTTTGGAATACATGGACGAGTCGTTTGATCCGAAGACGAGTTCTCGTGTGAAATTATTATACGTGGAGAGCATCGAAAAGCCGGAGAAGCTGTTGAAGCACGCGTCTTCTTTGATTCGCAAGGGATGCCGGATCGCTGCCGTTAAGTCAGGAGGTTCTGCAGCCGGAAGTCGTGCCGCTTCTTCTCACACGGGAGCTTTAGCCAGTTCGGATGTTGCCGTGGAGGCTTTGTTCCGCAAGGCTGGTATCGTGCGTTGTAACGGGCGTGACGAGTTGATGACGGTTGCAGGAATTTTCATGCACCCGGAGATGAAAGGTCGTAACATGGCTGTCGTGACTCATGCCGGTGGACCTGCCGTTATGTTGACGGATGCTCTTTCTAACGGTGGAATGGATGTTCCGCATATTGAAGGCGAGAAAGCGCAGGAGTTATTGACGAAATTGTTTGCCGGGTCGTCCGTGGGTAACCCGATCGACTTCTTGGCAACGGGTACGGCTGAACAATTAGGATATATTCTGGATGCTTGTGATCAGGATTTTGACAATATTGACGGGATGGCGGTTATTTTCGGTAGCCCCGGTTTGTTCCCCGTGTTCGACGTGTACAGGGTACTTGACGAGAAGATGAAGACGAGCAAGAAGCCGATTTTCCCGATTTTCCCTTCTTCCAAGATCGTGAAGGACGAGATTGCGGAGTTCGTGTCTAAAGGTCGTGTTTATTTCCCGGATGAGGTGTTGTTTGGAAATGCCTTGTGCAAGATTTACAAGACTCCAGCCCCGCAACCGGAACATTTTGAAATGCCGGATATGGACGTGAAGAAGATCCGTGAGGTGGTGGATAACGCGCAAAACGGTTATTTGTCTCCGGACGAGATTCATACTTTGTTGGATGCTGCCGGGGTAGCGAGAGCTAAAGAGGGAGTTTCTGATAACGAGGAGGAGATTGTTAAGATGGCAAAAGAGATCGGGTTCCCGCTGGTGATGAAAGTTGTTGGACCGATCCACAAATCGGATGTTGGTGGAGTCGTGTTGAACGTGAGCGACGAGGAGACTGTTCGTCGTGAGTTCAAGCGGATGATGCAGATCAAGGATACGTACGCGATCATGCTGGCTCAACAGTTGAGCGGAACGCAAGTGTTTATCGGTGCTAAACGAGATGATAAGTTCGGTCACATGGTACTTTGCGGGTTGGGAGGTATCTTTATCGAGGTGTTGAAAGACGTGAAGGCCGGATTGGCCCCGATGTCTAAAGACGAGGCTCATGGCATGATTAAAGAGTTGAAATCTTACAAGATTATACAAGGTGTTCGCGGACAGGAACCCGTGAACGAGGATAAGTTTGCCGAGGCCGTGATGAGAATCTCTGCTTTGGTGAAGGTTGCCCCGGAAATCTTCGAGATGGACTTGAACCCGTTGTTGGGGAATAAAGATAACGTGGTGGCTGTAGACGCTCGTATCCGTATCGAGAAATAGGAATTTCTCATGCGAGCTTGGAAAAATTATAGTAAGGAAGAGAGAAAAATGATCATTATAATAGGAGTATTGCTGCTGGCAATACTCCTAAGTTTTGGTCGTATCAGTAGCGGTTGGAAAAAAGGATTTGATTTCTTCTATTCCTCTCCCAAGGAGGAAGTGAATAAGGACGCCCGGTGAACCAAAGTCCGGAGAACGGGAACACGGATGCGTCGAGCGAGAGTACAGAAAAATAATGTTTAAAATTCCCCGGGAGGGTGTGGTTTTCCGGGAAACGGGTAAAGTATGTGTGATGAAAAAAAGTGATTTTATTGTTATCGGGTGTGTTATTGTATGCCTGTTGCCTTTCTTCGTGTCTGATGCCGTGTATTCTTTTTATAAAACATTTAATGCCGAGCATGGTATGATTATGAGCTTTTTGAAGTTCGCAATCTTGTCAACACTAGGGGAATGTATCGGGTTGAGGATCAGTGCCGGAGTGTATAACCGGAGTGGTTTCGGGATCTGGCCCCGTGCTATCGTGTGGGGTGTGCTGGGAATGGGTATCAGTATGGCAATGACGATTTTCTCAAGCGGGGTTCCGGTCTTTCTGAAGACGATGGGTATGGAAAATGCTGTTACGGTGATGGGGGAGAGTTTATCGTGGGATAAGGTGTTCGTGGCCTTCTGTATTTCCGTGGCACAGAACACGATTTTCGCTCCTGTTTTTATGACGTTGCATAAGATCACGGATACGCATATACTGAGTCATGGTGGGACGTTATCCGGTTTCTTTACCCCGATCAAGATGGGGGAGATCATGGCAAATTTGAATTGGCGGGTACAGTGGAATTTCGTTTTCAAGAAGACGATTCCTTTTTTCTGGTTCCCGGCTCACACGATCACCTTCTTGTTGCCGGGTGATATGCGGGTTTTGTTTGCAGCCCTGCTGGGGGTTGTCCTAGGAGTTTTGTTAGCAATTGCCACGCATAAAAAATAGACGTCTATAACTTTTCGTCTTTCTTACCGTATAGTTTATAGTTGATAATAATGGTTTAATCACTATAAACTATATTTTTATGGATAAAAATAAGATTGAACAAAAGAAACCGGGTTCGAATCAAAAGGGCGTGGAGGAGGATAGTCCTTTACGTTTGACGGCCGATCTGGAAGGCAACTATCTGTTGGATGAGCGGACGAGCGAGATGAAGTGGTTGGGGATTTTTTATTCTCCTGCCGGGGGAAGTGTTCACCGGGTAGCCAAGATACTGAAGAAGAAGATCGGAGCGGATAAGGTGGATATGTTTTGCGTGAGTGATGTTCAGGCGGATCGGTTGCTGGACTACAAGAATTTGATACTGGTATGTTCTTCTTTAGGGCGTAGTACTTGGGAGAGGGAACAGCGGGATCGTTGGGCCAAGTTCTTCCCGAGTATGCGTAAGATTTCCTTGAAGGATCGTTTCGTGGCTCTTGTCGGTTTGGGTGATCACGTGACCTACCCGAAGAATTTCGTGGATGGTATGGGGTATATGGCGGAATTGGTGATGGGACTAGGCGGAACTCTCGTGGGAAAGACTTCGACGGACGGGTACGTGTACGAGGATTCCACTGCCGTGATCGATGATCTGTTTGTGGGGCTACCTTTGGATGAAGATTTTGAATCGGAAAAAACGGATGCTCGAATAAGCAAATGGTTGGATATGGTGTTACCGGAATTCGAAAGGATTTGATCGTTTGTGGCGACTGTTAGGTCTGTATTGGAATTTGGGAAATAAGGATGTGATAAAAGTTTTTTGTTACATCCTTATTTTATTTTTAAGGTATAGGCGGGAATTTGTTGAAAAAAGAGTTACTTTTGAGGCAAGCGGTTTCATGGTTTATTGGTCTTTACCGTGTAATCGTGCTTATGTAGAACGCAAAATGTATTAAACATGATGAGAAGTATTGTATGTATACTACTCTTCTTGATGGGGAGTAGTGTATTCGCACAAAAGGCGGATTTTAAAGCTTGTGCCAAATTTTCCGAGAGAAATCTTTCTGATTATGTCCACAGTTTATCGGTTTATCCTTCGTGGATCGGGAATTCTGATTTTTTCTGGTATTATTACACGACGGGTGACGGAACGGTGTATTATTTGGTGGATGCCAAGAAGGGGAAAAAGCAAAAATTATTTTCGACGGAACGGCTTGCCGCAAGATTAGCGGAATTGACAGGTAAAACTGAAGATGTTCGGGATTTTAAATTGGGAGGGTTCCGTTTTGAAGGGGATAATCCTTATCGATTGATGTTTTCCAAGTACGGGAAAGATTTTGAATACGATGTGAAACGTGATGTTTTGAAAGAATATTCACGGGAAAGAAAAGAGAATAGTTTTAGCCGGGTTCCTTACTGGCAGCGCTGGTCTCCGGATAGCAATTATATGGTGTATGCTTACAAACATAACGTGTATATACAGGAAAAGGGGGACACAACTTCTTACCAGTTAACGACGGATGGAGAACGTTATTATTCATATTCTTTTCAGCGGGATAAGGATACGGACAAGAAGGAAGGGGCATCAATTACTTGGTCGGGGGATTCCAAGGTGTTCTATTGTCTGCGGCAGGATCGTCGGAACGTGGGGGAGGGGTATTTGATTGATCATCTGGCAGAGCCCCGTCCGACATTGAAAACTTATAAATTTCCGATGCCGGGGGAAAAGTATGTTTACACGTATGATTTACATTTGTTTGATGCAGAGAAGAGATCGCATCAGGTGGTTGACATTGCGAAATATCCGGATCAGGAGGTGAAAGTGATGCTTTTTGATTTTAATAAATACCCGGAATATATTTATTTTACCCGTAAGAGCCGGACGTGTGACGAGATGGATCTTTGCCGGGTAGATACCCGTACAGGAGAGGTTTTTGAAATTATTCACGAACGTTGTGAACCACATTTTACAGAGCAATTGTTTGAATGTCGAATTCTGAATGGAGGGGAGGATATTCTTTGGTGGTCGGAACGTTCCGGCTGGGGACAATATTATCTTTATAACAAGGAGGGGCAGTTAAAGAATCCGGTGACAACAGGGGATTTCGTGGCAGGGAGAATTACGGAGATGGACACGTTGGGACGTAGTTTCGTGTTTGAGGGGTATGGTCGGGAGAAGGGAATAAATCCGGAGTATCGTCTTTTTTATAAAGTGAATTTTGATGGTTCCGATTTGACGTTGTTAACTCCCGGAGACGGGTTTCATTCGATTGATCTGGCCAAGAACGGGAAATATTTGATTGATAATTATTCCCGGGCGGATCAGGAGCCGATTGCCGAATTAAGAGACACGAAGGGAAGGAAAATTATGGAATTGGAACGTCCCGATTTACGCTTGCTGTACGAGATGGGATGGAGGAAACCGGAACGGGTAAAGGTGAAAGCGGCTGATGGGATTACGGATCTTTATGGCGTGATGTACCGGCCGTTTGATATGGATTCGACACGGAAGTACCCGATTATCATAAACGTGTATCCGGGACCGCAAGAGAATTTTGTTCCACAGTCTTTCACGTTGGATGATAATGGAAACGAGTCTTTGGCTCAGTTGGGTTTTATCGTGATTAATGTCGGTTTTCGGGGGAGTTGTTTTACCCGGGGACGGAATTACCATTGTTTCGGGTATGGAAATTTGAGGGACTACGCTTTGGCGGATTGTAAGTTCGTGATCGAACAGTTGGCTAACCGATATTCTTTTATTGATTTGGACCGGGTGGGTATTTACGGACATTCCGGAGGTGGTTTTATGGCTGCAGCCTCTATTCTGACGTATCCGGATTTCTATAAAGTTGCGGTTGCTGCATCCGGTAATCATGATAATAATATATATACGAAATGGTGGGGTGAAACTTATCATGGCGTGAAAATGCATGAGAAGAAAGTGGGGAAACAGGATAGCGTGATGTATTCGTTTGAATCCAAAATTCCTACGACGATCGAATTGGCTAAAAACTTGAAAGGAAAGTTACTGTTGATAACGGGGGATATGGATATTAACGTGCATATGGCTCATACGATTCGTTTGGCCAATGCTCTGATGCAAGCGAATAAACGCTTTGATTTGATGCTTATTCCCGGGGCGGACCACGGCTTGGGTTCTCCTTATTATGTGAATCTTATCCGGTATTATTTTATTGAAAATCTTTTGGGTCAGAGACTAGATAATGTCGATATGAGTAGCATTGATTGATAATGATTAAACGATCCTTTTTTGATAATTATTTTCGACAAAAAATTATTAGTAATTCAAAGATAACATTTTTTAGCTTAACCTAATTATCAGGTACTTGATTTTTTTTCACCTATCACACTTTAACATCTTCCTTGAAAATGTAAAAGATCAAAAAAGGATCGTTTAATGACAGAGGAACGAGGTGAGTATATTCGATTTTTGAATGGGGAAGTGCTTGTTTTTAAGCACTTTTTTAAAGAGCATTTCCCCAAATTTTTTGCCTTTACTTCTCGTTTTATTGATGATTCGTATGTACGGGAAGATATTGTGCAGGAAACTTTCATTATTGTTTGGTCCCGACATTTAAAAGTGTTTGATTCAGAAATGGCATTGCAGGCTTTTATTTATCGAACTCTTCGAAACAAGTGTCTGGATTATATTCGTCATGAAAAAATCAAAGAACGTTATTCAAGTGAGTATTCGAAGGAACGGGAGACAAGTGATTATTTGATGCAGGCAATCATAGATGAAGAGAGTCGTTTCTTGATTCATAAAGCGATCAAATCGTTAACTCCTCAAGTGCAGGCCGTGATAAAATTACATTTAGAGGGCAAGAAGAATAAAGAGATTGCGGAGGAAATGGGGATAAGTGAAACAACTGTGAAATTTCATAAATCGGTTGCTTATAGGGAGTTGAATAAATCATTGGGGCATTTATTTTTAATGATTACCATGTTGTCGTAGTTTTTTTGAAAAAAATAAAAATTTCACCTATACTGTTTTTTCTCTCGATCGTTATTGGGGAAACGAGAGTTAGATGAAAGAGATAAGTCAGTATTTATTCATAGCTAAATTAATCTGTAAAGAACGGATTACCGGGTTGGATGATTCGGAGAGAAGACAGTTGGATTTATGGAGGAATGAATCCAAGGAGGGAGAACGTGTCTTTTTAAACCTGCAAAAAATTTCCACGGAAGAGTTAGAAAAACGGTATGACGGGGTGGATGTTGATATGAAATGGGAAGATTTCAAGAAACGGCAACAACAGGGAAGGAGAAATATAAGAGTGGGAGTGACTGTTGCGGCGAGTATTTGTTTGTTGATAACAAGTGGGTTGTGGTTATGGTTGGGAGGTGCAAGAGAGGAACGTGTTGTTTTGGCAGAACAGGGACGGAAAAATAATGTTTGTCTTGTATTGTCAACCGGAGAAGTGGTGGATATTTCGAACGTAGAGCAAGATGAGGTAAAATTGGATAAAGGGACAAAACTTTATTCCGGGAATCGTTTGGAGTATGTTCGACCGGATTCTTTGCATAAGAAGGAGTTGGAGTTTAACCAGTTGATTATTCCGAAAGGGACATTTTACCATTTAGTTCTTTCGGATGGGACGAAAGTGTGGCTGAATGCGGATTCAAAAATAAAATACCCGGTGTCTTTCGGTAAAGATAAAAGAGAGGTCAGTTTGCATGGCGAGGGATACTTCGAGGTTGCCAAAGACAGTACCCGTCCTTTTATCGTGAGTACGGATAAGATGGATGTGAAGGTTCTGGGGACAACTTTTGACGTGAACACGTACGAGGATGAAGGAAAAAGTTTTGTCGTTTTGGTAGAGGGACTCGTGGAAGTGTCGGCGGGAAAAGGGGAATCCCGGATAATTACCCCGGGGCATATGGCAGAAGTGAATATGTATGACGTGCAGGCTAAGATTCAAGTTTTAAAGTGTGACACGGAACATTATGTTGCTTGGAAGAACGGTAATTTCAGTTTTAGGAATGCCTCGTTAACGGAAATTTTGAAACGGGTGTCCCGGTATTATGATGTAACCGTTATTCGGGAACAAGTGTTTGAGGAAGAGTACTATACCGGAGATGTGTCAAGCGACGTCTCGTTAGAGTCTTTGCTTGCCGTTATTGAATCCTCAACTTCTGTATCATTTAAAGTAGAACGCAAAATCGTCTATGTACAAAAGAAAAGAGATTAGGCTAATTGGTCTTTCCTAATCTCTTTAACGCAAAATGTTATATAGACATAACACACAAATATAGGTAAAAATGATGGTAGAAAAGTTTTTTTTCAGGAAATTCAACAAGTGTTGTGCATTTTTGATGCTACTGTTATTCGCATCGGGCACACTTTGGGCAGGACATTCACCGGAAAAGATAACCTTGAAGGTGACAAACGAGAAACTGGTTAAAGTGCTTGAAGAGATCAAAAAGCAATCCGGGTATAATTTTGTATACAACGAGAAATTCGTGAAGGATCTTGGAGGAATAACAGTTGATGTCAAGGAAGTTTCTTTGGATAGCGTGATGAAAGAGGTGTTGAAGGGTACAGGGTTACGTTATCGAATCCAAGATCGGATTATTTTGTTGGAGAAGGCTCCGCAAGAATCATCCGAACAAAAGTTTAAGGTGATTAGGGGAAGTGTAAAAGACGAGGACGGGGCGCCGTTACCCGGTGTTACGGTAATGATTAAAGGAACCACTATGGGAGTCTCGACGGATGCTACCGGGAATTTTGTTTTGGATATGCCGGATGGGTATCAGGTTTTACAGTTTTCTTTTATCGGGATGGAGACGCAGGATGTCAAGTTGGGAGCCACGGAGACACACGTGAATGTGGTGTTGAAGATGGCTGTGGGGCAGTTGGATGAGGTTATCGTTTCCACGGGGTACACGCAGACGACTCAAAAACGAACCACGGGTTCCGTGGCCGTGGTGGGCAGAGAGGTGTTTGAAAATAAGGTCCCCACGTCGATAGATCAATTGTTGCAAGGACAGGTGGCCGGAGTGAGTATCGTGGCCAAATCCGGTCGTCCGGGTGAATCAGCAAAGATTCGGATTCGGGGAACGAATACGCTTACCGGGGACGCAGAACCTTTGTGGGTTGTTGATGGGGTACCTTTGCAACGTAATATACCGAGTATTGAAAAAGGACGAATTAAAGCGGGTGATTTTAATGATATTTTTGCTAACGGTATTGCCGGGATTAATCCGAATGATATTGAGAATATTACCATATTGAAGGATGCTTCTGCTGCCGCAATCTATGGTTCAAGAGCTGCAGGTGGGGTTATCGTTATCACAACGAAGCGAGGTAAGATTGGGAAAATGGCTGTGAATTATTCGGCTAATTTTTCGATGGTAATGAAACCGCAAAGGGATGGTGATTTGATGAACTCAAAACAAAAATTGGCTTGGGAACAAGAGCTGTGGAATGAATTCTCGGCGGATGGATTTACGAACGGAACGTATTATCCTGTGGTTGGTATTGTCGGGATGTTACGAGCTAATAAGTTGGGGAAAGATGGTAAGGTCTGGACAGACGAGGGGTTTGAACCAATGAGTGCCGCAGAGCAAGATGCTTATATCGCAGATTTATCTAAAACTACGACCAATTGGTTTGACGAGTTGTTTCGGACTGCTTTTTCGATGAATCATTATTTGTCTTTGTCCGGGGGAACTGATATTGCAACATATTATGTTTCTTTTGGTTATTCGAAGGATAATGGAATTTTAAGAAAGACTTCATACGATCGGTATAGTTTATCTACAAAGGTAAAATTGAATCCTCACGAGCGAGTTTCGATAGATTTGGGTGTTGATTTTTCTCAACAAAAATCGGATGGGTCTTCGTTAAACGTGAATCCTTTCCAATATGCTTATTTTGCCAATCCTTACGAGAAGCCGTATAATGAAGACGGCTCCTACAGGCCGGATTATACTTATTATAATTTGAATCAAATTAATGGCGGAAGAGAGGCCATACTTCCTGCTAACGGGTATAATATTATGCGTGAAATTAATGAGACATCTAGTGTTGCGGATGATTATGCTGCCAATTTGATGTTAAGTTTGAATTATATAATTTCTTCAAAGTTCCGTTTTTCGGGTTTGCTTTCTTATAGTTTTATCAATAATAAGTCGGATAATATAAATGGAATTGATACTTATGCCGCTTTTAAGGATAAACCTAGCGAGTTGGACGATTGGAATAGTCGGAGAACTTACGGGTCGATAACTCAATCTTCAGCTAATAATACAAATTATAGTGCGAGAGGACAACTGAATTATTCGGATATTTTCAATTCGATTCATCGCTTGCAGGTATTGGCCGGAGCAGAAATACGAGGTTCTAAAGCGAAGAGTATTTACGAAAAACGCTATGGTTATGATCCTGTTACCGGAAATTCTTCTACCCCGGCTCCGGAAAAGACAGATGATCAGGTTGACTATAATAAATTGGTGGATATGGCGAATCTGATTGATGGACTTGCCGGGCAGTCTATTGAAGAAACCCGTTTCGCATCGTTTTATGCTTCCGTGGATTATAGTTTGTATGATAAGTATATTGCCAGTCTCTCTTTCCGTACAGATGGATCCAATAATTTCGGTAGTGACGAACAGTTTAATCCGACTTGGTCTTTGGGGTTGGCTTGGCACGTGGGAGATGAACATTTTATGGAAAAACTTCGTCCTGTTCTTAGTCGCTTAAAATTGAGCGTGGCAATGGGATATACCGGAAACGTGAATAAAACAGAAAAACCGGAGTTGATTATGTATTACTCTACTTCTTATCGGAAAACCGACGTGGAAAATCTTCGAATCGGGGAAGTTCGGAAAGCTCCTAATCCTCATTTACGTTGGGAGAAAACACGGGATATGAAGGTCGCTTTGGATTTCGGACTTTTTAATAATCGAATTAATGGTTTGGTTGAGGCGTATTATCGTTTGAGTAAGGATCTTGTAACAAGTGTTGATGTTCCTTATGTGACGGGGTTCAGGGGACAAGGTTATAACACCTCTCAGATTGAGAATAAAGGAATTGAAGCAACATTGCAGGCACTTGTTTTCAGGTATAGGGATTTTAAATTTAATGCTTCGGTAAATGTTGCTTGGAATAGTAATATATTGAAACGTTACACCTCTCCTATATCGTATTCGGCTAACAATTTTGTTGGTTATCCTTTAGGTTCGATTTTTGCAGGTAAGTCAATGGGAATAAACCCGGAAACCGGGTTGTATAAATATAAATTACGTCCAGATGCAGATATTTTGAAACCGACTGATTTGAGTGATGTGAATAACTATATATATTATAAAGGAACGTCAACGGCTCCGGTGACGGGAGGTTTTAATTTTAGTTTCTCATGGAAAACACTCTCCTTAAGTGTTGGTGGTGCTTATTCGTTAGGAGGAAAGGTTGTGGATGAGATAACATCACCAGTAAGTTATAACACAATAAGTGTTACTGGGATGTCATCGGGGGAAAAGATTCCGACTAGTGAAAATGATTTGTACGTGAACCATTTGAATGTGAGGAAAGACGTGACTAATCGCTGGACAGAAGATAACAGAACTGGCACGAAGTATCCTAGAATTATTGATACTTATGGCGAAAGACTCTATTATGACCAGATTTATCCGACTTCTAGTACGATTACTCGGGCAACCATGTTGGAGAATGTTTCTTTCTTGCGGGTGAAGAATATGTCGTTGTCTTATTCATTACCTCTGGATGTGGTGAGTAAAATGGGTATTTCTTCCTTGAGTTTTTCTTTTATCCTGACGAATTTATTTACAATAACAAATTATTCAGGGTTAGATCCGGAAACACCCGGGGCAACTTATCCCTTGGCACGTTCTTGTTCATTTGGACTTAGTTTAGGCTTTTAATTTGTGAGATTATGAAGAATTTGAAAAATATAAGTGTGCTTTTAATGGTATTCTTTGTATGCGTGTCTTGTAAAGAGTACTTGGATGTGAAGCCGAAAGGTGAGGTTATTCCTAAGACTGCTGAGGAGTTTGCAGCTTTGTTAAATAGCCATTTGAGCGAGATCGATGATGGCTATGATGAGGCCATATTGGGTAATGCCATGGAAAAATTGGAATTAGAGTGTTTTAGTGATAACGTAGAGAATAGTTTGACTAAAAATGTGACAGGGATGGGAGCAATTCCCAAATATGTAGGAGATCGTTTGAATTCATTTAAGTCTGAATACGAGAAGTTGTATGCATTAATAAAGAACTGTAATCTGGTGATACATGAAATGGAAGAGGAGAATACTGAGATGGCAAAGTCATGTTATGCCACGGCATACACGATGAGAGGTGTCGCTTATTACAATTTGATGCGTCTTTTTTGTGAACCCTATAACAAGCAAAAGGCTGGGGAACAATTAGGGCTTTCTATCGTGACACGTTTTGATATGGAAGCGCGACCGAAACGGTCAAGCTTGTCGGAGGTCGTGTCGCTTATAGAGGAAGATTTAAAGAAGGGGATTTCTTATAATTCCAAGTCGGAAATTTTCCGTTACACGGTGGATGTGGCAAAAGCTTATTTGGCTAGGCTATATTTTTGGTCTCAGAATTGGGAACAGGCTATACCCGTGGCAAAAGAAATATTGGAGGCTTATCCGTTGGTGGAGGGGACAGAGTATGTTGATATGTTATCTGCTCAACATGCACAAAAAGGTAATATTCTTTTACGTTCCTATGTGTTATCTCACGTTAGCGGTGATCAAAATTATAATGGAGCGAAGGGATATTTAGCTGTGAAACCGGTAAGTAAAAGTTTTATTGACTTATTTGTTGAGAAAGAGCGAGATGTTCGGTATTCATTTTTGTTTAATAATAAGCGAGAGGCTCAGAAGGTCCCGCTGGCTTGTATCAGGAGTGCAGAGATGTGCTTGATTTTAGCTGAATCATACGCTTATTTGAATCAGACAAAAGAGGCTCTTGAATATCTAAATCTGTTGAGGTCCAAACGGATTTCAGGTTATACTCCTTATACAATGGGAAATTTACCTGCCGTGGATGAAACTGCCTTGGTTCGGGTAAATGCGGAAGGAGAGGCTTTTACCCCATTGTTGTGGGCGATACATTGTGAACGACGGAAAGAGTTGTTCATGGAGGGAGACCGTTGGTTCGACTTAAAACGGAACGGATGTCCGGAGTTCTGGATTGCCAAGGATGGGCTTAAATACGAGACGAAACAATTTATGTATACCGCACCGATTCCTTCAAGGGATATTGATTTGATTCCGGGAATGATTCAAAATGAAGGCTATGTCAAGTAATGAAAAGGAGGTAAATATGAAAACGAGAATAATATTGATGGGTTTAGGGTTTGTTTTATTGGCTTTTTGTGGAGGATGTGATAAACCAGATGATGTACCACCGCGTATTTTGACGGAAAGTCAGGATTACCAGCTACCTAAAGCGAGACCGCTGACTTTGGAGGAACGGGAAGAAATACGGTTGTTGAAGGAGGAGTATAATAATGCGATTCAAGGGTTGTAATAGCTAAAGATTTAAGTGAAATATGATGAAAAATATTATATCGTTTATCTGCCTACTGTTGTCGATGTGCTTTGTGGCATGTAACGATGACGACAGTGAAGAGAAAGGGCCTCAACTGGCTTTTTCAGAATTAATCTATACTCTGGATGCGGAAGAGCCGTTGAATGTTGAGATTCGGGTTTCAGAGCCGGTACCAGCAAACACTTCTGTTAAGTTTAATATAAGGGGGGCTGCCGTGCAAGGAGAAGAATATGAGCTTTCTGCTAATGAGTTCGTTATTCCTGCGGGAGAGAGTACCGCTAGTATTACCGTAACACCTAAAAATAATTTCGAGGATGGAAAGACGATAAAACTGGAATTATATCCTGTTGATGGATACGTGCTTGGTGAGTATAATTTCACCTTGATCGAGGTGCTGACAAAAGGACAGTTAATTTGTTCTTTCCAAGAAGAGAATTACGTTCTACCCGGGGAGGTAGAGATTCGAATGGATGCAAAAGATGCGAATACGGGAAAATATTTTTCGGCGAGTACGGATACAAAAGTTCCTTTTATCGTGGGGGAACATTCTACCGCGATAGAAAATGTACATTATGAATTTGTGGATAATCCCGACAAAATGTTTGTTATTCCAGCTAAGAAGAGTTACGGGACGATAAAGATTAGATTTTTGAAATGGGAAGAGGGGAAAACGACCTTGTTTTTGTTAGTACCGGATGGAAATGATCGTATTCTGCCGGGTGATGTGGATCAAACCGAAATTTATATAAAGGGAATGACGACTCCCGATCGGTTAGAAGGCAAATGGGTGTTTAAAGAATTGACATCAATGGATTACGTGAAAAATAATGCATGGTATGGTGGGGAAGAGATCGCAAATATGCCGGAAAATAATTTACCGACGGATATGTTGGAGTTTGTGAATGGTGGAACTCGGTTGAAAGTTCATGCGACCGGAGATATGGCAAAGTATTTTAGAGATGCCGATGTCACGTTCTTGAAAGAGCAACTGGTTTATTTGTATGAATTTGGGGGAATCGGACGACCGCCTCAGGTGACGGTGTCCATGATGAATTTGAGTCAGGCAAATGTCAATTTCTCGGGTGTAAATGAAAAATTGAGGTCCGTGCAGGTTGGTTTTAGATTGTTAGAAGATAATGAAACCTTGGAGGTAACTGTGTTTGATTATGAGCCGACAGATTTCTTGTATAATACGTATAAAGATCTTGCAGCTTGGTCGGGAGAAGGGGAATTCCCGATGGAGATGCACATGATCAGGTATCATTTTACTAAGGTGAAGTAAGCGATGAAGTGGTGCCTAGGTTTATGGATTGCATGCCTGTGGGCGTGCAATCCTATTAATGGAGTGCAGATTTCGGGTGATTTGTTTCATTATAAAGGGGATAAATTGTACTTTGAAATTTGCGGGCAAGATACAACGATAACTGTTGCTTTAGATAGTATGGGGAGTTTTGAGGCTGTTCTACCATTGACGAAAGCGGGTTATGTGCGATTGGCAAATGGGAAGGCCGCTTTTCCTCTTTATTTGCAACCGGGAAAGAGTGTTCGTTTGAAAATGGATGTGAAGAAAGTACAAGAGGGAGATTACGAATCCGTTGAGTTTTTAGAGGGGAGTAATTCAGAGACACGGATGATGGCTGATTATTATCAGAAACAATGGTTCCCGTCCACGCAAGAGATGTTTGTACTTCCGCCAAATGATTTTAGACAGATCATGGATTCTATCGTGCATTTTAATGATAGTATTATTTCTGCATTCGTGAAAAAGAATTCTTGTGATCCGGCGTTTGTGAAATTATTTCGAATACAAGTGAAAGTGCCGTTGGCAGCCTCTTATTTTTATTATCCCATGTATCATTCGTTATTGAACCGGGAAGATGAAAGTGAGATCCCCGCTGATTTCAATATATTTGATCGGATGTTGCCAAAGAATGATATTGATGTTTATCAACGTGTGTATCGCTATAAAATTTACGAGGTTTCCTATTGGAATAATTTGCTGGGTGAGAAGTTGGCTGGTTTGATGTCAGAACCGGAACAATTCGTGAATTCTTATATTGACGAGTTGAATAAATTGGGATTGCACGAACAGATTCGGGATGATATAGGGAATAATTTCGTGATGCAGTATTATAATGAATTACCGGAGGAAGCCGTGTTGATATTGAAAAACAGATATAAGGAGATTGTTGTTAATCCGAAGTACCTGAAAGAAATAGAACGTGTTTTTCAAAATGTTTTGCCCTAAAAGAATTTTCAACTTTCAATTAATTGACTATCTTTGCACCTGCCTATCGAGAATAGGTAAGTAATTACTGAGTTAAAATTAAAAAGAATGGCAACTAAAATTAGATTAGCAAGACACGGTCGTAAAGGACGTCCGTTCTACCATGTAGTGGTAGCAGATAGTAGAGCGCCGCGTGATGGTCGTTACATTGAAAGAATTGGTTCTTACAACCCGATGACCAATCCGGCTACAATTGATTTAAATTTCGACAGAGCGTTATACTGGTTGATGACCGGAGCTCAACCGACTGACACGGCTAAAAGAATTCTTTCTTACGAGGGAGTACTTATGAAAAAGCACTTGTTGGAAGGTGTGAAGAAAGGTGCATTTGATATGGCTGCTGCTGACACGAAATTTGAAGCTTGGAAAAAAGAGAAGATTGCTAAAATTCAGGCTAAAATTGCTCGTTTGGCTAACGAATCAGAGAGCGCTTATAAGGCTCGTTTGGAAGCTGAGGCTAAAGTAAAAGAGGCTAAAGCTGAGATCGTGGCTAAAAAACAAGCAGAAATTGCCGCTGCAAAAGCTGAAGCAGAAGCTGCTGCCAGAGCGGAAGTAGAGGCTGCCGCAACTGAAGTAGCCGCAGCAGAGGCTCCGGAAGCTCAAGCAGAAACTCCAGCAGCAGAGTAATTTTATGGTCAAGAGAGAAGATTGCGTAAAGATAGGAGAGATCGGTAAGACTCATAACTTACAGGGAGCCCTTATTGTTTATACGGATAATGATCTTCTTGAACAATACATGGATGAACCGGTGTTTATTCTTTTAGAAGGAGCACCGGTTCCCTTTTATATTGCCGAAGATGGTTTGACGGAGAGAAACCATTCTTCTTATATTGTCAAATTTGATTTTGTTGACTCGAAAGAACAGGCGGATCGTTTGGTGGGATGTGACCTGCTAATGGATAAATACCTGTTGGAAGAAGAGAATGAATTGCCTTTTGAGCTTTCAGACTTAATTGGCTATTCCGTGCTGGACGAGTTGACGGGAGAGATGGGTGTCGTGGAGCAGGTGGATAATTATTCAGGTAACGTGGTTCTCACGATAAAAATATTTTCTAAAGAAATTCTTCTTCCCGTATCCGATGAATATGTCTTGGATATTTCTCATGACGAGAAAAAGATGCATGTAAATATTTCTGAAGAAATCAAGGAACTTTATTAGATCTTTTTAAATATTTAAACGTATAAATAGCTAAAAATAGATAGCTACTTGCGTGTCTTATTGGGTGTTTTGGAATAAGGTATTTATCATGTAAAGTCCAATTTTTATTAAAGCAAAATATTTTCGTAGAATATTTGTAGTTTGTATTGATTTTATATTTGGAAAATTTTTCAACTTTTCTTTAAGTATTAATCGTGTGATTATGATGTAATTATGTGTTCCTTTTGGAAAACTTTCCTGTTTTGTTAGTAAAAATATTTTTCCAAGAAGTTTTTTTTCTTTAGTTTTGTCCTTATAGAATTGGTTGCAAAAATACTATTTATATAATACGCTAATGGAACAAACTACGAAGAAAGTGGAAAAGCAAAAAGAAACTGTGAAAGAAAAGAAAGTCTACACGCAGGAGGAGGCTTATAGCAGTTCCTTGAATTATTTCAAGGGGGATGAGTTGGCTGCCCGTGTTTGGGTAAGCAAGTACGCTTTAAAAGATTCTTACGGGAATATTTTTGAGTTGAATCCGGATGATATGCATCATCGTTTAGCTTCAGAGATCGCTCGGATTGAAAGAAATTACATGAACCCGATGAGTGAAGAACAAATTTTCGAGGTGTTGCGTGATTTTAAATATATCGTTCCGCAAGGAGGGCCGATGACGGGAATCGGCAACGATTATCAAATTGCATCCCTTTCTAACTGCTTCGTGATAGGGCATGATGGTCCTTCTGATTCCTATGGTGGGGTAATGAAAATTGATCAAGAGCAAGTGCAATTGATGAAACGAAGAGGTGGAGTAGGGCATGATTTATCTCATATTCGTCCGAAAGGATCTCCGGTGAAAAACTCAGCCTTGACATCTACTGGAATAGTTCCTTTCATGGAGCGTTATTCGAATTCGACCCGGGAGGTCGCACAAGATGGTCGGCGGGGAGCGTTGATGTTGAGTGTTTCCATCAATCACCCGGATTCAGAAAGTTTCATTGACGCGAAAATGACTGAGGGGAAAGTTACCGGAGCTAATATCTCGGTGAAAATTGATGATGAGTTCATGAATGCGGTTATCGAAGAACGTGATTATATTCAAAAATATCCGGTATATTCTGACGAGCCCAAAAACGTGAAACAGATTAGTGCGGTAAAATTGTGGAATAAGATTGTTTATAATGCATGGAAATCTGCCGAACCGGGTATCTTGTTCTGGGACACGATTATTCGGGAGAGCGTGCCTGACTGTTATGCTGATTTGGGTTACAGAACTGTTTCTACGAATCCTTGTGGAGAGATTCCGTTGTGCCCGTATGATTCATGTCGTTTGCTGGCGATTAACTTGTATTCTTACGTGGTAAATCCTTTTGAAAAAGACGCATATTTTGATTACGAGTTGTTCCGGAAACATGTGGCTATTGCTCAACGTTTGATGGATGATATTATTGATTTGGAATTGGAGAAAATAGATGCCATTCTTGAAAAAATTGCATCAGATCCGGAAGACAACGAGGTGAAGGGTGTTGAGATTCGGTTGTGGGAGAAAATTAAAACAAAAGCCAGAGAAGGGCGTCGTACCGGGGTTGGGATCACGGCTGAAGGTGATATGTTAGCTGCTCTCGGGTTGCGTTATGGTAGTGATGAGGCGATAGATTTTTCCGTGGATATTCATAAACAGCTGGCTGTTGCCGCTTATGGTTCTTCTGTCGAGCTGGCTAAGGAGCGTGGTGCGTTTAAGATTTTTGATGTTGAAAGAGAAAAAAATAATCCTTTTATTTCTCGTTTAAGAGAGGCTTCCCCAGAGATGTACGAGGAAATGGTGAAATATGGTCGTCGTAATATTGCTTGTTTGACGATTGCCCCGACGGGAACAACTAGTTTGATGACCCAGACTACTTCCGGTATCGAGCCTGTATTCTTGCCGGTTTACAAGAGAAGAAGAAAGGTGAACCCGAATGACAAGAACGTGCATGTTGATTTCACGGATGAGATGGGGGATGCTTACGAGGAGTTTATCGTGTTCCATCATAAATTTGCCGTTTGGATGGAGAAAAACGGGTATGATGTTCATAAGCGCTACACGAACGAGGAGATTGATGAAATGGTGGCTAAGTCACCTTATTATAAAGCTACTTCTAATGATATTGATTGGGTTGCTAAAGTGCGTATGCAGGGACGTGTACAAAAGTGGGTGGATCACTCCATCAGTGTTACCGTGAATCTGCCTGCAGATGTTTCAGAGGAGTTAGTTGGACAGCTTTATATTGAGGCTTGGAAGAGTGGATGTAAAGGATGTACGGTTTATCGTGACGGTTCTCGTTCCGGAGTTTTGGTTTCCAATAAAGATAAGAAGACGGATGGAGCAATGCCTGCCAAGCGTCCGAAAGAATTGGATGCAGAAATCGTGCGTTTCCAAAATAATAAGGAGAAGTGGATTGCCTTTATCGGTTTGTATGACGGACGTCCTTACGAGATCTTTACCGGTATCGCTGATGATGAAGAGGGAATCATGTTGCCGAAAGCCGTGACCGACGGTAAGATTGTAAAGAACACGGATGAAGAGGGAAATAGTCGTTACGACTTCCAGTTCTCAAATAAGAGAGGTTTCAAGACGACAGTCGAGGGGTTATCATATAAGTTTAATAAAGAGTATTGGAACTATGCGAAATTGATTTCCGGGGTCTTGCGTTATGGTATGCCGATCAATCAAATCGTGGATTTGGTTGCTGCCATGGAGTTCGATAATGAAAATATCAACACGTGGAAGAATGGTGTGGAAAGAGCGCTGCGGAAATTTATTCCGGATGGGACGGAAGCTACGGGTTCTGTTTGCGAGAATTGTGGTTCTAAATCCGTTATTTATCAAGAGGGTTGTTTGATTTGTAAGGTTTGCGGTTCTTCTAAATGCGGTTGATGATTATATGGTAATTATATAATAGACTTTCGAGTTATAAGTGAAGGTGGCCAGATTAGTTTGGCCACCTTTTTTCGTGATAATTGATGTGCTAAGGGGTTCTACTTGATTTTCTTTAAAAATGAATTTTTGTATTTATTGAAAATCAGATATTTGCACAAGTAAAAAAGATTGTATTTGTAATATGTATTTATTGTAAATTATTGTTTATCAGCGTGCTGTATTGAATTTTAAACGAACGATTATTGATTGTTTGAATTGTTAAAAATGGAGGCGTATTTTTAGACAAATATTTACACATGTACACAATTAAGTTAGACAGACATTTAACAAAGAAAAGTTGCGCTTTGGGGTGACTTGATATTTTTTAATTACCAATATAATTCTTTTTAAGTATGAACAAAAAACGGAATTTTGCAAAAATGGCACTTTTAAGTGCTCTACTTTGTGGTCTTGCAAGTCCTACTTTCATCGGTTGTAAGGATTACGACGACGATATTAAGGATTTGCAGGAGCAGATAACTGCAAACAAAACATCCATTGATGAACTTTTGGGGAAAATTAAGGAGGGACAATTCGTACAGAGTGTTGAGAAAATCGCTAATGGATTGAAAGTTACTTTGGGTGATGGTAGTGTTGTTGAGATCGTGAATGGTAAGGACGGTATTGATGGAAATGACGGAAATGATGGTAAGGTTCCTTCATTTGAAATCAAAGAAGACGGACACTTGTATGCGACTTATGAGGGGCAAGATCCTATTGATTTAGGAAATGTGAGAGGGGAAGATGGAGGTACCGGGACTGTAACTGACGTGAAACTCACGGTACAGGACGGGTATCTTTATTTGAACGGCAAAATTATCGAGCCGAAAATTGCTATCGGTGGAATTTTCTATGTAGAACAACAAGGCTATGTAGAACTTTATATGCCGAAAGGAACAGTGAATGAAGACGGCAGTATTACCGTTGGAGACTACGAGAAAGTAACACTTCCAAAAACAACGAATATTGTAACGGATATTTTATTCATGCCTTTAACTCTTTCTGCAGGAGAGGCTCCCATGATTTTCTTCCCGACAATTGTTCAGGACGAGACTGATGGTGTGGGTAATTATGTAAATGGAATTGCTGCAGCTCCAGAATACACGGTAGGAACAATTCCGGCAGAGCCTAATTCTATTCTTTATGCTGGTAAGGCTGAGTTGAAGTATCAGTTCAATCCTCGTTCTGTTTCTTTTGACGCTTTTAAAGTGTTAGGATTGTGGAAACATGGCGAGGCTACCGTAATTTCTCGTAGCATGAAAGACGGGGCAAACATGATCTTTAACAAGGGTCAGAGATTCTATGATATGGCAAATGGTGTTCTGGAAGGAGCTAAGAGTTATAGTCAAGATAAAGAAGTAGGAATGTTGCATTTCCGTGCAAAATCGTGGAGATTTGCCGAGATGGTAGGTAATAACCACCAAGGTAATAAACGTGATCTTTTGACATTGGCTGTTTTGAATGGGAAAGATACCGTTTATTCAGAAATAGCACCGGCTAAACATTGGCATATTGCACAAAAAGATGTACGTATCGTGAATACGGATGTTGAGCATTATGCACTGGATGCAAACAAGGAAAACTTGTATGCAGATAAATTCCGGTCTGTAAACTCTTATCAAGATAAAAAAGCTGCTCCAGCAAAACAAGAGGATGCAGATGAATACTACAAGAGTTTAGCTCCAATCACGACTTTCGAGATTGCATATGACAACCGGAAAGATAATGGCGGTAAAGGATTAAACTTGACAGAACTTTTCCGCACATTCTTCATTGACAATGGAACGGAATATCCGTTTATGACGAATGGATTTGATGATTACCAGTTGAAATTCGAAACTGTTTCTTTCAATAATTTAGGTGTTGACCAAACAGAAAGATATTTGGAATTGGTTTCTACCATGGAAAAAGACGGAACGGATGAAAGACAATTAGTAACTAAAGCTTACGTGAAATCTCCGGATCAATATCCAGGATTTGAACAAGGTGATCACTCTGCTGCTATTGGAAGAACTCCGATCGTGCGTGTGAAATTGGTTGCTCCGGTTGAAGATGGTGCTAGTGCAGAAGCAGAAGAAAATGTTGTTGCTTCTCGTTTGATCAAGTTAGAAATCAAGGGTAAAGAGAGTGTAACTGAAAAGATCGTAATCAAAGACACGATCAGAGTAATGCTACAACATAAAGATCAAGCTGTAGAACTTGATATGGACCACATCTACAATGACCTTCGTGTACAACAAGCTGGTTCTAGAGGTAGAGAAGAATTCCACAAACATTATCAATTCGATCCGGCTATTACTGTTGATTTGCAAAAACAACATACTGCCGCTTTAGATGCAAATACTCGTAAGCAAGATGTTGATTTGGAAGAAAGAAAAGCAGACGATGGAACGATCTTGAATCAATTGGATTTGATTGTTAAACCGACCGCATTCAGCACGGAACACGTAGAGTATGTTGTTAAGGCTAAATATGTTGACATCCCGAACAGTGGAGAAGTTTATCCGGATGTAAATGTTGAATACACTGTATTTGTAACTTACCCGAACGCTGTTGCTCCTGAAATTACCAAGTTGAACTGGCAAGATCCGGGAACTAATGGTGAAGGTGGTTTGATCTATGCTCACGGACGGATCGCTCCGGGTGCTGACGGAAAAGTTGAAACAACGGATGACGAATATGATATGGTGGCCGTTTTGAACAACATGTTTGACTTGGAGAAATACACGATGGATCAAATGTTGAAACCGAGAACGGGTGAAACTGCATATGATTTGGCAACAATTGCAAAACCGACATTGTCATTCGAATTGGTTGACAAATATAATAGTTCTTCCGATTGGGCTGGAACAACCGATGGCCTTAAATTGTATCAAGAAAATGGTGTTTGGAAGATTGAATTGGAAAAATCAGATGCCGGACGTCAATGGATCAATGCTATTGGTGAAGACAGTAAGAGAGTGAAGATTCGTGCCGTAGTAAGTTTCAACGAATGCTATGACGGATTGTATGGAACTTGCAACAATGGCGAGAAGAAGTATAACAAAGACCAAGCTTCTGACAATTTACCAGAATGTAAGACCACAGACAAGGTTGGTTCTCAAGCTCATGATATGCACGATTATACGGGAACTGCTAAGGCTCCTGAGTATGGACGTTCTCAAGTTGTAATTAAAGAATTTGAAGTTGCATTCATTACCCCGATCAGATTCGTCAAGAAAACTATCGATCCGTTGTATGACAAATATCCTCTTGCTGAGAACAAAGCTTATTTGAAAGATTGTTTCAGGCTTGCAGATTATTTGTCTGACGAGAATGCAGCACAAGAAGGCTTTAGATACAACCATATTGTATACGATACAGATTTGACAGATCAAGGAACTATTGATTTGTTCAAACGTGGAACCGATGGATGGTGTAACTACTGGAAACAGGTATACGATGTAAACAGTGTGTTCGAATACAAGGTAATCGGTGGATTCTTCAGCGATGGAACTGCACTTGATACAGAGAACTCCAAGAAAATCAAATTTGAGACGGATGCCGAAGGCGAATATGTAACTTGGATCAATGATGGTGAGGATATTGCTAACGAATTTGTAATCAAAGTTGAAGTTTGTGTTAAACATGTTTGGGGGCTGGTATGCAATCATGCAAATAAAGAAACTGAACGTGGACACTCAGTTGTGACATTGGAAATTCCGGTAAAATTCCATAAAAACTAGAAATAGGATTAGAATACAGGGAGTATATAAATCTTTGCAACCAGAAGGAAATCATTAAAATGATTTCAAACAAGAAGAGAGGGGTGTCTGATTCAGACACCCCTTCTTCAAACGATCAGAAATTGAATACGACACATTTAAGTATGAAAAAATTGCTATTATCTTTTTGCTTTTTAGTGCTGACTTCTTTCTTGTTTGCCCAAGGACAGAAAAAGGAGATTTACAAGAATTTTTCCCGTTGGAGCTTGGGAGTTAACGGGGGAATCTCCATTTTCCGTGGCGACATGGTTTCCTTCTCTGCCGATAAAACTTACATCGGTAGACAAGGAGGCTTCCAACTGGGTTACCAGTTTACCCCGACTTTCGGTTTGTCCTTGACGGCCGATATGGGACAGGGGAAAGGGAGTGCCAAGGAGTGGGAAAAAGAGTTCAAGATTTACCCTACTGGCGAATCCTATTACGGGACGATTCCGGAAGAGGGTTTCGCTTATTATAATGACCTTTATTCCAAGGTAAAGTATTTCACTATCGGGTTACACGGTGATTTTAACGTGAACAATTTTTTCGGGAAGAAAGAACTACGCCGTTGGACCGTGTTGTTAAGCCCGGCGGTTTACCTGCAGAAGTTCTCCCCGAAACTTTACAAGAAGGATGGAGACAAGCGTTTTGACACCTCTTCCACGCTGGATAACGACGTGAACTTGGGATTGGGAGGTGACATCGCCTTGCGCTATCGTGCCGGCAAGCATATCGATTTGCAATTGAAATCCGGTGTTGCCTGGATCGCTAACAACAATTTTGACGGTGTTGCCACTTGTTGTTCCAGTAAATACAACTGGTTGGCGAACTTGTCGGTCGGGGTGGTTTGGAAGATCGGTAACAACAAGAAAAAGGAGAACTTGATGTATGCCGCCGCTCGTTCCGTTGTCCCGGTGGTGCTCCCGGTAAAAGAGGAGACACGCCCGGAGGTGAAGGAAGAGCGGAAACCCGTTGTCAAGGAGGAGAAAAAACCGGTAGAGAACGTGGTGAAAGTAGAGACCACGGAAAAGACTTTCCCCGTGTTACCGACAATTCACTTTAAACGTAACTTGGCGGTTATAGACACGGTACGTTTCGCCGGAGAACTTTCCCGTATCGTGGAAACATTGAAGGAATTCCCGGGAGTGAAAGTCGATATTCGTGGTTACACGGACCACACGGGAACGGATCGAATCAATCTACCGTTATCCTTGAAACGTGCGGAGGCCTTGAAATCTTATCTGATTGGTAAAGGTATTCCTGCCGGGCGGATGAAGACGTTTGGGGAGGGTAAGGATATGTCCGTGGACCAAAAGGATATTTACACGGAAAAGGCTCGCAAGGTTGAGGTAAAGAAACACTAATATTCAAGTAAGCATTTTCTCCCGGAACACTTTTAGAGTACTGACGCTTTGCCTTCGCTCCTCAAGCGAAGGAGTAACGAAGGTGTACCGAGAGTGAAGCGAGGGTGTTTCCTATCTTGATCGAAACTACAACGGTTGTTGTCCGTGTCATTATTGGAAGGCTACACTGACTTTTTCATCTAAACCGCATGTAGTTTTACATGATAAAGCCACCAATATTAATGGTGGCTTTTATATCGAAATTGATCAAAAGGGATTGAGATCTTGTTTGCAGAATAAAATATTTTATTATTAAAATTAACCATTTTATTTTCTTAATGGAAAATATCAATAATCGTTCATATATTGATTGCAAATGTACGACTTTTTATGAAACAAGAAAGAATTGATCAAAAAAAATTTCATATTTTGTACATATATTGTTTAGTATGTGCGAAAAACGACACAAATGATCTGTTTTACAGGTTGTAGATACGTATTTCGATATAAATGTTGATAGTAATCGTTGCATTTTTACGATCTATTTAAGAATCAAATCCTCACCTTTTATTTCAAGATAACTATATACTATATTATTTTAGGAGATTAATTGGGATAATGAATCATTTTTTTTGGTATTGGGAACTAAATTTTTCATTTCTACAAATAACTGATTTTTAGTGGTTTTGTCTAAACCGATTTTAGACATGATATTCATATTATAAATCCAGATAATTTTATTTAATAGATAATACTGTTATAATCAAACATATATCGTCGAATAATACATGACATATATTTGATAATCTATATTTATAATATCTTGATTATAAGTTTATTATGTAGCTTATTAAACGAACAATTAATGCGTTGTTGTAATCCTTAAAAGAGGAGGTATATGATTAACAAGAAAATAACGTTTGTTTCAAAAATTGTAGAATAAAATTTTAGTGATAAAGTTGCGCTTTGGGGTGACTTGATATTTTTTAATTACCAATATAATTTATTTTAAGTATGAACAAAAAACGGAATTTTGCAAAAACTGCACTTTTGGGTGTATTGCTTTGTGGTCTTGCAGGTCCTACATTCGTTGGTTGTAAGGATTACGACGACGATATAGATGGTTTGCAAGAACAGGTGAACACTTTGAACAAGAACTTTGAGGAATTGAAGAAACTTGTTAACGATGGAAAGGCAATCACGAGTGTTACTCCCATAACAGGAGGTTTCAAAATTACATTCAACGACAACACAAGCTAT
This sequence comes from Butyricimonas sp., assembly GCF_019423355.1. Lineage (NCBI taxonomy): Bacteria > Pseudomonadati > Bacteroidota > Bacteroidia > Bacteroidales > Odoribacteraceae > Butyricimonas > Butyricimonas sp. The sequence goes on from NZ_JAHZBP010000001.1 coordinate 388,842, forward strand.
GACATTGTAAATGGGAAAGATGGTGAAAAAGGAAATGATGGAGCTGATGGTGTTGGAACTGTTGTAAGTGTTGATGAGAATGGACATCTGATCATCGACAATGTTGACAAGGGAAAAGTTGTTAATGAAGCTGCTGCAGATGTGGTAATCACGATCGGCGAGGATGGCTATATCTATGTAAATGGAACAAAACAAGAAGGGGCAAAGGTTAATACACAAACGGGTGCCTCTTACGCTGTTGATCACGACAAATTTGTAGAATTCTACGTGGTAGACGAAAAAGGTAACCTTCCTGAGACTCCGGTTAAGATCTGGAAAAACGCTGCTTTAAGTGGTTTGTTGACTATTCCGAATTATTTGGTAGATGTTGCAGAGAACGGATTGCTGTTCCCGACGATCTATGGTGTTGATAAAGATGGTGCTTACGTACGTCTTTATGCCGGTAAAGCTGATTTGAAATATCAGATCAACCCGAAAGGAGCTACTGTAGAGAATCCGGAGTTTGTAAAACAACAGATTTTAGCTCGTTCTGCTAACAACGGAATTCTTGTTTCTGACGTGAATGTTGACGGGGAATATTTGACTTTAAGAGGTAAAGCCATGAGTGGTTTGTACTCTTATAATAAGTTGGAAGACGTAACCGATGAGGATTCATACATTTGGGGATGGGATATGCAAGAAGGAATGATTGATCCATCATTCAATATTGTCGCATTGAAAGTTCAAAATCAAGGAGAAGAATTGATTTCTGATTATGTAATGGGATTTGATTACAACATCTCTCAGAATGATGTGACAATTGAGAAGAAATTTGTTGAAGAAGGAGAAACTGAATATAAAGATGTACTAGCTAAAACAGGGGATGAGGCTAAGGCTGCTGAAGCTCATTTCACGTTAGTTTATAAGGATGGTAAAGGCGAGTTGAAATTAGCTGACGAAATCGCTGCATTCTTTAAAAGAACAAGCTTGACTAATAAAGAAGGTAAATTCGAGTTTACTACCAATGGATTTGACGAACATTCTTACAAGTTTGAAAAAGTTGAATTCTTATTTGAAGATAACGATGGTAATAAAGAGGATCATTGTAGCTATGTAAATTTAGCAGAAGATGGTACTTTGACAATTAAAGAGGCTAGTGATGAGAAAGGTTCTTCTATTGGTAGAACTCCAATTATTAAGATTACATTGGTAAGTGATGTAGAAGTTAATCATGGTAAAGATGTAAAAACAGTATATGCTAAAGTGTTAATTGCAGAGAAAGAAGCAGAAAAAGAGATCCCAGCTTACACTCAAGCATTAGATTATCTGTTGAATAATGTAGGTACTGCTCAATATTTGCAATTGGATAAATTGTATGGACACGTTGCTACTCATTTAGGCATTTTAGGTGCAGATAAATTCCATACGATTTATACTACATTCGAACAAATTACAGAAGTTCCGTTTGATAGTGAAATCCAGTTGAAGATGACAGGAAAAACGGAAACAGAGAAGAATGAATGGTTGGCAGTTTATGTTCCGAACTATAAGAAAGCCGGTCAATATCAAGTGAAAGGTGTATTCAAATCTACTGACGACAATGTTTATCCTCCTGTATACGTGATTTACACGGTTAACGTTAAATACCCAGTAGGACCTTATTTGACGAAACGTACGGATGCAGATCAAGGTGGTAACTTCTGGGAAGGTGGACATATGCTTGTAAACGGTGTATTTGACAAGACGAACGACTATGTATTTGACATGGGAGGTAAGATTGCAGATGCATTTATTTATAATTTGCCATATGACGAGAATCCTTGGGATGCTGCATGGAATATTGAAAATAAAGTTAGTGCTAGAGCAAATATTCAGTATACTTTTGTAAATCCGGCAGAAAAGGATGCAAATATTGTAGATATAAACGCTACGGCCAAAGAGGATTGGAAGGGTGAAATTTCTGTAACGAAGTTACCTGCAGATGCTGATTATCGAGATATTGACGTTCAACCAGTTACTTGGTTTAACTTGGATCTGGACAAGATGGTCAATAATGTAGCAACTGGCGGAACGATTAGCATGACAGACGGTTTGAAAGCAAACACTGAAGCTAAATTTACAGTACGTTTCGTTTCTCCGTTGAAATCATTGGTTGCCAAGGGGGGTGAATTGGATAAAAATAATACTACAATAGATCAAACTTTGAATATTATGAAGAGCATCGTTGTAAAAGATAAAAAAGATGTTGTTCTTTATGAGAAAGAAGCATTCGAAGAAATCATTGTAGATGCAGATGGTACTACGAAACGTGCTGCTGATAAAGTATACCAAATTTCAGCTCCGAAATTTGAATGGGCTGATGAGAATTCAAAAGCATTTGCAGCACAAATGGAACAAAGAGGTGGTAAGTGTTCTATCGATGAAACGACAGGTATTATCACATTCCATGCTACTGGTGAAGTAGGAGCTGTAAACTTGAAGGTGAAAGTTTCTATGGATTGTCCGTGGAGAAAACTTGAAACTATTGTAACTGTAGCGGTGAAATAGTTAAGATAGATTATAAGAAAATAATGGAACTTTGTTTTCATTATTGATTGCAACCAGGAGAAAGGGGGTGTCTAGTTCTAGACACCCCTTCTTCAAGTCATCAAAATCTGAATACTATATAAATTAGGTATGAAAAAATTATTATTGCCTTTTTGTCTTTTGATGCTGCTTTTCTCTTTATCAGTACAGGCACAAAAGAAACAAGTATACAATGATTTTTCCCGTTGGAGTTTGGGGGTTAACGGGGGGATTTCAGCTTTTCGGGGAGACATGATCTCTTTTTCGGCGGATAAAACTTATATCGGGGTACAAGGAGGCTTGCAACTGGGGTACCAGTTTACCCCGACTTTCGGTTTGTCCTTGACGGCCGACATGGGTCAAGGAAAGGGAAGTGCCAAGAAATGGGAGAAAGCGTTTAAGATTTACCCGAACGGGGAATCTTATTATGGCACGGAACCAGCGACTGGTTTCGCTTATTATAACGATATTTACACCAAGATCAAGTATTTCACGTTAGGCCTCCACGGTGATTTTAATGTAAACAATTTTTTCGGAAAGAAAGAACTACGCCGTTGGACCGTGTTGTTAAGTCCGGCGGTTTACTTGCAAAAGTTCTCGCCCAAGTTATACAAGAAGGAAGATGACAAGCGTTTTGACACCTCTTCCACGCTGGATAATGACGTGAACTTAGGGCTGGGAGGAGATATCGCCTTGCGCTATCGTGCTAGCAAGTACATTGATTTGCAATTGAAATCCGGGGTGGCTTGGATTGCAAATAATAACTTTGACGGTGTGGCAACTTGTTGCACGAGCAAGTACAATTGGCTGGCAAACCTCTCGGTTGGAGTAGTCTGGAAAATTGGTAACAACAAGAAGAAAGAGAACCTGATGTACGCCACCGCTCGTTCCGTGGCCCCGGTGATATTTCCCGTGAAAGAGGAAACTCGGTCGGTGGTGAAAGAAGAGCAAAAGCCAGTTGTCAAGCAAGAGGAGAAAACGGTAGAGAACGTGGTGAAGGTGGAGACCACGGAGAAAACATTCCCGGTATTACCAACAGTCCATTTCAAACGTAATTCGGCGGTCATTGACACGGATCGTTATGCCAGTGAACTTTCTCGCATCGTGGAGGCGTTGAAAGAGTTCCCGGGAGTGAAAGTTGATATTCGTGGTTATACGGATCACACAGGGACAGATCGTATCAACTTGCCGCTATCCTTGAAACGGGCAGAGGCCTTGAAGACTTACCTCGTGAGTAAAGGGATCCCGGCCGATCGGATGAGTACGTTCGGGGAGGGTAAGGATATGTCCGTGGATCAAAAAGATATTTACACGGAAAAAGCCCGTAAGGTTGAAGTGAAAAAACACTAAGACTCTCTATATAATCACAGGAAAAGCCACTTTGTATTCAAGGTGGCTTTTATTTTACGATTTCAATAGCTTGAGAATTTTTTCCTTGTCTTTTTGTAACTGAGCTCGTAATTCTTCAATATCGTTGAATTTACGTTCTCCCCGAATACGGTCGATAAAATTTATCGTGATGGTTTTCCCGTACAAGTCCCGGTTGAAATCAAAAATATACACCTCGCATGAAACTTGCCCATCATTGCTGACCGTGGGACGGATCCCGATATTGAGCATCCCGTTGAAGATTTCTTGCTCGATAATAACTTTTACGGCGTACACGCCTATGGCGGGTAACAATTTCCGCTCGTCGGAAACTTGAATATTTGCTGTTGGGAAACCGATTTTGTGTCCTAGATGATGCCCGTAAACCACTTCGCCCGTGACGGAATAAGAATAACCGAGGAAGCGATTTACCGTGGTAATGTCTCCAACGGCCAGAGCGTTACGGATTTTAGTGGAACTGACATTTACATCGTCCTCTTCAAAAACGACTTCTTTTTCAAGAAAAAAGCCGTATTCATTCGCTAGTTCCTGTAAGTTCTCGAAATTCCCGGCTCGATCTTTCCCGAATCGATGATCATAGCCCACGACGAGTCCCTTGATTCTTAGTTTGTCGATAAGAATCTTTTTCACGAAATCATTATAGGGTTGCTGGGCGAATTCAAGCGTGAATTTCAAGATAATCAAGTGATCAACGCCATATTTTTCCAAGATGGCAATCTTCTCTTCCAGCGTCGTTAGGATCCCTATTTTCTGTTCCCGGGGATAAAGCACTTCTCTCGGATGGGGTTCAAAGCTGATAATGACGGATTCCCCATCAATACTGGCCGCTTTCTCTTTTAGATGTTGTATCACGCAAGCATGGCCTAAATGTACGCCATCAAAACTTCCAATCGTGACGATCGGGCATTTGATCTCTATATTTTCAACTCCGTAGTGAACCTTCATTTCTAGTCGTTTGAATAGTTAAGGGCAAAAATAATACAAATAACTGAATTATGGGGCTAAATAAACTCTAATCCCTGTATATATATTTATCGACGAATGATATAGGGTTGATAGTGAGAGAGTATGGTCAAGAGTCAGGACTGTTCCAGTAAATACAATTAGTTGACGAACTTGTCGGTCGGGTGGTCTGGAAGATTGAGAACAACAAGAAGAAAGAGAACTTGATGTATGCCGCCGCTCGCCCTGTTGTCCCGGTAGTACTCCCGGTGAAAGAGGAGACACGCCCGGTGGTGAAGGAAGAGCGGCAACCCGTTATCAAGGAGGAGAAAAAGCCGGTAGAGAACGTGGTGAAGGTAGAGACCACGGAAAAGGCTCGTAAGGCTGAGGTGAAGAAACATGAGTGAGTAGGAGCGTGGTTTGAAATATAGAAAAGGGATTATTCCAAAACAATGGATAATCCCTTTTCCGATTAAAATATATTCGTACTTCTTGGTGCTGATTTTAGAACCGGTACTGTATCATCGTATTGATACGACTGGCGTTACCGTAATCTTTGTTGAAGTCATTCCGACGACCGAATACGTACTCTATGGCGCAGGAACCGTATTCACTGAAATCCCAGAACAGGTTAGCGGCGGCGTATTGTGCGTATTTGTATGATGTTGCGGGCATCCCGTAACGATCAAGGACTCGGGCATAGCTGTACATGATATTTGATGTCAGAACTTTACTCCAATTATGGGAAAATCCGATATAGCCACCCCATGCATTGAATGCTTTCAATTTCCCTTCTGCCGTGGCGCTGGGTACGAGGTCAAGGCCCGAACCGGAAATGTCCTGTATGTAGTTGGAGATGCCTTTCCCGTACACTCCCTGAAAACAAAGGGATGTATTTTCGGCAAATTGCCAGATACCGCTCAATGAGGCTCCCCAACCGGTAACGATCCGGTCTTTATCCTCAACTTCATCTTTGTAATACATATTTCTCAACACGGCTCCCGCTTGCAGGTGGCTCCCGTTTTTGAAACTGTATTTCACATTAATCGGGATGTCCGGAATTCGTTGGTTGATGTACTTGGTAAATTCTCCTTCCGTGTAGGATGGCTCCACGTACTCCAATGCCAAGGATGCTTCCAGTTTGTCTGTAAAATTATACGTGTAGCGAATCTGCGGCTGGCGTAATGCCACTTCGCTGGAAGGGCCTTCCTCGTCCACCGTGGCCGGTCCTGCGGCAATATCACAGAATGTACTCCATGTTTTACCGATCGTGAATCCTTTAAACTTGATAAAAGCTTGTCTTAGAATCGGGGTACTCTGGTTCCCCTCGAATTCCATTTCCATGTAGGTGACCAATCTGCCGACATCCGTGTCCCCGACTAATTTGAAGAATAGGCGGGATTGCCCGACAGAAATACCATATCTACCCCCGGATTGTTCTCCTTTGAGAGCGATGGTGTTTGTGGTAAAATAATTGTCATTGGGAACTCCGTTAAAATCGTAAATCCCCTGTACTTGCACAAATCCCCCCACACCGAAAACGAAGTTTTTATTCTTGTTGAAAAACACGAATCTTGGGGATGCCGGGTCGTTGAATGATAGCGGGAAAGCCTCTTTCATCATTTTATAGAAGTTGTCCGCGTCATTTTTTTCCGAAACGGAAGTCACGTTGACTTGCGCTCGTACCCCCGTGTAGAATCCACAAGAGATGGCTATCAACAATAGCAATGTCAATTTTTTCATAGCGTTACAAATTAATTGGTTAATTTAGTAACACTATATACGGGGATGGAAAAGTAAAAGTTAAGAAGATAGTGAATTTTATGATTTTAGGTTGAGGGATTTCCGATTCCGCAATTTATGATTCTTTTAAATTGCGGAATCGGGCCCAATCACTCAATCATTATATCTTAACTTCTTTCAGAATTTCACGGAGATCCGTCTTTTTTCTCAAGATGTCATGTAATTGGTCTATGGCCACGCGTTCCTGTTCCATAGTATCCCGGTAACGGATGGTTACGGCGTTATCTTCCAACGTCTGGTGGTCGATGGTAATACAGAACGGAGTTCCGATGGCATCTTGGCGGCGATAGCGTTTACCGATAGAGTCTTTTTCATCGTACTGGCATCTGAAGTCCAGTCTCAATAATTTCATGATCTCTTCCGCTTTCTCGGGTAGCCCGTCTTTCTTCACGAGTGGCATCACGGCCAGCTTGATTGGGGCTAGGGCAGGAGGTAATTTCAATACAACCCGTGAATCCTTCGATCCGTCTTCTTTTTCGATCTCTTCTTCCGTGTAAGCGGCAGAAAGGATTTGCAGGAACATCCGGTCCACGCCGATAGATGTTTCGATCACGTAAGGTACGTATGATTCGTTTAACTCGGGATCGAAGTATTGTATTTTCTTCCCGGAGAACTCTTGGTGACGTTTCAGGTCAAAGTCCGTGCGGGAATGGATTCCTTCCACCTCTTTAAAGCCGAATGGGAAACGGAATTCAATGTCCGTGGCTGCATTTGCGTAATGCGCCAGTTTCTCGTGATCGTGGAACCGGTATTTCTCCGGTCCGAATCCCAACGCTTGATGCCAGCTCATACGGGTTTCCTTCCATTTCTTGAACCAATCGAGTTCACTACCGGGGCGTACGAAAAATTGCATTTCCATTTGTTCGAATTCACGCATCCGGAAGATGAATTGACGTGCCACGATCTCGTTACGGAAAGCTTTACCGATCTGGGCGATCCCGAAAGGAACTTTCATACGTCCGGACTTTTGGACGTTTAGGAAGTTTACGAAAATACCTTGTGCCGTTTCGGGACGCAGGTATATCTTACTGGCACCTTCGGCCGTGGATCCCATTTCCGTGGAGAACATCAAGTTAAATTGGCGTACTTCCGTCCAGTTGCTGGTTCCGGAAATCGGGCAAACAATCTTGTTGTCAACGATAATCTGACGAAGTTCAACCAAGTCGTTATCATTCAAAGCCTTTGCCATTCTGGCAGTAAGTTCTTCCTTTTTCCGAATATTTTCCAGCACTTGCGGGTTCGTCTGGCGATATAATGTTTCGTCAAACTTCTCCCCGAATCTCTTTTTTGCCTTGGCAACGTCTTTTTCGATCTTGTCGTCATATTTGGCAATATGATCTTCGATCAGTACGTCTGCCCGGTATCTCTTTTTTGAATCTTTATTATCAATCAACGGGTCGTTGAAAGCATCCACGTGTCCGGAGGCTTTCCAGATAGTCGGGTGCATGAAAATGGCGGAATCCAATCCTACCACGTTCTCGTGTAACAGCACCATTGAGTCCCACCAGTACTTTTTGATATTGTTTTTCAGTTCAACCCCGTATTGTCCGTAATCGTACACCGCAGCCAGCCCGTCATATATCTCTGATGACTGGAACACGTATCCGTATTCTTTACAGTGTGCTACCAGCTTTTTAAAAATATCTTCTTGTGCCATGTTATATGTTATAAGTTAAAAACTAAAAGTTAAAAGCTAAAAACTAAGGACTAAAAATTGAAAGTTAAATATCTCATTTTCAATTTTCAATTCATTAATTGTCACTCCCGATTTCCTTGATTGCCTCGGTCACGTTAATCGCGTAATCCCCGATCTTCTCGCACTCGAAGAAAATGTCACTATATATAATACCCGTGGCATAATCATATTTCTTTTCCTCGATTGCCGTCAAGTGTTCCTGTTGCAGGATTGTCCGGTAATCATTGATCGTTTGCTCTACTTCGTAAGCTTTCTTTGCCTTCACTTCCTTGTATTCAATCGTGAGGTTAGCACACATAACCACGAGGGCCTCGTCCACGATAGCCATCATGTGTTGTAACTTCTCGTCGATAAATTCGGGGAATTCCACGTTTTGTTCATTCCGGCGTCCAACAGCTTTGGCAACGTTCAATGACGAGTCGGCGATACTTTCGATTTCCGACACGATCTTGAACATGGCTCTAACCCGTTGCGAGTTCTCAGTGGATAATTTGGATTCCGATACTTTCGTCAGGTAGTCTGCAATTTCTACTTCCACCACGTCACTCTCGTCTTCCAGTTTGTCGATTTTATTGAATTTCTTTTCGAATTCTTTCGAGGGAGTGTGCAGACATTCTACTACTTGGCGATACATATCCAATGTGTTCTTCGCGTAGTGAGAAATCTCCTGTTTTGCTTGGAACAAGGATGCATCCGGGGTAGATAATAACCCGATTTTGATATGTTTCAACGTGAAGGCATCGTCTGCCGATTCTTTGGATTTGATAATATGGGTAACGAGTTTTGCAATGACCTTGGTAAACCAGATCAAAATAAGCACGTTGGCCACGTTAAAGCAAGTGTGAAACAACGATAGCGCTACCGGAACCGAACCCACACTTGTGAACGGATCTCCAATTCCCAAGTAAATACTCAATTGTGCGACCCAGCCTAAAAAGAACGGGAATATGGCCAAAACCCATGCAACCCCGAAAAGGTTGAACAGGAAATGAGCGAAAGCGGCCCTTTTGGCGGTCGTGTTGGCAACCATGGCAGCGAGGTTCGCCGTAATCGTGGTTCCGATGTTTTCTCCCAAAACCATGGAGGCGGCGATGTCAAAACCGATCCATCCGTTGGCACACATGACTAGCGTCAATGCCATCGTGGCAGATGATGATTGTATTAGTATGGTCAGTGCTGTTCCGATGAGCATGAACAGGATATAAGAACCATACCCTAAATCCGTGTAATTATGTAGGAAATTCAGAATCTCGGGGTTTTCATGAATATTCGGCATGTTTTCCTGCAGGAAGTTCAGACCGATAAATAGAAGTCCGAAACCGATAATCAATTCCCCCCAACTCTTGCGCATCCGTTTTGCCGAGAAAAGCAGCGGTAGGCTCAACCCGATTAGGGGAAGAGAAAGACTGACCATACTGATCTTGAACCCTAGGATGGAGATTAGCCATGCCGTGAACGTGGTTCCCACGTTGGCACCCATAATGACCCCGATAGAACCGATAAGGTCAAGTAAGCCGGCATTAACGAAACTGACAACCATTACGGTGGTGGCTGAGGAACTCTGGATGATGGTCGTGATTAACAAACCTGTAATCACCCCTTTCACGCGATTGGATGTCATTGCGGCGAGGATGGTTCTCATTTTGTTACCCGCTACCTTTTGCAAGGCCTCACTCATCATCTTCATACCGAAGAGGAACACACCCAATGATCCGATCAACTGCAAGAAATCGAGAATCGTGTAATTCATAAAATCGTATTAAGTGTAATAAATTGAATTTGCGGGTGTAAAGGTATATAAAGTAAACAAAAAAAGCCCCGAAAAGGGGCTTTTTTTATCTAAATTCCTCGATGATTACATCATTCCCGGCATTCCTCCACCCATCGGCGGCATCGCGGGAGCAGGATTTTCTTGTTTTTCCTCTACCAAAACACATTCGGTGGTCAAGAACATTCCGGCGATAGAAGCGGCGTTCTCCAAGGCAACTCTCGCTACTTTCTTCGGGTCAATAACTCCGGTCTTCATCAAGTTTTCGTAAACACCTGTACGGGCGTTGTAACCGAAATCTTTCTTGCCTTCTTTTACCTTGTTCACTACCACGGCTCCTTCAACTCCGGCGTTAGCGGCAATCTGACGAAGCGGTTCTTCGATAGCACGTTTGATGATCTCTATACCGGTGGTTTCGTCTTCGTTCTCGCCTTTCATTTTTTCAAGACTTTCGATAGCACGGATGTAAGCCACACCACCTCCGGGAACGATACCTTCCTCGATTGCGGCACGAGTTGCGCTCAAGGCATCATCGATGCGGTCTTTCTTCTCCTTCATCTCGATTTCAGAAGCGGCACCCACGTAAAGTACGGCAACTCCTCCGGCTAATTTAGCCAGTCTTTCCTGTAATTTTTCTTTATCGTAGTCAGAAGTAGAATGTTCGATCAATTTCTTGATTTGATTTACACGTTCTGCAATAGCCTCTTTTGAACCGCAACCGTTCACGATCGTGGTGTTTTCTTTGTCGATCGTGATTTTGTCAGCGCATCCTAGCATATCGATCGTGGCAGTCTCCAGTTTTAAACCTTTCTCTTCAGAGATTACAACACCACCTGTCAATATGGCAATGTCTTCCAGCATTTCTTTTCTGCGGTCTCCGAATCCGGGAGCTTTCACGGCAGCAATCTTCAACGAGCCTCTCAAACGGTTTACAACTAAGGTTGCCAATGCCTCGCTTTCGACATCTTCTGCGATGATTACTAAAGCACGTCCGGCTTGAGCAACCGGTTCCAGCAACGGAAGAAGTTCCTTCATCGTGGAAACTTTCTTGTCATAAAGCAGGATGTAAGGTTTCTCGAATTCTGCGTTCATTTTCTCCGTGTCAGTTACGAAATAGGGGGAAATGTAACCGCGGTCGAATTGCATACCTTCAACCACTTTTACTTCGGTTTCAGTACCTTTGGCTTCCTCCACCGTGATCACGCCTTCTTTGGTCACTTTCTCCATGGCCTCAGCGATCAATGCTCCGATATTGTCATCACCGTTGGCAGAGATACGGGCAACTTGACGAATTTTGTCATAGTTTTCACCAACAGCTTCTTTTTGTTGTTCCAAATTCTTCACTACTTCAGCAACAGCCTTGTCGATACCTCTCTTCAAATCCATCGGGTTCGCTCCGGCAGTCACGTTTTTCAATCCCACGTTGATGATAGATTGAGCCAAAATCGTTGCGGTTGTAGTTCCATCTCCGGCGTCATCACCTGTTTTGGATGCTACTTCTTTTACCATTTGTGCCCCGATGTTTGCATACGGATCAGAAAGTTCGATCTCTTTTGCCACGGAAACACCATCTTTGGTAATATGCGGGGCACCGAATTTTTTCTCGATTACCACGTTACGTCCTTTGGGACCAAGCGTTACTTTCACTGCGTTAGCCAATTCGTCAACACCCTTTTTCAATAAATCGCGGGCTTCAACATTAAATTTTATCTCTTTTGCCATAACCGTTTTCTAATTTTAGATTTTAAATCTTATAAATTTCGTGATTTATGATTTTCGATTAAGTGATTCACTTTCATGTTTTTTTATCCTTTCTTTTAATCACTAAATCATCAATCGTCAATCACTGAATCAATTATTAAAGAACCACCAGAATGTCTGATTGATTCATCACCAGATACTTTTTGTCGTCGATATTGACTTCAGTTCCTGAATATTTACCGAATAAAACTGAATCTCCCACTTTGATTTCCATCGGCTCGTCGTGTTTGCCTTTTCCGGTTGCTACTACGATTCCTTTTTGTGGTTTTTCTTTTGCGGAATCAGGGATGATGATACCTGATGCGGTTTTAGTTTCTGCCTCTACCGGCTCTACAATGATTTTGTTAAGAACTGTCTTAAGTGCCATAATTCTTAATATTTAAAAGTTTATTATTAATTAATTCTTTCTTTTTAATTGAAAATTACGTTTGGAGAAGAGCATAATTCGTGCCAAACAAAAAAATGTCAGTATGACTGACATACTGACATTTTCTCGTGTCGATTCCGTGAATCGTTATTCTTGTTCTTGTGAAGTCGTGTTATTCTCTTCACTCGTTGTAGTGGTCGTGTTGTTATTGTTCATTGTTCCGAAATCAGGGATTGCTTGTGTTCCCGGAGCGGCTGTATTAATTTGCTCTTGAATAGCAGATTTTTTTCCGGCTTGTTCACCTCTGGGGAGTACCATTGCGGATACAATACATAAAACAAGCATTGCCCCAGCTAATGTCCATGTCGCTTTTTCCAAGAAATCGGTTGTCTTTCTTACACCCATGATTTGGTTTGAAGAAGCAAAGGAAGAAGATAAACCACCGCCTTTTGAGTTTTGCACCAATACGATCAATATAAGTAGAGCGCAAACAATAAAGATCAAAATAGAAACAGCTATGTACATAATTAGTTCTTATTATTATTAATTTTCTCTTTTATTTTTTCAATCTGAACCGCGAAGTAAACACTTTTTTCCGGATATTTCAAACTTAATTTTAGATAAGTTGCAATGGCCTTGTCATATAGTTGTTGGCGGACGTATATTTTTGCCAGAGTTTCCGAGAAAAATTCGGTTTTTTCATCCGTGACAGGCTCTGTGATGACTGGTGTACCCGGGTTTTCCTCCGTGATCTTGGGCATGGAGGGTTCTTCTTGGATAAATTTATCAATAAGGGAATCTTTTCGTTCCTCTTTTTGTTTTTTACGTGACAACCATTCATTCGCGATGGCATCTATCGGTAGGAATTCCTCCTCCGGGAACTCGTTTTCAAGTTGGTAGAACGTGGTTGCGGGAACGACTTTCTTCTCCTCTTCCTTGTCTTCCAGCAACTCGATTGCAACAGGTTCCGGCTTGAACACCGGATTCCCGATCTCGTTCCAATCCGATAATAAATTGTTCAGGAAACGATAAAACTGTTTGTGATTAGGAATGTAAATCGTATTATGCTTTAATTTCTCGGGATAGGCCGAGTGACCCGAATCGTGTAACATTTTCAAGTACACGGTTCGTGCCGTGGCGAAATAAGGGAATTGTTCTATGAGAAATTCCATGTTCCGGATGTCCTCTCCCTCTTTTCGTCCTGAACGTATAATATCAATTAATTCTTCCGGTTTCAACGTTTACCAGTTTGTTAAGGCCTTGTTATAAATATCTTCGATAATCTTCTCTGTGATTTTCTTGATCAAGTCGGGTTCGATGGACTCGTAATTCTCGTCAATCCCGTAATCTTCATAATGCGAGAATGACGTGTCGAAATCCGATTTCCCCGATTCGTCTTTCGTGTTCGTGTATTTCACCCGGATCGTGATTGTCAACCGGTTCTTGGCGGCGATTTCATCGGCGGTGATGTCAACCGGGGTTTGTGTGAATCCGGTGATCTGTCCCTCGAAACGAATATCCCCGTCATTGTCTGTCAATTCGGTCAGGTTTGTTCGCGAACGTAAATAGCTTTTCAGTGCTTCCGTGAAATCCGCCCCCAAGTTCGGGGCAAAAGCGGTTTTATTCGAGAAGTAATCTACCGAAAATGTTTTTTCTCCATTTTGTAACGACACGCCTGAAAACGAGTAACTAATACTTTGTAGTTTACACCCGTTAAAGGCAAAAGCCAACAATAATATAGGTATAATTTTCTTGATCATGTGTATTTTATCTTGATATGCACGCGATGCTATTTGTACCAGACAAAGATAATTTTAATTTGCAGAAATTCGTCTCTTCGTGTTTTCAAATTTCAATATCATACTCTTTTAATTTCCGGTATAGAGTTCTTTCTGATATTCCAAGATCCTGCGCGGCCAGTTTTCGTTTGCCGTGGTTTTTTTCCAAGGCTTTCACGATCATTTCTTTTTCTTTCTCTTCCAGTGAGAGGGATTCTTCCACGACAGCTTCTGTATCCTCGATATGATTGTTCTTCTCCACGGAGATCGTCTTTTGCGGGGCTTGTCCAAGGAATTCCGATTGCGGAGTTTCATACAAGTTCCGGAGAACGATGGAGGTGGAAGGTTCCGGTTCGGGCTTTATCGTGTGTTCTTTTTGCATGATGTCGTACACGAGGTGTTTCAAATCGTTCATGTCCTTTTTCATGTCAAAAAGTATTTTGTACAGGATTTCCCGTTCCGTGGCGAAACTATGATCGCTTTCCGGGTTAGATGTTAATGCCGGGAGCGTATTATTTTGTGCCGGGAGATACTCTTTTAATCTCAAGGCATCAACCGTCCTTTCCTGTTCGAGAATGGAAATTTGTTCCGTGATGTTTTTCAATTCCCGCACGTTTCCCGGCCACCGGTAGTTTTCGAGTATTTGCACGGCGTCCTCGGTCAGTCGGATGGGAGGCATACGGTATTTTTCGGCGAAGTCAGCTGCGAATTTTCGGAACAGGAGGGATATATCTTCTTTCCGGTCCCGTAGTGCAGGAATCGAAATCGGGATCGTGTTGATCCGGTAGTAAAGGTCTTCTCTGAACTTCCCGTTCTTGACAGCCGCTGGTAGGTCCACGTTCGTGGCGGCAATTACTCGCACGTTCGTTTTTTGTACTTTCGACGATCCGACCCGGATAAACTCTCCGGCCTCAAGTACGCGTAACAATTTCGCCTGCGTGGATAAAGGTAATTCTCCCACTTCATCCAGAAAAATTGTTCCCCCGTCACTGACCTCGAAGTAACCTTTCCTGTCGGAAAGCGCTCCCGTGAATGATCCTTTTTCATGACCGAATAATTCGGAATCAATGGTTCCTTCCGGAATCCCCCCGCAGTTAACCGCGATGTACTGTGCATGTTTACGGGTGCTGAAACTGTGGATAATTCGGGGGAAAATCTCTTTCCCTACGCCACTCTCTCCCGTGATAAGCACGGTAAAATCCGTGGGAGCTACTTGTACAGCTTTTTCTATTGCCCGGTTTAACTTGATGTCGTTCCCGATAATTTCGAAACGTTGTTTAATCGTTCTGATGTCCTCCATGTGATTTACAATTTATGAATTCTTTATCCTTGATGTCTGGCATGGAACGTGAAAAAGAATCCAATCCTCAATACTCATCTGCAAATTTAGCAGTTTTAGCTGACAAAATAGCATAACCGTGAAAATAAAAAAAGTTTATAAGGTTTATAAAGTTCATAAGGTTTGTAAGGTCTATAAGGTCGATGGACCTTATGAACTTTTCATATTACAAAATAAATTCGTTATATTTGTGAAGTAATAGAATTTGAATGATGGGTGAAACTCCTAAAGATGTGCATAGCTTGATGCTGGGTGATGAAAAGGCCTTTCAGGTCCTTTTTGTAGACTATTATTCTGTGCTGGTCTCTTTTGCCATGAAATATCTTGACAACCAAGATGTGGCAGAAGATATTGTGCAGGATGTCTTCGTGAAGATATGGGAAACCCGGGAAAAATTGGGAGCGGTTGATAACTTGTCTGCCTATTTGTATCAGATGGTGCGTTATAAATGTTTTAGTCATCTACGTGCGGAGAAAGTTCGCCAACGTGTCACTAAATCTTTTACCGAGGAATTCGATGAAACCGAAATCAACGAGTATATCAAGAATGAAACCTTTCGTATTGTCATGAATGCCCTAGAGGATTTGCCTCCCGGAAGTCGTAACGTATTTTCTAGGGCGATCCAAGGTTATTCGGCCAAGGAAATTGCCGAAGAGTTAGGTATTGCCGTGGAAACGGTGAAAAAGCAAAAGCAGGTGGCCCGACGGTTGCTTAAAGAGAAACTCGGGAATTTATTTACTCTTTTTTTCACGATGGCATAACCCCGTTCTTCTTGTTTGACTAAAGACGTTGTTAATCAATGGTTAATCTTACATCTGTTTCGTTATGTACTTGTTACTAGGAACGGAGGGGTAACGAACGGTTATCATGATGTTGATGGGATCGATGTAAGCGTTGGTATGGAGAAGAATGGATTTTTTTTCGTTGAATGATACCTCCTTTTTCTTTTTGAAGAGTCATGTCTATATAAACGAGAGATATGAAAAGTATTAAAAATTATAACAGAATCCCGACTCTTTTATCAAAAGCCTTATTGGGAACTCTTTCCGAACAGGAAGAGGAACAATTGAAAACGTGGCGGGAGAATTGTCAGGAGAACGATCGGCTCTATAAGAGCATGATGAGTGCTGAATATATAGCACAGAAAAGCGAGGAAGTAGCCCGAGTGAATATTGTGGAGGGGTATTTGAAAGTACTCAGGAAACAGAAACGTAGCGTTCGGGTTCGATGGATTCGTCGGGTGACAGCCATTGCGGCAGGGATACTATTCCCGTTATTCATCATCGCCTTGTGGCTTGGTGGAGAAGAGGAGTCCGGATCGATCCCGGAAGAGGTGGCTGGTATTATCCGGCATGGAGAAGCAAAGGCCGAGTTGATTCTCGAGGATGGAACGACGAGATTTTTGGGTGTGGGAGGATCTGATTCGTTAGTTATTCAGCGGGGGGCAAATATTGTCGTGCAAAATCGGGGCCTGAGTTACCAAGTGGATTCGTTCGTTCGGGAAGAGCGTTATAACACGTTGAGGGTGCCTCGCGGGGGTGAGTATTCGATCATTTTGTGTGACGGGACGAAAGTGTACTTGAATTCCGAGTCTGCACTTCGTTATCCCGTGAGTTTCGTGGGGCCGGAGCGGAAAGTGTATTTAACCGGTGAAGCTTACTTCGATGTGATCGAGGACAGGGAACATCCATTTAGCGTGGAAGTGAACGGGTCAGTCGTGAAAGTGTTGGGTACGAGTTTTGATGTGCGGGCCTATCGGGATGAAGATGAGGTGTTAACCACGTTGGTTGAGGGAAGTGTCCTGTTTACAGCCGGGGATGAGTCAGTTGTGTTAGTGCCGGGAGAACAGGCCGTGCTGGATAAATCCGGTCGGGTAAAATCCCAAAAGGTCGACCCTTACTTGTATACAGCGTGGAGAGAAGGTGTTTTTGCTTTTAAGCAGCAACGTCTGGAGGAGATTATGCGAGTGGTTGCCCGTTGGTATGACGTGAATATTATCTGGGAAAGTCCTTCGCAGAAAGAGGTAACGTTCACCGGGAAAATGAAACGTTACGAGGATTTTTCCAAGGTAGTGGAAATGTTAGAGATGACAGGGAACACTGAATTCGCGGTAAAAGGAAATAACATTTATATTCGAGAGAGATAACGTTGGGTTGCGTCAGGGATATACTACGATCTTTAATAATCATAACATATAGATTAGATGAATACTACCTGTTCACTTCCTGATATAGTTTTTTAATAAAGCTATTAATAGCGCTTTACACGAAAGTGATCCGGTATAAAAACGATAGAAATGATGTGATGGTTTACTTGAATAGGGTTGAGAGTCAATAAGATCTGTATTGAACTGACGGTGTAGGTATGAATGTTTTAATTTTCAAGGTGATTGTTTCTAAAAAAAGTGTGATTTGATATACCTCCTTTTTCTTTCTGAAGTGTCATGAAGATGTAGAGAGATAAGGAAGTGGTTTATAAGAGTAAAATAAAAAAGACAGGATATTGGCCGTATCCCGTCTTTTGAACCCCGGTAGTACCGGAATTGTTTTATTAAACGTTACAAATGTATGAAAAAAAAACGAATGCATGATCTTTCTCGGAAAGAAAGGTTGCGGAAAACGTGCTTAATTATGAGATTTTTAGCCTTAATTTTGTTCGTGTCGACGTTCCAATTGTCAGCCAGCGTGTATAGTCAAGAGACCCGGGTAACGGTGCATTTACAAAATGCGTCGTTCGAGGACGTGGTGAAGATTTTGGAACATTCGACGGATTTTACATTCTTGTACAGGGATCATCAGGTGACGGGAATCCGGAACTTGAATTTGCAGTACACGAATGTAGATATCAAGGATGTACTGGACGCTTGTCTGAAGGGTTCCGGGCTGACTTATCGCCTCGTGGATAACACGATCGTGATACAACCGAATCCCGTGACAGCGAGAGACTCTGTCGTGCGAATGACGGTGAGGGGTACTGTCAAGGATACGAAAGGAGAGATGATGCCCGGGGTGACAATCCGGTTGAAAGGAACGACGATGGGGTTCGTGACAAACGGGAAAGGGGAATTTAATTTTGACCTGCCCAAACAGGATAGTGTCGTGTTGATTTTCTCTTTCGTCGGCTATAAAACCCAAGAGATTGCGGTTCGGGATAACCGGAGGCCGTTGTCTGTCGTGATGGAAGAAGAATTGCAGACGATGGACGAGGTTGTGATCACCGGTATGTTTACCCGGAAGGAAGAAAGTTTCACGGGGTCGGCGGTCACGTTCAAGGGAAATGATTTGAAGAAAGTGGGTAACCAGAATCTGATTGCCAGTCTGAAGAATCTGGATCCTTCTTTTATCGTGGCGGATAACTTGGAATTCGGTAGTGACCCGAATCAGCTACCCGAGATCACGATGCGGGGGCGCACGACGATTCCCGATATGAAGGGAGAATACACGGGTAATCCGAACCAACCGCTTTTTATTCTTGATGGTTTCGAGACAACGCTTGAAACGGTGTACGATTTGGATATGAATCGCGTGAGTAGTATCACGTTGTTAAAAGATGCGGCGGCCAAGGCGATTTACGGGGCCAAGGCGGCCAATGGCGTGGTGGTTATAGAGACGATATTACCCAAGTCCGGAAACTTGTATGTATCTTACACGGGGAGTTTGGATATCACGGCTCCTGACCTGACCAGTTATAACCTGACGAATGCAGCTGAGAAATTGGAGGCTGAATGGCGGGCTAATAAATACGTGGCAAGCGGGGGAACGGAGCAGGCGGCATTGCTAGAGGAGTATTACGGGTATTTGAAAGAGGTGGAACGCGGGGTGAACACTTACTGGCTTTCGAAGCCGTTGCGTACGGGTGTGGGACAAAAACATTCACTCGGATTGAGTGGGGGAGATTCACAGATGCGTTATGACGTGAATATCAGTTATAATGACGTGAAGGGTGTTATGAAAGGATCTGACAGGCAGACGCTGTCAGGTAATATCACGTTGGCCTACCGGTATAATAATCTTAATTTTAGAAATAATCTTTCGATCAGCACGAACCGGGCAGAAAATTCACCTTACGGTTCTTTTAGCGCTTTTGCGGCGATGAACCCGTATTTGAGGGTGCGTGACGAGAATGGTCACCTGATAAAGACTTATTATAGTCAGTCGACCGGTTATTACGGGACACCGAACCCGCTGTACAACGGGGAGTTGGATGTTATCGACAAGACAACGTACACGACGATCACGGAGAATTTTTATGCCGAGTGGACGATTTTGGAGAATTTGCGGGTGACGGGACGTTTCGGGTTGACGAAATCATTCAACGCGACTGATCGTTTTTACCCGGCCGATCACACAAAATTCGCGGGCTCCACGTATGACCCGAGAGGGGACAATTACGTGAATCGCGGGGAGTACGAGAAAGGAAATTCCGAGTCGTTGGCTTTGTCCGCGGACGTCGGATTGTCCTATTCTTTGCAGAAGGGGAAACACTTGGTTTATGCCAATGCGCTCTGGAATCTGGAATCGAGTAACAATCAGAGTATGTCGGTGCTTGTGGTAGGATTTCCTTCCCCGTTCACGGACTATATCACGGCTGGAAATATGTATTCGGGAACGAAACCCGCGGGAAGTGAAACGAAAACCCGTTCCATCGGTTTGGTGGGGTCTGTCAACTATTCGTATGATAATCGCTACCTGTTTGATTTCACGTATCGGGCTAACGCATCGTCCCAACTTGGAACCGACGATCGTTGGGGGCATTTCTGGTCTGTTGGACTGGGGTGGAATATTCACCATGAGAAGTTCATGGCCTCTCTGCCATTTATCAACGTGTTTAAGGTGAGAGGTTCGCTGGGATATACCGGTTCGGAAAATTTCGATCCCTATATGGCTATCGCGACATACGGTTATTTTACCGATAAAAATTATAATGGTGGTGATCGGGGTGTGTATTTGTTAGGAGTTGCCAACACGGGGCTTCGGGGACAGAAACAGTATGACCGTAATTTAGGTGCCGATTTGACGTTGTTCAACAAGTTGTCGTTGCGGTTTGACTATTATTCGAATGTTACCACGAATTTGTTGACGGACGTGAATTTGGCTCCTTCAACCGGTTTCGGTACCTACAAGGAGAACCTCGGTGAAGTTGAAAATGCGGGATACCAGATTAGTGCCCAAATGCGGGTGTATTCTAACCGGGAAAAGCGTGCTTCGGCGAGCATATCAGCCGGGGTGGCACACAATAGTAACAAGTTGGTGAAGATTTCTGATGCTCTTCGTTCAATAAATGACGAGCAGGATGAAAAGGTGGGCGATTATAATTCCGACAGGAAACCGGTGGTCCGGTTCGCGGAAGGGCAGAGTATGACGGCGATTTGGGCGGTCAAGTCTCTTGGAATAGATCCTATTAACGGTCAAGAAGTTTTCGTGAAAAAAGACGGTTCGCTTTCCTATACTTGGGACACGAACGATCAGATCGTGGCCGGGGATAGCGAGGCTAAATTGACCGGGAATATCGGGGCCGCGATGGAATACATGGGATTGTCTCTGAATTTGTCGTTCACGTTCAAGTATGGCGGGCAGACTTATAATTCCACGCTACTCAACAAGATCGAAAACGTGGATATTGCTTCGGTAAACGTGGATAAGCGGGTGCTTTACGATAGATGGAATACCCCGGGAGTGGCGGCAAAATATAAGGATATTACGAATAGATCAAGTACTTATCCGACTACTCGTTTCGTGGAGGATGTGGATGAATTCGTTTTCTCGGCGATTAGCGTGGGATATGATTTCAGTGAGTTGAACTTTGTCAAGAGATCACCGATTGATCGTTTGCGTTTGTCATTTAACATGAATGATATTGGCCGGATCAGTACGGTTAAACAAGAGCGGGGAACCGAGTATCCTTTTGCCCGTACATTTTCGTTCTCGCTTTCAGCTAGTTTCTAACCTATAATGATATAGAAAAATGAGACATACGATATTAATATTATTTACCGGTCTATTGCTGACACTCACGGTTTCGTGCGATAACTGGTTGGATGTGCGCCCACAGACGGAAGTCAAGGTGGACGATAATTTCAAGACGGCACAGGGGTTTAAGGATGCTCTCACGGGAATCTATTTGTTGATGAGTGATCAGGCTATCTATGGGCAAGAACTTTCCTTTGGTATGGTGGATGTGCTTGGGAAACAATACACCACGCCTTTCTCGGCGTCGGGACAGTATTATGACCTCTCGCAGTATAATTATACAACGGATCAAGCGAAAGGAGTTATTGATCCGGTATGGAGTAAGATGTATAATGTTATTGCGAATGTGAATAGTTTGATAGAGCATATTAATAAGGCTGATCAGACCATGTTTTCGGGGGTTGAGTATAACGTGATTCGAGGTGAGGCCTACGCTCTTCGGGCTTTCCTTCATTTCGATCTGGTACGCCTGTTCGGGCCATCGTATAAAACCGGGGCGAGTACAAAGGCGATCCCTTACGAGGAGACGTTTGATAATCAGGTTACAGAATTGTCAACCGTCGCAGAGGTGATCACGAAAGCTTTGGGTGATTTGACGATTGCAGAGCAGGAGCTTGTCAATGATCCGGTGATCGAGAACGGAGGATATACAACTGAAACCGTGGATTACGCGGATTATTTGCGTATGCGTCACCACAAGTTTAATTATTACGCTGTTAAGTTGTTACAGGCGCGTATCCATTTGTACAAGGCTGATTACGGGGAGGCGTTCAAGGCCGCAGATGCGATTATCAAGCAGGATGTTTTTTCTTGGGTACCCGGAGGTACGGTGACTACGCCTTCACCTGCGGGACGGAATCTCGTGTTTGTTCAAGAATTGATATTTTCGTTGGATATTGCTAATTTACAGACCGTCATGGAGGCGTGGGATGATGGTGGCTATACCAAGGTGAAAGAGCAGTTTACAACGGTTTACGAGACGGATCAGGCCTCTTATAGCTATGATTACAGGTACCAGTACCTGACGTTAGACGGGGGAAGTACGCGGTATCATATCAAGTTGTATCAGGATAATACAGCCGATTATTACGGGTACACGGGAGAGGTGCCTATCATGAGAATGAGCGAGGCATACTATATTGCTGCCGAATGTCGGTTGAACCAGAACGATCCGGAAGGGGCCGTCGGTTATCTTAATACGGTCAGAAATGCACGTAATTTAGGTGAAGATTTGAATTTGAATCCCAATTTGACGAAAGATCAGATTCAGGAGGAAATTTTCAAGGAGTATGCTAAGGAATTTGTGATGGAGGGACAATTGTTCTACTATTACAAGCGAATAAACAGTCCCACGATCCGGTTTTACACGGAAGGAGTGAGTGCTGATACTTACGTGCTCCCGTTGCCTGATGATGAGGTGGAAGGACGTCTTGGTGAATAACTATAATATTAGGAATTATGAAATGTAGAAAAACGATATATCTGGCTCTCGTGTTCTTGTTGTCCGTTTTTGCGGTGGGATGCGAGGAGAACGAACCGATGGAGTTCGAAGGTGGTAGTCGGGCCCTTTTCTATGAGGAAGGGAGTAGTTTCGTGGGCATCGTCGTGCAGATTTACGAGAAAAATTATTCGTTCGCGCTCGTGGCTTATGATCAAATGGAAATAGAAGCCAAGATTAATGTGCGTCTGATGGGACCAGTGGTTGACCGGGATCGCAAGTTCAAGGCGGAGGTGGTTAAGGAACTTTCCACGGCAGTTGAAGGCACGCATTTCCGGCTGGACGAGGGGGTGATGAAAGCGGGTGAATACTGGTCGCAACTTCCGGTCACGTTGTATCGCACGGCAGACATGAAAGAAAAGGCGGTTTCTATTACGTTGCGACTTGTCGCGACAGAGGATTTACTCGGTGGCGTGGGTGACGGGGGAAGTGAAGAGGGGTATTTCACGCTTCACGTGGGTGATTTCTTGATGGAACCGCAGAACTGGCCGACGTTGTATTTCGGTGAGTATAGCGTGAATAAATATAGTTTTGTCGTGTCCACGTTGGGGATCGCGGATTTCCCGGCAGAGTCGAGATATGATTCGGGTCCTTCCGAGGGGACGAAGTTTACCGTGTCCGAGATGTACACGTTCAAGGCCCAGTTGCAGGCGGCTTACGCCGAGTACCGTGCCGAGCATGGCCCGATATACATGGATGATAATGCCGTGGAGAAGGTTGAAATTTCATTTTAAAATCTGAGAGATATGAAATACAAATATTATTTGCTCGCGTTGCTGACAGGCATTCTCTTTCTGACAGGATGCTATGACGACAAGGGTAATTATGATTATAAGGAAATAAATGACATCGTGATTGATACCGTCGGTTTTAAAATGACGTACACGGTGTTGCAGTACGAGGAGTTGCAGATTGATCCTACCGTTGCTTTCACGAGGAACCCGATTCCCGAGGGTAATTTGAGTTACGAGTGGTATATTTACCAGCCGGGTAAGACTGCCACGTGGAAACCGGTTTCCACGGAAAAGAAGTTGGATATACCGGTAAGTCATGTCCCGGGAGATTACAAAGCGGTGATTTACGTGACGGATAATAGTCGGGGAGTTACGTCGAACATGGAGTTTGATTTGATCGTGTCCACGGATATTCATCACGGGTTTGTTATCGTGCATGGAAGTAACGGGGAGACGGACTTTGATTATCTTGCCACGCCTAATTCTATTCCCGATCTGGACCGGGTGAAGTGGTTGCGTAATATTCTGGAGGCTAACGGGCGTAAATTACCGGGAAATCCGACCACGATCCGGGTGGCGGGACGGAACTACGGGAATTTTAATGCCATGTACGTGGCTTCTGATCAGGACTTGTTCCAGATAGACGACAAGACATTCCAGTTTTTGCATGATGCCGACGAGTTATTTATTGATAAGCCGGCAGAGGTGAACGTGGTCGGTTTGGGTGTGAATGGAGATACCCGTTT
Source organism: Butyricimonas sp. (assembly GCF_019423355.1). NCBI lineage: Bacteria > Pseudomonadati > Bacteroidota > Bacteroidia > Bacteroidales > Odoribacteraceae > Butyricimonas > Butyricimonas sp. The sequence continues at coordinate 413,176 of NZ_JAHZBP010000001.1, forward strand.
GTTCTTCATGGCGAATGGCGATATGCACGAGATTATGAGTGACCGCCCGACATGGGATTACGCTATTCCCGCCCCGATTGCAATATCGGATGCGGTTGAGGGAGAGGTGAAAGTGTGGAAGGAGAATGTCCTGCCTAACGGGTATAGCTATCTCTACCCGATGGTGGTTTACGATGTGGCCGGTCAGCGTTTCTTGGGACGTAATAATTACCCGGCTTGTCTGGCTCCATTCCCGGAACAAGATCCCGGTAATATATTTGATATCAATCATATTGGCAAGGAGATTCTGTTCTTGGGCAGGGGGTATAATTATATTACTTACGCAATATTCAAGGATCCGGGGCAACCTAATTACTGGCTTTATTCGATGGACTTTAACGTGCGTTCCGACGCGACGAATGTCCCGTTGGGTATTAAGAATATGTCGGCACTCCCGGAGATTGCCAGTGCAAAATTCTTTGAGATTGGGACGTTGGGTGAAGTTTTGATTTATGCATCCGACCGGAATGTCTATTTGTATGATTACGGGGAGGCGAATACGGCGATCAAGATCAGTCCGGATTTCCCAAGTGGCGAAGAGATTACATCTATTCGGATATATAAACCGACTTTGCTGAGCGCGGTGAACGAGAGATTGCTGTATATCGCGACATGGAACGGTACGCAGGGAAAGGTGTACGAGTTCGGATTCAATCCGGCGAGTGGTAGGCTGACAAGTCAAACGCCACTAAATACATTCGAAGGGTTTGGTAAGGTGGCGGATATGAATATCAAACCGCATTTTAACACGTGGTAGAATAAATTGTTAAGATTGACATGAAAAAATTATTGGTATTAATTCTGTGTGTATGCGGTTTGACCGCGTACGCACAGGAAAAACAGGGGCCATTCCAATTTGAACCTTCTGTTGTGCTGGTGGGAGAACCGGTGACTTTATCTTATAATAGCGCACTTACGCCTTTGGCTGGTAGCCAGACGATAACGGGGGTTATATACCTTTGTGATGGTGACGATTGGAGGGCGGATGATCTGGATATGGTGAAGCGGGATAGTGTATGGATCGCGACTTATCAAGTGCCTGAAAAATGCGTGTTGTTAGCTTGTAAGTTTTATGGTGATAATGGTGAGTGGGATTCCGGCCCGTTGATGGGACAGTATGGCGTGTTCGTGAGCAAGTTGGTGGATGGAGAAGCCAAGTCTCAACAAGGGGCTTACATTCATTGGGGACTTTTACGGAGCAAGAGTTTCGATTATTTTGCCGTTCCCGGTTTTTCGAAAGAAGATGCTCAGATAGATGACAACGTGTTGCAGATGTGGGTAGGGTATGAATATCGTTTTTTTCCGGAGTCTCGTGAAACTCTCTCTTATTACGCGGCCAAGAATTTGAATAAGAACGGATCGGGAGAGCAGAACCATCTTTTCGAGCAAGATATTGAGTATATTTTAGGTTTGGAGGCTCCTGCCGAGTTGTCTCTTATTCGGGTAGCCGAGATATACAAGGATATGTTGAAGAATGAAGAGAAGGCGAAAGAGGTGGAGGCTTTGATTTTGGAACGTTTTCCTGATGGTATATTGGCTAGGGATAAGGCAATTTGGGCGGTCTACATGGAACGAGAGCCGGATGCAAAGTTACAATTATTGGAAGATATGTTGCGACGGTTTCCACAAGAGAAATTTCCGGTACCGCAGACTGATTTATCCCGTTCTTTTTACGGGCGTATTTTCTGGTCGTCCATGCAGGACCGAATCGTGAATAAGAAGGATTATAAGTTATTACATGAGTTACTCCCGTTTGTTCCGTATTCGGCATTGGCCGAGTATTACTACCGTGTCGTGCAACTTCAATTAAAACATGGCATGGTGACATACGAGCAGGTGCGTCCGCACGCGGATGCGATTTGGGCCGAGATACAAAAGCGGGCGGAACGGGGTGAAGACCGGTATTATAATTCTAGGGCTCGTTTTTCTCCCCGGCAATGGCGGGAACAGGTGAAATGGGATACACGCGGTTACGCGATCACGCACGGGAAAGTGCTTTACGAGACGGGTGCATATCCCGAAGGGCTTGAAGTGATGGAGTCGGTGAAGGATTTCTTTGGCGGGAAGGTGTCGGATTTTAATGAAACATATGCACAATTGCTCGCGGCTAACGGTTATGATCAGTTGGTAATCCCGTTTTTGGAATCGAGTATAGCGCATGATGCGGCTACGCCTGAGATGATTGCCACGCTTGAAAAGGATTTCCGTGAGAAGAATCCGTCGGGAGATTTCGAGATTTATCTCAATGGGTTGCGTTCTGCGGATCATGTTGCAGAGTTCGAGCAGCATTTGCTGGCATCGCTTATTGATCAGGATATAGAGCCTTTCGTGTTGGAGGATATGAATGGGAAAACGGTTGATATGTCGAAACTGAAGGGGAAGGTTATCGTGCTTGATTTCTGGGCCACGTGGTGTTCACCGTGTAAGGCAGCTATGCCGGGGATGAAGATGGCCGTGGAGAGGTACGCGGAGAATCCGGACGTGGCGTTCTATTTTATTTCAACATGCGAAAATGATAAGAATTTCAAGACGACGGTGCCGAAGTTTATAAAAGAGAAGAATTACCCGTTCGAGGTATTGTATGATGTTAGCCCGGACGGGAAAGGGAATGGCCTGTATTATAATAAATACAAAATTAACGGGATTCCTCACAAGATGATTATCGACCAGAAGGGTAAATTACGTTGGAGTTCGAACGGTTATTTCGGTAACCCGTTGGAGCTGGCGAATGAGATTAGTTTTTTGGTGGATTATTTGCTGAAAGAAGAAAACAGGTAATTTTAGATTTTAGATGTCAGCCGCACAAGGTCTAACTCAACTACCCCCTCCGGCTCCCCCTGTGTAAGGGGGAGTTAGAGGGGGTAGTTGTGTCCGGCCCTGTATGTCTGGAATCTAAAATCTAAAATTAATACCGGAAGGACTTTTTAGGAAGTTCTTTTTTTTTTCATGGATTGTTGTATATTTGTACGAAGTGAATCTGGATAATATTAAACGAGAGTCGTATAAATATGGAATATAATTCGGAACAGTTAATTGCTGACCTCCAAAGAGGGAAAGAAGTAGCTTTTGCTTACGTGTTCCGTATGTATTATGGTCCGTTATTAAATTATGCTGGACGTATTTTGAAAGATGTAGATGCAGCGAATGATGTGGTGCAGGAGTGTTTTTGCCGGTTGTACGAGCGGCGCAGGGAATTGCACGAGGAACTTCAAGTGCGCCCTTATCTTTATAAGTCTGTTTATAATGCTTGTATGGATACAATCAAGCATCAAAAGGTGAAAAGTAATTATATCAATCAGGAATTGCTAGATTTTTATTTTTCGAAAGTCGTGGAGACGCCCGAGGCGGAGCAAGCTCTGTTAGATGAGGATTTGAAGGGAGCGATACAGGATGCTATAAATAAGTTGCCGGAACGATGCCGGGAGATATTCGTGTTGAGCAAAGTGGATGGACTTTCCAATAAACAGATTGCCGAACAATTAAATATATCCATGAAAACTGTTGAAGCACAAATGACTACAGCTTTTGTCCGTTTGCGGAAAGAGTTGGGATGGTTGTTGTGCTTTATTTTTATTCAAAATTTTTGAAAAATCTCTAGGGGTAAATTTGTCTTTAGTCGTTATAAGGATATAACGGATAGAGATATGATGCAAGAATCTGATAAAGACGAATTGATTTTAAAAGTTTTGGACGGGATAGCAACACCGGACGAAATTCAGGCTTTGGCTCGATGGATGGAAACGGATCCGTCGAACGAGGTTTATTTTAATCAATTGAAGAAAGCTTGGAATTTGACGAGTGGGCCAATTCCTTCCGAAGAGAGGGTGGAACATGAGTTGGGGAATTATATGGAATATATTCGCTCTAAACATCAAAAGTATTCTATTGGGCTACTTTTGAAATATGCAGCGATTGTCATGATACCTTTATTGTCCGTGATTTGTTGGTTACAACTGGAAAAAGATGAAATTCCGTCTCAAATGGCTGTCGGTAATCCGGGAATTATACCGGGAGAACATAAAGCCATGTTGATAACAGCCCAAGGGCAGACAATCGCTTTATTACCTTCTCAGGAAAGAGATATTTGCGTGCAGGAGGATTTCGTGGTGAAAAACGGACAAGCTGGAATTGTTTACCAAGATTCGAAAAAGGCTGTTTCTACGTTACAATATAATACCTTGAAGACTCCACGAGGAGGTGAGTATACGGTAGTGTTGTCAGATGGAACGAAAGTGTATTTGAATGCCGCTTCAGAGTTGAAATATCCGGTACAATTTGATAGTAAAAAGCGGCAAGTGCATTTGTCGGGAGAGGCTTATTTTGAAGTGGCAAGAGACACGAATAGACCATTTTATGTGGTAACAGATGCCGTTCGGGTAAAAGTTTACGGGACGGAATTTAACGTGAATACTTATGGTATCGGTGGAACGCAGACCACGTTAGTATCAGGTAAAGTGGGGATTCGGGGAAAGAGTTCGGGGCAGGAATATATGATGGAGCCTTTACAATTGGCCGAGTTTGATGTGAATGGGGAATTTAAAGGAATCCGAAATGTAAATGTAAGGACTTATACGGCTTGGAAAGAAGGTTTTTTCGTGTTTGAGAATGAGGGATTGGAGGATATTTTGAATCGTTTGTCTCGTTGGTATGACGTGGATGTGTTTTATGGAAGTGAAAAAGTGAAAGGATATCATTTTACCGGGCATATGGAGAAATATGAAGATGTAGAAATTATTTTAAATGCGATTAGTAAGATGGTTGGTGTACATTTTACGATAAAGGATAGAACAATTGTAGTTACAGAATAAAAAAACGGCGGATGTTAGCGCATCCTCCGTTGTTAGCGATAAACGACAGGAGTCCTAGGAAAACGACTGTCGCAAATAATAATCTTAATATTGCAAATATATGAAAAAAAAACGGTTATGTCTGTCTTTGGGTGGACATAGAAAACGAAAAATTTTATTGATGATGAAGCTATGTATTTCATTGTTGTTGTGTTTTACGTTGGGATTATCAGCATCAACGTTAGCTCAACAAGAACGGGTAAATCTTGATTTAAAGCAAGTTTCGATTAAGGTGTTGTTTGATGAAATTCAGAAGCAGACGAATTTGTCGTTTGTGTTTAATACGGAACAGGCTACAAAATTAGGATTGGTTTCCGTGCGGGCGGTTGATGAGACGGTGGAGAACGTTTTGCGCAAAGTATTAATGAATACGGGAATGATGTTTGAGTTTGACGGGACATTAATTATTGTTCGCCCGGAAGAGCCGGAAAAGAAGGAGGTGACAAAGATAAAGGTTACCGGAACGGTGAAAGATGAGAAAGGTGAATTCTTACCGGGAGTAACAATATTACTGAAAGGTACTCAGATTGGTGCGGTTACTGACGTTGATGGTAAGTTCAGTTTTGAATTGCCAAAGCAGGATCATCTTGTACTTGTTTTCTCGTTTATAGGATATAAACAACAGGAAGTAAAGGTGAACGGAGAGGGTGCAAAACCATTGGAGATCGTCTTGAAAGAAGATGTGACAGAAATGGATGAGGTTGTGGTCACCGGTATTTACCAGAGAAAAAAAGAGAGTTTTACCGGTTCTGCGACAACATTTAAGAAAGAAGAGTTAAAAATGGTTGGTTCCCAGAACTTGATTCAGAGTTTGAAAACGTTGGATCCTTCTTTTTCCATTATGGAAAATAATCAATTCGGATCGGACCCGAACAGATTACCGGATATTGAAATTCGTGGTAAAACGAGTGTGATCGGGTTGAAAGAGCAATTTGGAACTGATCCGAATCAGCCATTGTTTATTTTGGACGGATTCGAGACGACCTTACAAGTCATAACTGACTTGAATATGGAGCGGGTGGAGTCTGTTACGATTTTGAAAGATGCGGCTTCTACTGCTATTTATGGATCAAAGGCTGCCAACGGTGTGGTCGTAATTGAAACCAAGAGACCAGAACAGGGTAAGTTTAAGATTTCGTATGTAGGTGATTTTAGTATTTCAATGCCGGATCTTTCTGATTATAACTTGATGAATGCGGCTGAAAAATTGGAATTTGAAAAGTTAGCGGGGTATTATGACGCTTCTTCCTCGGGAAGTGCCGGTTCAAGAATGACACAATCGGTGTTAGACAGCTTGTATAACAGTCGTCGTGCAGATGTCGCTCGCGGGGTGAATACGTACTGGTTGCATGAACCGTTGAGAGTGGGATTCAGCCATAAACATAACCTTTATGCGGAAGGTGGAGATGAGGCTGTACGTTACGGTTTGGGCATAAACTATAATAATATTTCCGGAGTGATGAAAATGTCAAGCCGTAATATTATCGGTGGAAACTTTGATTTGAGTTACCGAAAAGGGAAAATCTCTTTTGCTAATAAATTTTCATTAGATTATAACAAAGCGGAGAATCCGGTTGTACCGTTTTCCGAATTTTCGAGAGCCAATCCTTATTATCGGAAAACAGGTGCGAATGGAAAGATCGAGCGTTATCTCGATCACTTTGACATCCCGGGTACGAATACGACCTATTCCGTGGGTAATCCGCTTTGGAATTACAGTTTGAACAACCTTGATGAAGAAGATCAGTTTAGTTTTAGAAATAATTTGAATCTAGAATGGAGAATTATGCCGTCCTTGTACCTGAGAGGACGTTTGGGGATAGGTAAAGGCGTGAAGAAAACGGAACAATTTATCTCCCCGCAACATTCGAGATTTGACAATTACGTGCAGGATCAAAAGGGTAGTTACACCTCTACGACGGTTAGTGAATTTTATTACGATGGTGATTTAACTTTAACTTACGGGGCTTTATTGAAAGAAGTTCATCAGGTAAATGCGGTGGTCGGAACAAATCTTCGTTCCAGTTCTTCGACGAACGAGGGATACTCAGTTTCAGGCTTCCCGAACGGGAATTTCACGAAACCTTCTTTCTCGAATGGTTTTAGAGAAGGTAGCAAACCGACCTATTCGGAAAATGAAAGTCGTTCCCACAGTATTTATTTTAACGGGGGATATGCGTATAACAATCGTTATTTGTTAGATGTGAATTTCCGTCTAGATGGTTCTTCTGCTTTCGGTAGCAACAAACGCTACACGGAAACGTGGGCTGTGGGTTTGGCTTGGAACTTGCATAATGAAGCATTTTTGCGTGAGATAAGTTGGATAAATTTGTTAAAGATCAGAGCTTCTGTCGGAAATCCCGGTAATCAGAATTTTAGCTCTTATCAATCCGTGACGAGTTATGCATTTAATACATGGATGCAAAGTTCTTTCGGAACGAGTGTATTGGTAGATGCGATTGGTAATCCTAATTTGAAATGGCAAAAAACACTGGATAAAAATGTAGGTGTGGATATTTCTTTGTTAGGTAATCGTTTGAACTTGAACATGGATTATTTTATTAAGGATACGGATCCTTTGTTGGTTTATATCACCGTCCCTTCTTCCGTGGGTATTACTTCGGTGGGAACAAACATGGGAAGTCAACTTACCAAAGGGGTGAACGGAACCTTGAAATATTCACCGATATATCGTCCGTCAGATCGGATTAACTGGACATTAAGTGTTAATTTCAGATGGCAAAAAGCCCGTTATGAGAATATAGGTAATAGTTTGGAAAAATTGAACGAATCGAATCGAGAGGAAGGCGATGTAGAAGGAGATGGATCTTACCGGGATAAGAATACCAGTTTGACACGTTATTATGATGGAGGTGATCCGAATTCTTTGTGGGCTGTTCGTTCTTTGGGAATTGATCCATCCACGGGGCGGGAAGTGTTTATAAAGAAAGATGGGACCTATACTTTCGAGTATGATGTGAAAGATGAAGTGATTGTGGGTAATAGTCAACCTAAGTTGGAAGGGGTGTTGGGAAGTACCTTGTATTATAAAGGTTTTTCTTTCTCATTCTTTTTCCGTTACAAGTTAGGTGCGGATGTGTTTAATAATGCGATGTATACGAAAGTAGAGAATATTTCAGAAAGTTCATTAAAATATAATCAGGATAAACGGGCGTTGTATGACCGTTGGCAAAAAGCCGGGGACCGAGCTCAATTCAAGGGAATTTCATTGACGGAGACCACGAAGATTTCTTCCCGATTCATTCAACGTGAAAACGTGTTAAGTGGAGAATCTATTTCTGCTGGATATGATTTTAATCCTAAGAAATTGGCCAAACTTGGAGTGTCGGCTGTTCGTTTGCAGGCGAATATGAATGAAATTTTCCGGATTTCCAGTGTGAAGGAGGAACGTGGTATTGACTATCCGTTTGCTCGTACGATGTCAATGTCCCTTTCTGTAACTTTTTAAATGATGTGATATGAAAGTGTTAAAATCAATAAGAACGGTATGTGTCGCATTGCTTGTGGTTGTTATGAGCAGTTGTGATAGTTGGTTGGATTTGAAGCCAATTGACAAGGTGTTGGAAGATCAGTTGTATGAAACCGAAGAAGGGTTTAAACAAGCTTTAACGGGGGTATACGTGGAGTTGAATCAAGGGACGTTATACGGGGGAGATTTGATGTTTAGAATGGTGGAAATTCTGGCTCAACGGTATAATCTTGGCTCGATCGGTTCTTACAAGGAGTGGGTAGCCTACAATTACGGTGATGACGATGTGAAGAAGAGTATTGATGGGTTGTGGCAGAAGATGTACTCACTGATCATGAATTGTAATAAATTGTTGGAGAATGCCGATTTGCGTAAAGAGGTTTTCACGGGCGACAATTACAATATTATTTACGGTGAGGCTTTGGCTTTGAGAGCCATGTTACATTTTGACTTATTACGTCTGTTCGGGCCTGTTTACAAGACGAATCCGGAGGGACTTTCCATCTGTTACAACAAGAAATTTGCTTACCAAGGTTCCAATATCCTCCCGGCTTCGAAAGTAATTGATAACGTGTTGGAGGATTTGAAACAGGCGGAGCAATTATTGGTTAAAGATCCGGTGATTACGGAAGGCCCGAGAAATTCTGCGGCTAGCGATGGGGTTAATGATCTGCGTTTGCGTACTTATCGATTGAATTATTATGCCGTACAGGCTTTGATGGCTCGCGTGTATTTGTATGCCGGGCGTAATGAAGACGCTTTGAGCATGGCTCGTAAATTGGTAGAAATACAGTCTAAATGGTATCCTTTTGCGGATTACAATTCACTAATGGAGAGTGGAAATAAGAGTAAGGATCGGGTGTTCTCGACAGAAGTATTATTTGGGTTGGAGAACAAACAACGTGGTGAAATATTTACGAATTATTTTACACCGGAATTGGACAACGGCATATTGGCTCCGACGAATACAAGTTTGTTGAACATCTTCTTGACGGAAAGTACGAGTGATTGTCGTTTCACTCCATTCTGGATCAAGCCGGACAATGGTAAATACACTTTCCGTTGTTTCCATAAATATGAAGCCCCTGAGGAGAGTGATCCGTTTTTCTCTTATTTGGTACCAATGATTCGGATCAGCGAGATGTTTTATATCGTGGCGGAGACCACGGACGATGAAACGGAGGCTCGGGCTTGTTTGAATCTGGTGCGGAGAAACAGGGGACTTGTTGCTTTTGAGGATACCGAAATGGTGGATATTCAGCAAGTGTTGGAAGAGGAATATATGAAAGAGTTTTTCGGAGAAGGTCAATTGTTCTTCTACTATAAACGTCTGAACGTGTCTTCTATCCCGGCCGGAGACGACAGCGGTATGGTTACTATGGACGAAGTCAAATATAAATTCCCATTGCCGGATAGCGAAACCGATTATAGAAATTAAATATGAACCGTACGATGAAAAAATATATATTCATATTTGCAGCTCTGATTGTGAGTCTTTGGAGTTGCCAGAAAGATTTGGATCTTTATTCCGGGCGTGATTTTATCTATTTCAATCCGTCAGCAGGTTTGGATTCTACCTATTTCTCATTTGCTTACGTGGATGTGAATAAGGAGGTGGATTCTCTCTATATTATGGTGAGAACCGGTGGTGAGGTGAAAGATTACGACCGACAGGTGAAAGTGAAAGTGGCCGAAACGAATGCTACAGTGGATGTTGATTATAAAGCTTTGGCGGATTCATACACTATTCCGGCGGGGAACACGTTCGGTGCGATTCTTGTGGAACTGTTACGACCGGAAATTTTGAAAAAAGAGGAACGTTACATTATTTTGGAATTGGAAGAGAACAACGATTTTACGTTAAGTTATCCGACCAAAGTAACCTCTTCAAATGATGAAGGGTATAGCGCCATTCGTTATAGAATCTATTTCTCCGAGATTATGACTCCTCCGTTGAAATGGAGTATTCCTGAATTTGGTGAATTTTCGGTGAAGAAATTGGATTTCATGTGTACGGAGATGAATATGACACGGAATATGTTTAATGATCCGGAATATATGCTTGCTTCTCGTCAACAATATGTTGGAGCTAAAATGGTACAGATTTTAGATGAATATAGTGCGAACGGTAACCCGATCTATGAAGATGACAACGTGACGTTGATGAAAATGGGTGATAAGTATTATAAATAGAATCATAAAAGAGAAGAATGATGAAAAATATATTATTTCTAGTAATGCTATTCATCACGGTGGTTTTAAGTGCCTGTTTTGATGATAAAGGGAATTATGATTATCACGAAATCAATGAATTGCATATAACAGGATTGCCAGAGGAGTTGCAGGTGAAATACCGAAATGTGGATACTTTGCGGGCAACCCCGGTTATCGAAGCAACAGCTGACGACGGCAGTATGCCGGATCGGTATAGCTTTAAATGGGAAGCCGTGTCCGAATTGAAAGCCGGAGAGACTCAAACGACCTCGTATTTGATTGGAGAAGAGGAAAATTTGAGCTATTTTGTGGAACTTCCGGATGGCGAGTACAACGTGAATTGCTTGGTGAAGGATACGATTACTCGGGTAACTTGGAAAGGGACATTCAAATTGAGAGTAACTACCCAATTAAATGAAGGTTGGCTGGTGCTTTCGGATGTAAATGGAAATGCCCGTTTGGATTTGATTTCGATGTCCGCTAAAGAGGATATGGTTGTACGTGATATATTGCAGGACGCTCCAGAGTTGAAAGGGCCTAAGAGAATAAATTCGGTATATCAAATGTATTATAATCAATGGGGAACGGATTTAAGATTTTATATTGTTACCGAGACTGCAACCGCTGCACTTGATGTTGCGACTTACCAATGGGATGAAGCAAATGAAATCCGTTATGAAATGTTGGAGTATCCGGTTGATTTTTCAGCCACGAATAGAACGGCAGGAATGGGTTGGGAACTATTGGTTTCGGATAAATATGTTTTTGGGGGAACAACCTTTGGACAAGAGGTACTTTTTGGAGTCCCTATTAATTATTTAGCAGGTGATAATGGAAATTATTTTAATGTTGCTCCGGCGGTTGGCGTGAATACATCATCGACTGCTATGTACAATGATATCATACTGTATGATACATCTAATAAACGTTTTGTGAAACTTGCAACGGGGGGAATGCGAAATTGTGAGTTGATGTCAGTGAAAGAATCCTTATTTTCTTGGAAGACAGGGAAGGATTTTGTTTGGATGGAAAATTCATTGTATGACGGAGGAACTACTTATGCGATATTGCAGGATACTGAAGCTCCTTATGCACGTTATTTATATGTAATGGGGATGCCTTCTTTTGGGGCAGGGGGGGCTCAGAAAAAATTCATTGAATTGAATGGCTACCCGGAAATTGAGAATGCTACGTGTTTTGCCGTACATCCGAATAATCCGTGGGTATTTTATGCTGTCGGGAACACGGTGTATTATTTCGATTTGGAAGGGCATAAAGCAGAACCTATTCATTTGGATAGTGAAACGATTACAATGTTGAAGTTTAATTTGTTTAGAGGCATAAATTCTGCATACGATCCGGTATGTAATGAATTACAAAGAAAATTGATCGTGGGATCGGTGAAATCCGGCGGAGAGTTGAACGGTGTGGTACGTACGTATGATTTGCCAACGGTGATCGGTGATGATTTTGTTGAGTCTACTATGCACAGTGGATTCGGAACTCCCGTTGATGTAACTTATAGAGAGAAATAGGATGAGGAAGATATTGGTTTGTGTGGTGTTTGTGCTTGTATGTTGCGTGGTTCATGCGCAACATACAGGCCAATACAAAATTGGTGGAAAAATTGAAGGGATGGATTCCGGACGGGTTGTGATGAAGCAGAAAACGATGGATGGTTATAAAGAATTGGGTTCTTCGGACATCCAAAAGGGGCGTTTCGAGTTTAAAGGAGAAATATCGGAAATCCAGTCCGTACAATTATTTTTTGATGATCAACGAGGGAGTTTGACATTATTCCTTGAACCGGGGAAGATTCAAATAGCCGTAAAAAAAGATTCGGTATATTACGGGAAAGTAATAGGTACGCCGACAAATGAATTGTGGGGATATTTTAACGAAGAAGAGCGTCGTTTGGAAAGAGTGGAGATGGAGTGTGCCCAAGCTTATCAGAATTCATTTCAAACTAAAGATCGGGAGAAAGTACGTGCGGCAACAAAAGCTTTTACCGATGCAACGAAAGCTCGAAAAATTTTCCGAGCAGACTTTTTAGGTAATTCTGACTATAAGTATGCGGCAGCTTGTTTTTATCGTGCTTCACTCATGCAAAAGATGCAATATGCAGAGTTAGATTCTTTAGTGCGGAGTTATACTGGGATGGAAAATAATAACGACGTTCGTCTTATAACTCAACGTAGAGATTTAATGAGAAAGGTTGCCGTCGGAGTTAATGTTCCAGAGATCAATTTACCCGATGTTGAGGGAAAATCTTTTGCTTTATCTTCTTTAAGAGGGAAGTGGGTATTGTTGGATTTTTGGGCATCTTGGTGTGCGCCTTGTCGTAGGGAAGGAAAACATGTTCTTGAGTTGTACAAAAAATATCAGCAGGATGGATTTGAAGTTTTAGGTGTGAGTATTGATCAAAATCCTGATGCATGGAAACAAGCCATAGAAGAAGATCAGACTCCGTGGAAACACGTCTTAGATCAGAGGAATGAAGTGGCTAAAACTTTTGGTGTTTCTTCTGTTCCCCGGGTATTTTTGATTAATCCGGAAGGAATTATCGTGGCTGTTAATTTGTATGGAAAAGAGTTGGAACAACGTTTAGAAGAAATCTTCTCGAAATAGTATTTTTATAAAATGCAGGAGATCCGAAGAGGGACTTGAAAAAGTCACTTTTCGGATTTTATGTATTTTCTAATTTATTTTTACAAATACTTTCTTGTTTAGTTAATTTAATGATAGCCAGTTGTTAATATTTTGAAGTCGGTAGAATGAACGTTTTAGAGAGGTCGACTCGTTAAATAATATCTAATTAAAACCGGCTTCTCTCTTTCTCTCTCTTCGTATTCTGGAATATTTTTTTAATTTTGTTTTCACCCAGATACGGGGGTGAATTGTATTATATATGAGAAGCGATATTTTTATCATTAAACGTTCGTTTAATAATATTCACAAATTCCTCTAAAGACTTTATACCTTCTTTTTGTTAACCATTGGTATTCAGTTCTTTCCTTTTTTACCTTGTCCTTTGTTTTTCCCATAAATTTGCTCTCAACAATCGAAGGTATAATGAATGATTTGATACCAAGATTAGATATTTCTCGTTTGATTGTCAGAGATTTAAATGGAGAGATTAAAGAATCGGAAAAGCAAGAGCTGAAAGAGTGGATTAATGAAAGTGAAGAGAATAAAGCGTTGTATTTAAGAGTGCGGGGACGAGAGAATCGGAATCAGCGATTGGAGGTGATCCGGAAATTGAACAAACAGGCAGCTTGGCGGGAAGTGGAACGTAAAACAAGAAAAAGTCAGCATTTTATATCCGGGTGGCTTTATAAAGGGATTGCTGTGGCAATACCGATGGTTTTATTATTCTGTTTCTATTATTATAAATCGGGAGGGGAGGATTTGGAGATAGTCAAACAGGAAAAACGAGAAATTCATCCGGGAGAAGTAAAGGCAGAATTGATTCTGGCTAATGGGCAACGCTTGGCCCTCGATGCGGAAAAGGAGAATTCCGTGGAGTTAGATTTGGATGGGGTAAAGATATTAAAGGAAAACCGGGGAATACGTTACGAATGTGAGGATTTGGCGGGGGAGATACCGTATCATGAATTGAGGGTTCCGAGGGGTGGGGAGTACCCGATTACATTGGAGGATGGTACTGAAGTGTATTTCAATTCGGAAACAAGATTTCGTTATCCCGTGAAGTTTGGTGATCGGGAGCGTAAAGTGTTTCTCGTGGGGGAGGCCTATTTTAAGGTGAAACGGGAGGTTGACCGACCTTTTATCGTGGAGATAGGAGAGAATCGTATAGAAGTGCTTGGAACGGAATTTAATGCTCGTTATTATCCGGAAGAGAATAAGCAAATGACCACGCTTGTTTCGGGGAAAGTGAAATTTATTTCAAAAGATGATAAAAGTCTTGTGCTTGCTCCGGGAGAACAGGCGGTTCTGACGGATGAGGGTGTTTTGTCCTGTGAAACTGTTGATGTGACCCTGTACACGGCTTGGAAGGACGGGAATTTCGTATTTCGCAAACAGCGATTGGAAGAAGTACTAAACACATTGGCACGTTGGTATGATGTGGATGTTTTCTATGAAGATGTTTCTCGCAAGGATATTGAATTTACCGGGAATATTCAGCGATTCGAGCGTTTTGAAGAGATCGTCGGGCTTTTGCAGATGGCAGGTGATACGGAATTTGAAGTAAAAGGGAAAAGTATTTTCGTGAGGCGTAAATAAAGGACGAGGTATTTGCACTACCTCGTCCCTAAATCCGGCAAAAGCCGGGATTGTTATATTTTAAAACTTTACAAATGTATGAAAAAAACAGGTAATTGTGTCCATCTTCGGATTAGATGGTTGTTAAAAATGTGGTTAGCTATGAGGTTTTTAATGTTTTTTCTACTCTTGAGTGTAGTGCCGGTTTCGGCGTCTGTATTCGGTCAGGATGCTAAAGTGTCTTTGCAGGTAGAAAAGGCATCTCTCGAAAAGGTCATGAGCATTTTGGAGAAATCCACGGATTACAGGTTTGTTTACCAAAACAGTCAGGTGGAATCCGTGGGTAATTTGACCTTGAATTTTAAGGATTCCGACATCCGGGATGTGATGACGGAGTGTTTAAAGGGGTCCGGTTTGACTTTTAGTGTGGTAGGCGTGAATGTGGTGATTGTTCCGTTGGGAGAGAAACCACAGGTGCCAAAGGAGGACAAGAAAGAAAAACAAGTGAAAGGACGGGTTACGGATCAGGAAGGTCTTCCTTTACCGGGTGTTTCCGTGTTGATTGATAGTACCACGTTGGGTGTGGTGACGGATATCGAGGGAAATTACGTGTTGACCTATCCGGAAATGAGTAATGTACGTTTACGTTTTTCTTTTATCGGGATGCAAACGAAGTACGTAACAGTGGGTAACAACACGGTTATCAATGTGGTTTTGGAAGAGGAAGTGAATCGTTTGGAAGAGGTTGTGGCAGTTGGGTATGGCACCACGAAAGCAAAGGATATGACCGGGGCGGTATCTCGTTTAGGGAAGAAAGAGATCGAAACGGCACCGATGGGGGCTTCTATTCAATCCATGTTGCAGGGACGGGCCCCGGGGGTGAACGTGATGATCAGTTCGGCATCTCCGACTTCGCCTGTATCGGTTATAATCCGAGGTTCCTCTTCTTTGTCCGGAGATTCTCAGCCCTTGTGGGTAATTGATGGGGTACCTGAATATTCGGCTGGGACTTCCGGTAATATTTCCAACACGTTGTATAATTTGAACTTGTCAGATGTGGAGACAATAGATATCTTAAAAGATGCATCTGCCACGGCGATTTATGGTTCGAGGGCTGCAAACGGGGTTGTATTGGTGACAACTAAACGAGGAAAAAAAGGCATGACTCCGACACTGGAATTTTCTGCCCGTTACGGGATTCAGACAATGAATGCGAATGATTTCGGGGTGTTGAATGCCGAAGAATATATTGCCTTATCAAAAGCTGCCGTACGAGCTAGTTTCTTCACGAGAGGAACCTTGGATTATTTTACCCGGAAGTATATTGATGAGGCGAAATTTAACGCTGCCACGAATAATAGTCAATTTGATTTGGAGACATTAGTGGATGATTTCTTCTTGGAGGATGCTTATTATGATGGTGATACCGATTGGTGGGATTTGATGACACATAATGCCGCAACGCAGGATTATAGTTTGGGAATCCGCGGGGGATCGAAAGAATCGTCTTATAATGCTTCTTTCTTTTATAAAGATCAGAAAGGAATCGTGAAAGGTGGTAGCTCTAAGTTGTTAGGTGGTAGTTTCAATTTTGATGCCTCTGTTCGGGAGGTGATTCGTTTCAAATTGGGCTTGCGGGCAACATCCCGTGTGACGAATGACAAGGATGATATGATCGGTACAATTTTGGATATGCGCCCGGATTACCCGGCTTATCTGGAAGACGGATCGATTAATATGATCAGTTATTACGTGGAGAATCCTCTTTTCTCGTTGAAGAATACGAAAGAAGGGAAAGGAAAAGATTTCACGGGGTCATTAGGATTGGAATGGGATATTATTCCCGGACTTACTTTGCGGACGAACGGGACGTTGAAGTATGGTATTAATAAGAATTTGAGTTATGACCGTAAATATTATGATGACGGAACAAGTTCTTCAACGGTTTCCAAGAATGAATCATATACCTATGTATGGGATAACACGTTGAATTATCTTAACACGTTTGGAGATCATAATCTGGTCGGTTTGTTGGGATTCTCCATTGAGAAGTACGAGTCAGACGGATTGTCGGCATCAGGCTCGAATTTTCCGGATGATGAGGTATTGACGAATTTGGGGAGTGCGGCAACGAAAAACTCGATAAGTTCAAGTTATTCTTCTAACACGTTGGTTTCTACTTTTGCCCGTGTGGAATATAAATTTAAAAATCGTTATCTCGCCACGTTTACTTTCCGTGCGGATGGTTCTTCTAAATTCGGTCCGGATAAACGTTGGGGATATTTCCCGTCGGGAGCTTTGGCTTGGATTATTTCTGACGAGAGTTTCTTGAAAGATTATTCTCATATTGTTTCTTACTTGAAATTGAGAGCCTCTATCGGAAAGACCGGATCACAGAATTTGGGTAATTATGACTGGAGAACGTTGATGGGATCAGCGACGTACAATAACGCTCCGGGAATAAAACCCTCTTCGCTGGGGAATGATATTTTACAGTGGGAATCTCAGGTACAAAAAGAAATTGGTTTGGATTACGGATTCTGGGATGATCGTATCCGGGGATCTATCGGTTACTACCAGAAAAAGGTCGATAACTTGTTGTATAGTGATCCAGTACCTTATTCATCTTCTTTCTCTTCAGTTACCCAGAATATTGGTTCTTTGAAGAATAAAGGTTTCGAGTTTGATGTTAAAGTGGATATTATCAAGAATGCTCAGAAGGATTTGACTTGGGATTTTGATTTCAACGTGGCAAGAAATGTTACGACGCTGGAAAAATTGAATAGTGAGGATGAGTATTTTGGTGGTGGTGCATATCAATATTTCAAAATTGATGTCGGAGGAAAAACCGGAATCTTGTATGGTTACAAATATGGCGGTCGATTGATCCGGACAAATGAGGAGTTAGTAGCCTTGAAGACGGTGAATCCAGAAACGGGGCAACAGCAATATTACCGGGATAATAATAATTATGAGCGTCCGGGAGACTTGTATATCATGGATTTGGATGGTGACGGGCAGATCACGGCTGACGGTGATCGGACAGAAATAGGTAATGCGAATCCCGATTTCTTCGGAGGATTCGGTACTACGGTTTATTGGAAAGGATTGATGGTGAACGCCACCTTTACTTATTCGGTCGGGGCTGATCGTTTCTATGATGAAGAAAAGAATAGTGCCGGAGACATGAACGTGTACAATACGTCCAAGAACGTGTTGAAGTCTTGGACGATGAATCCGGGTGTGGATCGGGGTTATCCGAGAGCCATGTATTATGGTTGGGGATCGAATTCCATTATCACGGATCGCTATGTTCACGATGCATCTTTCATGAGATTATCCGCTTTGAATATTAGTTATCGTTTGCCTCGTCGTTTATTCGGTTCCAGTATCGTGAATGCGATTGACGTGACATTCCAAGCAACGAATTTGTTTACTTGGACGAAATATCCGGGTATGGACCCGCAGGGAAACTTTAGCACGTCTTACAGTGCATTTTATAATATGGGTATTGATTACAGCTCTTACCCGTCAGCCAGAACCTACAATTTGGGAATAAAAATAACTTTAAAATAAGATATGATGAAGAGATTAAGTTATTATATCATGTTGTTGGGGATCGTGTTCTTTACTTCATGTGAGGATTTTTTGGATCAGGTTCCCAAGCATAATTTGACACTGGATAATGCCGTCACGGATTATAGTGGGGCAAAAAATATTCTGAACGGGATGTACTCGATCGTGGCTTCCAATTCTGCATTCGGGGGTGCGACTTGGTGCCGCCTGTCTTCACAAGGAGGATTTTACTCTTCATATACGGCTAATTTTAATATGGCTTATAAAGAAGGGTCTAATGACATGGATGGGACTTGGCAGGCTTTATACTCTTTGGTGAACTCTGCAAATGCGGCAATAGAAGCGATTTCGAATCTGGCCGAGAATAAATTTCCGACTCCGGAACGTAAAAAGGAAATGTTGGCTGAAGCTCGGTGTATGCGGGGTTGGGCTTACACGAATTTGTTCTGGTTGTTCGGGAGATGGTGGGATACGGATGATTCGGCTTACGGGATATTGTACCGGGATAAGATGGCAAATTTGAGTAATTTGCAGGTGCCTCGTAGCAGCGTCGGGGAATCGTACACGAAGATCTTTGAAGATTTGGATGATGCAATCGCCAATATGCCGGATTTCACGACTTCCCGTAGTTTGTCCCGTCAGATGGCACAGGTGTTGAAAGCAAAAATCTTACTTTATCGTGGGGTTATGCGTGGTTCTACGCAAGATTTGAAGGATGCGTTGACGCTAGTGGAGACCGTAAAACGGGATGCTCCTTCCAGTTGGCAAATGGAATCGGATATAGAAGCTATGTATGAAGTGGGTTGGGATTCGAAAGAGGTTCTGTGGGCGAGGTATTTGGGGGATTTTGCCAGCACGACGAATTACGAGTTTGACTATTCGTATAACATCGGTTATAATAATACCTATTCGGATATTGCAACCGGGTGGTTGAAGGAAGATCCTCGCTATGAGGTGGTCATGGATTCTGCCCGGGCTCCCGAGACTTGGGATACAAAGATGGTGTTTACTCCGGTGAAATTATATCATGGAGGACGCTATGATACGAAAGATGCTCCATACGCGACCTATTATTTCCGCTATGCCGAGTTGTATCTTATGGAATCGGAGTTGAAAGCCCGTTTGGATGATTATTCTTTGGAAGAAGCATTGAAGCCTTTAAATGATATGCGGGCATGCCGGACAAACCCTGTGTTACCGGCTTTATCTCCCGGAAGTAAGAAAGATTTGTTGAGAGCGATATTCCGGGAAATCTGGGTAGAACAGTTCTTGGAAAATGGAAGCGAGTATTTTGCCTCTTTGCGATTTATAAATGACACGGATGCCAGTGCTGCCCAGAATAAACCTTGGATATACACGCTGAAACCGGATGTGAATTTCACGGAAAATCAGTATTGTTGGCCGATTCCAGAGAACGAACGGTTAAAAAATCCTCTGGCAGTACAGAACCCGGAACTTGGTAATTGATGTTTGACAAAACAAGTAAATATATGAGATTTATGAGAAATTTGTGGTTTATATTCATTCTGATTATAGCTTTTATGGCATGTTCCGATGATAAGGATGTGCTAGCACCTGTACCGAATGATGTAACGCTGAATGAACTGGAGTTGGGTCGTTTTACCCATGCGATTCCAGACGGAGGCTTTACTTCGAAAGCGGCTCACAAGAATTCTGTAACGTTTAATACAAAGAAAAATAGTGACGGGACGTATGCCGGGTTTGCTTATTCAAACCGGAATAACCGTTCCTTTACGTGGACGGCTACTCAAGAGGCTTTGGATTCAAATATTTATAGTGTGTACACGAGATTTCCCAATGCGAATGAAGTATATGCTGTTGGACGGGTTGAGGGTGATGATACTTATTTTACGCTGGGAACTCCGGCCGTGGTAGAACATATTCTAGTGGCCAATACGACTTATACCTATTTGGCATTGGTGTATGGGGATCAATACGGGACAGAAGAGGAACCGGTTGCTAATCCCAATATTCCGGGTAGTGCGAATAAAAAAGGGGTATGGTTCACGAATGTTCCGGGAGGTGTGAAGAAAATGGTGGATGCCGATAAGGATTTTTACAAATTGATCGTTACCGGATATAACGGGGAGACAGAAACTGGTCAAGTAGAGTTTTATCTGTGTACCCGGAAGGGAGATCCGAGTCATCCGGCTTGGAGCTTGGTGATTAACGATTGGTATAAGGTGGATTTAAGTTCCTTGGGAGAAGTGTCGAAAGTTGTATTCCATGTGGCATCATCGGATATAGAGGCCGGAACCGGTCGGATGAGGACCCCACCGTATTTCTGTCTTGACGGGATTAGGATTAAAGAATAAATTCAATGAACAGGGACTGATTTTTCAATCAGCCCCTGTATGATATGAATAAAAAATTACTGTATGAAAAGAATTGTATGTTTATTGATATGCGTATGTGGCTATTTTCAGCTATTTTCGCAAGGAGTCGATTTTAAGCAAATCACGCTGAAGGAGGCTTTGGAGCAAGCAAAGGCTCAAGGGAAGATGGTGTTTGTGGATTGTTACACGACATGGTGCGGCCCTTGTAAAATGATGACGGAGGAGGTATTCCCTCAAAAGGAAGCTGGGGATTTTTTTAATGCTCATTTCGTGAATGTCAAGTTTGATATGGAGAAAGGAGAAGGAAAGGAACTTTCCAAGCAATTTAAAATACGGGCATACCCGACCTTTTTACTTTTGAATCCGGAGGGGAAGGAAACGTATCGGGTTGTTGGAGGCGGAGAACTTCAAGAGTTCATTCTTCGGGTAAAGAGAGGTTTGCAGAAAGAAAATACATTGGAGGTATTGGAAAAGGAGTACAAGACCGGAAAGATGACGAAAAAACGTATGTTGGATTACGTGCTGACGTTACAAGATACCTATGATAATGAGCGTTTAAAAGTGGTGGCGGATGAATTGGTGAAGCGTTTGACTTCTAAAGAAAAAATGGCTAAGCCTTATTGGGTAATATACGAGGATAGTTTCCTTTCTCCTTTGACATCCGATAATTTTGCTTTCCTATTAAAGAATAAAGCGGCTTTTGAAAAGAGTATCGGGGAAGAAAAAGTAAATCAGAAAATTGCTTCTGCCTATTCCGGTATGTTATATAGTTATGTTGCTGGGTTTGCAAAGAAAGAGGATGTCGGGCGGTTGGATGTGATGCAACAGCAATTGAATGAATATGATCTGCCGGGTAAGGAATATCTTCAAACCAAATTGGCCTTGGCTTATGCCCGTTGTAATGAGGATGTAAACGAGATGATATCAATTTTGGAACGAGAAGTACAGAATTTGCCGCAGGCAGAACTGTGGACTTTGGCAACCTCTTTGCAATTTGTGGAGAAAAAGGGAGATAAACAGCAATGGCAAAGAGTTGCTGCATTGGGAGATCAGTTCGTGGAATCGGCAGCCGGAGAAGATTTAAAAGGATATTTGAAATCTTTTTTCAGTCGTTTTAAGAAGCTGGCTTCTGTCGGAGTGTATTGGGAGGATCTGACTTTGGAACAGGCTTTGAAGAAAGCGGAAAGGGCAAAAAGTATGGTATTCATGGATTGTTACACTTCTTGGTGTGGTCCTTGTAAATACATGACTTCAAATGTGTTCCCACAGGAGATTGTGGGTGATTATTTTAACGAGCATTTTGTGTGTCTGAAAGTTGATATGGAGAAAGGAGAAGGGCCGGCATTAGCCAAACGTTATGGCATACGAGCTTTCCCGACGTTCTTGATTTTGCGTCCTGATGGTAGCGTGTATCACAAATTACTCGGTTCCGGTGAGGCGGATGCATTTTTGAAACGTGTACAGGAAGGAATGGTAGAAGAGAATTCCACGGGGAATCTGGACCGATTGTATGAAGAGGGAAACCGGGATAAGGCTTTCCTATCAAGGTATATTCAGTCTCTGTTGTCTATATATGAGGAGAATAAGGCGAAGGAAGTGAGTGCTGTCCTATTGGGATTGTTGGATGAGTCTGAAAAGGTGGATAGTAGTTACTGGTTTATTTTTGAAAGTCCGGCGTTGACTAAAAAGGGAACAGATCATTTTAAATATTTGGTAGATCATCGGGAGGAGTTCATCCGGTCGTTGGGTAAAACGAAGGTTGATAATAAATTATATGCCGTGTATTATAATCAGTTGAGTTATATCTTGAAAGGGTATGATAAAAAAAGTACAATAGAAGATGTGGTAAACATGAAAAACGAGATTAAATCTTTTAAGTTGGAAAAACGAAAAGAGTTGTCTGCATGTATTGATATAACGGAAGCCTATCTGAAAAAAGATGTAAAGGGCTTGTATAGCCGTTGTAAAAAAGGATTTAAATTGTTTCATGATGACGAAGCGATGAATATTGCGTTCCCGGTATTAAAATATCTGAAAACGGAAATGAAACAAGAGGATGATTTACAAAAGTTAGTTCTTATGTTGGAGGCAAATATTGAAGATGAGTCTTTAAGGAAGTATATTTCAATGAATATAGGGCAATAGTTTGTGTGTGAATGAGAATTATTTTCTTGTAATTAATATTGTCAGTTGTTCGTGTTAAGGGGCTATATAGCCCCTTAAAGTTATAAATAGGTTTTAATTTTATAAAGAAAAAGAGACTATATTGAAACATAATGAAATAAATCATTTCGTTTTTACATTTTCATTTCTATCTTTGTTTTACGTAAAGAGGAAATAAATAAAGCGTAAGTGTATGCAGGAACAAACTTCAATAAAAATCCAAGGATTGACGGTTGGTGACAGAAAGGTGTATCAACAGATCTTTGATACTTTTTATCATAGTTTGTGCTTGTTCACGCACCGTTTTATCGATGATCTGTCTGTTTGTGAGGATTGTGTGCAGGAGGCGTTTATTTCCTTGTGGGATAACCGGGAGGAAATGGCATCTGCGGCTCATGTGAAATCTTTTTTGTATCAAGTCAGCCGTAATAACGCACTGAATCATTTGAAACATGAGCGGGTGAAGAGTGAGTATATGGCCAAAGGAGTGCAGGAACTGGAATCACAGGTTTGTTTTATCAATTACGTGATCGAAGAAGAGGCAGAACGGATACTGGCTGAGACAGAACAAGAATTGGCACCGAAATGCAGGGAGATTTTCAAGCTTGCCATGCAAGGGAAAGATAACGAGGAAATTGCCCGCTTGTTGGGAGTTTCGGAGAACACGGTGAAAACGCAGAAAAAGATCGCCTATAAAAAGTTAAAACAGAAAATAGCAGAAGTAACGATGTTACTCCTACTATTGAATCAAGTGGTTGGTGAGTGATTACGGTTTTTGATAAACCTATAATTACTTTAATTCAACTTTAATGAGAAGGTAACATCACCTTATTTCAAGTGCTATTTTTATGTACCCACAACCAAAAATGAGAGGGTGTGGAGGTGGATGCCATCCTATCTAGTAACGTTGTTTAAACATATACCAAAAAATATTAAAAAAATAGACTACAAAGAGGGGGTAAACATATTATTATTTTCGTAATTTTGGTGCTGATGTATGAATTGAAGTTATGATGAGGAGGATCACGGCACTATTTTTCTTCTTGGGCGTGTATGTTCTAGGGTTTGCTGAAAATACACGGGGGAAGGAATATATACTGGTGCTTAACTCGATTAATTTTAACGAGGCTTGGGCGAACAATCTATACCAGAATATACGGGATGAATTCTCGTCCCCGGGGTTTCATGTTGAGGCGGAAGAATTGTCTATTCCGATGATGACGCGGATCGAAGATGTGGAAGAAAAAAGGGAATATTTATTGTCTCGATATTTAAAGCCGCCTAAAGTGGTCGTTTTTATCGGGGATCCGGCGTGGCTTGTGTGTCAGCCTTTATTTGATCGGGAATGGAAGGATGTTCCTGCCGTTATCTGTTATTCTAGGGATTCCATGCCGAGTAGTTTAGAAAATTTTGTCAATAAGGATTTTTTAGGAAAAGGGAAATTCATGTCGACGGAGGTGGCTACCGAGGGATATAATCTGACCGTGGTGAAACATCCCTTTTATGTTAGGAATACGATTGATTTGATTCGGAGATTACAGCCTGGGGTAAAGACGATAGCTCTTATTTCGGATGATCGTTATATTAGTACCATGGTTCGGGAGGAAGTGAGTAGCGTGTTGAAGAAGGATTTCCCCGAGTTGGGATTGGATTTGTTGACATCGATGGAGATGTCAACAGAGAAATTGCTGGATACATTGATGGAGTACAGCAGGGAAGTGGGTATTATTTATAATTCTTGGTTTTTAGGTAAAAGGCAATCCGAGAGTCATTACTTGTCAGATAATCTTCAGAAAATTATATATGGTTTTGTAGATGCCCCCGTGTTCACGTTAACGGAGATGGATATGGAAACGGGTGCTTTTGCCGGGGGATATTTTATCTCGGCATCGGATTTTGGTAAAGTGGCTATTCAAACCATACGGCAAATTTTGGGTGGTAAGCCGGCCCGGGAGATAATGGATCGGGTGGGGGGCAAACCGAAAATCTATTTAAACTATCATCATTTACAACATCATGGTGTAGACCCTGATAGCATCACGGGAGATGTCGTGTTTTATCAAGTCCCGCCTAATTTTTACCAACTTTACAAGGAGTATATTATTATCGCTTTGGCATTTATCATGTTGCTTGGAGCGCTCGGGATGATGCGTTTTCATGTCATGTGTCAGAGACGTCAGCAGCGGCAACGGGAATTTCAATTACTTTCACAATATCGGAAATTAGTCGACAATATGCCTGTCATTTATATTCGTAAGCAATTGCTTTTCGACGAGGCGGGGAATGTCGTTGATTTTATATTTTGTGATGTCAATAATCTTTTCGAGAAAGTCTTTCATTGTACTCGGGACCGGGTAGTCGGGAAACGTTTGACGGAGGCGGACGTGGATAACCAGCTTTTGGATTATATGATGGATAAGGAATCCAAACGAATAACTTCTTTTGTTTTTCCGGAAGAAAATAATGAAATTCATTATTACGATAAATTATCTTTCCCGAGTTCCGAGAAGAATTTTATGGATGTGTTCTTTATCGATCGGACGGAAGAATATCTGGTTTCCTTGAAAATGAAGGAGCATCAGGTTTCGCTGGAGGCGTTGAACCGGAGGTATGAACTGGTGCTGGGTGTGACACGGCTTATCCCATGGACGTGGGATCTGTTGAATAAGACGATTAATTATGACATTACATACGTGACTCACGAGCTTTGTAAGACGAAGGATTCGAGGATGATGACTGAAATGGAAGGGGATATGCTTGTTCATCCGGATGATCGGGCAGGAATGCATGAGGCCTATTATGACTTGTATTACGATCGGGCTGATATTGTTCGAAAAGAACATAGGTCTATGTTTCGGGGGAGATCAAAAGAGTATGTTTGGTTCGAGAGTTTCGTGACCGTGAGCGAGAGGGATGGAGAGGGTCATCCCACCTTGTTGGTTGGAGGATCTCTACTTATTGATGAACGGAAGAGGATGGAAGAGGAATTGTTGAAGGCGAAAGAGGCGGCTGAAATTTCGAATCATTTGAAGTCGGCTTTTCTTGCTAATATGAGTCACGAGATACGGACCCCGTTGAACGCTATTGTCGGTTTTTCTAACGTGTTGGCTTACACCGAGGACGAGAATGAACGGCAGGAATATATTAAGATTATAGAGAATAATAACACGTTGTTGTTGCAACTGATCGGGGATATTTTGGATTTATCGAAAATTGAAGCCGGTGTGTTCGAATTCGTGTATTCCGAAATCAATCTGAATGTATTACTGACAGAAGTTGTCCGGGCAGCTCGTTTACGATTAAAGAATGATTCGGTCGTTGTGGAGTTCGTGGAGTATTTGCCCGAGTGCGTGATCTATTCTGACGCGAATCGTTTGATGCAGGTGTTGCATAATCTTGTTACGAATGCCATAAAATTTACCACGAACGGGAGCATTCGTGTCGGATACAGGTTGCGGGATGATGAGTCGTTGTATTTTTATGTCTCGGACACGGGATGTGGTATTCCCGCAGACAAGTTAAAAGAGGTGTTCGGGCGATTTGTGAAATTGAACTCTTTCCAACAAGGTACAGGATTGGGACTTTCCATCTGTGAGAGTATCGTGACCCGGTTAGGGGGACAGATTGGGGTAATATCAGAAGTGGGGCAAGGATCAACCTTCTGGTTTACCTTGCCGAAATCTTCGTGGCAACAAGCGGATTAATTCATAGTTTAAATCTGAACAGGTCGTTGAATGATTCGCTCATGGAGGGGTGCGTGAAGATGAAATCCCGCAGGAATGTGTAATCCTGTCCCGTTTTCATGGCGATAGCTACGATATTGATGATTTCGCTTGATTCCGGACAAAATAGTGTACAGCCCAGTATCTTTTTCGTGTCTGCATCAATGATAGCCTTCAACATTCCCTCTGTTTTGCCGATCGTGTGTACTCGTGGAATGGAAGAGACGGTGAATTTGTTTACCTTGAAATTCAGGTTCTTTTTCCGGGCCTCTTCTTCATTCATTCCGATGCGGGAAAGCGGGGGTTCGATAAACACGGAATAACTGATTGGTTCCCGGTTGGTTGTTGCCCGATCCCCATTACCGAATAAATCTTCCCGGATGATTCGATAATCGTCCAGAGAAACATAGGTGAATTGCAGACCGCCTTTTACGTCTCCTATGGCACGGATATGGGGTGTTGTTGTCTTCAAATGTTCGTCCACGATGATGGCTCCTCTTTCGTTGACTTCGACCCCGGTCGCCTTTAGATTCAAGCTTTCCGTGTTAGGTTTCCTACCCGTGGCGAGGAGAATTGCATCCGCTTGGAGCGTGTTCAATTCGCCGCTTGCTGTATCCTTATAGGTGAGGGTAGCTTCTTTTTCGCCATTAGTCACGGATTGCACGTTAGCATTCAAGATGAAGCGAATCCCTTTTTTCTCCAGTACTTCCTGCACGTTGGCTGCAATATCCCGATCTTCCCGGGGAATCAATGCCGAGAATCCTTCCAACACGGTGACTTCCGCTCCGAAGGAGGCATACATGGAGGCAAATTCCAACCCGATGTAACCACCTCCGACAATGATTAACTGTCGGGGAAGTTCTTCCAGTTCCATGATAGTTGTGCTTGTGAATACTTTGGGATTATCCTGAATCCCGCTGATCGGGGGTATCACGGCTTCCGCTCCCGTGTTGATAAAAATGTGTTTTGCCGTTAGTTCGAAAGTCTCTTCTTTTGTTGTCACCCGAACGATCTCGGGTGAGACGAATTGTCCTTCGCCCGTGTAAACCGTGATGTTGGGGTTCCCGGCGAGGTTATCGTAGTTTTTTTGGCGTAGCTTGTCTGTTACATTATTTTTGAATGCGATAGCCTTCCGGTAGTCCGCTTTCCGTTCTTCGAAAGAGAGCCCTTTTTTCAGCGTGGCAAGTTCTGCTTGGTGGATGAGTGCTTTGGTCGGGATACACCCGATGTTGATGCAGGTTCCCCCGTACATTTTATCTGATCGTTCAATCATGGCAACTTTCCAGTCATGTTGAGCCAGTTCCGTGGCAAGGGTTTTACCACCTTTGCCGAAACCGATGATGATAGCGTCAAATTCTTTCATGATTCTTGATGTTTTAATTGATTTAATATGCGTTGTGCAGAATCGGATAGTAGCACTATGGCTCCTGCTAATATGGCCGTGTCTTTAATCACGAGGCGTCCGGCTCCCGATAACAGGGGAAAACCAAATTCCCCGCTTCCCAGATTGGGGACCCATACTTCGGGTGTCGTGGCAAGAAATGACAAGGTTCCGATAGTCATAATAATGGCCAGAATATCCCCGATGATGCCGATGCGGGGAAAGAATAATCCAAGGAAAACCAGTATCCCGATGGTACAGATCAGGACTCCCAGCCCGTAGGCGAAGGTGTACGTTCCGTTTACTTGATGCCATTCCCGGTTTTTGATTACGTAGGCTCCTTCCGCGTTTTTGTATTCCTTGTATTCCGGGGCTTGTTTGTTGTAGAAGAAACTCATGAAGGGACTGTTGGCAACGAACGGCACAATCCCGTCAGCCTCGTAGTGATAGTATTTCAGCCCCCCGATCCACACGAAAATGATGAGGATGGCCACACGGATCAGTTTTATGCCTAAACCTTTGCTTGATGCTGCTATCGTTAAAAAACGATGAATGGATTTTGTTACTTGCTCGTTCATTTTATTCCTGAATTAGATTGTTTAACTTCAGGTACAAAGATCGGCTATCCGCATGTGGTTAAAAATGGCAATTTTTCCGTTTTAGTTGTCAATTTTTCCCGATTCTTTCAACTGACGTTTGTATTGTGTAATACTTTCCCCGGAAACTTTCTTGAAGAAACGGCTGAAACTTGCTTGGTCTTCGAAACCTAAGAGATGGGCGATCTCCTTGGCTGTCATTTCGCTATATAGTAAAAGCCGTTTTGCTTCCGCCTCTACCCTCTGGTGGATCACTTTCAACGGGGAAGGTAAATTGTATAACGATAAAAGGTGCGAAAGGGTTTTAGGGGATTTGCATAACATATCGGCGTAATCCTGCACTTGTTTCTTTTTTTTGAAATGTTGGTCCACAAGCACGTAAAAACGACGAACCGAATTAAAACTCTCTTCCATGTCGGGCGTGATATGCAGGTTTTTGCGGGCAACCCGTGTCGTGTGAATGATAAAATGTTTCAACAGGATGCGCAACATTTCTTCTTTCAAGTTGTCGTTTACTTGAAATTCGCTTTGCAGGCTGGTGATGATGGCCTCGCAAGTTGCTTTTTCTTCTTCCGAAAGGCGGAAGTGCATGATGCGGGAGGTACCATTGAAAAGGAATCCGCTACATGAAACTTCGTGGTCGTTCCCGTAGATGCAATAGAAATTACTGTTAAAAAGGAGTATCATGTAGTCTCCTTCGGATTCCTTGATTTCCAAGTGGTGAAGGTTGGTCAGGGAAATAATATCGTTTTCTTGTAGCGTGATGAGTTGATGGTCAACGTCTATCGTGACGGTTCCTTTCCTTGCCCAGATAAATTTGTACAAACTGTTATCTTCACGGAGTGTTTTCGTGAGTTGAAAAGAATCCGTGAGGGCAATTGTCCCTTTTAGTTTCGTGTTGAAGGTTAATTCCATTGGAAGTATTTGTTAAATTACGTCGTCCCTTGTGCAAAGGTACGTATTTCCGTTGGAATATGGAGAATAAAAGCGAGCGTGCCAAAAGTCATTTTTAAACAACTACCCCCACTAACTCCCCCTTACACAGGGGGAGAAACCGCTTGGTAATCAGCTCTCCCCCTGTGTAAGGGGGAGTTGGAGGGGGTAGCTGGATAAGTCACTGTTTTATGAAGGCAGACAAAAAGAAAAGATATCTATATCCAGTTGTTTTTGGATAGCATCTTGTAACAGTAAATATTTTTGTTCTACCAAGGGATATTCTTCCATGAGTTCGTCTAGTTCCTCTTTCGTGGAAGAGAACAAGAATTGAAAATATTGCTGCACGTCCATCTCTTGACTTGGGATAAATAGAAGACAATCTTCCGGGTCTTCGGTTTCGGACATATAGGGGTCGAACGTGATGAATCCACATTCTCTGGCCTCAATAATTCCCTCTTCTACCGTGTACGATTCAAACAGGCTGTAGTCCCCGTAATACTCCTTGCTTACTTCGAGGAAGGCTCCCGGTACGAACCATGCCTCACGCTTTAGTAAATATTCGGTCCAAAGACTTTGATTAATATCTCCCCGGTAATTGTTGCGGGTGGTTTCATCGAGAGTTGCCAGATCGTCATTGATGTTTGCGATAGCGATAAAGCCGGAGCTTGAATAGGCGTTGACTAAATCATAATCACCCAGTATCCATAACTCAATACGATTGGCCAGTTGAATCGTGAACGGGAAATATTTCTTTTTGAAATTTTCGTCATAGATATTCAAGAACTGCTCCTCGATAAATTGCAGCCCGGTTTTAAGGACTTCTTTTTCCTGTTCCGGGGCTTTTAGCGAGATCGGGTTTTGATTGTTAAAGTTATAAACGTAATCGCTGGAATCCGGGTTGGTTAGGATGACCACGCCGTATTTCTGGTAAAAGTCATAAATGTAATGTTGTACGTAATCGTTGGGATCATCGGTTAACGTGTACTTCCCGGCTTGTAATTCCACCTTTGGATTGTTTTCATCATGACATCCTAGAAGGATAAAAAATAGGGGTATGATATATATACTTTTCATAGTTTCGGTTTTTATAGGTTTATAGCTGTTCGGGGCGTTCGATGTTCACGATAATCTTGTTTTGCTCTCTGATCTTTTTAGGGATCGGTAGCGTGTAGGATTTACTTCCTGCGGGTAGAATGTATTCTTTCCGACTTCCCCCGTTCGTGAAAATGTGTCGTAGTTCCGGCATTCCCTGTCTTCTCAGGTCGAACCAGCGATGTTTCTCGAAACAAAGTTCTCTCCTGCGTTCTTCCCAGACTTTGTTCAGGGCATCCTCCGGGTTGGTGGCCGTGATTTCGTAATCGTTCTCGATACGCTTTTCCCTGATCGTGTTAATATCCGTGATGGCCGATTCCCATTTGTCTAAGAAAACCAATGCCTCGGCCCGGTTTAGGTAGGCTTCTGACAGACGATAGGTATTTCCGTAGGACTGGGAATTCGTGCTACTGAATTTGTGAGGTTTCTTATTCTTGTCCCAAAATGTGGTTTTGCGCAAGTCATCATTACTAAAAAGTGAAATGATCTTATCGGAGACAAGGTATGTTGCATACGTGGAAGAGTAATTATAGATAAAATCAAAACTGGCCATGCCGTAACAGAACATGATCTCTGGGTTATTTCTGTTGATAAAATAGGAGTAGGAAGTTAGGCCGGCTGTATGTAAGTCGTAGAGCTGGTACCTCTCGTTATTGATAACGCTGTCGGCATAATTCTTGGCTAACTGGTACTCTTTTTTGTAAAGATGCAGCCGGGAGGCAAACAGGTAAGCCACGTCTAGGCTCGGGTGAACCACATTCTTGGTCCATTCCGTGTTTTTAAAACGTGCGATCGACTCGTGTAAATCGGACTCTATCTTCGCGTACACTTTCGCTAGAGTCTCTCTGGAATAGATGTTATCCATGATCGTGATTTCCTCGTTAATCGGGACCCCGAGGGCTTTCTCGGCTTGCTCCGCACTTTCGTAGGGTTCTCCGTACAAGTTTATTAACTCGAAATAAGCTTGGGCCCGCATGAAATAAGTCTCTGCCAGTAGTTGATTCTTTTCTTCATCCGTGCCGTGCATGGAAGGTGTTTTATCAATGATGATATTGCAGGTGAAAATGGTATGATATAATTCGCTCCATGCCTCGTCATGCCTCGTCGCCAGATCTCGTCCCTCTTCGGGTTCCCGTTGCCACGTGTAGTAGCCCCACAGCTGGTTGCGGTATTCATACTGGTTCCCGTCTTGATCCGCGAAATCATCTGTCATGACGGACAAATATTCGGTGTAGTCTTTTTTGTTCTGGATGATCTCTCCGAGTAAGAGTTCTCGCAGGTGAGAGACCGTTTTAGGAACGACTTTATCCTGTGATTCGGGTTCAAGGAAATCATTACATCCTTGTGTCAACAGGACCAGAATTGCGAGTATAATATATATTTTTTTCATGACTTCAGGGATTAAAAATTAAGTGATAGCCGCATGGAATAAGTTTGTTGTGGTGGAATGGAGCGAGCCCCGAGGCTGATTTGTTCCGGGTCCCGTCCCTTGAGGGCTTTATCTTTGATAACAAAAAGGTTGGACACGGAGAACCCGAGATTCAATGAATTCAGGAAGAGCTTTTTGCACCATTCTTCCGGGAACCTGTAATTCAAGGACAGGTTCGTGCAGCGCAAGAAACTACTGGACACGGTCCGTAAATCCGAATAATTGTACATTTCCCACAAAGATGCCGCAACAGGGTATTTCAAATCCTGCGGGTACACCTTCACGTAGGCATCATTCCATTCCGATATTCTTAAAGCATCGTCACTTAACCGGGGTATGTTCGTCCGGTCTTCATCCCCGGGTTTTCGCCACCTGTTCACGTATTCGGTACTCATGTTTTGCTGCGGATAGGGCAGCGTTTGATTCGCCACGTAGAGGTTGTTTAATCGAACCTTATGCCCCAAGTTAAAAGCGAACGTGGAACTTAGAGAGAAACGTTTATACCGGAAGTCGGCAGAGAGACCACCGCTTAAATCCGGCTCCCGGCTTCCCATGGCAACGAAAGCCCGGGCGTATGCCTCGTCGTAGGAACTGATGATGAAATCCCCTTTTTTGTGACCATCCCCGTCTTCCAAGTATTGTTCGTTGTAGTTCTTGAATGTCGGATAACCATTAGCGTCCAATTTGTCAAATTGATAGGAGTAGAACGTGTTTACCGGTTTGCCGTTGGTGATCACGCTTCCATTGACGTAATTTGTATAGGTGGTATGTTGTTCCTTATCGGCGTTGGTAACCTTGTTGTACACTTTGGATGTATTAAAGGATAGACTTATCCCGTAGTCTTTGCGATTTAAAGGTTTAAGCCCGACGGATAACTCCCAACCTTTATTCCGAAGAGAACCTCGGTTGATGGCCACCCGGGATGCCCCGTTCGTGGAGGTAATTTCCTTGGTCACGATCATGTTCTTTCCCGTCTTTTTATATCCTTCTAGGGTAACGTCAAGTAAGCCTTTCAAGACAACCAGATTGATTCCCAAGTTGTAGGATTGTGTCTTTTCCCATTTTAAATGGTCATTGGGAACCTTGTATAGCGTGGACGAATACTCTTCCGAGATATTATCCATACCCCCCATGGTCAGGATCATGTCGGGAACTTGCTCTTCGTTGACATTTCCCTGTATACCGAAAGAGCCTCGCACGGCTAGAACCTCCAGCCATTTCACATTTTGAAGGAATAGCTCCTCGTGGGCGTTCCATCTTCCGGAGATGGACCATATCGGTAGGAATCGGGTGGAAATGTCTTTCCCGAATTGATTTGAACCGTCAGCCCGGATGTTGAAATTGAAACTGTACCTGTTGTCGAACGTGTAGGTGAAAGCCCCGTAAAAAGAGACTTTGTTGTCTTTGGTGTCCGTGATAGCCGGATAGTTTTCGGCCACGGTGTTCCTGTATTTGCTGTAGTTTTCCAAAACGATCTTGGCGAATTTGTGTCCCCGTTCCCGGAGATACCCGTAATTTGTTTCCGTTTTACCGTCCATCTTCCTAGAGTTGATTTCTATTCCGGCAATGGCGTTAACTTCATGTTTTTGGAACGTTTGGAAATAGCTGAGGGAACTTGTTAACTGGTAGGACTGTCCCCGGTAATCCTTTTCATTCAAGATCCCACCCATGGGAAGTTCCGTGTCCGTGTAATAATTGGAGGCTAATTTCGTGTCGGGTTCTTTCACGCCGTACGCGAGCAACCGTTTGGATTGTGCGTATGTGGATTGTTCGTCCACCCATTCCTGTTCATTGGTGTGAGTAGTGGTCAGGTTGAACTGGGTGTGCCAGTTGAACATGGAGAACAGTTTCCAGTCCAAGTGGAAATTCATGGACGTGTTGCTGGTCGTACTCTCGTAGCCGGAATGATCCAGTTCGTGAAATATGTTGAACTTAATATCCGGCGAGTAATAATCTTTTGCCGTGTTTTTCAACCCTTCTTTCGTGGTATAAAAATAGTCACTTCCGTCCTCGTTGTAGGCGGGGATAGCCCGGGAGGTTTCATACGCGTTTTGGTACAGATCGACAGAACTATGCGTGCGCTTGCTTTTTACCCGGGCGGAAGAAATGTCTGCCCCTATTTTTAGATTGGGGTATAAATTGACATCCACTTTTGCCAAGGCGTTGTAGCGAGTGTATTTTTCCGGCTTTGCCACGCCTTTTTGATCGTTGTACCCGGCTGATATGTAATAATTCACCCGATCACTTCCCCCGGAAACGGATAGGTTATAACTTTGCGTGAACGAGGTGTGGAACAGTAGATCGTACCAATCCGTGTTCATTTCCTTTAGTTTTTTCACCTGTTGGTTGAATTCTTGGTAGGTGATGCGACGCTCCCACAGATCCCTTAACGCTCCTTCGTAACCGATTTCAGACGGGTCATATTTGTTGAAATGTAATGCTTTCTCCTGCATTTCTTCCGAGACCTCGATGCGGTCTCTCGAATTCATTTGTTTCATGATGGAATAGTTTGGGCGGGCAACGACGGAAAGGTTCGTCGAGAAGTTCACCCTTGGCGGGCCGGATTGGCCTCTTTTGGTGGTGATCACGATCACCCCGTTGGCGGCACGTACCCCGTAAAGAGCCGTGGCAGAGGCATCTTTTAAAATGTCAATCCGGTCAATGTCTTCCGGGTTCAGGAAGGAAATCGCGTTCCCGATCAGATTCACGTTGTCCATGCTGTTGATCTCTTCCGGGGTAAGCGGTATCGGGTCGGAAAGGATCACGCCGTCGACCACCCACACGGGTTCCCGACTTCCCGAGATCGAGGAGGAGCCTCGAATCCTGATTTTGGGTGCTACTCCGGGGGTTCCCGACTGATTAATGGCCTGCAATCCCGGTATTTTTCCTTGCAACATCTGGTCGATAGACGTGTTGATCGGGTCCAGCACATCTGAACCTTTCACGCTCACCACGGCAGATGTCAGTTTGCGTTTTTCGATCACTTGGTAACCTGTAACAACTACTTCTTCCAGCTCTTTTTTGCTTGATTTGAGCGTGATCGTGACCGTTTTTTGTCCGGTATAGGGTAACGTGACGGATTCCATCCCGATAAAAGAGAAAACGAGGGTGTCCTTTTCCTGTAACTTAATCGAGAATTCTCCTTTTGTGTTCGTGGTTACTCCATTGCTTGACCCCTTCACGAGGACGGTTACTCCCGGCAGGGGTTGTTTGTTCTCGTCGAAAACCAGTCCGGTTAAGATATTTTTCTCGGGTTCTGCCATTTTGGGGGTAATCACGATGATGTCATTCTGGAAAGTGTACGAGAATCCCGTGGGACGCAGTATTTCTTCCATGACTTCCTGAACACTTTTATCGCGGACAGAAATGGTGATTTCCCCGATCTGTTCACCTTGATTGGTGTTGAAAATGAAGCAATAACCTGTTTGTTTTTGAATCTCGGCGAAAAATTCCTTGCTTGTAGCGTTCTTGAAGTCCAGCGTGACTTTTTTCTGCTGCGAGTAGCCGGAGGCTGACAATCCGAGGTTAAAAACCAGAAGAATGAATGTGCAAATCTTCATAATTAGAATAATTTTACTTTTAGGACGCCCATGTACATGAGGTCGAAATTCAAAAGTTTTCATAAATTTGTGGTTTAATCTATTAGTATTTGAATAAATGAGATGTCCAGTCTGATTTATTCATTGTTCTGTAAGGACGGATGATGGTGGAACATCTCCGTCCTTTGTTTTACCTGTTCGTGTACTCGTTTTTGTTTATAATAATTGTTCTTTCTTTTATATGAAATGTAGCGCTAACGGTGGATTCAATGGCATTTAAGATGACATCGATGTTGTCATATCGTTTCAGGTAACCCGTGAAACGGACATCCTTTACGGATTCATTCTGATAAAATAGTTCCACGTCATACCACAGGGCAAGCTTGTCCAGAATGGTTTCCAGACGTTCGTTGTCAAATAGGAATATGCCTTCTGTCCAAGCCGTGTACGGAGTGGTATCGACCTCTCGGATGGTGATATTCCCGTCTGTTTTTTCCACGATGGCTTGTTGGCTGGGTTTCAAGATATACTCTTGCGATGAATCTTGCACCCGGATTCCGACAGAACCTTTGACTAGCGTGGTTTGTATTTGATTCCCAAGTAATGTGTTTATATTGAACGTGGTTCCGTACACTTTTACTTGGACGTCTTCAGCGATAACGAGAAAAGGTTTGTTCGTGTCTTTGCTTACTTCGAAATAAGCCTCTCCCGAAAGGAATATTTCTCGTTTGTCGGGAGCGAAATTCTTCGGGAATCTTAATTTGGAATTCGAATTCAGATGCACGAATGTTCCGTCCGGTAAGGTGATTTTGAATTCCCCGCCACGGGGTGTTATTAGTTCATAATGTTGTTTTTCCTTTTCTGCCGTGGAGTCTGATACATAGATGAGTTTGTCACCTTGTAAAACTAAATCGATCCCTTTCGGTAGTGCGGGTAGTGCGTGATCTGGTGATAAGTCAATCGTTTCCCCTTGTGACAGAATCAAAATCGCTTTGTTGTTTCCATGAGTGATAGGTGATTGCGAAATTTCACGGGTTGCCGGCTCTTGATTCACGAGTAAATAAACAAGTCCCACGAGTACGGGGACGAGAAAAATAGCCGCGTATCGGCTTAAACGGTAAATAGACTTTACTTTATGAGGTTGGGTATTCTTTTTGAATTTTGAAAATGCTTTTTCGGAATCGATGTGTTTTCGGGTTTCAAACTTTTGAAGCCTCTTTTCGGGGGAAATGACCTGTTGAAAGAAAGAGCGATTCTTTTCGTCTTCTTCCAGCCAAGCGGTTAACTCGTCTTGTTGTGTCTCGGAAAGTTTGTTTTCCATGTACAACACGATGAGCTGTATAATTTTGCGGTGCCTGTTATTCATGAGTATTCATTTTGTATAACAAACAGCATGGGTAGTAAAAAGTACGATGCCAAAAATGAGAAAAGTACTTTTTCCCTATTCTTCTTTACTCTTTCTTTATTCTCTCTCTATATTCTCACTACTTCCTTTACTGCTCTTCTACTGGTCTTCTACTGTTCATCTACTGCTATTATAGTATTAGAACTATTTATTTCAACTTAAATGGCTCTTTCTATACTAGAGAGGGTGCAGGGATATACTAGCGAAATGACGAGGAATCCCCGGTATATGTATTTTTACATGAATAGTAAAAAGAAAAATAGCGGGTTCAGTCTTTCTTTTAAACGTTGAAATGCCTTCTGTTTTTGGCTTTTAACCGTTGAGAGGGAAATGCCGAGTTGTGAGGCAATTTCATTTTCTTTTTTCCCGGCCAAGTGTAATTTGAATATTTCCTTACAGCGTTCCGGCAATTGGTCGATGACGTTGAAGAAAATACGGTAGATCTCTTCTTCCATGACTTGGAAAACTTCCGATTCGTCTGATATTGATTCTCCTTGCTGGTAATTGATATAATTTAATTCTGCTTTTTGATGTTTCAGGTGGTTGATCGAACGATTCCGGATAAATAAATAGATAAACGAATGAAATGCAGAGATAGAATCAAAATACGTGTCTTTTTCCCACAATAGAGTCATTAAATCCTGTACAATGTCTTCGGCAACTTCCTGTCTGACATAGTGCATGGCGTACATGACCAAAGACGCATAATAATCTTTGAAGAGCATTTGGAAAGCTTCCTCTTTTTTTCGGTTTAGCGCTTTAATGAATTGCTCGTTCGTGTGCATGGTAATGTAACGTTTAATTCTCTTCGCGTTAAAAATAGGAAATTAAAAAGGAAATAACAAACTGAGGAATGAGATGAAGGGGCAGTTCAAAAAGTCAATTTTCAAACTCCCTCCCGGCTTCGCCGTACTCCCTCTATAAACAGAGGGAGAGTTGAAATACTCCCTGTCTTCGGGAAGAGTCACCAGCTCCTCCTCTGTTTATAGAGGAGGTGGCACGAAGTGACGGAGGAGTTTTTTTTATAAAATAGACTTTTGGGACAGCCCCTTCTCGTTATAACTTTTATCTCATTTTATTGTTCGTGTACTTTGTGATCAGCGTGTTCCGAAGTTGTACGTAGGTTTGCATGATCGTGTCGGCACATTCTTGCGTGTATTTATTGAGTAATTCTGTCGCTTTCTTGGGATTTTTCTTTTGCAAGGCGATAAACTCTTTCTCGATCTCTGCATTACGTTCGAAGAAGGATTGTTCCATGGGAGCCCGTGCGGCTTCCAAATCTTTTTTCCCATCCTGCCAGTTCAGGTAGAGTAAGTTATCGACAAAATCAATGGCCCAGCGAGCGGAATTGTCGGAGTATTCTTTGGGGTTATACGTGGAATAGACTTCCGGGATGCGGGTCACGCCCGTGAAGATGGGCAGGTAAGGTGACGTGTAGGCGTTATCTTGGAAAACCCAGTATATTCCACCGATTTCCCGGGGAAGGTCCGAGCGGAGGTGGGCTACCATACCGTATTCCCCGTCAACCCGTGCTACTAGGCGTCTGCGGGTAGTCTTCATTAATTTTTGCGTTTCACTGGATGGGAAAGGGGTGGCCAGTTTACTTTTCACCATGTTCCCGTTTTTGTCCGGGTAATACCAAACGGCGTCATTCTCTTTGTCATAGATGGTCCCCGTGAACGTGGAACGTTGGAAGTCCATGAAGTCTTTCACGGAAACTTTTTGCTCCGGTTTAAAGGAGAACGGGTACACGCTAAGCGGTTCCACGTATTGGATATACTGGTTCAAGTTATCGAACGGGTTATTGGTACGTCTGGACGGGATCGGGTCGAGAGAGGGTGCGAACGTGTTGACGAATAACCAAAAACGGTTTGTGGCCCATTCTCTGGGAGTCGGGGCATAAACATCCTGCCAAACGAAAGGTTTGCCGCTTGCCGGGGAATACCAGCCGTTTTCAATGGCTACCTGCTGGTAGTTGGAAGAGGCACGGAATTGTTCCGGTTTTGAAAGATCTATTTCTTTAATGATGCTCCAGTTGGGAATCATGGCGATTTCATCGTCCGGCACCCGTTGAGCGGCCCAGATCACACCCGGCTTACCACTTTCCGGGGTCCAGTTTTTACCGACACTGAAAAGTTCGAGAACCCATACTCCTTCCGGGTCCGCGATCGTGAGACATTCTGATTCCGGCCCGCAAGAGGGAAGGAACCCGTATTTTTCCATGAGCGAGGTGATGAGGGTAAGGGCCTCTTCTGCCGTTTTGCAACGTTGCAAGGCAAAAATCATGGCTTGCTCCACGGTCATGATCTGTTTCCCTTCTCCTTTGTTTACTTGTAATTCGGGGCGTTGGCTCGTGGTGCTTTCCCCGATGCAGAGTTGGTACTCGTTGATGTGGGAGTAAGCGGATTGAAAATACGTGTAGGTTTGCTCAACTTGCGGGATGTAGCCTAAGATTTCCCCGTTGTCATCCAAGGGGAGGTCAACTCGCTGTATGCCGTAATACACGGGAGCCATACTTCCTTTGGGAAATTTTTGGCCCGCCACGACCCGGATGCGACAATCCGCACCGGCATCCGTGTGTGAATTTAAAACACTACCGTCGACCGTGGCTTTTTTGCCGGCCACGATGATCGTGCAGGCTTTTCCTGTCTGTAAAAAGAAAAGGATAGCGCTTAAAATAAGAAGAAGTGTCTTCATGTGTAATATGATTTTTTTGTTTTGTGATTTATCAGAGTGCAATGTTGCAATATTTATTTTAACAAAAAAATTAAAAGCACGAAATAATATAAATTTAGAGGTAGAGTACTTCACCTTTCTCGGCTGCTTCTTTTATGGCATCGATAATTGTGAATAATTTATTGCACATCATTTTTGGGGTGAGGATATTCCCTCGCATATCTTCATAAATTTGTTCTTTCTTGTTGATATAGCTATAAAAATAGAGATGTTCGAATTGGAAAATTTTAAAGTCAGCGTTTTTAATATCGGGAATCTTGTCTTTTACATTCTGAATGTTTTTTCCGAAGTCTTGCATTAGGATATTAGGTATCCAATGGGAATTTTGTTTTTGGACAATTAACAGGTATGATGTATCGGCTTTTTCTCGTAGTAAAAGCATGGCAAGAGTGTCCGGTTGATACAAGGATAAGAGAAGGTTTTCGGGAGTAGGATCTTTGTAAAATTTGTCTATGTCTAAGTGATAAAAAGGCATAAATTCTACATTGTCATTTTTTAGGGTGGCAATTTTTGTAAGTATTATGCTGGAGGATTTGGTTTTGCCATTGAGAGAGTCCGCGAAAGAAATTAATGATTCAATGATACCTTTTTGTTTTTCCGTTAATTTTTTTTGAGGTGATGGATCAATTCCAGCATAACAAATGAAATTGATGACGAGTAAAAATTGGATAAATGAATTCATGGTTTGTATGTCATTTTAGTTGGTTTGGATTGTATAATATCCGGTAAAAACCAGTCAAATAGATACAAATATACAAAGAATATACGAGATTCCGGTAGGGGTATGGATAAGGAAAATTAGATTTTATTCCTCGGAGCTTTGCATCTGATGTGTGAATATCCCGTGGCGTTAATTTGATTGAAAAGAACGTTCATGGAATGCACGTATGCGCTGTAAAACATTTTTTCTCAAATTCTGGTTGTAAAGATTAAATTCTTCCACGTGTAGATTCCCTTTAGGTAAAAGTACTTCCACGCTGGGAATATAATATTTGTCTTCATCAATTCCTGTTACCACGATTGTATGGATGGAAGGGTCGATAGATGCGGTAAAACCTTGATCAGAAACTCCGGGGCTAGCATCCGTTTTCCAGTTCAGGGGATTAATACACACGATGTTGTTTTTGAACAATGGAGAAATTGCTTCCGGTTTTGTCACGCTATTGAATCCGATGATCACCCCCACGTCCGTAGAGTCTTTAGCCATTCGTAGATAAGGATAACCGTCTAGTTCCTCTTGCGTGATTGTGTACCCGATGGCGTAAGATGCGACTAAGTGCTGGTAGATCTCCGGTGTTATCTCGTGTTTCAATAATTCGATCACGGCTTTTGCTCCTTGGCTGTGACCGGCAAGAATGAAAGGACGTCCTTGATTGTAATTGTTCCAATAATAACGAAAGGCGGCTACTACGTCTTTATAAGCCAATTGAAAACGTTTTTCGATGAGAGCCGTGTCCAAAGACAACCAGCTGTCCATCGAGATCTGACGGTAATAGGGAGAGAAAAAATTGCAACTGTCCGACAAGACATTTTTGGCCAATCGAATAGACGGGTCTACCATTTGACGCTGTTTTGTATTGAATATATCCATGTTATGTTGGATTTGCCCGAGGCTGTCGGTATAATCCCAAATGCAAGTAGGTACCACGTAAAAAATATCGACCTTCTTGTTCATGCCCTCTTGATTGGCCTCGAACCAACACTTGCTATCCGAGTAATCCACCCCGTCATTCGTGGAATCCGAAGAAATTTTCCCGCAGGAGATAAATAAAAGCAAGGAGCAAAAAGCAAAAATATATTTCAAAACAGCCTTTCCCATAATTTTATTTTTGATGTAAAATTTAAGGCAAAAATAGGCATTTTTTTCATATGTTTGATTGTGGAATAAACGTTTTATCCAGCCGTGGATTTACTCTTAGTTTGTACGTGAATTGTTTCTAGGGAATAGGGGAAAACCAATGAATAGCTAATGTACATTCGATGTATACGGGAATTAAAGACGTATCAATTTCGAATCAAAGACGCATCAAAGACGTTCACGAGTGTCTTTGATGTATCTTTGATTCGAAAGAGCAGGGTGGGAGAAATAGTTCTTTCATAGAATTTCATCGGCTCATTGTCGGCTAACATTCTCACAGTCTTATGCTTTTTTCGAAAAAAAAGATAGAAATGTTTGGTGGTGATGTATAAAGTTACTACCTTTGCGAGCCAAATTGAATAAAAGTAACTAATTTAAAAGTACTTGTATGCCAACTATTCAACAGTTAGTAAGAAAAGGAAGAACAAAAATCCAGGACAAGAGCAAGGCTCCGGCTTTGGATGCTTGCCCGCAAAGACGCGGGGTTTGCGTTCGTGTGTACACGACGACCCCGAAGAAACCGAACTCAGCGATGAGAAAGGTTGCCAGAGTTAGATTAACCAACGGAAAAGAGGTGAATGCCTACATTCCGGGAGAAGGACACAACTTGCAAGAGCACTCTATCGTGTTGATCAGAGGTGGTCGTGTGAAGGACCTTCCGGGAGTTCGTTATCACTTGGTTCGCGGTACATTGGATGCTGCTGGTGTAAACGGTCGTTTACAAGGTCGTTCCAAATATGGTGCTAAGAGACCGAAAAAAGGTGCTGCTGCAGCTCCGGCAAAAGGTAAGAAGTAAAAAGATTAATTGACAGGAGTTGTTTATGGGTTGTTCCCGAAAAGTTGAGTAAATGGTCGTGAGACCGTTGAAGACCGGTAAGGGCAGCGAACGAACAAATTCGTAAACTAGAAGAGATGAGAAAAAGTAAACCAAAAAAAAGAATCCTGTTACCGGACCCGAAGTTCAACGACGTGTTGGTTACCCGGTTCGTTAATGATTTAATGGTAGATGGAAAGAAGTCTATCGCGTTTAGAATTTTCTATGATGCAATTGACATCGTAGACGAGAAAATGGCCAAGAAGGAAGAGAAACCCGCATTGGACATCTGGAAGCAAGCTTTGGAGAATATTACTCCGCAAGTAGAGGTGAAGAGCCGTCGTGTAGGTGGTGCAACATTCCAAGTACCGATGGAAATCAACCCGATGAGAAAAAGAGCTATCTCCGTGAAAAATATGATATTGTTCTCTCGCAAAAGAAGCGGAAGAAACATGGCAGAAAAACTAGCTGCTGAAATCATGGCTGCATACAAGGAAGAAGGAGCGGCTTTCAAGAAGAAAGAGGATATTCATCGTATGGCTGAAGCCAACAGAGCTTTTGCACATTTCAGATTTTAATTGAAGGGATAAGATAAATGGCAAAGAGAGATTTACATTTTACAAGAAACATCGGTATCATGGCTCACATTGATGCCGGTAAAACGACAACAACTGAGCGTATCCTGTATTTCACCGGAGTGAATCACAAAATCGGTGAAACGCATGACGGTACGGCTACCATGGACTGGATGGTACAAGAGCAGGAGAGAGGTATCACCATTACTTCTGCCGCTACTACCTGTTTCTGGAATTATCAAGGTCAGCAATATAAAGTAAATATTATTGACACTCCGGGACACGTTGACTTTACCGTTGAGGTGGAGCGTTCATTGCGTGTGTTGGACGGTGCTGTTGCATTGTTCTGTGCCGTGGGTGGAGTTGAGGCGCAATCGGAAACGGTTTGGCGTCAAGCGAATAAATATGGTGTTCCGAGAATTGCTTTCGTGAACAAAATGGACCGTTCCGGTGCTGACTTCTTCAAAGCAGTACGTGAGATCCGTGAAAAATTACACGCGAATCCTATTCCATTACAGTTACCGATCGGTGCTGAGGATGGATTTCAGGGAGTTATCGATTTGATCGAGATGAAGGCTTACGTGTGGGAGAATGGTGAATTGGAAGCTACGATCAAGGAAATTCCGGAGAATTTGTTGGCAGAAGCTCAAGAATGGAGAGAGAAATTGGTTGAGGCCGCTGCCGTTCAGGATGAGGCCTTGATGGAGCGTTTCTTCGAAGATCCTGAATCAATCACTGTTGAAGAATTGAAAGCAGTGGTTCGTAAGGCCGTTATCGCGATGGACTTCTGTCCGGTGATGTGCGGTTCTTCATTCAAGAACAAAGGTGTTCAGAACTTGTTGGATGCCGTTATCGCTTACTTGCCGCACCCGCTGGATATTCCGGCTGCTGCTGGTAAAAGACCGCGTACGGAAGAGGCTGTGACTTTCGAGATTGATCCGGAAGCCCCGCTTTCTGCATTGGCATTCAAGATCGCGACTGACCCGTTCGTGGGACGTTTGTGCTACACTCGCGTTTATTCCGGAAAGATCGAGTCTGGTTCATACGTGTACAACCCGCGTACCGAGAAAAAAGAACGTATTTCTCGTTTGTTCCAAATGCACTCAAATAAACAACAGCCGAAGGATGTAATCGAGGCCGGTGATATTTGTGCTTGCGTTGGATTTAAAGATATTCGTACCGGAGATACTCTGTGTTCCGAGGAAAACCAGATCGTGTTGGAGAGTATGACTTTCCCCGAGCCGGTGATCGGTATCGCTGTAGAGCCGCTTACACAGAAAGATACTGATAAGTTAGGTATGGCTTTGGCTAAATTGGCTGAAGAAGACCCGACCTTCCGCGTAAAAACGGATGAAGATTCAGGTCAG
This sequence comes from Butyricimonas sp., assembly GCF_019423355.1. Classification (NCBI taxonomy): domain Bacteria; kingdom Pseudomonadati; phylum Bacteroidota; class Bacteroidia; order Bacteroidales; family Odoribacteraceae; genus Butyricimonas; species Butyricimonas sp. The sequence continues at coordinate 457,536 of NZ_JAHZBP010000001.1, forward strand.
ACTGTCATTAGCGGTATGGGTGAGCTTCACTTGGATATTATCCTTGACCGTCTGAGACGTGAATTCAAGGTTGAATGTAATCAAGGTGCTCCGCAGGTGGCTTACAAAGAGGCTATTAACGGAACCGTTGAACATCGTCACGTGTTCAAGAAACAAACCGGAGGTCGTGGTAAATTCGCTGACATCATCTTTAGAATGGAGCCGGCTGAAGAAGGCAAAGAAGGTTTGACTTTCGTGAACGAGGTGAAAGGTGGTAATATTCCGAAGGAGTTTATCCCTTCTGTAGAGAAAGGATTCAAAGATGCGATGGCTAATGGTGTTTTGGCCGGTTATGAACTTGTTAGCTTGAAGATTACTTTGCTTGACGGTTCATTCCACCCGGTTGACTCTGATGCGTTGTCTTTCGAAATGGCCGCTAAGATCGGTTACAAGGAGGCAGCTCAAAAGGCTAAGCCTGTATTGTTGGAGCCGATCATGAAACTTGAGGTGGTAACCCCGGAAGAGTACATGGGAGATATTATTGGTGACTTGAACCGCCGTCGCGGACAGGTTGAAGGAATGGAATCAAGAGCCGGAGCTCGCGTGATCGAGGCTAAAGTGCCGCTAGCAGAGCAATTCGGTTACGTGACCGTTTTGAGAACTTTGTCTTCCGGTCGTGCAAGTTCATCCATGGAATTCTCACACTACGCTGAAGTTCCGAAGGGAATTGCCAAGGAAGTGGTAGAGAAAAATAACGGTAGAGTAGAACTATTATAAGAATTTTAGATTGCTGATTTACGATTCAAGAGCCATCGAGAATCGTAAATCTTAAATCATAAATCATAATTAAAAACATGAGCCAAAAAATCAGAATTAAGTTGAAATCTTACGATCACAACTTGGTTGACAAGTCTGCAGAGAAGATTGTAAAGACAGTGAAGGCTACCGGAGCAGTGGTAAGTGGTCCGATTCCACTTCCTACTCACAAGGGAATTTTTACTGTAAATCGCTCTACGTTCGTGAATAAAAAGAGCCGCGAGCAATTCTTGGTATGCACGTTCAAAAGATTAATCGACATCTACAGTTCAACTGCAGGTACGATTGACGCCTTGATGAAACTTGAATTACCGAGTGGTGTTGAAGTAGAGATTAAAGTTTGATAACGGCGAAAACCTATGTCGTTATTAAGAGATTGAAAACCTATTTTTAAAAAGAGAAAAAAGAGATGCCAGGTTTAATTGGAAAAAAAGTCGGAATGACTTCCGTATTCAGTGCCGAGGGAAAAAGTATTCCATGCACTGTGATTGAGGCCGGTCCATGTGTTGTAACCCAAGTAAAGACTATCGAGAAAGACGGTTACACAGCAATTCAGTTGGGTTTTGATGACAAAAAAGAAAAAAACACAACCAAACCGCTAAGTGGACACTTTAAAAAGGCAGGCACAACTCCGAAAAGAAAACTCGTGGAATTTTCAGGGTATGATGTCGAGTACAAGTTAGGTGATGTAATTGACGTGAACTTGTTCGAAGGAACAGAGTACGTTGATGTAGTCGGGACTAGTAAAGGAAAAGGTTTCCAAGGTGTTGTGAAACGCCATGGATTTGCCGGAGTAGGAGAGGCTACTCACGGTCAGCACAACCGTCAAAGAAAACCGGGATCTATCGGTGCTTGTTCTACACCGTCACGCGTGTTCAAAGGAATGCGTATGGGGGGACAAACAGGTGGTGACAGAATAACGGTTCAGAACTTGGAAGTGCTGAAAGTGATACCTGAAAATAATTTGTTATTGGTGAAGGGTTCTATCCCCGGAGCTAAAGGTTCATACGTAATTATCGAGAAGTAATGGAGTTAAGTGTATTAAACATTGCCGGACAAGAGACAGGCAGGAAGGTAGAGTTAAACGACGCTATCTTCGGGATTGAGCCTAACGAGCACGCTATTTATCTTGATGTAAAGCAGTTTTTAGCGAACAACCGCCAAGGGACCCACAAGTCAAAACAAAGAAATGAAATTTCCGGTAGTACCCGCAAGCTGAAAAAGCAAAAAGGTACTGGTGGCGCCCGTGCAGGTGGTATCAAGAACCCTCTGTTTAGAGGAGGGGGTAGAGTGTTTGGACCCGTACCAAGAGATTATAGCTTCAAATTGAACAAGAAGCTGAAAAGATTGGCCCGTAAATCAGCATTATCTGTAAAAGCCGCTTCTAATGCGGTGACTATTGTCGAGGATCTCAATTTCGAGGCACCGAAAACAAAACAGATGATTCAGCTGTTTAACAACCTGAAATTAGATAACCGTAACATCCTGTTGGTTACCAATGACATGAACAATAACGTTCTGTTGTCAGCTCGTAACTTGCAATACGTGGATGTGATGAGAGTTAGCGATCTTGCAACTTACAATATCATGAGAGCTAAGAGTCTCGTGTTCGTTGAAAGTTCAGTGCAGGGCCTAAATGAAATGTTCAATCTTAATGAAGAGTAAGACATGCAAGTAATTGTGAAGCCCATTTTGTCAGAGAAAATGACTGCATTGACTGACAAGCAGAACAGAGTAGCATTCGTTGTTAGCAAAGCAGCGAATAAATTAGAGATTAAGAGAGCAGTTGAAGCGATGTATAGCGTGACCGTGAAATCTGTGAACACGATGGTGTACCAAGGAGATGCTAAATCTCGTTACACGAAAGCAGGTGTTATTTCCGGAAGAACCGCTTCCTTCAAGAAAGCAATTGTGACCTTAGCAGAAGGTGATAGTATTGATTTTTTTAGCAATATTTAATTAAGATGGCTGTAAGAAAATTAAACCCTGTAACTCCTGGTCAGAGACATAAGGTAGCGATTACCTTTGATCAGTTGACTACAGATAGACCTGAGAAATCATTGTTAGGACCAAAGAGTAAAACTGGTGGACGTAACAACACCGGTAAAATGACAATGAGATATATAGGTGGTGGTCATAAACAAAGATACAGAATAATAGATTTCAAACGCGACAAGGATAATGTTCCGGCTCGTGTTGCAACGATCGAGTACGATCCCAATCGTACGGCGAGAATTGCTCTATTAGTGTATGCAGATGGAGAAAAACGTTACATCGTGGCACCGGACGGTTTGCAAGTTGGTCAAACCGTGATGAGTGGTGCAGGTGTTGCTCCGGAAGTTGGAAATGCATTGTTCTTATCTGAAATCCCATTAGGTACAATCATTCATAACATCGAGTTAAGACCGCAACAAGGAGCCGTGATGGCTCGTAGCGCTGGTTCTTACGCTCAGTTAGTAGCAAGAGAAGGGAAATACGCTTCAATCAAGTTACCTTCTGGTGAAGTCCGTATGGTGCTGTTAACCTGTCGTGCAACTGTTGGTACGGTGTCAAACTCCGACCACGCACTGGAACGTTCAGGTAAAGCAGGTCGTACTCGCTGGTTAGGCCGCAGACCTCGCGTGAGAGGTGTCGTAATGAACCCGGTTGATCACCCGATGGGTGGTGGTGAAGGCCGCGCTTCAGGAGGACATCCTCGTTCAAGAAAAGGCTTGTTGGCTAAGGGTTACAAGACTAGAGCTCCTAAGAAACACTCTAGCAAGTATATCATAGAAAGAAGGAAAAAATAACTGATTAATTATTGATGTTATGAGTCGTTCGTTAAAAAAAGGCCCTTTTATTGATTTCAAGTTAGAGAGAAAAGTATTGGTAATGAATGAGTCCAATAAGAAATCGGTTGTTAAAACCTGGGCTCGTCGTTCCATGATCTCTCCGGACTTCGTAGGGCACACTATCGCTGTACACAACGGTAATAAATTTATCCCGGTATTTGTGACTGAAAATATGGTAGGTCATAAATTGGGGGAATTCGCGCCGACACGTACATTTAGAGGCCATGCTGATAAAAAGAAAAAGTAATGCATGGTAAAGTTGAACTAAAGAAGATGTATTAAAATGGGTGCAAGAAAAAGATTAAGAGCAAATCAGAATAAAGAAGCCAAAAAAGAGAAGGCTTTTGCAATTCTTCGCGATTGTCCTACATCTCCTCAAAAAATGAGATTGGTGGCAGACTTGATCCGCGGAGTAGATGTACAGAAAGCTTTGGATATGCTTAAATTTTGTCCTAAAGAAGCTGCTCGTAGAGTTGAAAAGTTGTTGCTTTCAGCAATTGCTAACTGGGAACAAAAGAACGAGGGTAAACGTGTTGACGAAGCCTCCTTGTTCGTGCAGGAAATTTTCGTTGACGGTGCAGGTATGTTGAAAAGACTTAGACCGGCCCCGCAAGGAAGAGCTCACCGGATTCGTAAACGTTCAAATCACGTGACGATCGTGTTGGGAAGCAAGACAGCTGTTGAAAACATTACAAAAGAATAGTTAGCATGGGACAGAAAGTTAATCCAATAAGCAATAGATTAGGAATCATCAGAGGATGGGATTCTAACTGGTTTGGCGGTAAGAACTATGGCGATAAATTGGTGGAAGATTACAAGATCAGAAAGTATCTGAACGCCCGTCTCGCTAAAGCAGGAATCGCTAAGATTGTTATCGAGAGAACCCTGAAGCTAATCACGATCACGATCAACACCGCTCGTCCGGGTATTATCATCGGTAAAGGCGGACAGGAAGTTGATAAGTTGAAAGAGGAGCTGAAGAAGATCACCGATAAGGAAGTTCAAATTAATATCTTCGAGATCAAACGTCCCGAGTTGGATGCCGTGATCGTGGGTAATAATATAGCTCGTCAGCTGGAAGGTCGTGTGGCTTACCGTAGAGCAATCAAGATGGCTATCGCTTCTACCATGAGAATGGGTGCAGAAGGTATCAAAATCTTGATTTCCGGTCGTTTGAACGGTGCTGAAATGGCAAGAGCCGAGATCTACAAAGAAGGTAGAATTCCATTGCACACGTTCCGTGCTGATATTGATTACGCTCAGGCCGAGGCATTGACGACCTATGGCCAGCTGGGTATCAAAGTTTGGATTTGCAAGGGAGAAGTTTACGGAAAACGTGAGCTGGTTCCGAATGCATTGGTTGGCGCTCAGAAAGAGAACAACAACCGTCCGAACAATGCCGGCAAAAAAGGCGGTTTCAAAAAGAGAAAAAAATAGTCTTTTAACTTTTAAATAGATCAAGAGCTATGTTACAGCCAAAAAGGACTAAATACAGAAGATCGCAGAAAGGGAGAATGAGAGGGAATGCCCAAAGAGGACATGAACTTGCATTTGGATCTTTCGGGATCAAGGCGTTGGAGAACATGTGGATCGAACAACGCCAGATTGAGGCAGCCCGTGTTGCAGTAACCCGTTACATGCAAAGACAGGGTCAGATATGGATTCGTATATTTCCAGATAAACCTATTACTAAGAAACCCGCTGAGGTTCGTATGGGTAAGGGTAAGGGATCTCCAGAAGGATTCGTTGCTCCTGTTACTCCGGGTCGTATTCTTTTCGAAGCAGATGGAGTACCGTATGCAATCGCTAAGGAGGCATTGCGCCTGGCAGCACAAAAGCTACCCATCGCTACTAAGTTCGTGGTTAGACGTGATTACACTGAGTAGTCGTGAGACTATTTTGAATTTCGAAACGAAAAATTGTAAGAGAAATGAAAACATCAGAGATTAAAGATTTAACCACTGAAGAGATAAAAGAAAAGATCGAGACAGAAAAAGCTGCCTTGACCAAGATGAAGATGAACCATGCTGTTTCTCCACTTGAGAACCCGATGTTAATCCGGACGACAAGAAGAAACATCGCTAGATTGATGACGGAGTTACGCAAACGTGAATTAAATAAGTAGTAGAAAAATGGAAAGAAATCTTAGAAAAGAGCGTACCGGTCTTGTGGTAAGCAACAAGATGGACAAATCTATCACGGTTGCCGTTCATTTTAAGGAGAAACACCCGATTTACGGGAAGTTCGTCAACAAGACCAAGAAGTTCACTGCTCACGATGAGAAAAATGAATGTAACATCGGGGATACAGTGAGAATTATGGAGACCCGTCCTTTGAGTAAAACCAAGAGATGGAGATTAGTTGAAATCATTGAAAGAGCTAAGTAATCATGATACAACAAGAGAGTAGATTGACCGTAGCCGACAACAGCGGCGCTAGAGAAGTGCTTTGTATCCGTGTTCTTGGTGGAACCAAGAAAAGATATGCACGCGTGGGCGATAAAATCGTTGTTGCCGTGAAGAATGCCATCCCGAACGGTGACGTAAAAAAAGGTTCAGTTAGTAAGGCAGTGGTAGTTCGTGTAAGTAAAGAGTACAGACGTCCGGACGGATCTTATATCCGCTTTGATGACAATGCTTGCGTGTTATTGAACAACGCGGGTGAAATGAGAGGAACTCGTATCTTCGGACCTGTTGCCAGAGAAGTTCGTGAGGGTTACACCAAGATTGTGTCATTAGCCCCCGAGGTACTTTAAGATTTTAGATTTATGATTTTGGATTGTAGATTGTATAATCGAATTTCTTGAATCATAAGTCGTAAATCATAAATCATAAATAATTTATACGATGAGCAAGAAGTTTCATATAAAGAAAGGTGACTTAGTTCAGGTAAATGCAGGAGAAGACAGAGGGAAGCAGGGAAAAGTACTTGAAATGATTCCGGACAAGCAAAGAGCTATTGTTGAGGGTATCAATTTGGTAAGCAAACATACCAAACCCAACGCAACTCACCCGCAAGGAGGAATTATCAAGAAGGAAGCTCCTATTCACATTTCCAACTTGAACGTGGTCGATCCGGTTACGGGAAAACCGACAAAGGTAGGACGTAGACGGAATGCCGAAGGAAAATTAGTAAGATACGCTAAGAAATCCGGACAGGAATTGAAATAGTAAAATAAATAATTGCAGGTTGTCCCAGAGCAACTTGCAATTATTAATTTAAATTTGTAGCTTTGCAGCCGCAAATTTAATGTAATATGCCGTGAGGCATGATAACCAAATAATTATAAATGAAATACGTACCAAATTACAAAACAAAGTATAACGAAGAAATTGTACCGACTTTGATGAAGGAGTTCGGATACAAGTCAGTTATGCAGGCACCCAGATTGGAGAAGATAGTAATCAATCAGGGCGTGGGATCATCCATTCAGGATAAGAAAATCCTTGAGTTTTCAATGAACGAGATCGCGACCATCACCGGTCAGAAACCCGTTGCTTGTAAATCAACCAAGGACGTTTCTAACTTTAAATTGCGTAAAGGAATGCCGATTGGCGTTAGAGTAACCTTGCGTAAAGAACGTATGTATGAATTTTTAGAAAGACTTATTGTTTCCGCGCTTCCGCGTATCCGTGACTTCAAAGGAATTAACAATAAGCTTGATGGAAGAGGAAATTACACATTAGGAATAGAAGAGCAGATCATTTTCCCGGAAATCGTGTTGGACAGTGTTCACAAGATCATGGGTATGAATGTAACGTTTGTAACTTCGGCTAATACCGACGAAGAGGCTTTTGCTCTTCTAAGAGAATTTGGATTACCATTTAAAAAGAACTAAAAAAAAGCGAAATGGCAAAAGAATCAATGAAGGCCCGTGAGGTAAAGCGTGCAAAATTGGTAGAAAAGTACGCCGCAAAACGAGCTAAATTAAAAGAGGAAGGAGACTATATTGGATTAAGCCTTCTGCCTAAGAATTCAAGTCGCGTTCGTTTGCACAACAGATGCAAATTGACGGGAAGACCGAGAGGGTACATGAGACAATTTGGTATAAGCAGAATTCAATTCCGCGAAATGGCATCTGCCGGACTTATACCTGGAGTTAAAAAGGCTAGTTGGTAATATTTAAAATTTGAAGAGATGACAGATCCAATAGCAGATTTCCTGACTCGTATTAGGAATGCAGTAAAAGCAGGTCATAAAGTTGTGGATATCCCCGGGTCAAAAATGAAACGGGAAATGACCAAAATTTTAAAAGAAAAAGGATATATCCTGAATTATAAATTCGAGCAAGATGGTGTTAGAAGCAACATTAAAATTGCTTTGAAATATCATCCTGAAACGAAGGCTCCCGCCATTAGGACATTGACACGTGTTTCAAAACCGGGTCTGAGACGTTACACGAACGTAGAGGATATGCCTCGCGTGTTAAACGGATTAGGTATCGCGATTTTGTCAACGTCATTAGGCGTAATGTCTGATAAAGAAGCTCGCCAAAAGAATGTTGGTGGAGAAGTATTGTGTTATGTTTATTAATAAAAAGGGCGGAAAATGTCACGAATAGGAAAATTACCAATAGATATACCACAAGGGGTTACAGTTACTGTAAATCCTGATAACACGGTCGTAGTTAAAGGTCCTAAGGGAGAACTTTCTCAGGACGTACACGCAGATATGATCGTGAAAGTGGAAGGAGCTCACGTTGTTGTAGAGCGTCCGTCAGAAGATAAAGCTCATAAAGCCATGCACGGTTTATATCGTTCCTTGATTCACAACATGGTTGTAGGTGTTTCTGAAGGTTACACGATCAAACAAGAGTTGGTCGGAGTAGGTTACAGAGCAAATGCTGAAGGCCAAGTTCTTGAATTGGGATTAGGTTATTCACACGGAATCTTCATGGTGTTACCGAACGAAGTGAAAGTGAGTGTGCTTAATGAAAAACGTGCTAACCCGATTATCACGCTGGAAAGCTGCGATAAACAATTGATCGGTCAGGTAGCGGCTAAGATTCGTTCATTCCGTAAACCGGAGCCGTATAAAGGTAAAGGTATTAAATTTGTGGGTGAAGTTCTTCGTCGTAAGGCTGGTAAATCAGCTAAAGTTTAATCACCTGTAAAAAAGTAATGTTATGGCTTTAACTAAGGTAGAAAGAAGAATAAGAATAAAGAGAAGAATACGTAAAGTAATCTTCGGAACAGCTGAGAGACCCCGTTTGTCCGTATACCGTTCAAACACGCAAATTTCTGCTCAGTTGATTGATGATAATGCCGGAAAAACTCTGGTATCGGCATCTTCTTTATGCAAGGAGATCGCTGAAAAGAAAGGTAACAAGACAGAACAGGCCCAATTGTTGGGTGCCATGCTTGCTGAAAAGGCAAAAGCAGCCGGGATTACCGCTGTTGTGTTTGACAGAAACGGGTATTTATATCACGGAAGAGTGAAAGCATTAGCAGATGCAGCTCGTAACGGTGGTCTTAATTTTTAAAAGTAGGCAAGAATGGAACAGAAGATTAATAGTGCAGACTTGGAATTGAAAGACAGATTGGTGGCTATCAACCGTGTAACGAAAGTTACCAAGGGAGGTAGAACATTCAGTTTCTCTGCTATCGTGGTTGTAGGCGATGAAAACGGTACCGTGGGTTACGGGTTAGGTAAAGCTAACGAGGTAACTACTGCTATTGCAAAAGGCGTTGAGGCCGCGAAGAAGAACTTGATTAAAGTACCTGTATTGAAAGGAACTCTTCCTCACGAGCAAGAAGCTAAATATAGTGGTGCAACTGTATTCATGCGTCCCGCTTCTTCCGGTACCGGGCTGGTAGCCGGAGGTGCTATGCGTGCCGTGTTGGAAAGTGCAGGAGTGAAAGACGTGTTGGCAAAATCTAAAGGATCATCCAACCCTCATAACTTGGTAAAAGCAACTTTCGCTGCTTTGAAGTTATTGAGAGATCCTCGCATGATTGCTCAACAGAGAGGAATTAGTCTTGACAAAGTGTTTAACGGATAAACTGGAATAACGATGGCAAAGATTAAAATTACATTGGTAAGAAGTAGAATTGGTAGTGATAAACGTCAAGTTGCTACTTTGAACGCACTGGGCCTCGGGAAAGTGAACAGCAGTGTTGAACACGAAACTTCACCGCAAATCATGGGAATGGTTGCTAAAGTGCAACATCTCGTGCGCGTGGAGGAAGTAAAGTAATTGTTAAACCTATTTAAAGAGTATACAATGGATTTAAGTAGCTTAAAACCGGCTGCCGGATCAACTCACAGAGAAAAGAGAATTGGTCGTGGTCAAGGTTCCGGAAAAGGAGGTACTTCTACAAGAGGGCACAAAGGAGCCAAATCAAGATCAGGTTATAAATCTAAGATTGGTTTTGAAGGTGGACAGATGCCTTTGCAGAGACGTGTACCGAAATTTGGCTTTAAAAATATAAACAGAGTAGAATATAAAGCTATCAATGTAGGGATGCTTCAGGCTCTGGCTGAAAGAGATAATCTTACCGTGATCGACCGGGATGTATTGATTCAAGCCGGGTTAATGTCTAAGAACGATCTTCTTAAGGTATTAGGTGACGGAGCGTTAACTACTAAGCTTGAGGTGAAAGCTGATGCTTTCTCCACTAAAGCGGTAGCCGCTATCGAGGCTGTTGGCGGAACAGTGGTTAAATTGTAAGATTAAAAATTTGGGAGTTTAAAGTTGTTTTTAAAATAGAATTACTATTTTTGAAGCAACTTTAACAAAATCCCAAATCAATGCCTTAAAAGAAAGAACTTATGAAGTTATTTGATACATTAAAGAACATTTGGAAAATAGAAGAGCTCAAGACTAGGATTCTTACTACGCTTGGGCTTATTCTCGTTTACAGGTTAGGAACAGAGATCGTACTGCCGGGTATCGACCCTCATGGTTTGCAGGCTCTGAAAGATCAGACATCCAGCGGAGTGTTAGGCTTGTTGGATATGTTCTCAGGAGGTGCATTCTCGAACGCGTCGGTATTTGCGTTAGGTATTATGCCCTACATCTCCGCGTCCATCGTTGTGCAGTTATTGGGAATTGCGGTTCCTTATTTCCAGCGCTTACAGAAGGAAGGCGAGAGCGGTAGACGTAAGATTAACCAGATTACGCGGTACCTCACATTAGTTATCCTGGTATTACAAGGTTCGGCGTATCTTACAAACTTGAAAGCTCAGGTACCGGCAGAGGCTTTTGTATCTACTGGTTTTTGGCAATTCCAGCTCCCGTCCATCGTGATCATGGCTGCAGGTTCAATGTTTGTCCTGTGGTTGGGAGAGAGAATTACTGATAAGGGAATTGGTAACGGTGTGTCCATCATCATCATGATCGGTATCATCGCTCGTTTACCATTCGCTTTCATTGCAGAGTTAACTTCCAGAGTTTCTCAACAAGGAGGAGGTTTGGTAGCGTTCTTGATCGAGTTGATTATATTATTCTTGGTATTCTGCGGATCAATCCTGCTTGTACAGGGAACACGTAAAGTGCCTGTACAGTATGCCAAGAGAATCGTGGGTAACAAACAATACGGTGGCGTTCGTCAATACATTCCGTTGAAGATCAACGCGGCCGGGGTTATGCCTATCATCTTCGCTCAGGCTATCATGTTATTGCCTATTTCTTTGATTAACTATGCAAATTCGGAATCATTATCCGGTTTTGCTGCAGCATTTTCAAACTTCACTGGATTCTGGTATAACTTCACGTTCTTTATCATGATTGTCGCGTTTACTTATTTCTACACGGCTATCACGGTGAATCCGATGCAAATGTCTGAGGATATGAAGAAGAACGGTGGATTTATTCCGGGTGTAAAACCGGGAAGAAAAACGATGGAGTTCCTCGATACCATTATGTCTAGAATCACACTTCCTGGATCTATATTCTTGGGAATTGTAGCAATTCTTCCGGCTTTCGCCCAGATCTCGGGTGTTAACCACCAGTTTGCTCAGTTCTACGGAGGTACGTCTTTGTTGATTTTGGTTGGTGTAGTGTTGGATACATTACAACAAATCGAATCACACTTGTTGATGCGTCACTATGACGGGTTGATGAAATCGGGACGTATTAAAGGTAAAAATCCTGGAGGACCTGCTGCATATTAAGAAAATAAATTGTACTTTTGCGGCATGATTTTTTTAAAGACACAGGAGGAGATTGAGTTATTGCGGGAAAGCAACCAATTAGTAGGAAAGACTCTGGGTGAAGTGTCCAAACACATTCGCCCGGGTATTTCGACTTTAGAGTTGGATAAGATCGCTGAGGATTTTATTCGTTCGAATGGTGGCATTCCCGGATTTCTCGGGTATGGAGGGTTCCCGAACACGCTTTGTATTTCAGTGAATGACGAAGTGGTTCATGGGATTCCGTCCTCTCGTCGTTTAGAGGAAGGTGATGTCGTATCCGTTGATTGCGGGGTTGTGAAGAATGGTTTTTATGGGGATAGCGCCTATACTTTTGCTGTCGGGGAGATTAGTGATGAAGTGAAAAAGCTTTTACAAGTGACAAAAGATAGCTTGTACAAAGGGATAGAGCAGGCTGTTGCGGGAATGAGGATAGGAGATATTGGTTATGCCGTGCAGTCGTATGCCGAAGCGAACGGATTCTCTGTTGTCAGAGAGCTGGTCGGTCATGGCGTGGGAAAGAACTTGCATGAAGAACCTCAAGTGCCGAATTACGGACGGAGAGGGCAGGGATGTAAATTGAAGATCGGAATGGTGATCGCTATTGAACCCATGATTAACTTGGGCGCCCGTAACGTTTTCCAGATGGCAGACGGGTGGACGATAAAGACAAGAGATCATCTGCCAGCCGCACATTTCGAGCATACGTTGGCTATTCGGAAAGGAGAAGCTGATATTTTGTCGACATTTGAATATATAGAAGACAGGAAATTGTAAAAATTGAATTATGGCGAAACAGCCTTCGATAGAGCAAGATGGAGTAATAACGGAAGCATTGTCAAATGCTATGTTTCGTGTTGAACTGGAAAACGGGCATATCATAACGGCCCACATTTCGGGGAAGATGCGAATGCACTATATAAAGATACTTCCGGGAGATAAGGTGAGAGTGGATATGTCCCCTTACGATCTCACGAAAGGTAGGATAACATTTAGATATAAAAATTAAATTGTTGAGCAATGAAGGTAAGAGCATCTGTTAAGAAGCGTAGTGCTGATTGCAAGCTTGTAAGAAGAAAAGGCGTCTTGTACGTCATTTGCAAAAAGAACCCGAAGTTTAAACAACGTCAGGGTTGATTATTAATTTAGTAAAAAGAGTAAAAAAGATTTATGGCAAGAATCGTTGGTGTAGATTTGCCCTCAAATAAGAGAGGGGAGATAGCTCTGACCTATATCTATGGTATAGGTAGAAGTAGTGCCAGGACCATATTAGAAAAGGCCGGCATCGATTTTGACACTAAGGTGAAGGATTGGAATGACGATCAACTAGCTGCTGTACGTAATGTCATCAATGGTGGGTACAAAGTAGAAGGAGAGTTGAGAACTTCTGTCCAAATGAACATTAAGCGACTGATGGATATTGGTTGCTACAGAGGAATCAGACATCGTATCGGTCTTCCGGTAAGAGGACAAAGTACGAAGAACAATGCCCGTACGAGAAAGGGTAAAAAGAAAACTGTTGCTAACAAGAAGAAAGCAACTAAATAATTGATTAGAGATTGAATTATGGCAAAGAAGTCTACATCAAACAAGAAACGGCTAGTTAAAGTTGAAGCCGTGGGACAAGCACACGTTCATTCCTCTTTTAATAACATCATTATCTCGTTGACTAATTCAAGCGGACAAGTCATCTCTTGGTCATCAGCAGGTAAGATGGGATTTAGAGGATCAAAGAAAAACACTCCTTATGCAGCCCAGACGGCAGCTACCGATTGTGGTAAAGTTGCTTTCGATTTGGGGATGAGAAAAGTTAAGGTATATGTCAAGGGACCGGGTAACGGTAGAGAATCAGCAATTCGTGCTATTCACGCTTGTGGAATCGAAGTTGCCGAGATCATTGATGTTACGCCACTTCCGCACAATGGATGTCGTCCTCCCAAACGGAGAAGAGTCTAATGTAATTTTAAATTGTAAATTGTAAATTGTAAAATTTGAGATTCGAACGATTTGAAGAATCGCGACAATTTAAAATTTAAAATCTAAAATTTAAAATCATAATAAAATGGCTAGATATACAGGACCTAAGTCTAAGATAGCAAGAAAATTTGGTGAGCCCATTTTTGGACCGGATAAAGCGTTAGAACATCGTAATTACCCTCCCGGACAACACGGTATTGCTCATCGTAGAAAGAAAATCTCTGAGTACGGTACTCAGTTGAAAGAAAAACAAAAAGCAAAATATACTTACGGTTTGTTGGAAAGACAATTCCGTATCTTATTCGAGAAAGCTGAAAGTAGTAAGGGAGTAACCGGTGAGGTATTACTTCAATTACTGGAATGTCGTTTGGATAACGTGGTTTATCGTTTAGGAATCGCTCCTACCCGTGCGGCTGCCCGTCAGTTTGTTTCTCACAGACACATCACCATCAACGGTCACGTATGTAACATTCCTTCATGTCACGTTCGTCCGGGAGATGTTGTTGCTGTAAGAGAGAAATCTAAGGCACTGGAAGTGATTAACGAATCATTGAGAGGAAATAGAAGTAGCAGATACTCTTGGTTAGAGTGGGATGCTGCAGCTATGAGTGGTAAATTACTTAATGTTCCGGAAAGAGCAGATATTCCAGAGAACATTAAGGAGCAGTTAATCGTAGAGTTGTATTCTAAGTAGTAAAATAAAAATATATATGGCAATATTAGCTTTCCAGAAACCGGACAAAGTAATCATGCTTGAATCAACGGACAGATTCGGTAAATTCGAATTCCGCCCGTTGGAGCCAGGTTACGGCATCACTATTGGTAATCCACTACGCAGAATCTTGTTGTCTTCTTTGGAAGGCTTTGCGATTACCGGTATTAAAATTCAAGGTGTAGATCATGAGTTTGCGACAATCCCTGGTGTCATCGAAGATGTGACCGAGATTATCTTGAACTTGAAACAGGTTCGGTTGAAAAGAAAAGTGGAGGACGTGGAGAATGAAAAGTTGACCGTTACCGTTTCTGGACAAGAGACGTTTACTGCCGGTGATATGAATCAATTCCTGAAAGGGTTTGAAGTTTTGAACCCGGAATTGGTAATCTGCAACATGGATACTTCCACGAGCCTAAGTATGGAGTTGACCATTCAAAAAGGACGCGGTTATGTTCCTGCTTCAGAGAATATGCCTGCAGATGCCGAGATTGGTGTAATTCCTATCGATGCTATTTACACGCCGATTAAAAACGTGAAATACGAGATTGAGAACTACCGTGTAGAGGGAAAAACCGACTATGAACGTTTGGTTTTCGACATCGAGACGGATGGTTCTATTAATCCCACCGATGCGTTGAAAGAGGCTGCTAAAATCTTGATCCATCACTTCATGTTGTTCTCTGACGAGAAAATTACTCTCGAAACGGAGGATAAATATGGAAACGAAGAGTTTGATGAAGAGGTATTGCACATGCGTCAGCTGTTGAAGACAAAACTCGTGGACATGGATCTTTCCGTGCGTGCGTTGAATTGTTTGAAGTCAGCTGAGGTTGAAACTCTGGGTGAGCTTGTCCAATTTAACAAGAATGATTTGTTGAAGTTCAGAAACTTCGGTAAGAAATCCTTGACTGAGTTGGAAGCCCTTTTGGAGAACAATAACCTTGAATTCGGTATGGATGTTGCCAAGTATAAATTAGACAAAGAATAAGTAAAATGAGACATAATAAGAAAATTAACCATTTAGGTAGAACTAGTTCTCACAGACATGCTCTACTTTCTAATATGGCTTGTTCTTTGATTCTTCACAAGAGAATCCAAACGACACTAGCTAAAGCTAAGGCCCTGAAGGTCTATGTTGAGCCGCTTTTGACGAAAGCCAAAAACGACACGACTCACTCTAGAAGAACCGTCTTCTCTTACCTTCGTCGCAAAGAAGTTGTTGCTGAAATGTTCGGTGACGTTGCACAGAAAATTGCTAATCGTCCGGGAGGATATACCCGTATTTTGAAATTGGGTAACCGTTTGGGTGATAACGCTGAAATGTGTATGATTGAGTTGGTGGATTATAACACGACTTATACTGAAGTGAAGAAAGAAGAGGCTAAGAAAACGACTCGTCGTAGAAGACCTTCTGCTAAGAAAGAGGCTGCTCCTGCCGCTACCGAGGAAACTCAGGTGGCTGAGGCTCCTGTAACGGAAGAAGCTCCGAAAGCTGAATAAAGTATTATTCCAGATAAAAAATAACCCCGGGCAATACGTCCGGGGTTATTTTTTAGGGGAACGAATGTTTGACCGTAGGAAGAAAACTAAAAAAAGGTAGGGAGAAAATTATTTCCTTGTTATTAGAGGATCCGATGTTGAGTGCCACGACTGTTGCGACACGGATCGGGATTTCGTCGAAAGCGGTAGAAAAACATTTTGCCCGGCTCAAAGCTGACGGAATACTCCGCAGAATCGGGCCGGACAAAGGTGGACGTTGGGAAGTGATAATTAAAAATTAAAACTCTTCTTCCATCATGTTCATCTCTTCCGAAGGGCGCTGTTGCTTTTGCTTGGAAGCTTTCATGTTTCCGAAGTTATAGCTTAACGTGAAACGGAAAACCCCGCCTTTTCTCCAACTATCACTATCTTGTTTAAAACCGTTACCGGAAGTGATGCTGTGCCAACTACGGGAATTCAAAATGTCCTGCACGCTTATGCTAAGGTTTATTTTCCGGTCAAAGAAAAACTTCCGGACTCCCAGATCTAAGCGGTAGCTTGCCTCCCGGTGGCCTTGGGCAATAATCTGTTTGGAGTTGTAGCTTCCGGTAGCCTGTAACGAGATGGCGTACGGTAGCATGGCATTGGCAATGATTTTCCCTGTCCATGAGAAGTTATCGTCCCGTTCTCCCGTAACCGGGGTGTCTGCACCTGCCGGGAGGTAAGAAAAGCCTTCCAGTTCGTTATAATAGAAATTCAGGGTTGTTGTAAAGTCTAGAAATTTCAGTAGTTTGTTTTTTGCCACGATTTCGGCTCCGGCGGAAGAAGATTGTGTAATGTTAGCCGACGTGCTTTTCATGACATCCCCTTCCCGGTAACGAATACGTTGGATCACGTCGTCCGTGTTCCGGTAGTAGGTGGAGACGGATAGCGTGTGTTTTTCCCAAGTCTTGATGTAATTCAACTCGAAGGAATTGGAATATTCCGGAGAAAGGTAAGGATTTCCGAACGAGATATTGAGTGAATCGGTCATGTTCATAAACGGGTTCAATTGCCAGCCTCTGGGACGTGAAATTCGTCGGGTGTAGTTGACCTGTATTTCATGATTTTTCGGGAGACTGTACGAGAGAAACAGGCTGGGGAATAAACTGAAATAGTCGTCTTTATAAGGAATGGCCGTGGCCTCGGTTTCTCTGTATCCCAGTGATTTGGTCTCCGTGTCCGTGTATTCTCCCCGTAAGCCTAGTTGCAACCCGAAGTTATTCACTTTCGTGGAGAACGTGGCGTATAAGGCTTGGATATTTCGGTCGTAAGAGTATTTGTTATATAATAACTCGTCAAAAGCGGCAGTTGCCTCTGTTTCGCCGGAATAGGTTTCCACGGGACTTTTTTGGCTGCTGAGCGTACCTTTATAACCTGCTTCTAACTTACTCTCTTCCGTGAATTGATTCACGTAGTCCGCTTGAAATTCCCAGCTTTGTGAGCGGTTGTCACTTTCCTGTTGTTGCCAAGAGGAGGTTTCTTTATTCTCCGGGTAGAGAGAATGTTGTTTGTATGTACTGGTCCCGTCAGAAACCCATAAGTCCCAAGAGGCACGGGCCACGAGATTGCTTTTTTCGCTGAATTCGTGCTTGTAGTCGAGGTTGATATTTCCCCCTTTCGAGGAGTTATCTGAATCGCTGATGCGTTCGCTGCTGGTGAAGGATCCGGGAACATCACTTTCGTAACGGATGGTGTTGTTGGAATTTCGGGAACCGAAATGTCCGAATCCTTCAATTCCGATATGGTCGGTCTGGGTGAGATGTAGTGTTAGGCCTGCTCGGGTGAAGAGCGAACCGCCATCCCGATCATTCCAGCCTTTCTGATTCAGGTAGGAGATCGGATTACCTTGGTCATCTAGATTGATGCGGTCGGTGTAATCCTTTCCTTCGGATTTCCGTTGGCGGTAGCCGACATTAAGGTAAGATTCGATTTTGCCGCTACTGTAATTGATACTCCCGCTGGCATTATACCCGCCCAAAATGTCTGCCCCGACTTGGAAGCTACCGTAATATCCGGCTTTCCGGTTTTTTTTCAAGATGATATTAATGATACCGGAAGTCCCTTCCGGACTGAATTTTGCCGAAGGGTTTGTAATCAATTCTATACGCTCGATGCTTTCGGCAGGAATTTGCTCCAGAATTTGGGCTTGGTTGTCCGCAGACAAGCCTGATGCCTTACCGTTGATCCAGATCGTTACGCTTGAGTTTCCTCGTAAGGAGATTTCGCCCTCGTTGTCTACCTCTACCGAGGGAATATTTTCAAGTAGTTCGCTGGCTGATCCCCCGGCTTGGGAAATATTGGATTCCACGTCAAAGACTTTTTTGTCGATTTCGAATCTCATTTGAGCCCGTTGCCCGACAACCTGTATCTCGTCGATCACTTGGCTGTCTTCTTCCAAAAGGATGTTTTTCACGTTCACGTTTCTTGCTGTCGGCGAGATCGTGAATTCTTTTTCCACGGATTTGTAACCGATAAACGAGGCGGTGAGCGTGTAAGTCCCGTTTTTCACTCTGTTGATACGGAAAACTCCGGTTGAATCACTGACTGTTCCGGTTAACGGGGTTTGAGTTCCCGTGGCTCGGATACTCACGTTGACAAACTCTAAGGGTCTCTTCGTTTTAGCATCTATAATTCGTCCTCTGACACTTCCCGTTTGGGCAAAAGCCGATAGGGCAAACAACGTGAAGAAGATAGCTAAAACAGCTTCTTTTACTTTACTCATATACACTTTATACACAATTGAACATTCCGTTGAAGAATGGATGGGTTTTGGTCCCAAGTCAAATCTTCGTACTACTAAGACAAATCTTACTTGGAAAAGTTTATTTTCGAAACAAAAGTTTATGACAAGGAACTTTATAAACTAAATCATGTGACTTTTCCAATTGTTTTACGTATCTTAGTCACAACAATTTATTTACGAACTTTTAAAGTTAAGAGGAATGTATATTACAGAAGTTATCGGAAGAGAAGTGTTGGATTCAAGAGGAAATCCGACCGTAGAAGTAGATGTTATTCTGGAATGTGGGGCGATGGGCCGTGCTGCGGTTCCGTCCGGAGCGTCCACGGGAGAACATGAAGCACTGGAATTGCGTGATGGAGACAAGAAAAGATATGGCGGTAAGGGTGTGACCAAAGCCGTAAATAATGTAAATACGGTGATTGCCGATGCCTTGTTGGGAATGAACGTGACCGATCAGGTAGGGATTGACCGTGTTTTATTGGAATTGGACGGTACGCCGACCAAGAGTAATTTAGGTGCCAATGCATTATTAGGAGTGTCATTGGCTTGTGCGAAAGCTGCCGCTAACGCATTGGAAATGCCGTTATATCGTTACATCGGAGGTGTGAATGCGAAAGTGTTGCCAGTGCCGATGATGAATATTATTAACGGGGGATCTCATTCTGACGCCCCGATTGCCTTTCAGGAGTTTATGATTCGTCCGATTGGGGCAGAATCTTTCCGTGAGGCTTTGCGGATGGGAGCGGAGGTTTTTCATAGTTTGAAGAAAGTTCTTCACGACCGCGGGTTGAGTACGGCCGTGGGTGACGAGGGTGGTTTTGCTCCCGCGTTGAAAGGAACGGAAGATGCTTTGGGATCTATTATTAAAGCCATTGAGGTTGCCGGGTACAAGGCAGGTGAGGATGTGATGATCGGGTTGGATTGCGCCTCTTCTGAATTTTATCAGGATGGGGTTTACGATTATTCTAAATTTGAAGGAGCGACGGGCGCAAAGCGTTCTTCAGCCGAGCAGGTAGCTTATCTGGAAGAATTGATTTCCCGTTACCCGATCGATTCTATCGAGGACGGTATGAGTGAGAACGATTGGGAAGGCTGGAAATTACTGACAGAGCGTATCGGGGACCGTTGCCAGTTAGTGGGAGATGATTTGTTCGTGACAAACGTGCAATATTTGAAGAAAGGTATTGAAATGGGATGCGCTAATTCCATTTTAATCAAGGTAAACCAGATTGGTACATTAACTGAAACGTTGGACGCAATTGATATGGCTCACCGTGCCGGCTACACGTCGGTGACCTCTCATCGTTCCGGGGAAACAGAGGATGCAACTATCGCAGATATTGCGGTGGCAACCAATTCCGGGCAGATCAAGACAGGATCATTAAGCCGTTCTGACCGTATGGCAAAATACAATCAATTACTTCGGATCGAGGAAGAATTAGGTGATAATGCTCAGTTCCACGGACGGAAATTCAGCAAGTAATTGAAATTTGTTTTATAGGGAAAAAGACTCTTGTGACAATTGTTATAGGAGTCTTTTCTTTTTGGGCAGGATAATATGCTTAATTTTCACTATATTTGTATTACAAAATCTTAAAAACAAATTTATGAAAAAGTATGTAGCTGAAATGATTGGTACCATGGTACTTGTGCTTATGGGGTGTGGTAGTGCTGTTATTGCCGGAGCAGAAATCGGTTTCTTGGGAATTGCTTTCGCTTTCGGTTTGTCTGTGGTGGCAATGGCGTATGCTATTGGTGGTATTTCCGGATGTCATATTAATCCGGCCATTACATTAGGTGTTTTCTTGACGGGGCGAATGAGCGGAAAGGATGCTGGGATGTACATGTTATTTCAGGTGATAGGTGCTTTTATCGGTTCGGCGATTCTTTACGTGATTTCTTCCGGGATGGGGTTGGAAGGAACGGGGGCAAATATGTATGGAGAAGGAAATATGGTTCCGGCTTTTGTGGCGGAGTTGGTGTTTACCTTTATCTTTATCCTTGTTGTTCTAGGGTCCACGAGTGCTAACGCTCCTACCGGATTCGCGGGATTAGCAATTGGTTTATCTTTGGTTTTGATCCATATTGTATGTATTCCTGTGACAGGAACTTCGGTTAATCCGGCTCGAAGTATTGCTCCCGCTATTTTTGAAGGTGGTAATGCTTTAAGTCAGTTGTGGTTGTTTATTATCGCCCCATTTTTAGGCGCTATCCTCGCTGCCGGAGTCTGGAAATATTTTGAATGTCAGAAATGCAAATAAATAGATATGAAGATGGGGATTTGGTTGAGTCCCCATTTTTATTCTGATTCTTCCTCTTCTTTTTTGGGTTTACCTTCCACGATCATGACGATTTCTCCCTTCACCCCGTTTTCGGTGAAATGATTGATTAGTTCTTTCAACGTACCCCGTTGGAAATCTTCGAAAAGTTTACTGATCTCGCGGGCGACACAGGCGTGGCGGTTTTCCCCGAAGAATTCGGCCATCTGCTCGAGGGCTTTTACCAGACGGAAGGGGGATTCGTAGAATATCATCGTGCGTTCCTCTTCGGCGAGGGTCATGAGTTTCTTTTGGCGTCCTTTTTTTTGGGGTAGGAATCCTTCAAAACAAAAGCGGTCGCAGGGAAGGCCCGAGTTTACAAGTGCGGGAACAAATGCCGTAGCTCCCGGCAGGCATTCGGTTTCAATGCCTTGCTCGATGCAAGTGCGCACGAGCAGGAATCCCGGGTCGGAGATACCGGGTGTCCCTGCGTCACTGATTAAGGCCACGTCCTCCCCCCGGGCAATGCGCTCGGCAATACGGTTCACTTGCTGGTGTTCGTTGAATTTGTGATGAGAGAGTAGGGGAGTGTTGATCTCGTAGTGTTTTAATAATTTTGCGGAAGTGCGGGTATCTTCGGCGAGGACGAGAGGAACTTCTTTTAATATACGAAGTGCTCTTAACGTGATGTCTTCAAGATTACCTACTGGGGTCGGGATCAGATATAATTTAGCCATATTAATTGAAAATTGAAAATTGAAAATTGAAAATGAATTTCGATCTTCAATAGGTTACAGGGGCAAAGGTAGGGAATAAAGTATTTACATGTATGGACGGGAGAGTTTTATTTATTCATATGGAATAAGACGGTATTGTGTTTATTTACAGTGGATTGATGTCGTGTACGAGACCAAATTGCTGGAGATGTAAAAAAAAAATCACGTTTTCTTTGGTAGGAATGAAATTTGCCGTATATTTGCAACCGCTAAAGCAAAAGATGGTCCGTTCGTCTAGGGGCTAGGACGCAAGATTCTCATTCTTGTAACACGGGTTCGATTCCCGTACGGACTACTAAGGCAAAAGCAAATGTTTAACGATGGTCCGTTCGTCTAGGGGTTAGGACGCAAGATTTTCATTCTTGTAACACGAGTTCGATTCTCGTACGGACTACCGAGATTTTAGTGGGTTTTATGGTCCGTTCGTCTAGGGGTTAGGACGCAAGATTTTCATTCTTGTAACACGAGTTCGATTCTCGTACGGACTACAAAGTTGAATTAAATTAATTTGTAGAGATGGCAAATCATCAATCATCAGAAAAAAGAATAAGGCAGACTGAAAAAAGAAGATTACACAATCGTTATTACGCAAAGACTGCTAGAAATGCCGTTAGAAAGCTACGTGCAATGACCGAAAAGGAGACTGCAGCAGACTTGTTGCCGAAAGTTTCGGCTATGTTGGATAAATTAGCAAAAAAACATATTATCCACAAGAACAAAGCAGCTAACTTGAAGTCTAGCTTGGCTTTACATGTGAATAAATTGTAATTTTACTATCTTAAGATATTGAGGTAACAAACGATTGTTTGTTACCTTTATTTCTGTGTGTCGGTTGATCTTGAGAAATTACTTCTCGAGATTTTTTTTATTGCTAAAAAATAGCTACATTGCCAGCTATAAAGAGAAAGTTATGGCTGGAAATTATATCCCAATTTCCTCGTGGGCGGAAGACGATAAGCCCCGGGAAAAGATGTTGCTGAAAGGTGTTGCTGCACTTTCAACAAACGAGTTACTCGCAATTTTAATTCGTTCAGGGAGTGGAGGAGAATCTGCATTAGATTTGTCTCGCCGGATTTTGACGGATGCCAGTAATGATTTGAATGCGTTGGCTCGTCTTTCTGTATCGGATTTTATGAATCGCTACAAAGGAGTTGGGATGGCGAAAGCTGCCTCGATCATTGCTGCCATGGAATTGGGACGCCGCCGGGCGTTGTCGACAGCTAGGGAGGAACCGGCGTTGACGACCAGCAGGGATTTGTACGATTATCTTCAGCCTTTGATTGGAGATCTGGATCATGAGGAATTTTGGGTGGTCACCTTGTCAAGCGCTTGTCGGATTAAGTCATGCGATCGCTTGTTTTCAGGAGGAATAGAGAGTACGATTATTGATATTCGTATGATATTCCGGAAAGTGTTGGAATCAAAAGCTTGTTCCATCGTGATAGCTCATAATCATCCCAGCGGTAATGATCGTCCGAGTTCCCACGATATTACTTTGACAAAGAAGGTGCAGGAGGCTGGACGGGTATTAGACATCACGTTGCTGGATCATATCGTCGTTTGCCCTGATCGGTATTATAGTTTTGCGGACAATGGGATGCTTTAATCTCATTAAGTGCTGAAAAGTTGAATCGGAAGAATATCTTTTACTATCTTTGTGGCAGCTATTTGTGTCACATTGGCACTCGTGATGCTTGTCAATGTGGCATATTGACGGTTGGCAGGGATTTTGCTTGGAAAGAGTAGCTTAAAATGTTTATTCATAAAAAAATTATATACGATATGGCAGAAGAGAAGAGATCGACTCAAGAAAACGAGTTTGAAGAGTCACAGACGAACGACACGGAGAAAGAAGAAGTGAATTCAGAAAAACATCAGGGAGAAGCTCACAAAAAGAAAGAAGATAAGTCTTGCCGAAAAGAGGACAAGCAATTGGAAGAGTTGGGACAGAAACTGATCGAGATGAATGATAAATACTTACGTCTGTCTGCGGAGTTCGATAATTACCGGAAACGTACCTTGAAGGAAAAAATGGAGTTAACCAAGAGTGCCGGGGAACAATTGTTAAGTAATATTTTACCCGTGGTGGATAACTTCGAACGTGCCTTGAAGAGTATGAGTACGGCGAAGGATGTGGCAGCTCTTAAAGAAGGAGTGGATTTGATCTATGCTAATTTTAAGTCTTTTCTGACACAGAATGGCGTGAAAGAAATCGAAACTGAAAATGCTGATTTTGACACGGATATTCACGAGGCGGTAACAACAATTCCGGCTCCGACTCCGGAGTTAAAGGGTAAAGTGTTGGATTGTATCGAGAAGGGATATTACTTGAATGACAAGGTGATGCGTTTTGCAAAAGTGGTTGTTGGTGAATAATATATAGTTGCGTGGTAATGGAAAAGAGAGATTATTATGAGGTGTTGGGGGTATCTAAAAGTGCTGATGCCACTGAGATCAAGAAAGCATATCGAAAACTGGCTTTGAAGTATCACCCGGATAAAAATCCGGGCGACAAGGAGGCCGAGGAAAAATTTAAAGAAGCCGCTGAAGCATACGATGTGCTGAGTAACGAAGAGAAGCGACGTCGTTATGATCAGTTCGGTCACGCCGGAGTAGGTGGAGCCGGACAAGGAGGTTTTGGTGGCGGCATGAGTATGGATGATATTTTCTCTCAATTCGGGGATATTTTCGGAAGTTTCGGTGGCTTTAGTGGTTTCGGAGGTTTTGGTGGTGGCCGTAGTGCCCGCCGGGTAAACCGGGGAACGAACCTGAGAGTGAAGGTGAAAATGAACCTTCAGGAAATTGCTACCGGGATTGAGAAGAAAATCAAGGTAAAGAAATACGTGGCTTGTCAGCATTGTAATGGAACGGGAGCAAAGGATGGAAAATCCTATTCCACTTGTTCGACCTGTAAAGGATCGGGGCAAGTGACCCGGGTACAAAATACGATACTGGGAGCGATGCAAACCACTTCCACGTGTCCGACTTGCGAGGGCGAAGGAAAGATTATCAATGAAAAATGTACTTTCTGTAATGGGGAGGGCGTGTTGATGTCGGAAGAGGTGATTTCTATCAATATTCCGGCAGGAGTGGGTGAAGGGATGCAATTGTCTTTGAGTGGTAAAGGAAACGCAGCTCGTCGCGGTGGTGTGAACGGAGACTTGATCGTGTTGATAGAAGAAGAAGAGCATCCGGAGTTGGTAAGAGATGGGAATGATTTATTATACAACGTGTTTATTGGTTACCCAGAGGCCGTGTTAGGAGAAACGGTTGAGATTCCGACCATCGAAGGGAAAGTAAAAGTGAAAATTGAGGCAGGTACCCAGCCGGGTAAAATATTGCGTTTGCGAGGAAAAGGATTGCCTGATGTGAACGGTTACGGTAAAGGGGATTTGTTGGCGAAGGTGAACGTGTGGATTCCGAAGAACTTGTCGAAGGACGAGAAGAAACTCGTGGAAAAGATGAAAGAGGCGGAAGGCTTTAAGCCGGGAAGTGGTGACAAGAAAAGTATCTTCTCCAAGATGAAAGATTTTTTTGATTAGAAATAATAATATATGATTACACTGACACAATTAGAATATGTTGTTGCGGTCGATGAATTCCGGCATTTTGCAACAGCCGCCGACAAGTGTTTTGTGACACAGCCGACACTGAGTATGCAAATTAAAAAGCTGGAAGATGATCTGGGTGTAATCATTTTCGATCGGAGCCGGCAACCGGTTGTTCCTACCGACATCGGTTACAAGTTGATCGAACAGGCAAGAATTGTGCTGGCCTCGACACAAAGGATAAAAGAGATTATCAATGAAGAGAAACAAGAGGTAGCGGGGGCCTTGAAAATAGGTATTATTCCTACGCTGGCTCCTTATTTATTACCGATATTTATTGGGGACTATATTCGTCGTTATCCCGGGGTACAGGTGGAAGTGGAAGAATTAATTTCGGAGGAGATTATCCGACGACTGAAACATGACACGTTGGACGTGGGGGTATTCGTGACCCCTTATCATGACGATAAGATTGTGGAACAGCCCGTGTTTTACGAGGAGATGATGATCTATGCTCACCCCGATCATGAACTTTTGAAAAAGAAAAACGTAGAAACACAAGATATTGCAACTCCTGAGTTATGGATGTTAGGAGACGGACATTGTTTCCGGGATCAAGTGGTGAACTTGTGTGAAATACGTGGAACGCTGCATAAGAATTTGCCTTTTGATTTTGAGAGTAATTCTTTAGAAACCTTAATGAAGATTGTGGACCGGGAAGGAGGATTTACCTTGATTCCTGAATTGGCCACGTTATACATGACGGAGGAAAAGAAAAAGCAAGTTCGTTCTTTCACGGTGTCCAAACCTTTACGGGAAGTCAGTGTGATATATTCCCGTCATTTCACGAAACAGAAGTTGATTGATTTGCTTTGTGAAGATATACGACAAGTGGTTCCCCCGGGAATGTTGAAAAAAGAGAGGGGAAAAATCGTTGAATGGAAAAAGATAAGATAAATGTAATACCCGAATATATGGATAGTATCAAGAAAAGTTTTTTGGAGGCGCAGCAAGTGTTAGCTGATTTCGTGGCGGATGAGGAGAAGTTGGAACAAGTCGGATTGGCGGCAGAGATATTATCCCGGGTATTGAAAAACGGGGGTAAGGTGATAAGTTGTGGAAATGGTGGTTCTATGAGTGACGCCATGCATTTCGCCGAGGAACTTACCGGACGTTTCAGGGGAGACCGTCCTGCACTACCGGCAATGGCAATTTCCGATCCGACTCACTTGACCTGCGTGGCCAATGATTTCGGGTTTGAGTATGTGTTTTCCCGTTACGTGGAGGCACACGGGAAAGCGGGTGATGTGCTATTGGCAATCAGTACTTCCGGTAATTCAGAGAACATTGTGAAAGCCGTTGATGCGGCTCACCGCAAGGGTATGTTGGTGATCGGGTTAACCGGTAAGGATGGCGGTAAAATGAAGAATATGTGTGACGTGAATATTTGTGTTCCTTGGAACGGGTATTCCGATCGGATTCAGGAGATTCACATCAAGGTGATTCATATTCTGATTGAGCAAATCGAGGCGCATTTGTTTGCGGAACAATAAAGAGGTGTATATGTTTTTAATAATATAAGTTATGGGAAATAAAATTAATGATCCTATTGTCCGGTTGATGGGACTTAGGTACAAGTCACATCCGTGGCATGGTTTGGATATTGGGGAGGATGCGCCGAACGTGGTTACCGCGTTTATAGAGATGGTACCGACGGACACGGTGAAGTACGAGTTGGATAAAGTGAGTGGGTATATAAAAATAGATCGTCCGCAGAAGTATTCGAACGTGGTTCCCGCTTTATATGGTTTTTTGCCGCAGACCTATTGCGGAGATTTGGTCGCCGAGTATTGTATGTCGCAGACTGAGAGAACGGATATTCACGGGGATGGAGACCCGCTTGATATTTGTGTCCTGACCGAGAAAACGATCTCTCACGGGGATATTATTGCGGAAGTTCGTCCTATCGGGGGATTCCGGATGTTGGATAAGAACGAGGCGGACGATAAGATTATTGCCGTGTTGAAACATGATGCCACGTATAATATTTACAATGATATTTCTGAATTACCGCACGTGATCATCGATCGGTTGCGGCATTATTTTTTAACCTACAAGGATCTTCCCGGTGAAGAACGACGCACGGAAATCACTCATGTCTATAATAAAGAAGAGGCTTTCGAGGTGATTCGTAGAAGTGCCGAAGATTATAAAAATCACTTCCAAGGACTTGAAGATATACTAAGTCGGGTATAACGGTAAGGTAAAAGATAAAAACTAAAAGATAAAAGTTAAGTGAGAATTCAACTTTTATCTTTTAGTTTTTATCTTTTAGTTCTCTCATCCACCCCATCCGTCCTTGTCGAGACTTCGGTATTGTATGGCCTCGGCGATATATTGCGGGGTTATTTTCTCGTTATGGTCTAGATCGGCAATCGTTCGTGACAATTTGATGATCCGGTCGTAAGCCCGGGCGGAAAGTCCGAAACGTTGCATGGCAATCTTTAGTAGTGCAACACATTTATCGTCTAGGGGGCAATACTTTTTTAGTAGCGGCGAGGTCATCTGGGCATTACAATAAATCCCGGGGTAAGATTGAAATCGCTGGGTCTGGATGGCCCGGGCTGCGATCACCCTAGCCCGAACAACAGAACTTGGTTCACTGTCCGAGGAATTTGTGATCTTGTCAAGCTCTACGGGAATCACTTCAATATGTATGTCAATCCGGTCGAGTAAAGGACCGGATATTTTCGATAAGTATTTTTGAACGGCTCCGGGCGGACAATTACATTCCTTCGTGGGATGATTATAGTACCCACATGGGCAAGGGTTCATGGATGCGATTAGCATGATGTTAGCCGGATATTCCACGCTGAACTTGGAACGACTGATGGTAATCTTCCGATCTTCAAGCGGTTGTCTCAATACTTCCAGTACTGCCCGGCGAAATTCTGGGAGTTCATCTAGAAATAAGATGCCATGGTGAGCAAGTGATATTTCCCCCGGTTGAGGCCAAGATCCCCCGCCAACAAGTGCGACATCAGATATGGTATGATGCGGCGAACGAAAGGGACGTGAAGTAATTAAGGAATGATTATTTTGAATCTTTCCCGCGACGGAGTGGATTTTCGTTGTTTCCAGTGCCTCTTCGATGGTCATGGGAGGGAGAATGGTCGGTAATCTTCGGGCCAGCATGGTTTTTCCAGAACCGGGAGAGCCGATCATAATCATGTTATGTCCGCCTGCGGCGGCAACTTCCATCGCGCGTTTCACGTTTTCTTGTCCCTTCACGTCTTTGAAATCAAGCAAGTCATCATCGGGAAATGCTGTCATGACTTGCTGATCGAAAGAAATGGGAGAGAAGTCTTTTTCCTGTTTCAGAAAAGCGATCACTTCACTCAGATGGTGGAAACCGTAAACTTCAAAATCTTGAACCACGGCAGCCTCGTTAGCATTCTGGTGGGGCAGAAGAATACCTTTAAAACCTTCTTTTTTGGCGTGTATGGCGATGGGAAGTACCCCTTTGACCGCTTGTAGGCTACCATCCAATGACAGCTCACCCATGATCAAGTATTTATCCAGTTGTGCGTTAGGTAACTGGTCATTAGCCGCAAGGATTCCAATGGCTAGCGGTAGGTCGAAAGACGATCCTTCTTTCTTCACGTCGGCGGGAGCCATGTTGATGATGACTCGTTTACCCGGAATCTTTAGCCCGATTTCCCGGAGGGCGGAATCAATTCGTTGCTGGCTTTCTTTTACCGCATTATCGGGTAAGCCGACAATAATAAATTTTGCTCCCCAAAGAATATTGACCTCGATTGTGATGGTCAAAGCGTTGATTCCGTACACTGCACCCCCGAAAATTTTAACTAACATACCGTCTGATCTTATGTTTCACATACAGGCATGTAAGTTAAGATTATTTCACATGAAAACAATGCAAAATAGGTTATTTGTTGCGATCAAGTTTTTCAAGAGAAACCTTCTCTCCGTCGAATACGGCATAACTGAAATGCGTGATCCAGTCTCCCGTGTTGATATAGTGGCTGTTGGGTTCGAGTTCAAGATTGAGAGGTAAATGGCGATGGCCAAAAATGAAATAATCCACGTGGTGTTCTTTCAAGATATTCCGGCAATAAATAACGATTTCTTCTTTGTCATCTCCCAGATAGCCCCTCGCCTCGATTTGTCCGTTTCCTTTCAGTCGGGAATGGGATGACCATTTATTGGCTAAAGCGATCCCCCAGTCGGGATGGATAAATCGGAAACATCTTTGTAGGAAACGATTATGGAAAGCGTTACGCAGGAAAAGATACCCTTTGTCGTTCGGGTTCAGGCCGTCACCATGTCCGATAAGGAAAGACTTTCCGTTTAGCGTGGTTGCAAGCATGGAAGTGTGCAGGATAACACCACATTCTTTTGCCAAGTAATCGAAAGCCCAGATGTCGTGGTTACCCGTGAAGAAATGTACCTTAATTCCCTGATCCGTGAAATTGGCCAGTTCGGCAAGAAAGCGTACGTGGCCTTTGGGTACGACGTGTTTGTATTCGAACCAAAAATCAAACATATCACCAAGCAGGTAAAGTTCCAAGCAATCAGGTTTGATGCTTTGCAAAAACTCCACGAGCATAATTTCTCTCTCCAGATTATCTTTCAATAGTTTGGCACCCAAATGTGCATCTGAAAGAAAATAAACCTTCTTACCCTGCATGATGATATGTTCGTCCAATATAATTATTTTTTCAACAAGTCGTTCAAACGGTCTTCCAAACGGCTGCCGTACAAATTTTTACCGACAATTTCTTTCTTTTGGTTAATGATGTAGTTTGCCGGAACACTCTTCACGTTCCAAGTCGAGGCTGCCCGACTTTGTAATGCTCCTTGATCCCATACGCAAATCCAGTTGATCTTGTTCGTTTTTATCACGTCTTCCCAAAGAAATTTGTTTTTATCCAGACAAACCATGTATATTTCCACTCCCCGGTTTTTGAACTTGTTGTACACGCTTTTCATCTGGTCAATGTACTCTTGGCTCTCTTTGGCCGTGATCAGTCCGAAGTCAAGCACGATGAGTTTCGATTTGAGGGAGTTCAGTGAAACATCCTTGCCATTCACATCCGGCAGGTTAATATCCGGCAGAGATCCTTCCGTGTTGTTAATTACGGCAGCCAATTGTTGATTGCGGATAGCTTGGGATATTTGTTTCAAGTGATTCATGATTGCCTTCGTGTACTGGGATTCGGGATAAAGGGCGGTCAAGGATGATGCCACCACTTTAAAATAGTGAAGGTCTTCGAACTCGTCCATCACTCCGATATTATCATCAATTTTTTGATAAAGGGCATAGTAAGATGCCGGAGAGGTGGCGTGTTTGATAATGAAGTCACGGGTGAAACTGATCTGTTTGTTGATGGCCTCTTCCCATGCCTTGGCGTATTCCTGACGTTGAGCGTCATACTCGGTTCCTTGTGGGAGAGCTTGGTAGGATCTCTTCAAAGAATCTGTTGTCGTGATGGTACGGGTGATTTGGAAATTCAAGAGTTTAATCCATAACGAGTTTTCAGAACCGTCCACCCAATAGTTATTTTTAATGTCCTTCAGCGTACCACTGACTTCAAGTACCTCGTCCGGGCTGGCGATCAAGGTCACTTGCTCGTTGTTAGAAAATCTTAAAGAATAGAATGTCGGGAGTTCGATGTTGAGTTTAAATTTAAACTCCCCGTTCTTGTTAATTTTTGTTGAGTCGATTGTTTTTCTTGAACTTACATCTATTTGTTCCAGATATACTTTCGTGTTGGCTGCATCTTTGATGGCTCCTGTAATTTCGACATTCGTCTTTTCACTACAGGATGCGATAAGAACTACAAGTAGTCCAAGTAATAGTATTTTTCTCATAATTTGTTGGAATGATATAAATAATCTACATCTTGATTTATGAAGTTCGAAAGTAATACTTTTTTTCTATTTTTCACATCATCGGATTAGATTTTCGGGGAAAAAACCGTTAATTAATTGTTAATGGTGTATTTCGGGGAATCGAAATTTGAAAATTGTTTTATTTTTGCAAATGATGAAACAGAAAAAATTGAATATACCGGCACTTTTGCTCTTGTTTACCTTCTTGTTAGGTACGATAGGCGTGAATGTAAGTAAAGTGTACTGTCAGCGTTGCCAGGAAACTTACTTGCACGTGATGGTTATTCCTCAGGACATCCCGTGTCCGTGTACACATGGTTGTTACTGCTGTCATCATATGTGCCACAATGCGCACAAAAAGAATTGCGATAATGCGAAACAAGAACATACTTATTATAAAGTTTCCGGTGATTGGGCAATGTCCCATTTCGAAATACAGTTCTGCGATATGGTGCGGGAGTGTAATTTTATGATGTCTTTACCGGATGCGGTTATTTCTAATGTACAACCCTTTAATTCTCCTGTTGCATACATAGACACGTCTCCGCCTTTGGAGTTGCTATGTATTTTCCGTTGTTGATTAAATTTTGATCCGTGACGAAGATGCTTTAAAAGTATCTTTCGACGAGTCGTGTGTATGCGTCTGACTTGACTGAAACGTTATTTAAAATTTAATCAAGAGAGAACGTGTTTCGTGGCATTGGGTAAAAGAAATATCCCCGGCACGTTCCTGAAAATCGTGGAATCTATATGAGAAATTTGTTTATTGTAATGTGTTTACTTGCCTCTGTTGGCTTACAGGCACAGACCATAAAAGGGCGTGTTATGGAAGAAACGGAAAACGGAGAGGTGGCGTTACCCGGGGCGAATGTCTATTGGGTAGGGACCTCGAAAGGATCTGTTTCGGATGCGAACGGGGAATTTAAGATCAAGTGGGAAAAGGTTGGGAAGTTGGTCGTTAGTTTTATCGGGTACCGCTCGGATACGATAGAGGTAAAATCCACGGATAAATTCGTGACCTGCACGTTGAAATCCGGGGAGCAATTGGATGAGGTGAGCGTGGCTGCCCGTAAACAGAGTACCGTGATGTCGACTCAGGGACCTTTGATCGAGCAATTGATCACGGGCGAAGAGTTGTGTAAGGCGGCTTGCTGTAACTTGGGTGAGAGTTTCGAGACGAATGCCTCGGTTGACGTGTCGTATGCCGATGCCGTGACGGGTGCAAAGCAAATCCAGCTATTGGGATTAACCGGAAAGTACGTGCAGATGATGACAGAGAATATGCCTAATTTCCGGGGATTGGCCTCTTTGTACGGATTGACTTATATTCCCGGTCCTTGGATGTCCGCGATTTCCGTTTCAAAAGGAACGGGATCGGTGATTAATGGTTACGAATCGATGGCCGGGCAGATCAGCGTGGACTACAAGAAACCCCGTGACCCGGAGTTACTCTCGGCTAATGTCTTCACGAGTAGCGAGGGGATGTACGAATTCAACTCTAATTTCAGTATCAAGTTCAATGACAAGTGGAGTACGATGTTCCTTTTACATGGAGACTGGATGGAAGAGCCTCATGACGGGAACAAGGACGGATTCTTGGATATGCCGGAGAAAACACAATACAACGTGATGAATCGCTGGGCGTATAAAAATGATACTTGGTATTTGCAATTCGGGGGTAAATTTATCGACGAGGAACGGAATGGCGGACAAACCACTCATGGTGGACATGCTCATGCAGATGAGAAATACGGGTTGTATAAAATTGGAATCGACACTCGTCGTTACGAGGCTTTCTTGAAGTTAGGTTACTTGATGCCCCAGTATGAGAACACGAGTATGGCGATTTTGGTGAACTATTCCGATCACACGCAGGATTCTTATTATGGGCCGAAAATGTATAACGCCGGGCAGAAGAGTTTGTTCGTGAACTACATCTACCAGTCTATCTTCGGGACGAATCCCAGCCAGATGTACTCTGCCGGGTTGAGTTTCAATTACGACAAATATGACGAAGATTTCCGTGATCCGGTTTTCAATTATGGAGAGGATATTTCTACCGATTTCATAAATATGAAACGAGAAGAACGGGTGCCGGGAGCTTTCTTCCAGTACACGGGAGAGTTCTTGGATCAGCGTTTTATCGTGATGGCAGGTTTGCGCTACGATTATCACAATATTTTCGGGAGTATTTGGACTCCGCGGGCTCACATCATGTATAAACCGGATGAATTCACCAGCATTAAGGCCACTTTTGGTCGCGGTCTGCGTACTCCGAATATCTTGGCCGAGAACAGTTACTTGCTGGCCTCTGCCGCGAACTTCTACGTGAATGGCGAGTTGTTGGGTAAAAATCCGGCTTTACTGGATGATCTAAAAATGGAGGATTCTTGGAATTTCGGGGCTAACGTGAACCGGAAGTTCGAAGTATTCGGGCGTACCTTGAATATCAATTTGGATTATTATCATACGAAATTCAACGACCAAGTGGTGGTGGATAACGAGACGGCATACAACAAGGTGAACTTTTATAACTTAGACGGGGATTCCTATTCGAATTGTTACCAGATAGAGGTGAAATACGAGTTGATCCCTCGTTTGGAGGCCACGTTAGCTTATCGTTACAATGATGTGAAGACAACGATAAACGGTGATTTGAGACGTACTCCTTTAACGAGCCGTTATAAGGGATTGGTGAATTTGTCATATTTCACGAATTTGAAGAAATGGCAGTTCGATTTCACAACCCAGTTCAACGGTTCTGGACGTTTGCCGGAGCAGGGTGGGATTGCCGATGAATATCGGGTCGCCTCCCGTTTTGATGATTTCCAGATCATGAACGCGCAGGTTACGAAATATTTCCGTTTGTGGAGTATTTACGCTGGATGTGAGAATATCGGGGATTTCACTCAAAAGAACCCGATCGTAAATTCCCATAATCCTTGGAGCGATACCTTTGACTCGTCGAAAGTGTGGGGACCTCTTCACGGACGTAAATTTTATATCGGTTTGAGATTTGCCTTAGATCGAAAAGAATAATCAATAAAATAATTACTTTTGAAAAACAATGTTTTTAATAACTAATACATTTACTATGAAAACAATGAAAATTTTATTCACGCTGGTAGTGTTCGTTATGATGGGTTTAACCGTGAGTGCCCAAGCTAAAAAAGATACAACCGTTATTTTTAAAGTAGGAATACATTGCCCTTCTTGTAAGGCTAAACTGGATAAAGATATGCCTTTCGAGAAAGGAATCAAGGATTATAAGTTGAACATGAAAGATTCAACCGTGTTGATTTCTTTCCGTACCGACAAAAACTCTGTTGAGGCATTGCGGGCGGCTATCGAGCGCCATGACGTGAAAGTAGTGGGAATGTGTGATAAAGACGGTAAGTTGATGAAATGTGGTAAAGCACATAAATGTTGTAAAGAAGGAAATAAAGAAGCTTGCAAGGGAAGTTGCGGCGAGAAACATAATTGCAGCGGTACTTGCGGGCAAAGTTGTGGCGAGAAAAAGTGTGATAGCAAATGCGACCAGAACTGCGAGTCAAAAGAAAGCAAATGTGAAGGAAAATGTGGTGACAATTGCTGTTCCAAGACAGGTAAAACAGACGAGTGCTGCAAGAATAAGAAAAAGTAAGGAAATATTCTTGAAGGATACAAAAAAACGGTAGCTTTCGCTACCGTTTTTTTGTATTATTGATCCAGAATAAACTGGTTCATCTTGTCGAATTGTCGTTCCATGTCCTGTAATAACCTTACTTGAACTTTAGCCCGTTGCAGGTTATGCTCGGGATAGGTGATCGGGTAATAATGATCTCCGTCCAAATAATCCGTCAAGAAACGGACAGCTTGCAGGTAGGTCATCAGCATGCATCCTTGCGCGAGGGTCTTTTTTTCTTTGAGCGTGAAAAGGTGTTTGGCTTTTTCCATGAATCCGGCGGTGAAAGCCTCGAAATAATCCATGTTAAAATGCACCTCGTCAAGATTGCGGGTTTCCTCTCCGGCTGTGTTACAGGACGAACGAATAGCATCCCCGAAGTCGTAATGCACGATTCCCGGCATCACGGTGTCCAGATCGATCACGCATAACGGGTGATCATTGTGGTCGAACAGGAGATTATTAGCTTTCGTGTCATTGTGAGTGACCCGGAGCGGTAGAATACCCTCGTCTTTCATCCGTTGTAATTCCAACATCTCGTTATCGAACTTTTTCAAATATTCGAGTAATTCCTTGCTTGCCTCGATTCGCTCCGGTTCGGCTTTGGCCAAGGCTTCTTTTAATTCCCG
The DNA here is from genome assembly GCF_019423355.1 of Butyricimonas sp. Taxonomy (NCBI): domain Bacteria; kingdom Pseudomonadati; phylum Bacteroidota; class Bacteroidia; order Bacteroidales; family Odoribacteraceae; genus Butyricimonas; species Butyricimonas sp. Next base: position 493,042 of record NZ_JAHZBP010000001.1, read on the forward strand.
TTGGCGGCGGGGAACATTGTGAAAAAGCGGGATGGTCTCGATCAACAATTTTGCATCAAAATCGGAAATCCGGTTCTCGAATTCCCCGAACCCGATACCCACTTGATAAGCGATCTGGGAATCCGGGATAACATCGTAGCTCTTTGATCCTTTGATAAAGAGTGATAGCGTCCAGTAGTTTCCCTCGTAATCTTTGTAGTAAGCGTTTCCCTTGTCCGTGTAGAAATACGTGATGTATTTGCGGGTAATGTCGCTCACTTTGTGTCGGATAAGCCGGTTGCGGATATGCCCGCACACTAGTTCTTTGTTTCGCACCAGTTTTGGGATGTCCTTGAACACGTTGCCGTTGATCCTTTGGAGAATGTACTCGACATCCTCGTCCACTTTCACCAGATAGGTGTCGTTAATATGGCCAGAACCGTACGGTGTAGCGGATATAAACCGCCCGCTCGATACGAACGTGTCGTAAATTCTCTTCAGTTTGTCCATGCTTAGTTGTTTTTTAGTGTTTACCCGTTTTTATGCTATTTACTGTCCCATGTCGGTATATAATCCTTCCCCGTCGAATTTCTGCAAGGCATTGTTCACCAGCTCCGTGTCCTCTTTGTATGTCACGCCGAACCATTTGGCGCTGGTGTTTAAGACCTTCACTTTCACGGCCTTTTGCTTGATAAGTTCGTCAACCACGAAAGGTATGTAAATCTCTGCCTTGGGATTTTCGCTGTTCTTGTGGTAGAACTCGATGAATTGTTTCTCGATCTCCCCGAAAAGCATGGGCGAGAATCCCCAGAAATTCATGGAAACCACGTCATCCTCGTGCAAAACTACTCCCGAGTTCAGGTCTTTAATTACGTCACCTTCCCGACCGATTTTCGTGCGTTCGGTGATACTGGTCAGAAAATTGTCCCCGTCAACCGTGCATATTCCTCTGGATACCGTCCCGTTCTCGGATAGCGTGGCTGCCAACCGGTAGCCGGCCAAGCTGAAGCATCTCTCGTCGGAGTTGCTGGCTACGAAATCGTGCATCTTCACGAAGGCATCCCGTCCGTAAAAGTCATCGGCGTTGATCGCGATAAACGGTTCGTGTATATGGTCTTTTGCGGCCCAGATGGCGTGAGCCGTTCCCCAAGGTTTTTCCCGCTGGATCGGGGGTAGGTTACCGGGCAGTTGATCCATTTCTTGAAAACAGTACACGGTTTCAACCAAGCTTTCTGCATATTTTCCCACGGCCTCTTTAAATTCGTTCTCGAAACTCCGGCGGATGATGAAAACAATCTTGTCAAACCCCGCGTGTACGGCGTCATAGATTGAATAATGCAACAATGTTTTCTTGTGAGGTCCGAGTAATGCCAGTTGTTTCAAGCTACCGAACCGGGAACCCATCCCTGCTGCCATGATGAGCAAGGTCGTCTTATTCTTCGTCGTTTCCATGTTTTTATATTTAATCTTTTTACTTGTATTACCTTCTTTCGGGCAAAGCTAATAAAAACTGCGGAAAGAATCTAGCAAGTCGTGTTTTGTTTTATTTCAGGTGAAAATCTTGGTTGTTTTTATGCCTCGTCCTCTTCTGAAAATGGATCCAGTAGTGGGTTTTGCTCCTCTTTAGCCGGAAGGGCCTCGACCGAGCGGAGTTGTCGCTGTATGGCCCGGGTTCGTTTGCCCATGACCTCTTCCAGTTGGTTGTTAGCGGTTTGGAGATTTTTTTGGGCTTTCTCCAGAAGTCCCCCGAACTTCTCGAATTCGGCCTTCACGCCACCAAGAATATGCCACACCTCGCTGCTGCGTTTTTGGATGGCCAGCGTGCGGAATCCCATTTGCAGGCTGTTCAGTATCGCTGCCAGTGTGGTAGGCCCCGTGACAATCACGTGGTATTCCTGCTGTAATTGTTCCAGCAAGGCTGCCCGGCGGGTAACCTCTCCGTATATGCTCTCGAAAGGCAGGAACATGATCCCGAAGTCCGTGGTATGTGGAGGGGCTAGGTATTTGTCCCGGATGTCCTTTGCCATACCGCGAATGGTCTGTTCGAGTACGCGGGAAGTGGTTTCCACCCGTTGCAAGTCTCCGGACTCGTAGGCGTCAAGGAGTTGCTCGTAAACATCCTTCGGGAACTTGGCGTCGATGGGAAGGTAGACCGATTCGTCTCCTTCCGCCCGGCCGGGAAGTTTCACGGCGAACTCGACCAGTTTGTCCGATCCGGGTTTGGTCTTCACGTTTACATCGTATTGATCCGGGGCTAGAATCTGTTCCAGTAGCATGGAAAGTTGTACTTCCCCGATCGTTCCCCGTATTTTCACGTTGCTAAGCACTCGTTTTAGCCCACCGACATCTTGCGCCAGTGTCTGCATCTCCCCTAAGCCTTTCTGCACGTTTCCCAGTTGCTTGCTGACGAGTTCGAACGATTGTCCGATGCGTTCGTGCAGGGTCTTTTGTAACTTTTCATCCACGGTGGCTCGCATCTCTTCCAGTTTCTTTTCCGTGTTTTGCAAGAGCTCCTGCTGGCGGAGTGATAGTTCCCCGAATTTTTCCCGTTGCAGGCGATTGAATAATTCCATGCTTTCGGCAAAACTTTTCTGGAAAGCCTGTATGGCGGAATTGGTCTGGGTGGTGATATTCTTCAGGGTTTCCCGATGTTCCGTCCGGAAATGGTTGAGGGTAGAGGCGAGTTCTTCCCGGTCTTTGCGGGAACGGTTTTCGTCGTTTTCCCGGTTATAGCGGGATTCGTCCCGGATCACTTTTTCGAGGTCCGAGATGGATCGTGATACATCCCGTGCGGTACTGTCCTTGCGGGAACGAATATGTAATCCGATGAGGATGATATTGAGAATGAGAAGTAAAACGCAGGATATAAGTATAAATAATTCCATATTTCTGAACCTTTGGTTGTTCAAAAATATGGAAAATAACTCAGAGTTTAGTCAACTCTTCCCGAATTTGTTCCTGCCCGTGCGGGACGAAGATGAGAGCGGTGGTGTCGTACCCTCTTCGTCGCGCCCGTTGCATCAAGTCGTCCAATTTCTTGGGCGAGAGTTTCGGCGTGCGGCTCACGATCCAGAGATGATCGCATTGGGAACTTCCGATGAGAGCCGCGCTGTAATCTTTCTCGACTTCCAGAATGTGATAATCCGTGTTGAAGATCAAGAAAAAGGTGACTTTTAGAACGCCCGGTCGTGTCGTGTCCGGGATATGCACGTGACCCACGATCTCTTTTTTCTCTCCCCGGAGACTGTCTTGGTAACCTCGTCCGATAACCTCGATGCTACCGTCTGGTTTGATGGTGTACTCGGTTGTTACCCCGACCAAGCCTCGCTCGAAGGGATGGTCAAAGCGTGCGATTTCATACCATAGGCCGACGTACTTTTTTAGATCCAGTGTGTCTATGGCCCGGTTATCGACGATCTTGTCGGATTGTGCTGTTGCTGCCATGATATTGCATCCGACGAGCAATACGGCTAATAAGAAGAACTTCATACTATGAGTTGATAATTAGGTGTTTAGTTTCTTGTAATACGAGAAGTCGGGACCCGATGTTCGTTTATAAGATTTATAAAGTCTGTAAAGTTTATAATGTTTTTTGGGGAGGTATTACCATCCGTTATCAAATGAAGAATAGATGAGTACTTAAGGTAATCGCCAGATAATTAATAATTAAAGACTAATTAGGTTCGTATCAAAGACGTTCACGAACGTCTTTGATACGTCTTTGTAGCGAAGTTGATACGTCTTTAATCCCTAAGTACATCGAATGTGCAACGGGTAAACACGGTGTATTACCTTGAAAAAGTTTACTGTAAACCTATGTCAGAATAGCTAAAAATGTAGTAGGCTAGCTATTTTTGTTGGCCAGTTGTCCACAAGCCGCATCAATGTCTTTTCCTTTACTGCGACGGATATTCACCACGATATTTTTACTTTCGAGGTAACGAACAAATTGATCCCTGCAGGCATCCGGGCTGTGACGGTAGGGGGCGTTGTCCACTTCGTTGTACTCGATAATATTGATTTTCACGGGGAATTGCCGGCAGAATAAGGCGAGAGCCTTGGCATCGTCGAGACTATCATTGACACCTTTTAGTAACAGGTACTCGAACGTGGGACGTGTCCCCGTTTTATCCACGAAATACCGAATAGCCTCGGCGAGTTCGGTAAGTGGGTAAGCCTTGTTTATCGGCATGATTTTGTCCCGGGTCGTGTTGACTGCCGAGTGGAGCGAGATGGCAAGATTGAAACGAACGTCGTCATCTGCCAGTCGCTTGATGCCTTCCACGATGCCGGAGGTGGATAGCGTGAGGCGATAGGGGGACATTCCCAATCCATCCTCTGCCGTGATGCGTTCTATGGCGGCAAGGACATTCTCGTAGTTCAGAAGTGGTTCGCCCATGCCCATCAGTACGATGTTGGATAACGGTAGGCCCCGTTCTTCCCCCAGACGTTTCACGGCAACTACTTGGTCGAATATTTCTTCCGGCAACAGGTTGCGGGTGAACCCCAACCCACCCGTGGCACAAAAGCTACATTTTAGTTTACATCCGACTTGCGAGGAGACGCACACGGTCGATTTATCCTTGCTTGGGATAAGTACGGTTTCAATTAAGTTCCCGTCGGGAAGGGTAAAGCCGAGTTTTGTCGTACCGTCACTACTCTCTTGTTTATGGGTAAGTGTGGCCGTTTGCAGGATAAAGTGGTTGTCCAAGAATTCCCGGAAGTCTTTTGACAAGTTGGTCATGTCCTCGAAACGGGTCACTCCCTTTTGCCAAAGCCACTGCCAGATTTGTTTAGCCCGGAATGCTTTTTCCCCGTGTTGTACGAGGACGTTTGCTAACTCTTGTAACGTGTACGCTCTTATATTCGTTTTTTCCATGTCATCGCTTTTTCCGCTGCAAAAATACGGAATAAAATCAATAATTCTAATAGGTTGTAGGTATATTCATGACGGAGCGTGTTTACTAAAAGGCATCTTCATTGTTTGTGAAATAAGAAGAAAAACCAAATATGCTCAATATATTAAGCATAAATTTGCTATATTTGCATTATATAAAGGGCATGGTATATGGAAAAACGGATTATCAAGGCAATTATTGCGGAACGCCAAAAAGAGATTCGCGAGATTCAGCTTATCGAGAGACCAATACAATTTGAAGAAAATATGAATTATGTATTGGTGGGGATTCGACGTGCAGGTAAGTCGTACCAGATGTATCAAGATATACAAAATCGGATAAAAATGGGAAAAGCGGAGATCGAAGACTGTCTTTATATTAATTTCGAGGATGAACGAATTGCTTTGCTTGAGGCGTCAGAGTTAGGCCTGTTGTTGGAGTGTTATTCCGAAATGTTTGGAAATCGTAAACCATTGATATATCTTGATGAAATACAAAATATCGTTGGTTGGGAAAAGTTTGCACGTCGTTTAGCTGATTCAAAATATCGGGTTTTTATTACGGGAAGTAATGCCAGTATGCTTAGCCGGGATATTGCAACAACTCTTGGTGGACGTTACATTGTTCGGGAGATATTCCCATTTTCATTTGCTGAATATTTGTCATACCACGGTTTGGAACTTAAAAAGAATTGGGAATATGATCCGGATCAACGGGTACAAGTTGTCCGGCTATTTGATTCATATTTTCATTTTGGAGGTTTTGCCGAAACTTTTCTTCTTCAAGATAAAAGAGAATGGATAAACTCGCTTTATCAAAAGATTCTTTTAGGAGATATTATTGCCCGTAATGAGATTCGTAACGGAGGGGCTATACGATTGTTGTCTAAAAAGCTGGCGGAAAGTGTTATGCAGCCGACCACGCAAACCCGGTTATTGCATATCGTGAAATCTTCCGGGAGTAACGTTAGCCGTAATACTTTAGCGGATTATTTAGTTTACATGGATGATGCTTATTTGACTTTTAGTATTCCGAATTTTACGGATACAATGGCAGAGCGAGCCTCTAGCCGTAAGCGTTATTATTACGATAACGGGTTGCTTAATAATTTTTTATTTGATGGGGAAACCAAATTATTGGAAAATATGGTGGCAATTCATTTGATAAAGTGTTATCAGAAAGTGGAGGAGGAGGGTGTATTCTTTTACAATAAGGGGGTTGAGGTGGATTTTTATGTTCCGGACAAAGCTATGGCCATTCAAGTTTCATATAGTATTGATGATCCGATGACTAGGGAACGAGAGGTACGAGCGTTACGTAAGATGTCGGAAGTATTTCCGATACGGAAGGGGATCATCGTGACTAGAGATGAAGAACAAACAATATTTGGAGAGAGCTTGGATATAGAAGTCATTCCTGTTTGGAAATGGTTGTTGAGGGCGGAATGATCTCCCCAAAAATGATTTAAAACCCGATCCGGATGTCGTTTTGGGAGAAGTATTCCTCCGGGGTTTTCACGATATACATTCATGGGTTTCGTCTGAGGATTAATATACTCTGACAGCGTGTTGTAAAATGTTATAATAATATTAAATCACGGTAAGTTACATAAGGTTTCTTTGAATTAAATTGTATATTCGCGATCGTTTGTGGGAGGCGAGGGCATAATTTGACAGGAATTAAATTAGATCAGATTATATATTAAACGTGAAATTTAAACAGATGAAGAGAGTTTTTATTATTGTATTTGCTTTGCTTTCAACGTCAATCGTGCGGGCGGATGAAGGTATGTGGCTTTTGTCATTGCTCGGGAAGAACATCGAGCAGATGCAGGCACAAGGCTGTAAATTGACGGCGGAAGATATTTATTCCGTGAATCAGGCATCGTTGAAAGATGCAATCGTTGGATTAGGAAACGACGGACGCCCTTTCTGGCATTTCTGTTCCGGAGAGATCATTTCGGACAAAGGATTGGTATTGACGAACCACCACTGCGGATTCAGCGTGATTCAAAAGCACTCAACCGTGGAACATGACTACTTGTCAAACGGTTTCTGGGCTTACAAATATAGTGAAGAGTTACCGAATCCCGGTATTACTGCGTCTATCCTGCAACGTATGGAAGACGTGACCGATCAGGTGAATGCCGTTTTGAATGATAATATGTCAGAAGAAGAACGTGCAGCAGCTATTGATGCTATTTCTAAACAAATTTCTGCCAAGGCAGTACAAGGAACTAACCTTCAAGCTCAGGTACAGGAGATGTTCGAGGGAAATCAATTCTTTCTGTTGGTTTACAAGATTTACCGCGATGTTCGTTTAGTAGGCGCACCGGCTCAGAGCATGGGTAAATTCGGAGGTGACACGGATAACTGGTCTTGGCCCCGTCACACGGCAGACTTCTGCATGATGCGTGTGTACACGGGTCCTGACGGTGAACCGGCTCCTTACAACACGAGTAATGTTCCGTTGAAACCGAAACATCATTTGCCTGTTTCTGCCAAAGGAGTACAGGATGGTGATTTTGCCATGATCATGGGATTCCCCGGAACAACCGATCGTTTCTTGACTAGCTTCGGTTTGAAAGAGACGATGGATGTAACCAATGATATTCGTTATAAAGTACGTACCGAGAAGTTGCGTATCATGAAAGAAGGAATGGACGCTGCCGCTGCCACTCGTATTCAATACGCATCTAAATATGCACAATGTGCTAACTATTGGAAATATTCTCACGAGCAGAATATTGCGTTGGAGAATTTGAACACGATGGGTGAGAAAGAGAGAATCGAGCGTGAATTTACCGCTTGGGTGAACGCTGATCCGGCTCGCAAAGCTAAATATGGTAATGCTTTGACTTTGATCAAAGAGGGTTACGAGGCTATGCACCCGTATAACGTGGCCATGTCTTATATGCAGGAGGCTGCATTACAAGGTCCTGAAGTTCCGTTATTCGCTTTCCAAGTGGCTAATACTTTGGAAAGAGCTTTGGATGCAAATACCCCGGCTGAAATGAAGGATATGTACATCGAGGCAATCAAGAAAAATGCAGCAGGTTTCTTTAAAGATTTCAACAAAGATGTTGACAAAAACTTGATGGCTGCTTTGTTCAAGATTTATAGTGATAACGTGGCAGCCGAATGGCATCCTGAAGTGATTAACTTGATCAACAAGAAATACAAAGGTAATTACGAGAAATTCGCTAAAGAATTGTCTGACAAATCTATTTTCACGGATGAGGCTCGTTTGAATGCGTTCCTTGAAAAACCGGATATGAAGAAATTGAATAAAGATTTGGGTTATATCACGGGAAAGAGCTTGTTCGAGGTTTACCAGAAATTAAGCGGGGAAATGAGTTCTATGCGTAGCAATATTGCCAAAGGAGATCGTTTGTTCGTGAATGGATTGATGGCAATGGAACCGAACAAAGTATGGGCTCCGAACGCTAATTCTACTATCCGTTTGACTTATGGAAACGTGAAGAGCTATAAACCGAGAGATGCCGTGTTCTATGATTATTACACCACGTTAACCGGTGTTATGGAAAAAGAAGGCCCGAAAGGTGGCGAGTTCGAAGTACCGCAAAATTTGAAAGATTTGTATTACGCAAAGAATTTCGGACGTTACGGTGCTGACAACATTTCCGTGAACTTCATCACGAACAATGATATTACAGGTGGTAATTCCGGTTCTCCGGTGATCAATGGTAACGGTGAGTTGATCGGAACCGCATTTGATGGAAACTCAGAGGCTATGTCCGGTGATATTGATTTCGAGGAAAACTTGCAAAGATGTATCAACTTGGATGCTCGTTACATGCTGTTCATCGTGGACAAGATCGCGAATGCCCAGAACTTGATTAACGAGATGACGATTGTATTCTAATTGTTTGAAAGCCTCGTTAAGAGGGTGAATTTAAGTTTTTAAAAGAGTGTACTTTACACATATAACTGTGGAGTACACTCTTTTTTGTATTTCTACCCGAAACTAACCCAAATAAAGAAGTAATCTAACCCAAATAATCTCACTCATTCAGAGATCACTCAGAGTTTATTCGTGGCTTAAATATCACGGCATGGGGAAGTTCTGAATGATCTCTGAAAGAGGTTCGAATAATGGATATTATTTCCTTAGGATTTCTGTTTCTTTCGGGTTAGTCGTTCTTGTAAAGACTGCATGACATAGTAGAAATTGGGCATGAAAAGTGTACCCACCAACGAGGTCATCAGCATCCCGGCGAAAACGGCTATCCCTAACGAGATTCGACTCGCAGCCCCGGCTCCGGTGGAGATGACCAGAGGGAAAACACCGAGGATGAAAGCGAATGAGGTCATCAGGATTGGACGTAGCCGAACCTTTCCGGCCTCAATGGCTGCCTCGGAGATCGGTTTCCCGGCAGCTCGATAGTCTCGGGCAAATTCCACGATCAAGATGGCATTCTTGGCGGTTAGAGCGATTAACAGGATGATACCGATTTGGGTGTAGACGCTGATCGGAAGATTCATCACGAGACACCCGATGACAACCCCCAACAGGGCAATGGGTAGTCCCATGATCACGGCAAACGGCGAGGTCCAGCTTTCATATTGAGCAGCGAGAATGAGGAAAGCCACAAGAATGGCGAGTATGAAAATCATTGTCGTGGTCGATCCCGCACTCTCTTCCTGATAGGCCAGTCCGGTCCATTCGTAACCGAAGGTGTTGCCTAGTTCCTGCTCGAATACCTGTTGCATGATAGTCAAGGCTTGACCGGAGCTATAACCTGAGGCTGCACTTCCGGATAGGGAGGCTGCCGAATAGGTGTTGTACTTGGGAAGAAGTTCTGTCCCTAGGCGTTGTTCCACGGTCGTGAAGGCAGAGAAAGGAACCATTTCACCCTGCGTGTTCTTGACATTCAAAAACAAAACGTCATTAATCACTCTCCGGCTGTCGGGAATGCCTTGAAGTTTAACTTGGAAGGTCCTGCCGTATTTCACGAAGTTATTCACGTAAATAGAACCGATGTATGCAGAGAGAGCGTTAAACACGTCTCCTATCGGGATTTGCATTAATTCAACCTTGTCCCGGTCGATGTTTAGGTAATATTGCGGAACGCTGGCGCTGAACGTGGACCGGAGCATGGACAGACCGGGAGTTCCGTTACCTGCATCAACCAGATGATCGACGGCTTGTTGCAGGGATGTGGAACCGTAGTTATTGATGTCCTCCACCATGAGTTCAAACCCGCTACTTTCTCCTAGGCCGGGGATCGGGGGAGGGGAAACGGCGTAACTTTGTGCCTCCGGGATTTCGAGATAGGCCAGTTCATTGAATCGGGTCGTGATGGCATCTACTCCCAAGGTTTTGCTTTTTCGCTTGTCCCAGTTTTCGAGCATGACGAAGATGGAGGCCGCGTTAGAGTTCTGGGCGTTGTCCATCATGGAGAATCCATTGATGGCAATATAGGTTTTTACCCCGTCGATTTGCTTTAATATCTCACCCGCTTTGGCTGACGCGGATTCTGTCCGGGAGAGGGATGAACCGTCCGGTAGTTGCATGGAGACCACGAAATACCCCTGATCCTCGTTCGGGACGAAAGTTGTCGGTAGTCGTAAGAAACCGATGAATGCCAGTATGGCAAGAACCAAGAATGCCAGAATTGCCAATGCCGATTTCCGGATAAAACCTTGTACCACCCACGTGTACCCGTTCGTAGTTTTCTCGAAAAGCTTGTTGAATCCCTTGAACGGGAAGAATTTGGATGGTTTGGCGGGTTTTAGGAAAAGGGCGCATAATGCGGGACTTAGAGTCAGGGCATTGAACCCGCTGATAACGGTTGCAGCCGCAATGGTTAAAGCAAATTGTTTGTAAAGCATTCCCGTGATCCCGCCAATAAACGCGGTCGGGATGAACACGGCCAAGAGGACAAGGATAATGCCCACGATAGCCCCCGACACCTCTTTCATGGCTTGGGTGACAGCAGATTTCATGTCCGCATATTTTCCGGTCTCGATCAGGCGGTAACTGTTCTCGACAATGATGATTGCGTCGTCCACTACCAACCCGATGGCCAGCACCAACCCGAAAAGGGTTAGTGTATTGATGGAAAAGCCCATAAGACCCATGAACGTGAAGGTCCCGACAAGTGATACCGGGATGGCGATCAGGGGAATCAGCATGGCTCGCCAGTTTTGTAAGAAGATCAGAATGACGATCAACACGAGTAGAAAAGCCGTCCCCAGCGTTTTATATATCTCTTTGACAGATGCATGAATAAATTCGGTCGTGTCGAGCGTGATATTCAGGTGTACGCCTTCGGGTAAATACGAGGATAACGTGTTTACCCGGGCTTTGATGCGTTGAGCCACATCCAAGGCGTTTGCTCCCGGAAGTTGATAGATGGCTATGGCGGCCACCGCCTGACCTTTTAACAGGGCGTTTGTCGAGTACGTCTGGCTGCCCAGCTCGATTGTGGCCACGTCTTTCAGGCGTAGGTATCTTCCGTCGGAAAGTGTTTTTACAATGATGTTTCCGAATTCTTTTTCATTGACCAGCAATCCTTGGGTTTCCAGTGTGTATTGGAAGGCTACCGGACTGGCAAGCGGGGGAGCCCCTACTGCCCCGGGGGCTACCTGTATGTTTTGGCTTTCGATGGCAGAGATAATCTCTTGCGGGCTGATGCCCCGGATGGTCAGTAAGTCGGGATTCAGCCAGAGACGCATACTGTAATTTCCTGCCCCGAATTCCCCTACGCTGCCTACTCCTTTTACCCGTGATAATTCGTTCACGAGATTCAATTCTGCATAGTTGGATAGGTAAAGAGCGTCATAACTCGGGTTATCGGAGGTCAACGTGAGAAACATGACCACGTTGGTGGATTCTTTGGTGGTGGTAACTCCTATTTTTGTCACTTCTTGCGGAAGTGAACTTAGGGTCATGTTTACCCGATTCTGTACGAGAACGGTAGCCATGTCCAAGTCGGTACCGACCTCGAAGGTTACGGTAAGCCGATAGACCCCGGCACTGGAAGAAGTGGATGACATATAAAGCATTCCTTCGACCCCGTTGACTTGTTGCTCGATCGGGGTCGCCACCATCTGTGCGATGGTCGTGGCGTTTGCTCCCGGATATTGTGCCTCCACGACTACCGTGGGAGGCGTTATCGTGGGGTATTGCTCCACGGGTAACGATCTCAACGTGATCACACCTGCAACCACGATTAATATAGATAGGACGGTGGCAAATATCGGTCGATTGATGAAAAAGCGAGATAACATCTTGTTGATTTTAAATTTTAGATTTCAGATTTTAAATTTCAACAACGCGAGTTGGTTGCTTTTAGATGAATGATTTTTAGTTTTAGATTTTGTAATTCTCAAAGCGTCGTTTTTGTGTGGCTGGAATCTAAAATCTAAAATCATTAAATCACAGAATGGGATTGATTTTCATTCCCGGACGTACGTTGATGAGGGCTTTGGTCACGTAGCGGTCTTCTAGGGTGAGACCGCTGGTGATTTCCCGCATCCCATCGGGAGTGAGTACTCCGACTTCCACTTGACGGAAGACGATCGTGTCATTCGGTCCCACGAGATAAACATAGCGTCCGCCTTGATTGGTTCCGAGGGACGATTCTGGAATGACAATCGCTTTCGGGACACTTTTGTAGGGGACAATGACTTTCACGTACATCCCGCTAAGAAGTTCCCCGTTCGGGTTGCGGGCAATGGCTCGCAGGTTGAGGGTTCCCGTGTTGAGGTCAATGTTCGGGGAACTGTAATCCAGAGCGGCGATCCAAGTCTTTTCCGGATTATTCACGTCTTGTATGGTGACCGGGAGGGCAGACGGGGTATTCTTGGGTAACCGGGCAAAGTCCGGGTAAGCCATGTTGAAATAGAGATACATTTGGTTGTCCTTGTATATAGTGGCTAGAGCCGAATTACTGGCATCTGTTCCGACCATGTTGCCCGGATCGACCATGTTCCGGGAGATTCGCCCGGTAAAAGGTGCTTTCACGATACAGTATGAAAGGTCTATATTGGCCAGACTTAACTGGCTCCGGGCTTCTTCGTAAGCCGCGAGGGCTTCTCCATAGTCGGATTGGGCTTGAAGGTAGTCTATCTCACTGATCGCTTTGGTCTTCACGGCCTCCTGCATCCGTTCGTAGGATGCTTTCGTGTAGGCGAGTTTCGATTTACTACTTTCCACGTTTGCCTCGGCTTGTGTCACTTTATCTTTATAAGGTTGCGGCTCAATCACGAAAAGAGTTTGCCCTTCGCGAACCCGTTGTCCGGGAGTGAATTGATAGGATTCCAGATAGCCCGAAACCCGTGCCACGAGATTTACCGTTTGTTCCGCTTGTAAATACCCCGGGTACTCAAATGTATAGACCACCGTGCGCAACTGCGGATGATCAACGGCAACCGAGGGTGTTGGAGCTGTTTCCTGTTGTTTCTTCGATTTGCCACATCCGGCCAAAAGAAGAATAGAAATAACGCAAATAATGGAAAATGCTTTCATATGGTTAGTTTATAAAGTTCTTAAAATTCACTTACCGGCCATCCCCCTCCTAGGGCTTGATAAAGTTCTATCAGGTAGCGAAGGGAGGCTGTTCTGGCTTCCACAAGGGAATTCTCGTAGTTCAAAAGACTGATTTGGGAACTTAACACGGTCTGGTAACTGGCCAATCCGTTTTTGTATTGTTCTATTGCGAGATCTAACGTTAATTGTGACTGTTGGAATGCGTCGTTCAAGGCAGATATTTGCAGGAGTGATTTGTTGTAAGTTACCAGCGCATTATCCACCTCTTGCAAGGCGGTCAGTAATGTTTGATTGTACGAGTTGATCTCTTCGTCAAGTTGTAATTGGGCAGATTTCTTGGATTCCACCAAGTTTCTACCGCTGAAAATGGTCCATTTAATAGAGGGAGCGATTTGCCAGATCATGTTTTCTTTATTCGTAAACTGTTCGAAGTTTTCGGACGAGTAGCCGAAGAATCCGGTCACGAGGAACTTGGGCCACCAGTCGGCACGGCTTGCCCCCACGGCTTCAGCCAACCCGTCAATCGTTCTCTCTGCTGAACGTACGTCAGGACGCTGGCGAATCAGATTGGCGGGAATACCGTTCGCTGCTTGCCGGGGATTGGTCGGGATGGGACGGATTTTTAATAACGAGTCCCGAATGGCAACCGAATGTTCACCGATAAGAACCCCGATTAGGTTGATCTGTTGGGCGATGGTTGATTCGATTCCCGGTAATGACGCTTTGGTTTGTAGGTAGAGGCTCTTGGCTTGTGCCGCATCAAGTTGGGAGGCTAATCCGAGTTTGAACCTTGATTCGGTGAGTTCCATAACTTTCTTTTGTGACTCGATGTTTTCACGGGTTACTTCCAGTTGTTTCTGGGCGCTCCGCAAGTTGATATATGCCGTGGATAATTGTGCGGCAAGAGATACCATCACTCCCCGGTAATCTTCTTGTGCTGCAAGATAGAATTCTTTCTGAGAAGAACTCTCTTTCCGGATTCGTCCGAACACGTCGAGTTCCCAGTTTAGGTTGACGGTGGCGGTTCCGTTCCGTTCAATAATATTTTTTTTATCTGCGCTAAGGCTGCTCTTTTCCGGGGCATAATTGGCTGAAAAATAGATGGTCGGGTAGTAGGGACTGCGATCCACCCGCAGTTTTGCTTTTGCCATCTCTATTTTGCGAATAGCATTTCGCACATCGTAGTTTTTGATGACGGCTTTATTGATCAGCGTGTCGAGAATCGGATCTTTGAATAGTTGCCACCATTCATCGTTGGAGGGTAAGGTTTGTTGCAAATTCGAATGTTCACTTACCTTTTTATATGGTTTGATCTTTTCCGGTTGGTCGGGTAGATATTGTCCGGCATTTCCGGTTGAAGGGATGAGGGTGAATAGAAATAATGTTAGGAAATAACTTCCCGTTCTCGTGATAGCAGCCAATTTCATAACGTATGCGTTGATTGTTAGTTTATAGCGAGAGTGTGTCAAACAACTTTTGACACACTCTCGTGTATTGCTGCTATACGTTTTTTAAAAGAAAAATGTTAGAAGAAGAAACCCATTTTATCGGTTACGATAATGACTTGGGCTGATGGGGCGCCTAATAATTGTCGTTCCAGTTCGGATACCGGGCGAATCTGTATAATTTGTACCGGATCAATATTGAAACTTCTTGTCAGACGGTTGTTGATAATCAAGGCCGGTTCTTCCAATTTCTCGGGATTCAACGTGTATTCCTGCTTGTTGTACTTGTATTTCAGCACACCGTTGGCATAACTGATGAATTGTCCTTTTTTCTGTTTCGTGTTGATTACCACGTATGATTTTTTGGCATTCGTCGGGGAGGTAATCATGTTCACGGTAGCGATTTCGTCGGGAATACCGTTTTTAAGGGAATCGGCTGCGTATTCGATACCGTCGATCACGTAAGATACTTCCGAGTTTTTGGCGTTTACTTTTATACGGGTTTTCCCGTTTTCCTGAATAACTTCCAGACCGTTGGAAATGGATTCTCCCATCCCTTCCATATCCGATTCTCCGCTAAACATGGGTCCCATGTCACGGAACATTTCTTCCGCTTTTTTAAGCATATCGTCCATGCTGCCGAAACTTTCCCGGAATGAACCAAAAGGATCTTTCCCGAAAATGGAATCTCTTTTTATACCAAAGCGTTCTTCCAGTTTTTTGATAAAATCGGAACCGGATGCAACCTGATCTGTCGGCGTGTTGATGTAAGCCAAGCGATCGAGTCCTTTCACTTTTAGCGCGTTGGCGATTTCATCCACGTTATCCAGTTGGATGTTACCCTTGAGTTCCACGATAGAAAGTGTTTCTGCATCTTCGCTCCATAGAACGAGAGACGTGATACGTTCTTCGTGTTGTGTCACGTAGAGGTATTCTTGGCTGTAAGCTCCCCGGTGGCTACGCACGAGCGTGTATTTGGCCTCGTTTTCCACGATCGGGGTGATGCGTTGAGAAATTTCTTCCACAACCTTGGGTGTGGCCCGTTTGATGTCAACTTGTATCACGTTGATTTCTTTTATGTCTTTCAAAGCCTCTTCCGCGGGTAGGGACAGGTCACCTTGTTTGTAAAGGCTGTAAAGCGACGGGTTTAACATCGTTACGGTTATACCATCCTTGTTGCGGAATGCTTTCATTTCCTTGCCGACCTGAGCCTGTAATGGCAGGATCGTGACAAGGCTTACCATCATGCATGTTAATAGACTTTTGATCTTCATAACTTGACTATTTTAATGTTTTACTGATACGTACTTCTATTCGGAGAGTAAATGTAATGTAATAACTCGTTCATTCTCCCCTGCTTAACGTTATTTACAAAAGTTATACCATTGGGCGATAAATTTTATACCTTTGAAGCCGAAAAATGATTAGGTGATTAGGTGATTTATGATTATGTGATTTTAGGTGCATGATTATGAATTTCGAATAATCACTGAATCTAAAATCATTAAATCATAGAATTATGCTATATAATTTCGGGATTATTGCATATCGTTGTGCTATCGGTGTGGCCTCTCTTTTTAACGAGAAAGCGGCATTATGGGTAAAAGGGCGAAAAGGAATATGGAAACGGATGGAGGCTGTTGAGCGTGGAAAGGGACGATTGGTGTGGGTTCATGCCGCATCGCTGGGAGAATTCGAGCAAGGACGTCCGGTGATTGAGAAATTGAAAGAGATCGAGCCTCATACAAAAATATTATTGACCTTTTTCTCTCCTTCCGGGTACGAGATTCGCAAGAATTATCAAGGAGCCGATTATATCTATTATTTACCGATTGATACTCCTTCAAATGCCCGTCGTTTCGTGGAAACATGGAAACCGGACGCTGCCGTGTTCGTGAAATACGAGTACTGGTATAATTATCTGAATGAACTGCATAAACATCAGGTGCCGACATATTTGATCTCTGCAATTTTTCGTCCGGAGCAACCGTTCTTTAAGAAATGGGGGAATTTGCATCGTCGTATGCTTGGGTTCTTTACTCGTCTTTTCGTGCAGGATGAGGAATCGGTGAAGTTGTTGTCAACGATTGGTATTACTCACGTGCAACAGACGGGAGATACTCGTTTTGACCGGGTAAAACAGATTGCGGATGCGGCAAAAAGAATCGAAAAGGTGGAGGCTTTCTGTAATGACAGGAGGGCCGTGGTTTGTGGAAGTACTTGGCCCGGAGACGAAGATATTATTCTGGATTATATTAATGCGCAGGAAGGAAATTACAAGTGGATTATCGTGCCTCACGAGATCGGGGAGGGGCATATCAAAGATATTTTGGGCAAGTGTCGCAAGTCGGTAGCTCGCTATACAGATGAGACAGCCGATGTGACGAAATGTCAGGTTCTCGTGGTTGATACGATCGGGGTGCTGTCTTCAATTTATCGTTACGGTTCTATCTCCTATGTCGGGGGTGGTTTCGGGAAAGGGATTCACAACACGCTTGAGGCTGCAATCTACGGTATTCCTGTTCTGTTCGGGCCGAAATATCACAAGTTTAAAGAGGCGGTTGATTTGATCGCTTGCGGTGGGGCGTTTTCAATCTCGGATAAGGAGCAATTTACTTCCTTGATGGATTCATTAATAAATAGCCCGGCAATCGCTGAGGCTGCCGGGCAAAGTGCTTTAAAGTTCGTCAATCAACAACTTGGTGCGACAGACGCAATTATTCGTCAGTTAGTAGATTAAAACTTCTTCAATTTCTTCTTCGACTTCCGTACCCGTGAGCCATGATTTCAATACTTTGACAATGGCAGAACGGGTAAGGTTTTCGAAACTTGCAATGCGACATTTGTGGTCCATGTTGGCTTTGATGTACTTGCGGCATTTGTTGTTTTTCTTCAAATCGACAGCCGTGGCGCTCCAAGGATCACTTCCCCCGTAAATGAAAAGAATGTTTTCTGCATTGGTCTGTAACCAATGATTAATATCCTGCAATTGTTGTGTGTTGAACGGGGCATTTTCATATCCCTTAGGCATGGCGAAGTCGAACGTGATGATCGGTTCCGGTTCATCCTTGAAGAATTTCTTGAACGGCTTGGTATTATAAGCGTACATGCCTGTTTCTGTTAGAGCGGCATAATAGAACGCCTGTAAATTTTCAATGGCTTTGTCGTCAAAGAAATCCGGGGAAGACACTTTCACCAAGTAGTTGAATATCTCGTTATAATCGTCTTCTTCCGGTTGGGGCATATCATTGATGTTGTTTCCCCATTGCCAGAATGCAAATGGGAATTCTAGGATCGTGAGTTTGAAAGCCCGTTCTGTCCCGCCGACTTTGTTGAATGAATAGCCTTTTGCTTGCGTTAATTCCTGCATGAGCGGCATAAGCTTATCCATATTTTCAAGACATCTCTTTTGAAAATCGAAGATTTGCCATTTAATATCTTTTCCACCACCTTCGAGTAATTTTCTGTTTTCCGGGGTTCCGCCCAGTTTGGAAAGGAATTTTTCTAACCGGGGATCAATTTTTTCCAAGTTAATGGGAGCCACGTAAGGTACGCTTATCTCCACGTCTTCCGGGTAGAAATAACGGTGATAGACGGTTGTCTGCCCCCCCTTGCTGATACCCGTGGAGATCCATTTCGTGTTTGGGTATATCTTTTGTCGTAGGGTTTGAATAATTTCGTGCTGGTCCGTGGCAGCCTGTTTCAAGGTCAAGTCGGTCCATGGGGTTTCGCCTTCGGGCTTACTGTTATTGAAAAAGCGGTGTTCGATGGTAAGCTGGTTCGTCTTGAATAGTTTTGACAACTCGCTTTCTGCCGGGGAATAAATCCCGTACCCTTCGAGGATGGCTACCATGGGAGCGTTGAAATCCCGATGCCCCAGCAATACCCTTTGTTTGAAAGTTCCTTTCGAGGGATTATTATGGTCTATCGGTTGTTCGTACCAGAATTCGTAGTATTCCGTGTAAGGTTGAACTTTTAGTTCCCGAATACCGGATATTTCTTTGATTTGTTGTAATTTCTGTAATAACGGACCGTTTGCAAGTACTGATCCGCAAGCTAATAATAGAGTTACAAAAAGTGAAAATACATATCTCATAGTTCAGTTCTTTGCGTTATCGTGCTGCAAGGTATAAATTATTTCTGTTTTTTCTTGTCTCGTCCGCACTTTTGTGTAAAAAAGGTATCTTTGTAACACAAATTAAAATATGATGTTATGAGAAAAATTTTATTTATCCTTGTTCTTGTTTTGGGTATAGGAGGTGTAAGTGTCGCTCAGACAGCACAAACTCAACCTTCTAAAGAATACGTTGCCGCATTGAAAAAAATGATCGTGGTTTCCGGAAGCGATGCGACATTCAAGCTTGTTATCCCGCAAATGTTTGCCATGATGAAGCAACAACTCCCGAATGTTCCTGCTGAATTTTGGAGTGAGGCAGAAAAAGAGATGATGAAGACATTGGTAGATGACTTGGTTGAAATGTTAGCCCCGATTTATCATAAGCGTCTAACTTTGTCCGATTTACAGGAAATTACGAAATTTTACGAATCTCCTGTCGGTAAAAAAATGGCTGCCGCGCAACCGGCAATCGCTACTGAAAGTATGGCTGTCGGACAGCAATGGGGTATGAAGATCGCGACGAAAGTACAGGAGTCGTTGAAGGCGAAAGGGTATTTATAGGAGTTGATAAAGTTTGTAAGGCCGTTTGGTAATCAGCTCTCCCTCTGTGTAAGGGGGAGTTGGAGGGGGTAGTACATGGCTTTATAAACCTTATGAACTTTCAAACTTGTTTATTTTGTTGAAATGAATTGGCTGCAAAAATATAGAGAGGATTATTCGGCGACGATCAAGATCGGGGTGCCGATTGTGTTGGGACAATTAGGGATTGTGGTTGTCGGATTGGTGGATAATATTATGGTGGGACATTTCAGTACGTCCGACTTGGCGGCTGCTTCTTTCGTGAATAGCGTGTTTAATATTCCGATCCTGTTCGGGATGGGATTTTCTTATGGTTTGACACCTTTGGTTGGGCAATTCTTCGGGCGAGGTGACAAGTTCCGGGTTGGCGGGTTGTTACGTAACAGCTTGTTGGCAAACTTTATGATCGGGTTATTTCTTTCTGTGGCGATGGGAATTATGTACTTGAATGTACATAGGATGGGACAACCGGAAGAGTTATTACCCTTGATTCGGCCTTATTTTCTGTTGCAGTTGACCTCTCTCGTGTTTGTTATGATGTTTAATAGTTTCAAGCAATTTGCTGATGGCATCACGGATACAAAGACTTCCATGTGGATTATGTTGTCGGCTAACCTGCTGAATATTATCGGGAATTCTCTCTTGATTTATGGTGTGTGGGGACTTCCGGCATTGGGATTGACGGGAGCGGGGATTTCTACTCTGGCCTCGCGAATTTTCATGTTCGTGGCTTTTGCTATTCTCTTTTTCCGGAAACAATCTTATCGGCGTTATCTTGTCGGCTATCACCGAACGACTTATAACACGGGAGATTTGAAAGTGCTGAATAGAATGGGGATGATGGTCGGTTTACAAATGGGAATGGAGACAGCATTATTCAGTATCAGTGGGGTTATGATCGGTTGGTTGGGAACGGTTCCCTTGGCAGCCCATCAAGTGGTGGCCTCTATCTCCACGTTAGGGTTTATGGTCTATTATGGAGTTGGGTCGGCTGTTTCTATCCGGGTGAGTAATTTCTTCGGAAGGGGAGATATTGCAGGAGTCCGACGGGCAACTTTGGCAGGAACTCATTTGCTGGGATTATTGGCCATCTCGGTTTCCGTGTTCTTTTTGTTGGTGCGGGAGCATATCGGGTGGTTATATACTTCGTCAGAAGATGTGGTAAACTTGGTTGCCGTGTTGATGGTTATTCTGGTATTCTACCAGTTTGGTGACAGTTTACAGATCATTTTTGCTAATGCCTTGCGTGGCGTGGCAGACGTGACCTCTATGGCGGTGATCTCTTTTATCGGTTATTTTGTGATTGCGTTGCCAGTTTCTTATGTCTGTGGTTTCGTGTTGGATTGGGGAATCGAGGGAATATGGGTCGGTTACCCCGTGGGCTTAACGCTTACCGGGGGAATGATGTGTTGGCGATTCTATCATTTCTTGCGGAAAAAAGGATAGGGCATTTACTTTTCAGCGACAATGAACATTTCACTGCTTGACGTGAAGTTGTTCTTGCCAAGTAAATTTTTATGAATGGATATTTCCCGGAATCCTATTTTTTTCAATAGGTCTGTAATCTCTTTTTCGGAATAATATCTTTCCCAAACGATAAATTGTTTGATAGTATCTTCGACAATCAAATTATATTGATACGCGAATGCTTTATCCCGCGGGTAATGGAATGTCTGGCTTAAAAGTAAGTACTCACTTTCATTCCAGAAACCTCCGGAAGGTTCGTATTCCCAGCTTTTACCTTCCTGTCTGTCATTGATAATTCCTTCAGAGAAAATATCAAAAATGAAAATCCCGTTATCCGTCAGCGAGTGATATATATTTTTCAGTAATTTGTCCCGGTCACTATCCGAATGGGTTCCCATGTCGCAATAGATCATGGTGATCAGATCGTATTGTCCCGTGGGGTAATTCATGATATAATCTCCTAATATGTATTCAATGTCCTTTCGTTTGTGGGTGGCATATTCTATCGAGGCTTTATTGAAGTCAATACCCGTTACGGTGTGCATTTCGTCCGCAAGGAGCGACGTGTACAATCCCGGTCCACACCCCAGATCAAGCAAACGGCTTTTCGGTTTCGTGTGTTGGAGTATAAAATTCACGATCTTCACGATGTATTCTTGCCTTCTGCTTGCTTCGTCGGAGTGAAGATCAAGATGCTTTTTTAACATCTGCTGTTGGATATAGGGATCGGTCCAAATGTTGTGGTCGGATTTTTCAAATAGAATCGGTTTGCGGTCATTAATCTTCATTTTGTCCGTTTTTAGGATTTTACCAAAAACTTTTTCTTTCAGGTAGGTCGCTAGTTGCTCCTTTATGCTTTTACGTTCGAGAGTTATAGGGTTGCCCGTTGTTTCTTCTCTTTTAGTCTTTCCCGGATTTCCTCGTAGCCCTTGTGCCTGTCGGTGAAATGTACCGTGTTAATTCCTACTGCTTGTGCGGCCTTCACGTTGGGTTCCAAATCATCAATAAACAGACACTCTTCGGGTTTTAAATGATAGCGATTTAGAATCAAGTCGTAAATTTCCCGGTCGGGTTTCACCATGTGTTCGAGGGCAGATATGATTTGCCCGTCAAAGTACTTGAAAACTTCCCGTGTTTTCAGATAATCGTAGAAATCGACAGACATGTTGGAAAGACAATAGAGTTTGAATCCCCGTGCGGAAAGTTCTTTAATCAAAGTTTCAGTTTCGGGAATGGAGACCAATGAATGTTTCACGTGTTCCACGAATTCGTTACAGTCTTCGGGTGGGCAACCGGATAGGATGGCGACTTTGTTGATCAGTTCTTGGCGAGTGACGTCTCCCCGGTCGTAATCCCGCCAATCGTTCAGGAAAAGACGGTTCTCTCTGACAAAATTCACGAGAATAGGATTCCCTTTAAAGGTTTCAATTACTCGTTTGGCATTCCATTCGACAACAACTCCTCCGAGGTCAAAAATAATATTCTTCATATTTTCAGTGTTAATCGGTTATCTGTTTAAAAATCAATAATAATACCCACGGACGGTAGTAATGTTCCCGTGTCATTTTTGATGTATCTCATCAGGTAGTGATCCGGGTGTTCAGGGTTGATTTTGTAACTTCCGTCCGGGTTCTCCTGCGGTACGAGCAGATCGGGGCTTTTCGTCTTGTGGTCATAGATATTCTGTATATCGGCATACAGGATTAATGACCATTTTTTGAAATAAAAACTCCGGTCAACCCGAATGTCCAGCTGGTGGAACGAGGAGGCCCGTTCGCTATTGAAACGGGAGTAGTCAAGATAAGGTTGCCGCTTGGCATCCCAAGCTGCTATTCGTGAACTGGTTTCTGCGTCATAAGGAGTGAAGGGTGCCCCGTTCGTGATTCGCCATTTCATACCTATGTCCCAGAGACCTAACTTGCGGGTTGCCGTGAGGGAAAGGATATGGCGGTTGTCCCAACTGCTGGGAATATATTCCGAGATCGGTTGCAGGTTATGATCCATTTTCTTGAACTCGGAATAGTAATACGTGTAAGCGAGCGATGCCACGATCCCGAAAAATTCCTGTGTGCGAACCATCAGTTCTACCCCGTACGCTCGCCCCTCGCCGAGAGATTTCACGGGTTCGTCACCTACCGCCACGTAATTGGTACCTTTGTTGGCAAGTACGATGCTATCCAGTAGGGAAACCGGGTAATGGTCGTACGTTTTGTAGAACCCTTCCAGTGTGATTTTTGTCCGGCTACCGGGGCGATATTCCAAACCGGCCACGTAGTGGTTTGTCCCGATATATTTCAACCCGTTTTGTTTATTTACTAGTTTTCCTTGCTCGTCGGCATATCCCATCGTGGTGTACGAGGGAAGTTGATAATAGCGTCCGGCATTTGCATTGATAAACCATTCGGGGGAGAGCGAGTAGGAGAGAGACAACCGGGGTGATACCTGTTTGAAAGGATTGTTCATTCCCGACGTGTAACTGTTCCCGTCAACTCGGACTCCTACCGAAACTGCAAGACGTTCCAGAAAGAAATTTTTGCTGATTTGCCCGAAGAGAGACCATTTGAAAAAATCAAAATTCTTGTCGTAGCGTACATGATTCAACACTCCGAGGGTGTATAATTCTCTTGTTGTCTTGTTTTTGTAAGTAGCGTATTCGATCCCGGCCCCGACATTCAACTTGATGTCGTGTCGTAACAAATGATTGTGTTCGAATCGGAATTTATTCTCCGTTTCGCCGGAATTGTAATCCACCAGTTTCGTTTGGCTTTTGTCGTTGTTGGTGTATTTCTCGATCTCGTTTTGCAGGGTACTGCGACTGAGTACGAAAAGGTGGTTCCAACGGTCCCCGTAATGTTTGTAAGTAATTCCGATCGTGTAACTCCATTGCACGCTCTCCGGCAGGTAGTTGAGCATGTATCTTTGGTCATCATCGGGAGCTTTCATCCCTTTATTGAGATGATTAACATCGTAAGCCCCGATGCCCAGTATGGTTAATTCGTTTTTCTGGTTGAACTTGGTTTCCGTTTTGAACTGGAAATCATTATACACGGGCAGAAAAGGGAGACCGATCATGTCGAATAGGAATTTCAGGTAACTCCTGCGGGCGGACATGATGAACGTGGTTTTAGGTGTTAGAGGCCCGTCCAGCGATAACCCGAAATCCGTCGCCCCTAAAGTTCCTCGCACTTTTATTTTGTCAGGGTTCCCCGCTATTTGCCGGAAGTCGAGCAGGGAACTCATCAGGTTTCCCCGGGAGGCAGGGAATGCTCCCGAGTAGAAATTTACCTCCTTCACGAAATCGATGTTCACGATACTAACCACACCACCCGATGCCCCTTGTGTAGCGAAGTGGTTCAAGTTGGGCAATTCTACGTCATCCAGATAAAAGCGGTTTTCGCTGGGACCTCCACCTCGAACAATAAAGTCATTTCTGAAAGCGGGAGAGGAAAGGACTCCCGGCATGGATTGTAATACTTTCGATATATCTCGATTCCCGCCCGGGTTCTTCTCTATTTCAGCGATCCCGATGCGTTGTAAAGAAACAGGACTTTCAACCGCTTTGCGGAATGGATTGGCCTTGACCGTTACTTGTTCCAAGTTGACTTGGCTTTCTTCCAGTCCGATGTTTACCGTGCGTTCTGAGGCCGTGTTTACCATGAATTCTTCTGATAATTTTGTTGTGTAGCCGATGCTACTCACTTCCAAGCGATTGAAACCCAACGGCACGTTTTCTATGCGAAAGTACCCGTTTTCGTCGGCAGCTGTGCCTGTGGTGGTTTTCCAGATCACCACGTTGGCAAAAGGTATTGGTTCATTGTTTTTACTGTCAAAAACCCGTCCCTTCACTACACCTGTTTGTTGTGCGGAAAGGCAAAGTGGAAGAAATAATAACGGGATAAAAGCAAATCGTATAATAGTTTTCATGTTTTTTGTATCTCTTGCAAAAGTAATTAAAATAGCTGATTTGTCAACAGGGGGATAACCTAAACTAATTCCAAGCTTAATTCGGGGATATAGTTGGGTAATAATACGGTCACGCCCTTTTATGGCCCTTTCATTACCCTTTCATAGCCCTTTGCCAATAGAGTTACATGAGGATGTCAACGATGTGTGCTGGATTGTATGAGATTATAACCCGAAGAGTTGTTTGGGTGTGCAATTGATTTTCTTGGTGTTATGGAAATGACAGAATGTTGTTGTAAATATTTTCTACTTTTTCTTGTAAAAAAAATGTCATTTTGTTTGGAGTTTGAGAAAAAAGATCTACTTTTGCACCCGAGTTCACGCCCAGGTGGCGGAATTGGTAGACGCGCTGGACTCAAAATCCAGTGTCCCTTAAAGACGTGCGGGTTCGATTCCCGCCCTGGGTACTAAAAAATCGAAAGATAACCCTCTTGGTCTGATGATTGAGAGGGTTTTTCTTTTGATGATAGTTTTCATGTAAACTGGAAGAAATCTTTTTGTTTATTTGAAAGGTAGGATTAGAAATGGCGTGAGAAAATTGAATGTTTATAATGAATTGTAAACTAAGATTATATATGTATAGATATTCGTTGATTATTCTATCTTTTCTAATGATGACGGAACTTTCTGCTCAAAAGATAGAAAAAGTACTTCTTGATAAGAATGATACGACAAGGAATTGCTACACGATCATTTATCCTGACTCGTTACCATGGATGGGGTACTTGTTTTTGGTACCGGGATTTGGTGAAACGGCCGAGGATGTTTTGCTGCAAACAAAACTACCTGTCGAAACAGCGGAAAGGGGAATTTTGACTATTATACCTACTTTTCAGGATGGCGTTTCTTCGTTTGGGTTTGATAGTTTGAGCCAGCAGGCATTTCGTCGAATCGTTGATGATGTGACGAGTAGACATAAATTGCAGGATCTGGAATATTATCTTGGAGGCTTTTCGATGGGAGGAAGTACGGTTGTAAAATTTGCGGAAACGGCAGATAAAAAGCCCAAAGCTGTTTTTGCCATAGACTCACCGCTGGATTTTGAACGGTTTTATAATTCCACGAAACGGGATGTCATGTTGTTTGGAAAGGGTGGTTCTGGCGAAGAGAACATATATCTTTATCTGCTTTCAAGGATCGAGCAAATCATGGGAGGAACACCTCAAACGGCCTTGAAGAATTATCACAAAATATCTCCTTATTCGCTTTCCGACACGACGCAGTCTGCTATAAAAGGATTGTTGGGTACACCGATTAGGATATATATAGAACCTGATATTCAATGGTGGCTTGATGAACGGGAAACAGATGTCTTTGGTTTGAATATCATTGATTGTTCTGCGATGATTAATGAATTAAAAAGGTTGGGTAACGACAGGGCTGTTCTTATTACAACTCAGAATAAAGGGTATCGGAAGCCGGATAATAACCGACATCCACATTCTTGGAGTATTGTTGACAATAGAGAGTTGATAGAGTGGTTGTTGCAACAAAAATAGTATTTACGTTTTTCAGAGAGGGACGTGGCGTTTAACGGTATAAAAAAGGATCGGGGTCTAACGACCGGAAATATAACTCTTGGGTTGTTGTGGTTCGCTGTACCCATGATTTTAGGGAATCTGTTGCAACAATTCTATAATATTGCCGACACGCTGATCGTGGGGCAGTTTTTGGGGGCGAATGCGTTGGCAGCAGTCGGATCGGCTTACTCGTTGATGATATTTCTGACTTCGGTACTTTTGGGGTTGTGCATGGGGAGTGGGGCCATTTTTTCTCTGCAATATGGGGCGGGAGACCGGGAGGCATTGAAACGTAGTATTTTTGTTTCTTTGGTGTTAATAGGCTTGGTTACTTTGGTTTTGAATGTCGCTGTTTTCGTATGGATCGATCCCATTCTGAGATTATTGCAAGTCCCGGAAGCTGTTTACCCGTTGATGCGTGATTATCTTTGGGTAATCTTTTGGGGTATCGGGTTTACCTTTATCTATAATTATTATGCCTCGTTACTGCGTGCGATAGGTAATTCCATCGTGCCATTGTGGTTTTTAGGAGTGGCGGTTGTTTTGAATATTGCGCTTGATTTGATTTTTATTTTGTGGTGTGATTGGGGAGTGAAAGGAGCGGCATGGGCAACTGTTATCGCGCAGGCCGTTTCGGGGGTAGGACTTTGTGTGTACACGATCCGGAAATTCCCGGAGTTCCGAATTCGGCGGGAGGATATGTGCATGAAGTGGCAAACGGTAAAGGAAATTGCGGTCTATTCATCTCTGACTTGCGCCCAGCAGTCCGTGATGAATTTCGGTATATTGATGGTACAGGGATTAATCAATAGTTTCGGGGTTGCCGTGATGGCAGCGTTTGCGGCCGCAGTTAAAATAGATTCGTTTGCTTACATGCCCGTGCAGGATTTCGGGAACGCCTTCTCGACGTTTATAGCCCAGAATTTTGGTGCTGGGCAAATGAAACGTATTCGGGATGGAATCCGGGTGGCGGTTGTTTCTGCAACTATTTTCTGCGTGTTTATTTCTCTTCTTGTATTCGGGTTTGCCCGTCCCTTGATGTTGATTTTTGTTCCGGTACATGAAACGGAAATTATTTCTATTGGGGTCCAGTACCTACGAATCGAAGGGGCTTTTTATTGCGGAATCGGTTGCTTGTTCCTGTTGTATGGTTTCTATCGGGGGATTCGGAAACCGGGGATGTCGGTCGTGTTGACTGTTATTTCTTTGGGAACTCGTGTCGCTTTGGCTTATGCTTTATCCGCGATTCCGGCTATCGGGGTTGTGGGAATCTGGTGGTCAATCCCTATTGGTTGGTTACTGGCTGATATTGTCGGGTTGTGGTATTATCGGAGATTATTCTCGAGAGTCACGAGATCGAGTATTGGTAAATAGAACCTGTACATCAATTGAATCCTGTCAATAATTTGTTTCGTTTTTATTATAATTATATTGGAATCCTATTGATACTTCATTTAGACCATCGAGCATTCATCTTGTATTCATCGAACATTTATTTTCGATAAAATTGATTTTTAGATTGATTCTGTTTGGTGGAATCTTGTATGGAGGATTATATTAGCTATTCGTAAGGGTGTGCTTAAATGATAGAGGGGCGGGGTGTGAAAATAGTCAAGCTATTGCTCAAATGTAATTCTAAAAAAATGAGTAGTATTTTATTTTTCCAGATTCTTTTCAGATTCGGGGGATATTTTTGTCATGTAAATAATAAAATAGTAACCCATTAAAAATAGAAGAATATGAAAAAGATTGTTTTTTTACTCGTATGTTTATTCTCGATGACGATAGTAAAAGCTGATAATGACAAGCCGATTGAGATGAATCAGTTACCGGCGAAGGCGCAGACGTTTATCACGACTTATTTTAAAGATCAGAAAGTGGCATTGATAACACAGGAGACAGGTTTGTTTTACAAGAGTTATGATGTGGTGTTTGCAAGCGGGGAAAAGTTGGAATTCGATAAATCGGGAGATTGGACAGAGGTGAAATGCAAAACGGGTGAGGTTCCCGCTGCCATTATTCCGGAGGCAATACTTAAATATGTGAAGGCCAATTATCCGGATGCAAAAGTTTTAGAGATCGAGCATGATTCGGAAGGATATGAGATCAAATTGTCAAATCGCTTGGAGATTAAATTCAATGATAAGTTTCAGGTAGTGGATATTGACGATTAAAGATAAAGTGAAAGTGTGTGTAGGGGGGCTGTTTAAGTGGCCCCTCTATTTTATTATCCGATCCGGATCGGGATTATCGGTTGCTGGTTTACTTTGTCGAGAGGCTCTGTTTGATATTTTACCCGGGCAAAATTGATCTTACGGAGATCGATGCAACGAATGGCGCTATCGTACATGGTACGATAGTAGATCATGCGGTTCGTCATGTCGGTTGCCGAGGTCCATTGCGTGGCGCTTGGAATATCAACGGGAGTTTGGTCGGGAGCGAATTCGATTCCGATGGGTATGTCAAAATTATTCAGTATTTGGAAACATTGAATAACGGTTTGTTGTCCTGTCTCTTGACGTGGTGCGGTCGCTTGGTAGAAAGCGGCACGGACAAATCGGGAGGGAGGGGTGATATCGCCCGGTATACCAAGAAAACCACTTCCGTTTCCGAAAGAAGTAAGAGCCACTCCGTCTAGTTGTTGGGAGGGGGCCATACCGGGAATCAAGTTGACATAGTTATTCAGGTTTGTCATCTGCCAGTCGAAACTTGGGGAGTTGGTCAGTACGCCTAGTTTGTTCTCGTGAAAGATCGGTTTTTCATTGATGATTTCGAGAACGATCTGGCGTCCGGTGGTGTCGGCAAAACGCCAGTGGGCGGTAGATGCCCTCGGATCGATACCGATGACATGAACTTTTTTGATGGATTCTTTTACTTCGTCCACGGTCTTGCAACTGCCCAATATCCATGAAACGAGTTGTAGGTCGGCAATGCTGGATGCTTTTTCTTTGGGATTGTAAGTCTCATATTTTCCATGTTGCGGGAAGTAAAACAGTCCGGCGGAAAGTCCCGCCTCGTTCAGTCCCTCTGCCACGAATTGTTCTTGCTCCACGGCTAACCCGATATACCCGTAGCGAGCAGTGAAAATCATCCCTTCTGTTGTGCCGCCGGGAATGTAGGATTGTTGTTCGTACCCTCTTGGTACGACAACATATTGGCTGTTGAGATTGCTACCTCCCCATTCTATGGTGCGGGCCACGATGCAGGAACCATCCTTGGCTTTCAACGTGATTCCGGTGCAGGCTTTGAGTTCTTTGGGGAAGAAGGTGATAAGGGGTAATACCACCCATAGGATTATTGATAATTTTTGTTTCATAAGAGCATTGTTTTTATTTTAAGATAACGGGGAAAACGGCCTTTTGTTTCATACTTCGGAAGTTTCATGGGTGTAATCTGTGAGGAAATATGTGGTTACTGTAAATGTTTTTTGTTAATATTGCGAAAAACTATTTTCAACATGGATTTGTTTACGATCGTGACCGCGCGTGCGGATTATGAGCTGGGTGCGTTGGTGATTATTGACCAGACGCAACTTCCGGAACGGGAAGTTTATTTGGCGTTGAAAACTCCGAAGGAAATTTGGGAGGCCATTTATTTGTTAAAGGTAAGGGGTGCGCCTGCCATCGGGGTGGCTGCCGCTTACGGGATTTCCGTGTGTATGCAAAAGGTGGATGAGGTTGGTGATTTTTACCGGGAGTTTGCAAGGGTGAAGAATTATCTGGCATCTTCCCGGCCCACGGCGGTAAATTTGTTTACGGCATTGGAGCGAATGGAAGTCGCGTTGTTGAAATGTCAAGGTGCGGGGGTGGAAGTTTTGAAACAAGTCTTGCGGGAAGAGGCCGAGGCGATTCGGAAAGAAGATGCGGCGGCGTGCCGGAAAATTGGAGAACATGGATTGTCACTGTTGAAACCGGGTATGGGCTTGCTCACGCATTGTAACGCGGGGCATCTGGCGGTTTCGGAATACGGTACGGCTTTGGCCCCGATTTATTTGGGACAGGAACAAGGATTCGGTTTTTCGGTTTTTGCCGATGAAACCCGCCCGTTATTGCAAGGGGCGAGGTTGACGGCCTTCGAATTGCAGAAAGCGGGAGTGGATGTAACCTTGATATGTGATAATATGGCCTCTTCGGTGATGAAACAGGGATGGGTGCAGGCCGTGCTGGTTGGGTGTGACCGGGTGGCTGCCAATGGAGACACGGCAAATAAAATCGGTACTTCGGGGGTAGCCGTGTTGGCTAAATATTATGGAATTCCGTTTTACGTGCTGGGGCCGACGTCTACCATTGATATGGATTGTCCCACGGGCAAAGAGATTAAAATTGAGGAACGAGAGCCGGCAGAGGTGACCGAGAAATGGTATGCCCGAAGAATGGCTCCCGAGGGGATTCACGTGTATAATCCCGCCTTTGACGTGACTCCTGCCGAGGTGATCACGGCTATTATCACGGAGAAAGGGATCGCTTATCCCCCGTTTAGTGACACATTCCGGGGATGGAAAGAATGTAAATAATTAAGCCATTTTGTCATATGATTTGTGAAATACAAAGACAAAATGACACACTTGTAATACCTCTTGTTTTAGAAAACGAAAATCAATAGTTCGTTTTTTATTGATTGTTAATGTTATAGGTCGAAATGTTTTTTCATTTTGTCGAGATGAAACTTTTGGATAAGAGTTTCGGTATATACTTTGTAAAAGTGAAGGCAGAAAGGAGAAAATGAGACTATGAACATGAACAATTATACAATTAAGTCGCAAGAGGCCGTGCAGGCAGCCGTGCAACTTGCGCAGGAAAAAGGTCAGCAAGCCATCGAAACAGGTCACCTGTTGAGAGGCGTGATTGAGAAAGGCGAAAACATCACGAACTTTATTTTTAACAAGTTGGGTGTAAATAGCCGGAATGTTTTGGCCGCTTTGGATCGAATCGTGGATGGATACCCGAAAGTGTCGGGAGGCTCTCCCTATTTGTCCGACGAGGCCAATAAGGTGTTGGAGAAAGCCACGAAGTTGGCGGGAGAGATGGGTGACCAGTATGTTTCTTTGGAACATATTTTATTGGGATTATTATCTGTGAAGGACCCGGTTTCCGGTATGTTGAAGGATGCGGGAATGACCGAGAAGGAAACCCGTGCGGCGATTGACGAGTTGCGGAAGGGATCGAAAGTAAATTCTCAGTCGGCAGAAGATAATTACGATGCGCTGGGGAGGTATGCCATCAATTTGAACGAAAGAGCCCGGAACGGTAAGCTGGATCCCGTGATTGGACGAGATGATGAAATCCGTCGGGTATTACAGATATTGTCCCGGAGAACAAAAAATAACCCGATCTTAATCGGTGAGCCGGGTGTTGGTAAAACGGCTATTGCCGAGGGATTGGCGCAGCGTATCGTGAACGGGGATGTGCCTTCAAATCTGGCATCCAAGAGTATTTACTCGCTGGATATGGGAGCCTTGATTGCGGGGGCAAAGTATAAAGGAGAATTCGAGGAACGTTTGAAATCGGTTGTGAACGAGGTGTTGTCTTCGGAAGGAGAAATTATCCTGTTTATTGATGAGATTCATACCTTGGTGGGAGCCGGAAAGTCTGACGGAGCAATGGATGCGGCGAATATATTGAAACCCGCTTTGGCTCGTGGAGATTTGAGGGCTATCGGTGCGACCACGTTGAACGAGTACCAGAAATATTTTGAACAGGATAAAGCCTTGGAGCGTCGTTTCCAGAAGGTGATGATTGACGAACCGGACGTGATGAGTGCGATCAGTATCATGCGGGGATTGAAGGAGCGTTACGAGAATCACCATAAGGTACGGATCACGGATGATGCAATCATTGCATCCGTGGAGTTGTCCCACAGGTATATTTCCGATCGTTTTTTGCCGGATAAAGCTATCGACTTGGTGGATGAGGCGGCTGCCCGTCTGCGTTTGGAGATGAATTCCGTGCCGGAGGAGATTGATGAACTAGACCGTAAGATCAAACAGTTGGAAATCGAGAAAGAGGCGATCAAGCGGGAAGGGAAAAGCAAGAAACTGGACGAGATCCAGAAAGATTTGGCCGATTTGAATCAAGAGCGTACGAAATTGCGAGCCCAATGGGAGTCTGAGCGTTCTTTGATTGACGAGATCCAGAAGAATAAGGATGCGATCGAACAGTACCGTTTCGAGGCAGACCGGGCCGAGCGGGAAGGCGATTACGGAAAAGTTGCCGAGATTCGTTACGGTAAGATTAAGGAGGCCGAGCGTCGTATTGAAGAGGTGAAGGCCAAGCTGGCGGATATGAAGCATGGAGAGTCGTTGATTCGGGAAGAGGTGACGGAAGATGATATCGCGGCAGTCGTGTCCAAGTGGACGGGTATTCCGGTGAGCCGGATGATGCAGAGCGAGCGTCAGAAGTTATTACACTTGGAAGACGAGTTGCACAAACGGGTAGTCGGTCAGGAAATGGCCATTACGGCACTGGCAGATGCCGTTCGTCGTAACCGTGCAGGATTGCAGGATGCGAAACGTCCCATCGGTTCGTTTATCTTTCTCGGAACCACGGGTGTCGGTAAAACCGAGTTGGCGAAGGCATTGGCAGAGTTCCTGTTTGACGATGAATCTTTGATGACCCGTATTGATATGTCCGAGTACCAAGAGCGTCATTCTGTTTCTCGGTTGATCGGGGCGCCTCCGGGGTACGTGGGATATGATGAAGGTGGTCAGTTGACGGAGGCTGTTCGTCGGAAACCTTATTCCGTGGTTTTGCTGGACGAGATCGAGAAAGCTCATCCCGACGTGTTCAACATCTTGTTGCAAGTGCTGGATGACGGGCGTTTAACTGATAATAAAGGTCGGGTAGTCGATTTCAAAAATACGATTATCATCATGACTTCGAATATCGGTGCGCATATCATTCAGGAACGTTTGAAAGGCATCGATGAGAATAACCGGGATGAGGTACTTGACAAGACGAATCACGAGGTGTACGAGATGTTGAAACAGACGATTCGCCCGGAGTTCTTGAACCGTATCGACGAGATCATCATGTTTGCCCCGTTGAAGAAGTCGGAAATCGTGGATATTGTACGTTTGCAATTCAATGGCGTAAAGAAGATGTTGGAAAACAATGGTATTGCCATCGAGATTACCGACAAGGCAGTTCAATGGTTGGCAGATGCCGGGTATGATCCGCAGTTCGGCGCTCGTCCCGTAAAACGGGTTATTCAACGTACATTGCTAAATGATTTGTCAAAACAGATTCTTGCAGAGGAAGTCTCCAAAGATAGCCGTATCGTGGTAGACGTGAAGGATGATAAGATCGTTTTTGAAAATAAATAAGGATTCTTAAAATCATATGAAGTAGGTCGTTTCAAAGAAGAAACGGCCTACTTTTTTGTATGACGGTAATATCTCGATAATTTTGATTCTTGACGAGAATGTCTATCTTTGCATGAATCATAATTGTCGATTTAGATTTTTGTATGGTATATAGTGAATCGGAGATTGTACATGCGTTAGAGGCAGGAAATGAAATTTGTCTGAATATGCTTTTTGATAATTATTATCGGGCATTGTGCGTGTATGCTTTTCGGTTTGTTTCTGATGCAGATGATGTAGAGGATATTGTGCAGGAGGTGTTTGTTTCTTTCTGGATGAATAAAAAGCGAACAGTTTTTTCCGGTTCCGTTCGTTCTTATCTTTTCGGGGCGGTAGCCAAGGCCGCCTCTAAGTTTGCTACACGGCGGGGAAGGGTTATGTTTGATGACGTGGAGAAATATGTGGATCAGTTTTTAGAAGAACTGGGAGAATATGATGAGGACGAGTTCGCTTGTTTGCGTGATAAAGTATATGCCCGGGTGGAGGCTTTACCGGAAAGGACAAAAGAAATATTTAAAGCCGTGGTGTTGAATAATTTGACTTACCAGCAAGTGGGTGAACGGTTTGGAATAACCGTGAATACCGTGAAAACGTTGTATTATAGGGCATTGAAGCAGTTAAAAGAAGAACTGGGTGGAAACGCTTTGGTGTTGTTTTTTATTATTCTGCGATAAATTTTTACACCTTCATTTTGTTAAAATTATTTTTCCTGCAATTTTTCCTAAAAAAGTTGTCATCTCTTTTTCAATCTTCCGGTATATAAAAGAAAAGAGATCGAGATGAACGATAAAATTTGGCAGAGGATTGGTGATTATTGCTCCGGACTTTTGGATAAGAGTGAGGAACGGGAGTTGCGTGCGTGGATGGACGAGGCGGAGGAAAACAAACAACTTTTTATGGAGGGGGTGAAAATGGTGCGTGAGTATCAAATGGTTGCTTGTTCGGGTAGGGATGCCTCGGATTCATTGAAACGTGTACGGGAAAAGATCAAGGTTCGCAGGAGAAGACAATTATGGATTCAGGTTGCAGCCGTGGCTTCTGTTGTGATCCTGTTCGCCTTGTCATTTGTATTCTTTTATGTCCCGGAATCACAGGAGTTATCTCCCGTGTTGGCTAAGGTGCAGGCAGGGGGAACGAAAGCAACTCTAACCGTGGCTGATGGAATACAAGTTGATTTGACTCAAGATAATTTGCAAGAAGTGATCGAGCAGTATGGGGTTACTGTTTTGAGAGATAAAAAGAATGAATTGCGATATGATAATGTGGAGGTGAATGACGAGATAGAAGAAAAACCGGTATATCACACGATCTCTTCCCCAGTTGGAGGGGAATACCATTTCACGCTGGCAGACGGTACGATGGTATGGTTGAATTCATCTTCACGACTAACATTCCCCACTCGTTTTACGGGAGATACGCGAGAGGTTCTTGTTGAGGGTGAAGTGTATTTTGAAGTGCAACCTGACGAAAATAAGCCTTTTATCGTGCGGGTAAATGATGTGAGCGTGCGAGTGTTGGGAACGAAGTTCTGCATTTCGGCTTATCCCGAAAATGAGGGAATTATGACAACTTTGGTACAGGGGGCCGTGCAAGTAACATCCGGAGATAATCAGGTGGTATTAAAACCGGGATATCAGGCCGTGGTCGATCAACGTTCCGGGGCAATCAGCCAGAGGGCCGTGGAACTTTCTTTGTACACCTCGTGGGTACGGGGAGTATTTGAATACGAGAACATGGAATTGAATGATATTGTGGTACAATTGGCCCGGTGGTATGATGTTCAATTCTCATTCTCGGCTCCTGAATATAAAGAGCGTCGTTTTACCGGCGTGGTGCGGAAATATGAAGATTTGAATGACGTGTTAGATATGATAGAAAAAACAACTAACGTAAAATTTATTATTAATGGAAGAAATGTTACAATAACCTCAGTGATGA
This sequence comes from Butyricimonas sp., assembly GCF_019423355.1. NCBI lineage: Bacteria > Pseudomonadati > Bacteroidota > Bacteroidia > Bacteroidales > Odoribacteraceae > Butyricimonas > Butyricimonas sp. The sequence continues at coordinate 528,825 of NZ_JAHZBP010000001.1, forward strand.
AATAGAAGAAACACGAAAACGGGAAATGTTCCCAGCATTCCCCGTTCCATGTTGAAAATTTAATGGCAGCCTTCGGCAAAAGGCTACGTTTATTAATCAAAGTATCCAAATGTATGAAAAAAAGACGAAATTCTACACAATCCTCGCCTGAAAATGCGAGGGGAAAAATTTATTTAGCGATGAGATTAACTTTGTTTTTAACCCTGTTTTTCTCTTTTACGGCAATAGCCAGTGTATCGTCACAATCCGTGACGTTGAAATTAGAGAATGCAAGTCTCAGAGAGACCATTAAAGAGTTGAAGAATCAAACGGGAGTTTATTTTGTGTTTAATGAAGAGGAGATTGCGCGTTTGAATGTGAAACTTAACATGGTTCTGACGAATGAACCTTTTGAAAAAGCGTTGGATCGTATTTTCGAGGGGCTACCTTTTAGCTATGAGTATGCGGAAGGTGTGGTTGTTGTAAAGCCGCTACCACAGGAAGACGAAAAAGAAAAATTGAAATTGGTAAAAGGAAAAGTGGTCGACACGGATGGACTTCCTCTTCCCGGAGTGTCTGTTGTTGTGGAGGGAACGACTCGCGGAGTGGCATCGGATGTGGATGGTTTATTCCAAATTATGATCGAGAATAAAGTTGGACAAAAATTACTTTTCTCTTTTGTGGGGATGGAGCAAAAAGTAATTACTTGGCAAGGACAGGATTCTTTACACGTGGTGATGAAGTATTCTACGGTAGACATGGATGAAGTTGTCGTAACAGGTTATCAGACCGTGAATCGTCGGGAGTCTGCAAGTGCGGTTTCAGTGGTGAAAACGGAAGAAATTTATATGGCGGGAGCTGCAAGTATTGACCAGATGCTACAGGGACAGATCCCGGGATTGATGGTTATCAATACCTCGGGAGAACCAAGTGCAACCCCGAAAATTCGTATTCGTGGAACTTCTACCATTAATGGTAATAAGGCTCCAGTTTGGGTGGTTGACGGTGTGATCTTGGAACAAGATGTGCCTATCACTGCTTCGGATTTGAATAGTGAGGATGCCGAGTATCTGGTTGGTAATGCCATTGCCGGTATTAGTCCGCAGGATATTGAATCCATTACCGTATTGAAAGATGCATCCGCCACGGCAATTTATGGTGTGAAAGCTGCGAATGGTGTGATCGTCTTGACTACGAAAAAGGGAAAGATAGGAAAGCCTACTGTATCTTATCATGGAGAAATGGTTGTAAATCAGCGTCCGTCTTATCGAAATTTTGACTTGATGAACTCGTCAGAGCGTATGACATTATCGAAAGAAGTCATCGAGGATGGATTGAAATACGGGAGTAATATTTCGCTTGATCCCAATGATTCTTATGAAGGATTAGTGAACGAATTGGTAAATAGAAGAATTACTCATGCAGAATTCTCCGAGTTAGCGATGGCAATGGCTAAGCGTAATACCGATTGGTTTGATATTCTGTTCCGGAATGCGGTAACTCATAATCATACGTTAAGTGTACAAGGAGGAAATGAGCAAACAAGATATTATTTTTCTGCCGGGTATAACAATAATCAGGGAGCAGCGCAAGGTTCTTTGAGTGAGCGTTTTACTACGTTGGCTAAAGTAGACGTGAATTTAGGCGAGTATGTCAATTTTATGACTAAAATTGATTATAGTACAACCAAGAATGATGGATATACTGTAGGAGTAAATCCTTTTTCTTATGCGTATAAAACTTCTCGTACGTTGAGTCCTTACGAGGCTGATGGCAGCTATCATATGTACAAACAAGGGTCTGCCTATGAATATAATATTTTGAAAGAGTTGGATGAGACCGGTCAGACGGCTAAAACAAATGATTTTAATGCCTTGTTAAATTTGAATGTAAAATTAATCAAGAATATATCTTATCAGGGAACTTTCTCTTTCCACAATTCAACGACTGAACAAAAAGACTGGCAAACGGAAGAATCAAATGCAGTAGCAAGGATTCGGGGGTATAATTATAAAGAATATGACGAGACTGAAGATAAATACTGGGAGTCTTCGTTGCCTTATGGTGGTATCTTAACCAGTAAAAATACGACAAAAACCGGTTATACCGTGAGAAATGCCTTGAACTACGTGGCCGTATTTGGAGATGTACATGATATTAATATTTATGTCGGTTCTGAATTGAGGGGAAATAAGTATGGTGGTACGAGTGTAACAGGCTATGGTTGGACTCCTGAATTTGGGGAACGTTTTATGCCGATTTATACAGATAGATTTACACAAAATTATGCAGCGAAAGGGAAATTACTTCCCACGAATACGAATACCATATCTCGAGTGGCCTCTTTCTTTGGAACAGCGAGCTACACTTATGCCAACCGTTATGTTTTGAATTTTAATATTCGTTCCGACGGGGCAAATAAGTTTGGTAGTAATCCAAAATATAGGTGGTTGCCTACATGGTCTGTTGCCGGTAAGTGGACGTTGACCAATGAAAGTTTTTTATCTGCTTTTGCTGATAAGGGACATTTCGTGTCGATTCGCGGTAGTTATGGGGTTCAGGGAAATATTCACGATGACTCGACTCCCAATTTGATATTGGAAATCGGTGATCGTAATGAAACGAGTACATTGGAACAATCAACCATTTATCGTTTGCCTAATCCTGATTTACGTTGGGAGAAAACTTCTTCATGGAACGTTGCGGTAGATTTTTCTTTCTGGTCGGGAAGATTATCTGGAAGTGTGGATGTATACAAAAAACATACGGATGATTTGATTATAGACAAGATCGTTGCAGCATCTAATGGTAAACAACACCTGTTTATCAATGCCGGTGAGATGAACAACACTGGTGTGGAGGGTAATTTGAGCGTTGGTTTATTGAGAAGTAAGTTATTTGACTGGAACTTTAATGTAAACTTTGGAAGAAATACAAACGAAGTGATTTTGGCGAATGATAATTTGTACAATGACTTGGAGAAGATCACTGAAATGTTGAATGGAAATTTAGCTATAGAAGGCGAGAAATTAGGAATGATGTATTCGTTTGCTTATGCTGGATTGTCTGCTGATAATGGTTATCCTTTGTTTTATGGGCAAGATGGTAAAAAATATCATGGTGGTGATCCGACAATGATGAAATTGGTCAAGAGTGGTTCCATCAACCCGGATCTTTCAGGTGGTTTTGATACACAATTAACATTTAAAAAACGTTTGTCTCTGAGCATCGGTTTTGCTTACAGTATTGGTGGTGTGAAACGTTTACCTGCCGTTTATGATGATAATTCCAAGGTATTTGATCCTCTAGCGAATGTTTCTACCGATTGGAAGAAACGTTGGAGAAAATCCGGAGATGAATTAAAGACCGATATTCCTGCGCTCTATAATTCAGAATTTGCAAATAATTTTAGGTATGAGGGGTTAATGAATTATGTAGATGACGAGGACGGTAGACGTGCCGTGGAGCAATGTACTTATTATTATGACAAATCTGATCATCGGGTTGCTAAAGCGGATTATTTACGTTTGCGTTTAATTGGTTTGAGCTATGCGATGCCGGGGGAATTAGCAAAGAAAATAGGTGCTTCTTCCATGATGTTACGTTTTCAAGCAACCAATTTACATGTATGGGCCAGCAAGAAATGGCAAGGCTTAGATCCTGAAACTCCGGATGCTAATATTCCGGTATTACCTGCCTATAGTTTTGGAATAAATGTTTCATTCTAAGAAATTTGAGTATATGAATAATAATATTTTTAGATATAGTGGAAAGATATTGTTGGGAGCGTTAATTGTTACGGGATGTAGTGATTATTTGAAAGAAGATTCCGGAGATTTGCTGATTCCCAAGAAGGTAGAGGAATATTCTCCGATGTTATATGCGGAAGGTTATCCATCGGAATTTAATGATGATGTTGCGTGGTTTAAGTTGATGACGGATGATGTAGAGTCCGGCCGTTTAGAAATTGATTCTTTGGGCGAAACCTATTTAGACAAAGATGGGAATGCTTTTGATATTCTTGAAAGTGGAGAAGGAAAGCAGGCCTATACTTGGAACGTGGATATAGAGGAAAAATTGACTGATAATTTTTGGAATGCTCGTTATGAGAATATTTTGGCTTGTAACATTGTGATAGATGCTTTACCAACCATGGAGGTGCAGGATTCCGGTAAATTCAATCATCTGGCCGGACAGGCTTACGCTTTAAGAGCTTATAATTACTGGTGTTTGGTGAACACTTATGCTGTACCTTATGCTGAGGAGAATATGGAAAAAGCAGGCGTTATTCTTCGTACGACTCCGCAAGTGGATATACAGGCCCGTAAACGCTCCACTCTTCGTGAAACTTATAAATTGATTAACGAAGATTTCGAAAAGGCGGAAAAATATATGGAGGGCAGTACGGCAGCGGATAATATACATCTGTTAACGAAACCTGCCGTGTGGTTATTAGGGTCTAGAATTGCGCTTTTTCAGGAAAATTGGGATGAAGTAATTCGTTTAGGAGAATTGTTCATGGAAAGCAATGCGGCGGTTTACGATTTGAATTCAGTTGATCCGGAGTTGCTTACAAATATAAATGATAGTAAGGGCTTTTGTATGATGGATGGTCTGGTTAATCCGGAAATTGTATTTACATTTGGAAATTCGTCATACATGTATGATTTCTTGGCTATTACTTTATCTGGATATAATTATGGATTAGGATTTCGTCCGTCAGCGGAGGCTGAAAACTCATTGTTGAAATCATATGAGGAGGGCGATTTACGTTTGCAGGCTTATTTTAAATCGGATAAGCCGGGAGAGACCGACAAATGGGGTTTTTACACGGAAGCTACCTATAATTATCAGTATCCGATTAAATATCGAAGAAGATATAGTACCGGGGCAGAGAAACCGAATGAAAAATTGTTTCATGAGAATTGGAGGAGTGTTGAAGTACTGTTGAATCTGGCGGAGGCTTATGTTCGGAAGAGCAATGCGATAGACCAGCAGGCTATTGATTTGTTAAATTCATTACGCCGTGGACGTATCAGTACGGATAAGTATGTTGACAAACAAATGGCTGATTTTAAGAATAGTGATGATTTGCTTAAATTCATATGGGCAGAACGCCGTCGGGAACTATGTTTTGAAGAAGCTATGCGTTTCTGGGATCTGCGTCGTCAGGGGATGCCGGAGATCGAGCATCGGTGGTATACTTCTTGGAATAGTTACGAAACTTATACCTTGAGGCAAGGTAGTCCAAACTATGTGCTTAGTATCCCTTCTTCAGAATTGACATACAATACAGATTGTATTGATAATGCCCGGGAAGTGATTAATGCGAAGTAATGATTTATCTTTTAAAATGATTGATTATGAAAAAAATTTTAAATATATATCTGATATCTGTTATATTACTTATTTCAGCGTGTTCAGAAAAAGTGACCCCGAATCCGGATTTGGGTGGACCATTATACGGGTTGACTAAAGGAGAACCCGGTTCATTGGAAGAATTGATTTATAACACTTGGGAATTTTGCGGTGTGTATTATCTATATGATTATAGTGAGTATGCTTTTCAAACCGCTAATTGGACTGGGGGCGTTAATAGATGGTATACTCCTGTAAAGGAGGAAAACCGGGAACTAGTGAGAACGGTTGTAAATAAATTACACAATGAAGTGTTTGCCGGAATGGACGGAGATTATATCCGGAGAAATTGGTTTATACGGGTATTCTTGTGTGATTCTTTGTGTGATAATTCTTCGTATGATCCGGATGAATTAGTTGAAACTTATTTGGAGCGTGAGGATATGTTGATTATCCCTAATTTGGGAGAAGTAATGAAAGCTTACACGGATGAGGATTGGACTTCATGGAAAAAAGAGTTTTCTGATCTGTTGATTTCACGCTTGTATTTAGGAGCGACAGAGCAACCAACTGATTTCTTCAATTCAAGATTGAAAGGTTCAAATGGGAAAGATGCAATTGCAATATATGCAACGGCTTGGTTAGAAGATCCTGATGGCAAATATACAGATTGTATTTATACTTTCCGTACGAATGGATATTGGAATAGTTCCCCTGCGGAATCTGTTATTATACCCAAGCAACAGGTTGATATTGCTGACTATATTAGTAATTTAACCACAACACCAAAAGCAGAATTAGATTACACTTTTGAACATTTCCCAAGAATGTTGGAGCGTACAATTGACATCGTTCCATATTTGACGGATGTACTTGGATTGGATATCGTTGCCATGCAAAATGCTGCTTGTCCCGATGATCCGGTGGAGGCTGATTATTTTAAGAATCTACAAGAATGATTCGTCTGTATAATATAAGAAATATGTTGAGAAAGACAATCATGATATTGGTTTGTGTCGGATGCTGCTTGGCGGCATCTGCACAAACTAACTTAGAAAGTTTGAAAGAGAAATACATGGTAAACAAGCGTGACATTAAGGTCGTGAAGAAATACGTGGAGGCCTTGGAGGATGCGAGAAAGGGAAAAGAGGCTGAACAGGTGATAAAGGAATATATGTCTCGGTGTCCGGTGTTGCAGGTGGAAGATAAGGATACTTACTTGCTATTAAATAAATATGTATTTGCAGACCCTTATTCCAATGTTTTTGAGTATGGCATTTATGCTGTGAAAAAAATGAAATGGGAGCGGGAAGAAAGCACCGCCCCGGAGGATAAGGCTGCACGTTTGAAGAGACTTTTCAAAGGATTGGGAAGTGGGGTTAGTGGGGATAATGAGATTGATAAGAGATATGAGGTATTGATGGTGTTGAGTCGAAATTTGAACAAAGAGATCGAGAAACAATGTGAGCCTCATTTCCAGAATGAACGGTATGTTTGGCCATTGTATGATTCATTAAAACTGGAACGATTGACGTATCTGGTAAATAAAGGGCAATTATTGGGGCAGGATGGAATGCGTTTAAAACTCGCTATTATTAAAGCTTTGCATATAGGAGATAACGAACAGGTATTTCGAGACTTGGAAGTAGCTGCGAACTTGCACATGACAGATGTTCGGGGTGAATATATTGTAGCAGTTTTGACCCTTCTTTCTGAAAGGAATTTGGATAAGAATTTAATTGACAGAGTCTTGTCATTCGTGTTGAGGATAAGTGAACAGGAAGAGGCCGAGGGCGGTACGACCAATTATTATAACTTGTTAGGTCGTTTGTATGCTCTTGTGGGAGACAGGGATAACGCTGATAAATATAAAAAGATGGGGGATGCCATAGAGATGGAGCGGATGGAGCGGTATAAGGATTTGTTTGAAGCAACTCAGTCTAATTAATCTGGAAATATGATGAAAAAACGGATAGTTGTAATGTTTGCCGTTTGGCTGTTTACGACTTGTAATTTATTGGAGGTAAAAGCTCAACAGGTTTGTGACTATGTGGTTGTAACCTCGAAAAAGGTTCAGGCTGACGGGGAATGGATGAAGGTGGTAGAGGCTTTGGCTAAAAGACATAAAGCAACCGTGTTATATTACGACAAACAGCCGAGAGAACTGTTAACAGAGTTACGGCGTTTAACTCCCCGTTACGTGGCAGTGGTGGAAAAACCGGAAAACTTGAACCGGGAGTTCGTCATGGAAGGACATCGTTTGAGTCGGGAAATAGATGATGATATTTATGCGGATTACCTGTGGGGAATTATCACGGGGTATTCGGCTGCGGATGCCATGCGCATGATAGAAGGTAGTGCGAAACCTTTTGTGATTCATACGGCATTGAACACGACGGCAGAATTGAGCGATGGAAAATATTTTGATCGGTTTGCATTTATGAATGACGGGGGAACTCCCGGAGGTTGGGGCGAGAAGACAACCCGCGACGGGGAAGTGAAGAACGAGCAGATCAATAAATGGGAGATATTGAATAAATGGGTGGAGAAATATAAAGAAATTGATCCCGATTTGTTGGTAACCTCTTCACACGCGACAGAGAAAAATCTTGAAATGCCATTTACTGTTGGTAATCTGAAACCACAGGGAGGGCGGTTGTATGCCGATTTCATGACTCCTGAGTTTTTAGAGGGGACGGCTCACCCGAGAGTTTATTTCGCGGCGGGTAACTGTTTGATCGGGAATATCGACAATGACCCGGAGAGTATGGCTGTGGCTTGGTTGAGCGGGATGGATGCAACTTCCATGGTGGGATATGTCGTTACAACTTGGTATGGCAGGAACGGTTGGGGAGGTTTGAAATACTGGGTTGCCAATGCCGGGCGGTTGACCTTGGCGCAGGCCGTTTATCTGAATCAGCAGGATATGTTGAGAACGGAACATGCTTGGTTCCCGGAGATGCTGACCGTAAATTATCCTTTTTCGAAAATGGAGTTTGGAGAAAGGGAAGCGTTTGAAAAGCAATTCAAGGCTGCGACGGGGCAGGAACCTACGAAAGACCAGATGGGATTTGTACATGACCGGGATGTGGTTGCCTTGTATGGCGATCCGGCTTGGGATGTGAAACTGCAAAACTCGGAACCGTTAGGATATAAGGTGGATTTCAAGGTAAAAGGGAAACAATGTTTCGTGACAATTGCGACCAATGAATATTTTGATGGGGGATTGATGAGAGGAGGGAAACTGAAACAGGAACACGTGACGGATATTCCGTTTGCCTATTATTTCCCGAAACGTGTGCATAACCCACGTTTGGCAGAAGGACAGGAATGGGAAGTTGCCGTGGCAGAGGATTTCTTGTTACTTTATAATTGTGACTTCGAGAAAAATAAAAAATATACAATAGTATTGGACATAAACTAAAGGGATTGTAAAATGAAAAAATTAGTATTGTTAGTGACGATTTTAATCACTGGTTTAACCGTGTTTTCACAGGGGATCGACTTCCAAAAGGGGCGTTATGCCGAGGTGTTGAAAATGGCGAAAGAACAAAATAAGTTGGTATTTATAGATATATATACCTCATGGTGCGGACCTTGCAAGCACATGGCGGATAACGTGTTCCCGCAAGCTAAAGTCGGTGAATATTATAACGCTCATTTCTTAAACTTGCAATTGGATGCAGAAAAGAGTGAAGACGGGAAAATGGTTGCGAAAACGTTTGGTGTATCCGCTTATCCCACGTTCCTTTTTGTCAATGGAGACGGGGAGTTGGTTTACCGCTTCTTGGGCGGTAAAACCGTGGATATGTTTATCAAGGAAGGCGAGAAAGCCGTGGATGCGTTTGCCGCGCAACCGGAATTGAAGAAATACATGAAAAAATATGAAGAAGGAAACCGGGATAAGGAATTTTTGGATCAGTATTTTGTGTTGAAAGATAAATCCGGTTTAGATTGTAGCGATGTGTTGCTTGATTATTTTGCATTGGTGGATGATGCTCATTTACTGGATTCTGTCAATGTTCCGCGTATCGCCAAAATCACGGTTTTTGACAAGAAATTAGCCAACCGTTTGGTGGATGCCGCTTGTGCGGAGGCAGCCAACCCAACGAAGGATAAAAAACAGTCTGTTGCTGTGAATAAAGCCATTTGTACTTTCTTGAGTGCTTGCGTGCAGAAGACGGCACGAGCCGATCAAGAGGAAAATTTCGAGGAAGTGTTGGCTTTGAAAGATCGTTTATTTAAAGCGACAGGAGGTAAGGATAGTGCCACGGCGGCTTCATTGGGAGGAGGAAATATCTATATCCCTTCCGAATTATTGCGTTTAAACTATTATTCGGCTAAAAAGAAACTGGATAAGTTTAACCAGCTTTTTATCAGTTATATGGCAGAACTCCAGAAAGAATACGAAGAAACTCATAAGGAGAAAATTGCTATGCTTAAGGCCATGGAAACCAAGTTGAAAGAGGCAAAAGAAAGTGGAAATGAAGAGGAATACAAGGCTGCGAAAAAGCTAAATGCGATGATGTTCGCTTTCTCAAGTATTGATGATTACTATACCTCGACGAGCATGATTGAGAACGTGGAACGTTACGAGGATATATATACAGGCGAAAAAGATGCGGCATATAAAGATCGGGTTGCCGGTTGGTACGTGTTTTTACATCAGTTAAGTCCTTCCGCGAAGACCGCTACGTACGTGGCTGATAAATTGTTAGCGCTGGACAAGAAAGAGCTGGCGAAAGAAGTCCTGACCTTGGGGTTGAAAGATGGAAGTTCTGCGGCTGGTGTTGAAGAGGGAGACGTGAAAGCTTGTCAGGCAAAATTGGATGAATTAAAATAATAGCATATTTGTAAATAGGATTGATTATGAAAAAGATTGGATTTGTAGTACAATTTTTATGTTTGGCCCTGTTCTCCTTCGGACAGTCGGCCGGGGAGGGGATTCGTTTTATTGAAGGCGAGAAATGGGAAAATATCTTGAAAATGGCTCAGGAGCAGGACAAATATATTTTTATGGATTGCTACACCTCTTGGTGCGGTCCGTGTAAGGCTTTAGCTAAAGATATTTTTACACGTAAAGACGTGGGGGACTTTTTTAACGCGAATTTCATCAACGTGAAGTACGATATGGAAAAGGGAGTGGGGAAAGATCTGTACAAACAATATAAATCCAATATCATCGGATTCCCGACGCTCTTGTTGATTAATAAGGAAGGTAAAGTCATGCACCAGATGGCCGGATTCCAAGAAGCAGATGTCTTGATTGCCGGGATGAAAGCGGGTAAGGAAGGTAAAAGCTTGTTTGCTTGTCGCGACAGATACGAGGCAGGAGAGCGGGATTTGGCGTTTCTGAAAGAATATGTTGCCGCGTTGGAAGGAGCCTTCTTGAAAGATGACATCGAGAAAATCGTGCTTGATTACATGAAAACGATGCCTTTGGAAAAATTGCAGGAAAAAGAAATCTGGGATTTCGTGGGCGCTTTTATCAAAGATCCTTATTCTCCGCAGTTTGACTACGTGATTTTCAATATAGACCGTTTGGCTCATAAAGTAAAGTTTGATCGCTATAACGTGGAGAGACAATTAAGTTGGGCGCTGGAAAAAGCAGTAGACCGTGTGGTTGAAATTAAATTTGATGAGAATGGGACGCCCTTGCGTTTGGTTGATGAGAAAGGAAAAATAGACACCTTGTTACGTTTGATCGACCGTGGGAATTTGAAACGTGCGGAAACGTATCGTGCCAAGATAAAGATTTATGAATTGGAATTGGCCCAAAAATGGAACGAGATATACGAAAGCCAGATGATGTATCGTGACATCAAGGCTTTGGGGTATTCAGACCGTTGTTTGGAAGAAACAGCCCAATATCTTGCAGCGTACTGCCCGGACAAAAACGTGTTAAAGAAATATCTGGCTTTGATCGAGGAATTGCAACAAAAAGAAGACAAGGGGAGTGCTAAATTAAGAGCTTGTTATTACGGAACTCTTTCTGTTTTATATGCTAAACTTGGCAATAGTACAAAGGCAAAAGAATTCAAAAAAATGGACGAGAAAATCAAGGCCGAAAAAGCCAAAGAGTTCGAGTCATTTTTGAAAAAATCAGAATAAATATAAACGATACTTGATTTAAAAATATTAAAATAATACCGGAAATATGAGAAAAATTGTCAGTGGATTATTAATGGGTTTGTTGTTCGTGGGTTGTGCTAAACAGGAGACAACATACACCATTCAAGGAGAATGGGAAGGTGGAGATGGAAAAGTGGTCTATTTAAAAAAGGATTTGGGCGACAAGAAATATGAGATATTGGATTCCGCTATCGTGGCAAACGGTAGTTTCAAAATGCAAAAGCCGCTGGGAGACGTGGACGAACGGATTTTGGACATAAATGGAAGTACGAATATCGTTATTTTGGATTCTATTCCAATCCATGTAAAATGCGTAACCGTGAAAAAAACGGTCAAAGGAAAAGAGATTGAGAATATCAAAACTGAAATATCCGGAAGCGTGGAACAGGATATTTTTAAAACGATGATGATGGCGCAGCGGGATGAGATGCTGATGATGTTGGGACTTTCTTTCATGAGTAGAGACGAGAAAACAAGTGCTGCCATGCAGGACTCTTTGGTGATGATGTACACGGCCATGAAGGAGAAAACCGTGCGGACAATTGATAGTTTGGTAGCGAATTATCCCGATTGTCATACAACGGCATTGATTATTAACAAGTTTGTCATCAAAGATAGAGATTTGGCAGAAGTTGAAAAAATGTATGAAAGTTTGACTCCTCGCATCAAAAATGCTTATCTGGGACGTAAATTGAAAACGTCGATTGATAATATCAAAAAGACATCAATCGGTAGCATGGCCCCGGATTTCACGTTACCAGCTCCGGACGGAAAGAATGTTTCTTTATCCGATTACCGTGGGAAGATTGTTTTGCTTGATTTCTGGGCGTCTTGGTGTGGTCCTTGTTTGCGTGAAGTTCCCAATGTGAAGAAAGTATATGACAAGTTCCATGATAAAGGATTTGAAATACTGAGCGTGTCACTGGATGATAAAAAGGATAATTGGGTAAATGCGATTGAAAAGAATGATTTGGACTGGGGTCACGTTTCTTCCTTGAAGGGATGGAGTTGTCCGGTGGCAAAATTGTATAACGTGAGCGGGGTTCCAGCCATGTTGTTGATTGACAAGGAGGGAAAAATTGTCGCTACCAAATTGCGGGGTGACTTGTTGATGGAAAAAGTTGCGGAACAATTTGGAGAATAACGATTGGTAGGAATAATGAGAAGAATACTTTTTACAATAGCCATTTTGCTTTTCTCGTGGAACGTGTTTTCACAGGGGATTCAGTTCGAAACCGGTAGCTGGAAAGAAGTTTTACAGAAAGCAAAACAGGAGAATAAATTGGTCTTTGTAGACCTGTACACGACGTGGTGCGGTCCTTGCAAGAAAATGGCTGCGGAGACTTTCCCTCAGCAGACCGTGGGAGATTACTTCAACAAGAATTTCGTCAATTACAAGATTGACGCGGAGAAAGGTGAAGGACCGGGATTGGCAGGTAAATACGAGGTTTCGGCTTACCCGACGTTGGTATTCGTGAATGCCGAGGGCGAGTTGGTGTATAAGTTTATGGGGGTCCGTACGGCTGATAAACTGATCGCGGAGGGGGAGAAAGCCGTGCGTTTACATGCTTTGGCTCCCCGCATTGCGGCGATGGAGAAAGAATACGAGCAAGGAAAACGAGGAAAAGTATTCCTCGGAGAGTATTACGCTCTGTTGAAAGAGTCCGGGGCAGGTGGTGGTGTTGTCCTGAACGAGTACTTGAAATGTCTCTCTGACGAGGAATTGTTGTTGGAGGAGAACGTGAATAATATAGGTAATATTTCCATTTTCGATCCGGTTCTTTTTGATCGTTTGGTTAAGGGCATTAAGAAGGTTGAGGGAGAGAATAAGAAGTTGGGCAACCGCTTGAATGCCTCCGTGATGAAAAGTCTGAGTGCTTGTTTTGCTACTTGCGTGAAAGAGAAAGATGAAAAAGCGTTGGAAGGGATTCTTGACGTGAAGGCCGGGTTGGGAAATCTGGAGAATGGTATGTCTGCCATGATGGGTGGCGGTAAATCTTACCTTCCGGCAGAGCAGTTGCGTTTGGATTTTTATTCGAACAACCGTCTGGACGATAAATTCAAGACGTTGATGAACGAGTATATGATAGTCCAGCAGCAAGAGAATAGCATCGATTCTCTGAGAAAAATGGAAGAGATAACAAACCGGCATTTCAAGATGTTGATTGATTCGGCTAAAATGAAGAATGATTCTGCCGCGATCGTGAGTATAAAGAAGACGATGGGTATGGCGAGCTTGTTTGGAGGGGTGAAGTATAAACTATTGTCCTCTTTCGTGATCAGTGCTACCCGTCATTACTGGAAGATTACCGATCAGCAAAATGCTGGAGAGAAAAAGCAATGTATCGACTGGATAAACTACGCTTACCAGTTAGATCGTACCCCGGCCACGGCTTGGGGATGTGCGGATTTCTTGGAAGGAATCGGGGAGAAGCAGGAGGCTAAAAGGCTCTTGAATGACGTGTTGGAAGTTGTTAAGAGTAACCCGGCAAGTGATGTCGATCCGAAGGATATTCAATCCGTAAAGGACCGAGTGGAAAAAATGTAACATGTGTTTTATTTAAAATAGACTGTTTTAGTATAAAACAGAACTGCCCCTAAAAAGTGAACAAAAAACTTTTAGGGGCAATTTATTTTTTTGTGATAATTCCATTTTTCCCGGTTCTCCCGGTAAATAAGTCATGTTCGGTGAGACGTGTCTATAGTTCTACGTACTCGCTCGGTGAAAATTGGGTAAATTCTTCGTTTCCGAAAAACAGGTAAAGATGTAATCGTGTTCCTTCCGGTTGATCTGCCGGAGGAATTTCGATCGTGATTTTCTCGTCTATCCGGCGTGGCATGTAATCCAAGGTTAACTGGGGTGAACGACGTAACGTGTCATAGAAATAGCCTAGGAATACCCAGTCAGAGGAACCCGCTTTCGGGCAATTAGCCCCGTTTTTCCAGTGTAGGGTTACCGTCCATCCCTCGCGTTCCGCGGCCGTGATCACGGGAGCATCCAAAGACCCCACGGAGAACCGAAACGTTTTGAATGCCCATACACCTTTACCCGGTTGTAGGCACCCGCCGTTGATGGAGTGGAATAAGGAATCACTTTTAGAGACCCCTCTTGCCCTTGCTTCAACTCGCCATATCGGTAAATCCTTGATTGCCCGGCGGTAAATTTTCCACATTTTGCGGGTTTCCGTGAAACGATCGGTCGTTTGTCGCTCCCCTTCTGTTCTGGATTTTCTAGGGCCTCGCTTGGATTTACATTTCCTGATTTTTCCCCCGTATAGGAAATAAGTGTACCCGTCCATTTTGATCGGGCCATTAGCGAGCAAGGCTAAAAATAAAGGAGAGGTAGTATCCATGTCAATCCTGATTTAATGATTAGTAATTGGTTAATTCCGGAACAATAGTACAAATAAAATTTTAAATAAACAATAGATATATTTTATAAACCTTATTATATATAAGGTTTATAAAAGGTATCTATAAGGTATCTATAAGGTTTATGAGGGTATTCATCCGTATTTGATCAATGATTAACCATTTGACATGGTATTAATAATGTATTAGTTCCCAATTGATTATGATTCACCTGAGATGCTGGTTTAGTTTTGGCTTGAATGATTTACTTATTTGTCAAAATTTATTTTGAATAGAATAAATTATTTTTGTAGCCGGATAAAAAATGAATGAAATGATATTGGAAACGGAACGGTTGGTTCTAAGAAATTTAGAACAGGATGATTTTGGCGAGGTGTGTAAATTGTTGCAAGACCCCGTGGTGATGTATGCTTACGAGGGTGCTTTTAGCGATCAGGAAGTTCAGGCGTGGTTGGATAAGATGTTCCGGCGGTACGAGGATGACGGTTTCGCACTGTGGGCGGTCATCGAGAAAAGCAGTGGTGAGCTTATCGGGCAATGTGGTATCACGTACCAAGAATGTAACGGGGGCAGGGTTCCGGAAGTCGGTTATTTGTTCAGGAAAGAATTTTGGCATAAAGGATTTGCCACGGAAGCTGCCATTGCTTGTAAAGAGTATGCGTTTCAAGTGCTGAATTTTGACGAGGTTTATTCCATTATTCGGGATTCGAACGTGGCATCCCAGAACGTGGCCCGACGGAACGGGATGATAGAGGTTGATACGCTTGTCAAGCATTATCGGGGAGTCGAGATGCCACATATCGTTTTTCGGGTATCGAGAGGGAATAATTTAAAAAAGTGATTAGAGTTTTCTGGATAAAATAAAAGGAGTTAGTGATTACTAACTCCTTAATATTCCGTGTACTCGAGGCGGGACTTGAACCCGCACAGCCGCAATGGCCACGGGATTTTAAGTCCCGCGTGTCTACCGATTCCACCACTCGAGCAACTTGGAGCGAAAAACGGGACTCGAACCCGCGACCCTAACCTTGGCAAGGTTATGCTCTACCAACTGAGCTATTTTCGCATGATTGCTTGCAAAATTTTCTAGGAACGCTTTCCTTTTTTGCGATGGCAAATATAGAGCATTTTTTGTTTTCAGCAAAGGGTTTGATAAGAAAATGCAAAGGATTTTTTAAATTCATTTCTTGAAAACTGTTTTTCATGCAGTTACTGGAGGGGAAAAGAGGTGAATGTCGGGGAACGGGAGGTCGAATGAGGCCTAGTGAAGATGTGATTTTGCGATTTTTTTTAAGAAATGGGTTGTTCTCGGGTGTAGAATGATTATATTTGTCAAGTTTTTAAGACAGAAAAAATGTCGCGGACAGAAAGTAGAAAGGGAAAAAGTGCTTATTTTGTTCCCACAATCAGTATTTCTCTGGTATTGATCGTGGTCGGTATGCTTGTATTTATTTTGTTGAATGCCCGGGCGGTTTCGGATCATGTGAAACGGAATATCGGTTTTGCCGTGATCGTGAAGGATAACACGAATGAGGCGGAAATTAAGCGGGTGCAAAAGATTCTGGATACCCAGCCTTACGTTTACACTTCGAAGTATATTACCAAGGAGCAGGCGGCGAAGTCTTTCAAGAAAGAGATGGGAGAGGATTTTGAGCGGATATTGGGTGCCAACCCTTTGTTGCCTTCCATCGAGATCAAGCTGAACCCGGCATATGCGAATAACGATTCGCTGGCGATGATAGAGAAAGGATTGGCAAGATTTGATATTATCCACGAGGTGTATTACCAGAAATCCATGATCGAGAGTATTAACGAGAACATACGGCGGATCACGATTATCTTTTTGATTGTCGGGGCGGTGTTGGTGTTGATTTCGTTCACGTTGATTCGCAACATGATTCATTTGGCGGTTTACTCGCAGCGACTGTTGATCAAGACGATGCAGTTGGTGGGGGCCACGCCGTTTTTTATATGCAAGCCTTTCGTGTACGGGAGTATGTGGCGAGGGTTCTTCGGGGCGTTGATTGCTAATTTGGTGTTGCTGGGTGCGATATTTTTCGTACAAGAGAACGTGGGGAACGTGATTAATATCATGCGGCAGGACGTGATCCTGTTGATGGTGGGTTTCGTGATCCTTTCCGGGGTGGTGTTGTCATTTTTCTCGGCTTGGTTCTCGGTACGTCGTTATTTGCGGCGGGATTTGAATGATTTATACGTGTAAATAAAAATATATGGCAAGAATTTTAAACGAAAAGAAAGACGGTTTTCCTATACCGAAGGATAATTACAAGATGATCCTGATCGGTTTCGGGATCGTTATAGTGGGTTTCCTCTTGATGATGGGAGGGGGAGCGGATTCGCCCGATACATTTAATTATGACATTTTTAGTTTTCGCCGGATCACGTTAGCGCCTATCGTGGTGTTATTTGGTTTTGGTTTCGTTTTCTGGGGTATCATGCGAAAACCCAAAACGAAGGGAGAGGAGAAAAATTAAATATTAATGTAATTGAATATTGACGTGCGTGCATTCTCAATTTTCAATTCTCAATTTTCAATTCATAGATGGAGTGGTTTGAGGCATTGGTGCTTGGTGTCATCCAAGGACTTACAGAATTTTTGCCGGTGAGTAGTTCCGGGCATTTACAGATTTTTAGTGCTCTTTTCGGGTTAGAAGGAGAGGAGAATCTAACGTTTGCCGTGGCAGTTCACGCCGCGACGGTTTGTAGTACGATCGTGATTTTATGGAAGGAAGTGTCCGTGTTGTTCAAGGGCTTTTTCACGTTCAAGTATAATGACGAGATGGCCTACGTGCTAAAGATATTTCTTTCCATGATACCGGTGGCTATCGTGGGATTCTGTTTCAAGGATTACGTGGAGGCGTTATTTGGTTCGGGATTGACGGTCGTGGGGTGTATGTTGCTGGTAACGGCGGTGTTGTTGTCGTTCGCTTATTACGCTAAACCCCGGGTGAAAGAAAAAATCTCGTATCGGGACGCGTTCGTGATCGGGTTGGCGCAAGCGTGTGCCGTGTTACCCGGCTTGTCTCGTTCCGGTTCGACGATTGCTACCGGAATATTATTGGGTAACAAGAAAGAGGCGGTGGCTAAGTTTTCTTTTTTGATGGTATTGATTCCTATTCTAGGGGAGGCTTTTCTGGATCTGATGAAAGGCGGGTTCTCGGCAGAGGCAAGTGGTATTTCGACCGTGTCGCTATTGGTGGGATTCGCGGCAGCTTTTATCTCGGGATGTATTGCTTGTCGCTGGATGATTAATATCGTGAAAAAGGGTAAGTTGATTTGGTTCGCTCTTTATTGCGCTATCGCGGGTATATTGACGATTGTTTTAGGATAATGAGTAAGTGGGGTAATATTTTTTTTAGAGAAGGAGAGGATTTTCGGGCAGGAGCGGTGTTCGTGGTCGATAAACCATTGCGCTGGACATCGTTTGACGTGGTGAACAAAGTTCGTATTTGCTTGAGAAAAGGATACGGGAAGATAAAAGTGGGGCACGCGGGAACGTTGGATCCTTTGGCGTCGGGAGTGGTGATTATTTGTGTGGGGAAGGAGACGAAGAAGATCGAGGAGTATATGGGGCAGGAGAAAGAGTACGTGGCGGAAATTACTTTCGGGCATACGACTCCTTCTTATGATTTGGAGACATCTTTTGACGGGGAGTTTTCGTATGAACAAGTGGATCGAGCCTGTTTGGAGCGGGCGGTCCAGCAGTTTATCGGGGAGATTGAACAGTTCCCGCCTTCTTATTCGGCCGTCCGTGTTGACGGGGTCCGGGCGTACGAGATGGCACGCCGGGGGGACGAGGTGGAGATGAAGAGCCGGAAGGTGATGGTTCGGGAGATTGAAATATTGAAAGTGGAACTTCCAATAGTGGAACTCCGGATCGTGTGTAGCAAGGGGACGTACATCCGTTCGCTGGCTCATGATCTGGGGAAAGCCTGCGGGAGCGGTTCGCATCTGTCAGCTCTAAGAAGAACTCGTGTAGGAGACTTCCGGGTGGAAGATGGGTTTAAAATGGATGAAATTATTGGAGTTTTACAGGAAAATTTGTAATTTAGCAAGATTTGATTAATATATAAACATTATTCAACATGAAATTATCTAAGTTTAAATATAAGTTGCCGCCGGAGTTGATCGCGTTACATCCGACGCCTAACCGGGATGAGGCCCGGTTGATGGTTCTGGATCGGAAAACCGGAAAGATTGAACACAAGGTATTTAAAGATGTGATTGACTATTTTGACGAGAAAGACGTGTTCGTTTTTAACGATTCCAAGGTGTTCCCGGCGAGGTTATATGGAAACAAGGAAAAAACCGGGGCGGAGATCGAGGTGTTTTTGCTGAGAGAGTTGAACCCAGAATTGCGTATCTGGGATGTACTGGTTGATCCGGCTCGGAAAATACGTATCGGGAACAAGTTGTATTTCGGGGAAGATGATAGCATGGTGGCAGAGGTCATTGATAATACCACTTCTCGCGGGAGAACTTTGCGTTTCCTGTTCGATGGTGAGTATGACGAGTTCAAGAAGGAGTTGTACGCCTTGGGTGAAACCCCGCTTCCTCGTTTTATTAACCGAAAAGTGGAACCTGAAGATGCTGATAATTACCAGACGATTTTTGCCAAGCATGAAGGTGCGGTGGCAGCCCCGACTGCGGGTATGCATTTTAGCCGCGAGCTGATGAAACGTATGGAGATCAAGGGGATTGATTTCGCTTACATCACGTTGCACGTCGGATTGGGGAACTTCCGGGAGGTGGACGTGGAGGATTTGACGAAACATAAGATGGATTCGGAACAAATCTTTGTGACACCAGAAACAGTGAAAATCGTGAATGATGCGAAGGATGAAAAGCATAAAATTTGTGCCGTGGGTACGACGGTGGTACGTACTTTGGAGAGCTGCGTGACCACGAAAGGACGGTTGACGGAATTTGAAGGGTGGACGAATAAGTTTATCTTCCCCCCGTATGATTTTAGCGTGCCGGATGCTTTCATTTCCAATTTCCATTTGCCTTATTCAACGTTATTGATGATGGTAGCGGCCTTCGGTGGGTATGAACACGTCATGGAAGCGTATAATCAGGCGGTTAAGGAAAAATATCGTTTTGGTACTTATGGCGATGCCATGCTTATCATTTAAAATATAGAACCGGAGGGTTGAAGACGGTATGCTGAAAGGTATGCCGTTTTTTTGATAAAGGAACAAAGATTTGGAAGCAAAAGAGTTATTAGATTTATTTCAAGATCATCCTGTCGTTCAGAAAATTGCCAATCGGCTGCGCAAGCAGACGGGGACAAAGATAAAGTTGGAGAACGGGATCGGTTCGCTTGTGGCTTTTATCGCGGCTGCCGTGGGACGGGAGATGAAGGGATTACAGCTTTTCGTGTTGAACGACAAGGAGGAGGCTGCTTATTTCTACAATGATTTGTTGACTTTTTATGACGAGGAGAACGTGCGTTTTCTGCCTTCCTCGTTTCGGCGTTCCGGTAATTTTGAAGATAAAGATAACGATTCGATTCTGGTTCGGACAGAGGTGCTGAATGCCTTGACGGCAAAGGAGGTGGGGATGGTGGTCACTTACACGGAGGCGATGGCCGAGAAGGTGGTGAGCAAGAAGATGTTGGCCGATATGTCGATGCCCGTGATCAAGGGGAACAAGCTGTCGATAACGTTTTTGGAGTCGTTGTTGGGAGAGTACGGTTTCGAACGGAATGATTTCGTGTATGAACCCGGACAGTTTTCTATCCGGGGAAGTATCGTGGATGTCTATTCTTTCGCGGAAGAGCGTCCGGTGCGAATAGACTTTTTCGGGGACGAGGTGGAAAGCATTCGTTATTTCGATGTAGAGACACAGCTTTCCGAGCAGTTGATTGACAAGGTGGTGATCGTACCCGATTTGAGCGAGTCAACGGATAAGAATGATAACGTGGGGTTGACCGAGTTCCTTGGGAAAGAGGCCACGTGGTGGATGAAGAATTCCTTGTTGATTCATGACCGCATTAATTCGTTAAAAGAACTGGATGCCGGGGAGTTCCTGATCACGTCGGATAGTTTGTTCCGGACGATCGAGGGGAATAGCGTGGTGGAGTGGGGACCGGAGTTGTTTTTCCGGGGTGAGGTGATTCGCTTGGAAGCGGAGGTGCAACCGGCCGTGAACAAGCAGTTCGATTTGCTGGCAGAGCATTTGCTAGACAAGCAGATGGATCGCTACACGGTTTATCTTTGTTCTACGAACGATATGCAACTCCAGCGATTGCGGGATATTTTCTCGGACAAGGGGCATGAGGTGAATTTTGTACCCGTGGAGGGAACGATCCACGAGGGTTTCAGTGATGCCCTGATTAAGGTGTGTATCTACACGGAGCATCAGATCTTCGATCGTTACCAGAAATACCGTTTGAAGACTTCGCAGATCCGGAAAGGGCGGGAGTCCATCACGATCAGCGAGTTGCAGAACCTGCATCCCGGAGATTACGTGGTGCATATAGATCACGGGATCGGGCGCTTCGGCGGGTTGACGAAGATTGATAATGACGGGAAGATTCAGGAGGCCATACGTTTGGTCTATAAGAATAATTCCGAATTGTACGTGAGTCTCCATTCATTGCATAAAATTTCCAAGTACAAGGGGAAGGACGGTGAACCGCCAACCGTGAGTAAGTTGGGCGGGGAGGCTTGGAATAAATTAAAACAGCGAACCAAGTCGAGGGTAAAGGATATTGCCCGGGAGTTAATAGCCCTGTATGCCAAGCGCAGGCGGGAGGAGGCTTATGCGTTCTCGAAAGATAGTTTCTTGCAGGACGAGATGGAGGCATCCTTTATGTACGAGGAAACGCCGGATCAGATGAAGGCGATTGAGGCGGTGAAAGCGGACATGGAGAGTCCTCACGTGATGGATCGTCTGGTTTGCGGGGATGTGGGATTCGGAAAAACGGAAGTCGCTATTCGTGCGGCATTCAAGGCGGTGGCTGATAGTAAACAGGTGGCCGTGTTGGTGCCGACGACGGTTTTGGCTTATCAGCATTATAATACTTTCAAGAAACGTCTGGAGGGGATGCCTTGCCGGATCGAGTATATCAGTCGGATGAAAAAGAGTGCCGATATTAAGCGGATTTTGAAAGATTTGGAAGCGGGGAAGGTGGATATTATCATCGGGACGCATCGTTTGACAAGTAATGATATAAAATTTAAGGATCTCGGTTTGCTGGTGATTGATGAGGAGCAGAAGTTTGGGGTGGCGGTGAAGGAGAAGTTGAAACGTTTGAAATTGAACGTGGATACCATTACCATGACGGCGACACCGATCCCGCGGACTCTGCAATTTTCGTTGATGGGGGCGAGGGATATGTCGATTATCCGTACGGCCCCGCCTAATCGTTACCCGATCGTGACGGAGTTACATCGTTTTGATGAGAAAGTGATTAAGGATGCGATTTCTTACGAGGTGAGCCGTGGGGGACAGGTGTTTTTTATTCATAACCGGGTGGATAATATCCGGGATATTCAATATATGATTCATCGTCTGATTCCCGGCATCAAGAGTTGTGTGGGACACGGGCAGATGAGTGGGGAGGAGTTGGAGACGGTGATGCATGATTTCGTGCGGGGAGATTACGACGTGTTGATTGCCACGACGATCGTGGAGTCGGGGTTGGATATTCCTAATGCGAATACTATTATTATTAATCAGGCCCAGAATTACGGGTTGAGTGATTTACACCAGTTGCGTGGACGGGTGGGACGTTCCAACCGGAAGGCTTTTTGTTATTTGCTGGCCCCACCTTTGGAATTAGTGAATGCGGATGCCCGGAGGCGGTTGAAGGCGATCGAGGATTTCAGCGGCTTGGGGAGTGGGTTTAATATTGCCATGCAGGATTTGGATATTCGTGGGGCCGGGAATATTTTAGGGGGAGAGCAATCCGGTTTTATTGCAGAAGTGGGGTACGAGACCTATCAAAGAATTCTGAACGAGGCGTTAGTGGAATTGAGGGATGAGGAATTCCCCGAATTACAGAAGGTGCATCCGGATGAGCCGATGGCGTTTGCCACGGATTGCGTGATCGACACGGATTTTGCTTTGTTGATTCCCGATACTTACGTGGAGAACGTGAGCGAACGAATCCGCTTGTACCGGGAGTTGGATAATATCGCGAACGAAGAGGCTTTGCAGCGTTTCGAGATAGAGATGAAAGACCGCTTTGGCGAGATTCCGGCTCCGGTTGTCGGGTTGATGGAGGTGGTCCGGATTCGTCAGAGATGTATAGACTTGGGAATCGAGCGGTTGATGGTGAAGAATAACAAGATGGTTGTTTATTTTATCAGTGACCAAAATTCGCCATTCTATGCCTCTCCCGTGTTTAGCGAGCTATTGAAATTTATACAGAAACAGGTGATCCCTTGCAAGATCAGCGAAAAGAATGATAAGTTGAGTCTGGTTTTCACGAGTATTGCCGATATTAATCGGGTATCGGAAATTACGCGGGAGATGCGGGATTTTGCTTATGGTAATAATTAAGCTATGAATCTAATTGTTGATATTGGAAATACACGAACCAAGTACGCCGTTTTTGACGAGGGCGATTGGGTGGAGTGTGGATTGGGATTACCGGAAGTATACGATCTGGCGACGACTTACCGAAAAAGCGGGAAGGAAGTAAACTTGATTTTGTCAAGCACGGGAGCTATCTCGGCGGAAGTTCGGGAAAGATTGCGTGAGGTTTCTACTTTCTTTTGTGAAGTGTCATCGGAAATCCCCTTGCCGATACGCTTGGGATATGATACCCCGAAGACCTTGGGGGTTGACCGGATTGCCGGTTGCGTGGGCGGGGCATTCCTTTTTCCGGGTCGGGAGTTGCTGGTGATTGATTCCGGTACGGCGATCACGTATGATTTTGTCAGTGCGGACGGGGAGTTCCGGGGAGGGAATATTTCTCCGGGGCTGGGTATTCGTTTCCGAGCGCTAAACGAGTTTACCGCAAGCCTTCCGTTGGTGAAGTGTTCCATGGAACACGGGTATGTCGGGAAGAGCACGCATGATGCAATTTTGAACGGGGTGATGAATGGTATACTTTTTGAAGTAAGAGGGTATATAGATGAGTTGCTCCGAAATAATCCCCATGCTGCGGTAATTATAACGGGTGGCGGAAGTGAATATCTGAGAAAAACGTTGAAACGGACGGTTTTTTTTGAAGACAAGTTAGTGATCACGGGTTTAAACAGAATTTTAGAATACCAAAAAACGGTTAATTATACATGAAAAATATGTGAAACATTTCCGTTTTAAAGAAATAGTGGTAATTTTGCGATAGTCCTCACGTGGGTGGACTAGCTATGATGAAAAAAAACTTATTCGAACTAACTTAAATAAAAGGGATGACCATGAAAAAGATTGCTGTTATAGCATTTGGGATGTTTCTATTCATTCTACCGACAAAAGCGCAAACGTTGGAGTCTCAGTACGGATTGGATAGTGCGAATACCATTCTGAATGCTTCTCTGTACACGGAATACTGGAAACAGAAAAATTACGAAGAAGCGTTACCCTCTTGGAGATACGTTTTCTTGAACGCACCTGCATTTCAATTAAATACCTATATCCGGGGGGAAGATATTATTGAGTTCATGATCCAGAAGACGAAAAAGAAGGAGTACGTGGATACTTTAATGATGGTTTTTGATCGTCGTCTTCAATACATGGGAAAAAGAAGCCGGGAAGGATATGTTCTTGGGAAAAAAGGTATGGCTCAAGTGAAATATTCCAACGGGGATATTAATATGTTGAAAGCCGGGTTTGATAACTTGATGAGGTCGTATGAATTGGAAGGAGAAGGTACTCCGGCTCAGTTGATTCATGCTACTTTTGAAGTGGGTTGTGGGTTGGTACAACAAAATCAGTTATCTCAGGAGGAATTCATTAATTTGTACATGAAATTCTCTGATTTTGCGGACAAACGTTTGGCATCAGGTGAAAAAGGATGTGATAATTTTGCCGTATGTAAATCTGCATTGGATGCCATTTTCTTTGAGTCCGGGTATGCTGATTGTAATACATTGGCCGGTTTGTTGAATCAGAAATACGAGGCGAATAAAGATAGTCTGCCTGTTTTGAAAGAAATTTCTTCTATCTTAAGAAGACGTGAATGTACGGATTTACCGTTGTACGCTACGGTTGCCGAGAAGATTTATCAGCAAGAACCGAGTGCCGATGCTGCTTACAGTTTGGCTATGATGTTCTTTTCAAAACAAGATATTGCGAAATTTGAGCAATATTTGAAGGAGGCTATCGATAAATCAGATGATCCGAAAGCTAAAGCAGATTATAATTACAAGTTGGCACAGGTGTATTTGTCAAAGAAGAATTATCCGTCAGCCAAAAAATATGCTTTGGATGCTTTGAAGACAAACCCGAATATGGGTGATGCTTACATCACGATAGGTTTGGCTTATGCGGTAAGTAGCAATGACTATGAAGGAGACGAGTTCGACAAACGTACCGTATTCTGGGCTGCCGTGGATAAGTTTGTGAAAGCGAAACAAGTTGATCCATCAGTAGCAGGAAAGGCTAACGAATATATTGAGCGGTATTCTCCTCACTTCCCGACGAAAGACGAGGCTTTCTTCCGTGATATTACGGCAGGGAAAAGCGTGAAAGTCGGTGGATGGATTAACGAGACAACGACTGCCAGATTTAGAGATTAAATACATGACATTTCTATATCGTGCATTAAAAATAAAAAGCATTACCGTCCTTGCTTTAGGGACGGTAATGCTCTTTTCGTGTAAAACGAATATGAAGGATGTGGATGCGATCGGGAACCGGAACAATATGCCTGAAATGTCTGGGGAGAACATGGAGTTATTTTATTCCGATTCCGCGTTGCTGAAGTATAAAGTAATAACACCCCTTTATAATAAGTATAACCAGGACGATAAGAAATATGATGAATTTCCGAAAGGGATCCATGCGGAGTTGTACGAGAAGGATGGTAGCATGGTCGGTTCCATTACCTCGAAATACGCGAAGAAGTTGGAAGAGGAGATGTTGTGGGAGTTGCGTAACGAGGTGGTCGTGATCAATGCCGAGGGGAAGAAGTTGGAAACCGATCTGATGTATTGGGATATGAAAAAAGAGATCGTTTATTCCGATCGCTATTCCCGGCTCACTTCCGGGGATCAGATTATAGAGGGGAATAAAGGTTTCAAGTCGGATCAATCCTTGAAAAACCCAGTCTTTAACAAGATTACGGGTGTGGTAGAAATTGAAAATAAACCTTAAATGTCAGGAGCTGTTGCTATATTAATCTGTTTGGTCCTGTCTGCTTTCTTTTCGGGGATGGAAATTGCTTTTATGGCTTCCAATAAACTCCGAATCGAGATTGATAAATCGAACAAGGGTATCACGCAGAAGTTAATAGATCTTTTTGTTTCCAATTCGGGGATGTATATCACCACGATTCTGGTAGGGAATAACGTGGTGATGGTTATTTATGGTATTTTTATGTCCGACTATCTCGATCCTATGCTGGAAAATGTCGGTATTTCGCTGGGGTTGAGGATGGTTCTCGTGACCTTGATTTCGACGTTGATCGTGTTGGTGACGGGAGAATTTTTCCCGAAAGCCGTGTTCCGTCTGCGGCCGAATGTGTTTTTACGGGTATTTGCTATTCCGGTATTTTTGTTTTATATCCTGTTCTTCCCGATCTCGTATTTCTCCGTGTGGTTCGGGGGATTGTTGCTGAGGATATTTACCGGACGCAAACTGACGCATAAAGAGGAAAACCGGGCTTTTGGCAAGATAGATTTAAATAATCTGATAGAAGAGGGTGAGACCGGGGGAGAAGAAAATGAAGACGAACACGATATTAAATTGTTCCGGAATGCGTTGGATTTTTCGGAAGTGAAATTGAGGGAATGTATAGTTCCTCGTCCGGATATTGTGGCTTTATCTATTGATAGTAGTTTGGATGAGTTGAGGGAGCTTTTCGTGAAAACGGGATTGTCCCGGATATTGATTTACCGGGATTCGATTGATAACGTGATCGGGTATGTACATTCATCCGCTTTGTTTCATCATCCCGAAACCGTGAAGAAGGCAGTGAGTAAAATATTGATTGTTCCCGAAACCATGTCGGCCTTGAGGTTGTTGAATCTTTTCACGAAGGAACAGAAAAGCGTGGCGGTCGTGGTCGATGAGTTTGGAATAACGGCCGGGATGGTTACGATTGAAGATATTATGGAGGAGATATTCGGGGAGATCGAGGATGAGCATGACCGTTTGAATCTGAAAGAAGAACAGGTCGCTCCCGATGAATATATTTTCTCCGGCCGTCTTGAAGTGGATTATCTGAATGAAAAATATGATTTGAATCTTCCGGAGAACGAGGAGTACGAGACTTTGGCCGGGTTGATTCTTTATTACAATGAGGATATCCCGGAAGAGGGGGAACGGATCTCTATTGAAGATATATCTTTTGAAATCGTAAGTGTCAAGAGTGCCCGGATTGAGGAGGTTCGGGTAAAGATATAAAAAGAAAAGGAGCTTTAATTAAGCTCCTTTGTTGTATGTTTTAGCATATCGTCGAAATGCCGGATGTTATCCTCGTGATCCCGGTGGCAGATCATTAGAATATCATTGTTTTCCGCGATAATGCAATTTTCGACCCCTTCAATAATGACTTTCTTGTCTTGGGGGACGTTAATAATACATTCTTTAGTTTCGATTAAGCGGACTTGTTCGCTGTTGGATACATTGTTATTCTCGTCTTTCGGGCTGATTTCATGGAACGAATGCCACGTGCCGACATCGGACCAACCGAACTCACCTTTCATGACATAGACTTTCGCGGACTTCTCCATGATACCGAAGTCGATGGAAATATTACGGCATTGTCCGTAGATGTGAGCGATATTTTCGGGAGAATCCGGGTTCTCCACATTTTTATATTCCTGCTCGAACAGTAAATACATATCTTCGAGGTATGTTTTGAACTCTTCGATAATATCTTCTACTTTCCAGATAAATATCCCAGCGTTCCAAAGAAAATCACCCGATTCCAAAAAGACTTTTGCCAATTCCTTGTCCGGTTTTTCGGTGAACGTTTTAACCTTGGATATGAATTCGGAGAACTTGTTTTTCTTGATCTGGATATACCCGTAGCCTGTTTCCGGTCGGGTTGGTTTGATACCGATGGTGAGTAATCCACCGAACTGTTCAACGAAAGAAATCCCTTTCTGAATGTTATCGAGGTAGACCGCATCATTGGTGATAAAATGGTCGGAAGGGACAACTACTATGCTTGCGTGCGGGTTGATCCGGGCAATCCGGTAAGCTGCGTAAGCCACGCATGGGGCCGTGTTCTTGCCGAAAGGTTCTTTCAGAATATTTTCGGAGGGAATTTCCGGGATTTGTTGTTTGGTCAGCTCTTCATAGGCGGTACCTGTAACAATGAATATATTTTGGGTATCAAAGATTTGATTTGCTCTTTCAAAGGTTTGACGGAGGAAGCTTTTCCCGACATTTAAGATGTCACAAAATTGTTTCGGACAGGCTTTCGTACTCACGGGCCAGAAAC
Source organism: Butyricimonas sp. (assembly GCF_019423355.1). Lineage (NCBI taxonomy): Bacteria > Pseudomonadati > Bacteroidota > Bacteroidia > Bacteroidales > Odoribacteraceae > Butyricimonas > Butyricimonas sp. The sequence goes on from NZ_JAHZBP010000001.1 coordinate 557,254, forward strand.
GTTTTCCGAGGCCGCCGGCCATTATAACGCAATATGAGTTCTTATTCATCTTATTTAGTTATACATTTAAAATTAAATTCATCTTATTGTTGTCGAAATTAGTAATAAATCCGTGAATAATTTCTATTTTTACGATAAAATTTGAGACAGGGTTTACAGGAGGGTATTATTTAAGGAGTTAGTATAGATGAAAATATTAGATAAGATAGGAGCTTACATATTATTCATGGGGCGTATCTTCACGAAACCTGAGAAGAAGAAAGTTTATTTAAAAGAATTGACTAACGAGTTGGAGAAGTTGGGGTTGAATTCCGTTATGTTGGTGATGATTATTTCTTTCTTTATCGGGGCAGTGTTGACGCTGCAAACGGCTTACAATATGTCGAGTCCCCTGCTGCCTCGCTATCTGATCGGCTATTTGACTCGGGAAACATTATTGCTGGAGTTCTCGTCGACGATCGTGAGTTTGATTCTGGCCGGGAAGATCGGGAGTAATATCGCATCTGAGATCGGTAGCATGAAAATCACGGAACAGATTGAGGCGTTGGAGGTGATGGGAGTGAATTCCGTTTCATACTTGGTGGGGCCGAAGATTGCGGCAGCCTTGGTGGTAAATCCGGTTCTTTATATATTCAGCGTGTTTATCGGTATTATCGGGGGAATCCTGTCGGGATTGGCCTCCGGAGTGGTGAACTATGATGATTATATACACGGGTTACATTTTGCTTTCAATCCTTACTACGTGACCTATTCCATGATCAAAACGTTGTTCTTTGCCGTGATATTTACTTCTATTCCTGCTTTTTACGGGTATAACGTGCAGGGAGGAGCGCTGGAAGTCGGCAAAGCGAGTACGAAAGCCGTGGTGGATAGTAGTATTGCCATCCTGCTTGTGAACTTGATATTAACCAAAATATTATTGTAATGATACGGGCGGAAGGGGTATGTAAGTCATTTGATAAAAAAGAGGTATTGACGGATATAGATGCCGTTTTCGAACCGGGAAAGGTGAATCTGATTATCGGGAAGAGTGGTTCCGGGAAGACCGTGTTATTGAAGTCGTTGATTGGCTTGCACTCGATTGATAAAGGAAAGATATTCTACAATGACCGGGATATTACCGTAATGAATAACAAACAGATAAAGGAGATCCGGAAGGAGCTGGGAGTGGTTTTTCAAGGCGGGGCATTGTTTGATTCGCTTTCCGTGTTGGAGAACGTGAAGTTCCCGTTAAATCTGTTTTCCTCGATGACGGAAAAGGAGAAAACGGAGCGAGCTATTTTCTGCCTCAACCGGGTGAACCTGAATAACGTGGAGAATCTTTATCCTGCGGAGATCAGTGGAGGAATGAAAAAGCGTGTGGCTATTGCCCGGGCTATAGTTTTACAGCCTAAATACTTGTTTTGTGACGAGCCGAATTCCGGTTTGGACCCTTTGACCTCGATCGTGATAGATAATCTGTTGTCCGAGTTGACACATGAATATGATATGACCACGGTTATAAATACGCACGATATGAACTCGGTTTTCGAGATAGGGGAAAAGGTGTTGTTTATCCATGAAGGACACAAAGAATGGGAGGGCAGTAACGAAGAGATCATGTACACGAACAACAAGGCGTTGAACGAATTCCTGTTCTCGTCGAAGTTGAACAGGATGGTGCGGGAGAAACTTGGAAAAAAGAGCGAGGAATAAATACTAAAAGTTTTAGCGATATGAAGCGTATTTTATGGGTGATATTGATTATTGCGGCGATAACGGCTTGTTCGAAGAAGGTCCCGTTGGATAAGGATCAATTCACATCTTTGTTGATTGATATGCACACGACGGATGGAATGTTGTCGGTCGCACGGGGTGATATACGAACTGAAAAAGATAATTATTTATATTATAATGACCTGTTTGCGAAATACGGGATTACACGGGAGGATTTTGATTCTTGCGTGACCTATTATTCTCTGCAATCGGCGTTGTTCAATAAAATTTATGACGTGGTGATTGATACCTTGAGTCGTCGCCAGACGAAAATCATGCGGGAGTGGAAAGAGTTGACCGTGAATGATACAGTTAATCTGTTCCCGGGGTACACGATGATCGTGGCAGATACTATACGCCCGGATTCTACACAAGCTAAAGTCCGGAAGAAAGATTCCATCGTGTACGAAACACGTGTGGTGAAAGCCGATACGGTTTATTTTGACAAGCGGAACCAATTCGTGCTGGTGAAATTGGATAGCATTGTTCCCGGTATGTACAAATTTACCTCGACGATAAAGTTGGAAAAATCAGACCGGGGAAAACGGAATTTCATACAGACTTATTTTCTGTCTGCCGATAATGATACGCTGAAAGTTCCGGATCAGTACGTGGGAGTCGACACGTTGCGCCCTTACAAGAAAGACTGGGAGTTCTACGTGGCGGATTCCAGTTACACGAAGTTATTTATGAAGATTCCCAAGAGTGACCGGGATACGAGGGTGAAAGTGAAGAAGTTGAATGACCGGGAAGGTTGCGTGTACAAAACCGAAATCTTTAAAACGTACGTAGCCCCGAACCGGGAGAAACAATTGAAAAAGGAATACGAGCAGAGGAGACAGATGGAGCTTGAAAGGAAATCTGTAAAAAAGAAATAAGATCATATTCTGAATGAGAAAGATTGCGGCTAATTATATTTTGTTACCCGGATTTGAATTCGTGAAGAATGGATATGTTGTTTTGAAGGACGGGAAGGTGGTGGACGTGGTGAATACCGGAGGCGAAATCCGGGAAATTCCTTGTCTCGAATTCTACGGGGGAATGATTGTTGATGCTCGTGTTCGACAGCATATTAAGTGGGTTCCCGGTGATTCGATTCGTGAGAAAATTCTTCAATTATACCGGGAAAGTGAGGTATGTGGAAATGGCCTTGCCCTTATTCAAGGGGCTGATTTTACCCGTTTTATCTGGATGCCGGAATCCCGGATCGTATATTTGCGCTAAGTTAAATACCAAAATAAATGAAGGATGAATAGAATCGTATTGACTGTTACTTTTTTACTGGTTGCTTTTTTCGTTCAGGCGGGACCGCTTTGGATGCGTTATCCGAAGATTTCGCCCGATGGAAAGCAAATTGCATTTAGTTATAAGGGGGATATTTATGTTGTCCCCGCGGAAGGTGGCGAGGCTCGCCAGTTGACCACGCATCCGGCGTATGAATCGCATCCCGTGTGGTCTCCGGATGGGAAACAGATCGCATTCACGAGTGATCGGAATGGTAATTTCGATATTTTCGTGATGTCGGCCCGGGGAGGTGATGCCCGGCAAGTGACGACAAATTCAGCCAAGGAGATACCCTACACGTTTACCCCGGATGGAAAAGAAATTGTTTACGGGACGCAAATGAGTGATCCCGCGCAGAGTGCTTTATTTCCGGCAGGTTCCATGACCGAATTGTATGCCATATCGGTGGATGGGGGACGTCCCCGGCAGATATTGGCAACCCCGGCGGAAGAGATTTGTTTCTTCAAATCGGGTGATGCTTTCTTGTACCAAGATAAAAAGGGCGGGGAGAATGAATGGCGTAAACATCATACCTCTTCTATCACGCGTGATATTTATCGCTATGATATGAAAAGCGGGAAACATACCCGTCTGATTGATCGGGCGGGGGAAGATCGTTCTCCCGTGTTGTCTCCGGACGAACAAAGGGTATATTTTCTGAGTGAGCGGGAAGGTTCGTTTAACGTGTACTCGTTCCCGGTGGCTGATCCTTCTGCCGTGAAGGCAGAGACTTCTTTCAAGACTCACCCCGTGCGTTTCTTGAGTGTTGCGGGTAACGGGCGTTTGTGTTTTGGTTATGACGGTGAAATATACGTGAAAGATGCATCCGGAAGTCCCAAGAAAGTGAAAGTGGATATTATTGGTGACAATGCGAAAGATAATATCGCCTCGTTGCGTTTTACTTCCGGGGCAACTAGTGCGACTATTTCCCCAGACGGGAAACAGGTGGCCATGATTATCCGGGGAGATGTGTTCGTGACTTCTACCGATTACACGACGACGAAACAAGTTACCGCGACTCCGGAGGGAGAGAAGTGGTTGAGCTTTGCTCCTGACAACCGTACAATTGCTTATGCCAGCGAACGGGGAGGAAATTGGAATATCTACACGGCGAAAATTGCTCGTGAGGAAGAGGTGAATTTCCCGAATGCAACTTTAATCGAAGAGGAAGCTGTTCTCCCGGTTTCAACCAAAGAGCGGTTTGCCCCACAATTCTCTCCGGATGGAAAGGAATTGGCCTTTATCGAGGATCGTACAAAATTGATGGTCGTTGATTTGAAGACGAAGAAGGTACGACAGGTGGCGGACGATAAATATCAATATCGCACGGGGGACGGTTTCACCTATACATGGTCTCCCGACGGGAAATGGTTCGCGATGGAAATCATCGGGAATCGTCACGATCCGTATAGTGATATTGCCATTGTGAGTGCCGATGGGAAAGGAGAAGTTGTAAACCTGACGAATAGCGGCTATTTTGATAGTAATCCCCGGTGGGTGCTGGATGGAAATGCCATCTTGTTTTCCAGTGAACGTTACGGGATGCGTAACCATGCATCGTGGGGTTCTTTGCAGGATGTGATGATCGTGTTCATGAATCAGGATGCTTACGATAAATTCCGTTTGAACAAGGAAGATTACGAGTTGCTGAAAGAGGAGGAGAAACGTATTGCCTCTCTGAAGAATAAAGAACAGAAAGAGGATCAGAAAGATAAAAAAGGCGAGACGAAACCCGCCGTGAAAGAGAAAAAGAATATTGAGGTCGAACTGCAAGGTATCGAGGACCGGGTGATGCGGTTAACGCCGAACTCTTCACAATTGGGAGATGCGATATTAAGCAAGAGTGGCGACAAGCTTTATTACATGGCCTCTTTCGAGGGAGGTATGGATTTGTGGGTGAGCGATCTGCGTTCACGGAGTACCAAGGTGATGCATAAGCTGAACAGCGGTTGGGCGTCTTTGGAGATGGATAAGGACGGGAAAGATCTGTTCCTGTTGGGAGGACGTTCCATGCAGAAGATCAATCTGGGTTCGGAGAGAAGAAGTCCGATCGCGTATTCTGCCGAAATGAAACTGGATCAGGCTGCCGAGCGGGCGTATATGTTTGATCGGGTACGTCGTCAGGAGGCCAAACGTTTCTACGAGAAGAATATGCACGGTGTGGATTGGGCAAAAATGACCAAGGCTTACGAGAAGTTTTTACCTTATATTAATAACAACTATGATTTCTCCGAGTTGTTGAGCGAATTGCTGGGTGAGTTGAACGTTTCACACACCGGATCGGGTTACCGCCCCGGGTCAAGAGGTGAGGCAACTGCCGAACTGGGTCTCTTGTTGAACGTGAACTATGCAAAGGACGGGTTACTGGTTGACGAGGTGTTGGAGAAAGGACCTTTTGATAATGTCCGTTCGAAGTTGAAAGCCGGAATGGTCATTGAGAAAATTGACGGGCAGGCGGTGAAAGCCGGGGAAGATTACTATCCCCTGCTGAGAGGTAAGTCCGGTAAACGTGTATTGTTCTCTATTTATGACCCCACTACCAAGGAACGTTGGGATGAGGTGATCGAGCCGATTTCAAAGAGTACGATGAACGGGTTACTTTACCGACGGTGGGTAAAACAAAGAGCTGCCGATGTGGACCGTTTGTCGGGAGGACGTTTGGGTTACGTGCATATTTCCAGCATGGACGATCCGAGTTTCCGTTCCGTGTATGCCGATATTCTGGGTAAATATAATGACCGGGAAGGAATTGTGATCGACACTCGTTTCAATGGTGGTGGCCGTTTGCACGAGGATATTGAGATTCTGTTCAGTGGTAAGAAATATTTCACACAAGTCGTTCGGGGCCGGGAGGCTTGCGATATGCCAAGCCGTAGGTGGAATAAGCCTTCGATTATGGTGACCTGTGAGGCGAACTACTCGAATGCCCACGGAACGCCTTGGGTTTACCAACATCAAGGAATCGGTAAGGTTGTCGGAATGCCTGTGCCGGGAACCATGACGAGCGTGTCTTGGGAGACTTTGCAGGACCCGACGCTATATTTTGGGATTCCGATCGTCGGTTACCGTTTATCGGACGGTAGCTATCTGGAGAACAAACAACTGGAACCGGATGTGAAGATTGCTAACTCTCCGGAGAAGATTATTAAGGGGGAGGACGAGCAATTGGAGACAGCGGTGAAGGAGTTGTTGAAAGAGATTGACTCGAAGAAATAAAAGGGAGAAACGGCAGGCCAAAGGGATGAAGGCCTGCCGTTTCGGTTTACATGAGAGGTTGAAGCCTCCCGTCTTGCATGATTAATAATATCTTATCTTTATTTAGTCTGGAACGTACACCCCAGTCAAAATCCCTCAAGTTTCTCAAGTATTGACTTGTTTGGGGTGGAAGGAGTACTTTCTTATTTTCAGGCAGGTATAGAGACAGTGTCACTCTTTGAGCCCTCCATTGTCCTGCGAGCTTGATGTAATTATCAAATCGGAGCGTGTCGTTCTTGTAATTCCAGTTAAAGTCCATGTTGTCATACACCGGCTTTTCTTCTTGGGTATAAAATTGCACACGTAATGTCGGGGTTGTGTCATCGGTCGAGTATACCCTGATGTCCGGGGCAATCATGTTGCTGGAGGCTAATTGGAACACGTCTTGGTCTATGTAAAGATTTTCAGGTAGTTTGTAGCGTTCATTTACAAGTAGGACGAGCGTGTCCTGTTGACTGAGTTCGAGCGATTCTCCATAGCGGGTACCTTTAATCGACCAGCTTCGACCTTCGCTGATCCCCACGACTATGAGCATAACGAGTCCCAGCATCCAACACGAGAGGGCAGAAAGGGCGATCACTTTGTTATTACTCTTGAAGGAGAATAACAATTTGATCGCCATATAAATGATCATGATAATAGGAATTCCAATCAAGAATGATATAGCGATTTTACCCAAAGTGAAGTTTAAGGGAGTGAACGCGTAGGCGAGTTCCATAAAACCACTTTTCCAAGGATAAAGGTTAGGTAAGAATAATGCCGACAAGAAGGCGAACAGCATGAAGATTCCCCAGACGAAGAGGGCCACGCCGATAATAATGGCCAACACTTTCCCGATAATGGTAAATACTTCGCATAAGCCTTCGCCTACCCGGTTCACGAAAGCGGCACCCTTGCCGTTTTTAATCTCCTGATACTCGTCTTTTATAGAGCGTTCGATGTTGGAGACATTTATATTTTCTCCTTTCATTTCGAGTTTCTGTTTGGTCGTCTTGGCCTTGGGGACGGCAATCCACAAAATGATATACACGATAATGAATATTCCATAGTAGAAGGACAGAAGTACGAAACCTATCCGGATGAGCAAGGGGGATATTCCCCAATATGCGGCTAATCCCCCGGCCACTCCACCAAGTACTTTGTTATCCGGGTTGCGGTATAGTTTTTTTGCCTGTTTCGGGGCGGATTTTCGGGGCTGCTCGTCTTCGTCGATGATGTCGTCAGGTGTACCCATCGTGGCGATTGCCTGATCCACGTCATCGAGAGTGATCACCTCGCGGAACTGTCCTTTCAAGTTTTCCGTGAAAAGCTCCCCGATCCGGTTCTCGATGTCATCCATGATCTCGTTGCCATCTTCTTCTTGCGTGTAATATGTTTTGAGGGTATTGATATATTCTTGTAGTTTTTCCAAAGCGTCTTCATCGATGTGGAAAATCTTACCGCTTAAGTTTATAGTATATGTTTTTTTCATGATATGGGTGATTAAGCTATATGTTGGTTTAGGGACTTAATGTACAATGCGTTGTCGAGAATATGGTTGGGCTGTTCCTGTTCGTGAATCACCCCGTAATTCTGGTGGTGCCGGGTGCTGTGTCTTTGAGCCGTGAAAATGGAAAATGCTAGAGCGAAGATCCAAAGAATCAAGGTATAGATGATCACTTTCTTGTTATTGCTTTTGAATGGAACAAATACTTGGACCAAAAGGTAGAATAACAAGAAAATGGGTATGACGATAAGTGCCCCCGTGGCTAGTTTGAAAGAGAATAACATGCCGGGGATGTCCGTGTAGATATGCGAGTGAAAAAGGTTGAATGTGCTAAGGCCCGGTACGATGTGACCAAAAAGATAATTTACCGGAAAGCTGATTAACTTGGTTAAAAAGTTGAACGAGAGGATAAAACACAGGACGATCCCGCCAATCAACAGGGCATCCCGGGTTTTGCTGCTACGTTGGTGTGCGTATTTCTCTCTGGCATTTTGGAAACCTTCCCGGACGGAATCTTCGATGTTGGAAACATTGATGCCCTTTCCTCTCATTTGTAGTCTTTGTCGTGGCGTGACGGCTTTCGGGACCAGCATCCACATGAAGATATAGACAAGGAAGAAGATTCCATAAACGAACATCATCAACAGGAAACATACACGTGTGAGGGTGACCGGAATTCCCAAGTACGTGGCGAGCCCGGAGGCCACGCCTCCCAAGATGCGGTCTTGCGGGTCCCGGAACAGTTTTCTGGGTAAAGTCTTTTCCGAGCGAGTCTCTTGTTGTTGGGCAGTTTCCCGGGGAGCCTCTTCGTCAAAAATGTCTTCCGGTTTTCCCATGATGGAAATGGCTTGTTCCACGTCGGGGATCGAGACGGATTCCCGGTTTTCCTGTTTCAGGTTTTCTATGAATAATTCGGCCAACCGACTTTCGATGTCGTACATGATTTCTTCCCCGTCTTCTCCTTTGGAGTAGTGGGCTTTCAGCGCGTTGATGTATTGCTGTAATGATTCCAGTGCGTCATCGTCAATATTGAGTACCTTGCCGCCTAGGTTAATAGTAAATGTTTTTTTCATGAGCGGGGGATATTAGTTGTTATGGTTTTCTTTAATGCTGTTCACAGCAGAGGTCAATTCATTCCATGAGTTTTCGAGTTCCTTGAGAAAATCTCGCCCTTGTTCCGTGATGCTGTAATATTTGCGGGGAGGGCCTTGCTGTGATTCTTCCCAGCGGTATGACAATAATCCGGTATTCTTCAGCCGGGTTAATAAAGGGTATATCGTCCCCTCGACCACGATCATCTTGGAGGCTTTCAGTTTACTGATGATGTCCGGCACGTAGGCGTCCTGTTGCGCGATGATCAGTAAAATGCAGTATTCCAAGATACCCTTCCTCATTTGAGCTTGTGTGTTTTCAATGTTCATCTCTTGGTTCTTTTGTAATGCCAGACAAAGATATGAATAAAAAATAGTATTATGCAATACATAGTACTATTAATTTTAATATTTTATTCTTTCCATCGGAATAAACGGTCGGGGAACTTTAAAACGTTTTCGTTGATTTTCCTTGATAGTAAGGCGTTAAACTGGATATTAAAGATTAACTTTGTCGTGAATTTAGAAAAGTAAATAACAAAAATAAAATAGATATGAAAAGAGTTTTATTGATGATACTGGATGGTTGGGGTGTTGGAAAACACGATCATTCGGACGCGATCGGGAGTACTCCGACTCCTAATATCACGGAGTTGACGAGTAATAATCCCCGTGCCTTGTTGTACACGAGCGGGGAGAATGTAGGGTTGCCCGACGGTCAGATGGGAAATTCCGAAGTGGGACACTTGAATATTGGAGCCGGACGGGTGGTTTATCAGGATTTGGTGAAGATTAACCGGGCTTGTCGGGATCATTCCATTGCCCAAAACCCGGAGATCGTGAAGGCGTTTAATTATGCCAAGGAGAACGGGAAACAGGTGCATTTCATGGGACTGGTTTCTAACGGGGGAGTACATAGCTCGCTGGATCACGTGTTCGCCTTGTGCGATTTGTCGAAAGAGTTCGGGATCGAGAATACTTTTGTTCATTGCTTTATGGACGGTCGGGACACGGACCCGAAGAGTGGAAAGGGTTTTATCGGTGAGTTGCAGAACCACATGAAACAATCCACGGGTAAGATTGCCTCCGTGATCGGACGTTATTATGCCATGGACCGGGATTCCCGCTGGGAGCGTATCAAGGAGGCTTATGATTTGTTGGTGAATGGTGTGGGTACTCCGGTGACGGATGCCGAGGCAGGAGTGCAGGCCTCTTATGACGCGGGGGTGACTGACGAGTTCATCAAACCGATCGTTTGCGTGGACGAGGCTGGGAAACCCGTGGGAACGATACAGCCGGGCGATATGGTGATCTTCTTTAATTTCCGTAACGACCGGGCCAAAGAGTTGACGATCGTGTTGACGCAAGAGGACAAACCGAATTTCGGGATGAAGACCATGCCGTTGTATTATTGCACGATGACTCCTTATGATGCTAAATTCAAGGGATTACATATTTTGTTCGATAAAGAGAACGTGGTGAACACGATCGGGGAATATATTTCCAAGCAAGGATTAAAACAGTTGCGTATTGCCGAGACGGAGAAATACGCTCACGTGACGTTCTTCCTGAACGGGGGACGGGAAGAGCCTTTCGAGGGAGAGAGCCGTATTCTGGTACCTTCGCCGAAAGTGGCTACCTACGATTTGCAACCCGAAATGTCTGCCCCTATCGTGACCGAGAAGATCGTGGAGCAATTGAATGAAAAGAGTGTTGATTTCATTTGCTTGAATTACGCGAACGGGGATATGGTGGGACATACCGGAGTGTACGAGGCCATCCGGAAGGCCGTGGCTACCGTGGATGAGTGTGTTGGGAAGACCGTGGCAGCCGCGCGTGCTAACGGTTACGACGTGTTGATTATTGCCGACCACGGGAATGCCGATAATGCGGTGAACGAGGACGGGACGCCGAACACGGCTCACTCGCTGAATCCCGTGCCTTGTATCTGGGTTACCGATTCCAAGTGCGATCACCTGCGGGATGGGGTGTTGGCCGATGTTGCCCCCACGGTTCTCGCGATTATGGGACTTCCACAGCCCAAGGAAATGACGGGAAAATCGTTATTAGTTTAATATAAAAATGGAGAGGTTGTGTCAAAAGTCATTTTTCAAACTCCCTCCCCCCTTCGGGGTACTCCCTCTATAAACAGAGGGAGAGTTGAAATACTCCCTGTCTTCGGGAAGAGTCGCCAGCTCCTCCTCTGTTTATAGAGGAGGTGGCACGAAGTGACGGAGGAGTTTTTCGAGGATAAAATACCTTTTGACACAACCTCTTTTTTGTTTGTCGTGTATTTGAGATTTTTGTAATTGGCAGTGAGAAAAAGAAAAGTCTTGTTATTACTTCTTTTTCAATTGTTCTTCCAACAGGGCGACTTTTTCCTGTTCGGCCTTGACTAACCGTTCGTAAAGTTCTACAATTTTGTCTATTGGATTGAACGTGTATTGACAATTCTGGGAAAAGAAGTGTTCGTTTTCGCTATTCGTGAACGTGTTAAAATAGTTAATAGTTGCCTCTTCGCTCATCGTTTTCAGGGCCTCCGTGGAAACGTGCAATATTTTTGCAATCTTATCAAGCATTTCGTCTTCAATTTGTTCTTTTTGCTCTAATTTTGAAAATGCTTGTTGTGTCATGTTTAACTCGGCCGCAAGGGTTTCTTGTTTAATCCCTAGCATATCGCGAATGCGTTTTATACTGTGTCCATGGTGTGTTTTGCTCATAGGTATAGTCTCTGTACTCATAGTTGTTTTATATTCAGTTATACGGGCAAATATACGAAATAATTGTTTATTATGGGTTGTAAATTACACCATTTCGGGAGTTATTTACAAGGATTGATTGTAGTTTACCTGTAAATTCTCGACTTTATTTGCATGGGTGTTATAAATAATCGTTTAGAGGATATGAAAATCTATCAGCGTCAATTGGAAGAATGTTACCGGAAATTGGAACAAGCCGAGCAAGTCGGGAAAACGAGGGAATTGCGAGCGAGCTTGGGAAAAGTGATTAATAAGATACAATTAATTAATACAATAGATGATTTGATTCATAAAAAATCGGAAGAGATGAGGCGGTTAGTAGAGGAAGTCTCGGGGGATATTGACGATCTAGCGCGACGGCATCACATCTTTTGATTTTCCATGATATAAATTCCGATTCACTTCTCGTGGGCGAATCGAGTGAAATATTTAGTTAAATAAACTCTAGATAATTCTCCCGGTTTACAACATGAAACTCCGCGTGAGGGTATGCTTCTTGGAATGCTTTCGGTATATTCGGCATCTTGTTGCCCCATTTGAATTCTAATGCTGTCAAGCTATTCGCGTGTTCCTCGATCAGGTCTATTTCCTGTTTATCATAGGTGCGCCAGAAATAGAACTCCTTACGCGCCCCTTCGTTAAAGTTTACTTTCCGTCTCTCTCCGATGATATAGTTTTCCCATAATGCCCCGACATCCTGCCGGATGGCCAAAGGAGAGAATGCCCCGATAATGGCATTACGGATTCCGTTATCGTAGAAATACCATTTCCCGGCTTTTGTTACTTCCTTTCGCAAATTACGAGAATAAGCTCCCAGTCGATAAATGACAAAGACCTTCTCCAACAGATCGAGGTACTTCTCGACAGTCGTTTTGCTCATGCCTAACTGCTTGCCTAGTTCTTCGTAGGAAACCTCGCTGCCTAATTGAAAGGCAATCAGGCGTAATAGATCGCGCATTTTACTTGAATTCTTCAGTCCGTCGATAGTCAAAATGTCTTTCAATAGGTATGCCCCGACAATATCTCGCAGATAATCAGTCTTGCGTTCGAAATTGTCCATTGTTACCACCTCCGGATAGGAACCGTAAATTAAACGGGATTCAAGGTTTTGACGGGTTTGAAGTGCCGTTTCCGTTTGTGCGATTTCCTGTTGTGAAAAAGGGGTAAGTAGGAATTGTGTGCCACGTCCGACTAATGGTTCTCCTGTTTTATTGAGTAAGTCGAATGAAGATGACCCGCTTGCCAAAACACTTATACCCGGAATCTCATCGACAATTAGTTTTAAAATATTGCCGATCTGCGGGATATTTTGCGCCTCGTCAATAGCTAATAGATCGATGCCGGTTAACAAATGTCGATAGTTGGCCACGGTACGTTTTTCCAATAAAGCGAGTGTGTCATAATCTTCGCCGTTGAGCATCATAGTCCGGCCGGGGTAAGTATCTACAATTTTTCGCATCATAACGGTTTTGCCCACTCGGCGAGCCCCGAAAATCAACACGGCTTTGCCGGGTGCGATTCTGTCGGTTATTTTGTCCTGAAGTATTCTCTTTATGGTTTCCATACTGCTTTATTTTACACACAAATATAGGAAATATTTCCCAACTGGCGATTTTTACATTAAAAACGTACTTTCAACTGGCGATTTTTTACATTTTGCCATAGTGGATTCTACCGGGAGCTACGAGGTTGTTCAACATCTCAAGATCAGTAAATATTGGATCGAGGTTCTTTCATCGGTCGGCCGATTTGCCATGATATAATCCCGGTAAGGGATCGCGGGTGTATTTCGAGTAGGTTGAAGGGTACTCTCGTTAAATTTTCATCCATGGATCAAGCCAAGATGAAAGACAATTGATCCTCTCCGTCCCGTTGACTTCCCGTTGATTTCCCGTTGACTTCCCATTGACTAATTAACGAGACATCGGCGCAAGTATGCCGGGAATCCCTGTTATCCTTAAGTCATTACACTGAAAACTGATTACTTCTGTCGTCCCCTAGCGCTTGTAATGGTGGCGGGAGATTAACGATTCTATCTTTTTTTATTGTAACTTTGCAAGATCATTTTCAATTTTGCATTTTCAATTTTCAATTAAAACATGATACAGATAGGGGATACGATTATAAGTCTGGATATTTTCGAGAAGAAATTTTGTTGTGATTTGGCAGTTTGTAAAGGAATATGTTGCGTGGATGGGGACTCGGGGGCGCCTTTGGAAGAAGGGGAGGCGGAACAGATCCGGGAAAATTACGAGAAGATTAAACCTTACATGAAACCCGAGGGAATTGCCGCTGTGGAGGAACAGGGCTTTTCCGTGATTGACATCGAGGGTGACACGGTTACCCCGTTAATCGCTGGACGGGAGTGCGCGTATATTATCGAGGAGAACGGGTGTTCGTGGTGTGCCATCGAAAAAGCGTGGAGCCGGGGAGAGAGTTCTTTCCGGAAACCAATATCTTGCCATTTGTACCCGATCCGGGTGAAACAATACCAGAATTACGAGGCGATGAATTATGACCAGTGGACGATTTGTGCTTGCGCCCGCTTAAAGGGTGAGCAAGAGGGGATTCCGGTGTACGTGTTTTTGAAAGATGCTCTCATTCGCAAATACGGGGAGGAGTGGTACGAGCAATTATGCTACGCCGCACGGGAGATCGAGACGGGAAAAATCAAGTTCGGTCGCTAATTTTTTTGGGACTTTTCTTTGCGGAAAAAGAAAGTTATTCTATCTTTGCAGCGCAAAAGCAAAATGGTGGATGTAGCTCAGTCGGTTAGAGCGTCGGATTGTGGTTCCGAAGGTCGTCGGTTCGAGACCGATCTTCCACCCACGGAAACGGAGAATTGAAATTTCAGTTCTCCGTTTTTTTATTTCTTCCCGGCTTGCAAGAATCACTGGCTCTTCGTGTACCTATCCCTAGGGATTCCTAATCTTTCGGAATGAGTCTCCTGTATTTTTATTGATAGTTCATTTAGACCATGAAGCATTCATCCTGCATTCATCTTGCATTCATCCTCGATAAATAAGATATTTTCATCGTTTTTGTTTGGATGTTCCTTCTATTGGGGTGTATATTTGTTATATGGATCGTTAGGTACGGGAGACAGGGTATCATAGCGCAGGCTTGGGGAAGCCTGATCGTATCCTTAGCGTGATCTTGTCGATAAAATTTTCAATTGTATTTGAAAATTCTTATATTTGTAAAAAATATTCGGTTATGATTGAAATAATTAATTCCATAAGGAAATATAATTTTTGGGACGGCAATCCATTGGATTTAGGTTATATCCGTACGTTTTACACGGGTAAGATAGGTAAATACGTTGGTAATAATCTGGTCAAAGTGTTAGTAGGGCAACGCCGTGCGGGTAAAAGTTATATCTTGCGTCAGATTGCATCTCAATTAATATCTCAAGGAATTGAAAGGGAAAATATATTTTATATCAATAAAGAATATATAGAGTTAATAAGTTTACGGGATGCTACTGAATTGGAGCATTTGTACCAAACGTATCGTCAAGAGTTAAAACCGACAGGAAAGGTTTATCTTTTTATTGATGAAATACAATATATCGAGGAATGGGAACGATTTGTAAATTCTCATTCTCAAGATTTTGCAGAACCTTGCGAGTTATTTATAAGCGGTTCAAATTCGAACCTGTTGTCCGGGGAATTGGCCACTCTTCTCTCGGGACGTTATGTCGAGTTTGAGGTTTTCCCGTTCAGTTATGCCGAATATTGCGGGATCACACGGCAAGAGGTAGGGAATGATAGTTATAAAAAATATCTTCAAAGTGGGGCGTTACCCGAACTTTTCAATTTGCCAAACGATGAAATGAAACAGAATTACGTGTCTTCAATTAAAGATTCGGTCATGTTGCGGGATATTGTGGGAAGATACAAGGTGAAAGATGTCAAATTGTTAGATGACGTGTTTGTTTATCTGGTAAATAGCGCCGCAAATATTGTCTCGATAACAAATATTGTCAATTTTTTCACGTCAAAGAAAAGGAAGACGAATTACGAGACGTTATCATCTTATATCGGCTATCTCGAAAACTCTTTCTTGATCCATCGTGCCGAGCGATATAATATAAAAGGTAAGGATACTATTTCCGGTAACAGTAAATATTATTTAAACGATTTAAGTTACCATAATTATCTTTATGCCGGATATGGTTACGGGCTTGGCTATCTTTTAGAAAACGCAATTTATTTGAATCTGCGACGAGCCGGGTATCAAGTCTACGTGGGGACAATCAAGAATACGGAAGTTGATTTTGTCGCAATAAAAGGTGATCGAAAGCTTTATTTGCAGGTTACGTTACAATTGACGGAAGAGCAAACGGTTGAGAGGGAGTATCGTGCATTAAAGCTTATCGAGGATAATTTTGACAAGTATGTTGTAAGTATGGATGACTACAAAATGCCAACGAATGAGGGGATTGAACACGTTTCGGCTTGGAACTTGGATGAAATATTGAATGGATAAGCTCTTGGTATATTCCTGTGCTGTTTTTTTGCAAGGACGAGAATTATGTCTATTTTTACACAATCGTTGACGAAACGATGTGATTGAATATAAATCATTAATAATTAGAATAAATTACATGGCAACAGAGAAATTTTTGTGGAGACACATAGGGCCGCGTCCGGAGGATATTGAAAATATGCTCAAAGTGGTTGGTGTTAGTTCACTTGACGAGTTGATCGAGCAAACCGTGCCGGAGTCTATCCGTTTGAAAAAAACGTTGGATTTGCCGGCTCCTCTAACCGAGTTCGAGTTTATCTCTCGGATGAAGGCGGTAGCTTCAAAAAATAAATTATACAGAACCTTTATCGGTCAAGGATATTATGACACGATTACCCCTGCCGTGATCCAACGGAACATTTTGGAGAACCCGGCTTGGTACACGTCATACACTCCCTATCAGGCCGAAGTTTCCCAAGGTCGTTTGGAGGCTTTACTGAATTTCCAGACGATGGTGGTGGAACTTACCGGAATGGAAATTTCTAACTGTTCGTTGCTTGACGAGGCCACGGCTGCTGCAGAATCAATGACGATGATGTACGGTCTGCGCGGTAAAGAGATGAAAAAAGCGGGTGCCAACAAATTGTTTGTTGACAACCAGATTTTCCCGCAGACAAAGGACGTGTTGATCACCCGTTCTGCCCCGCAAGGAATTGAGTTGGTTTATGGTGATTATGACACGTTTGAATTTACCCCGGATGTATTCGGTGCTATTATCCAGTACCCGGCTGCTAACGGTGAGGTCCGTGATTACAAGGCTTTTGCTGATCGTGTACATGCGAACGGTGCTTTGTTGTCGGTAGTGGCTGACATGATGAGTCTCGTGTTGCTGACTCCTCCGGGAGAATGGGGTGCTGACGTGGTTGTGGGAACAACGCAACGTTTCGGTATCCCGATGTCTTACGGTGGACCTCATGCTGCTTACATGGCAACGAGAGAGGAATACAAACGTAACATCGTGGGACGTATTATCGGTGTGACGATTGATGCACAGGGAAATCATGCATTGCGTTTGGCTTTGCAGACCCGTGAACAACATATCAAACGGGAGAAAGCTTCTTCCAATATCTGTACTGCCAAGGCTTTGAATGCCACGATGGCCGGATTCTATGCCGCTTATCACGGTCGGGAAGGATTGGAAAGAATTGCCCGTCACATTCACTCTGCAGCCGTGATTTTGGCCGAAGAAATCCAGAAATTAGGCTACAAGCTGAAAGTGGATAAATTCTTTGACACGTTGCGTTTCGAGTTGCCGGAGGGTGTTTCTCCGGCTGCCGTTCGTGACGCTGCCTTGGAACAGGAAATCAACTTGTTCTATTGCAACTGCGGTTGTGGTAAAGTAGTTGGTTTGTCAACTGACGAGAAGATCAACGAGAAAGAAATCAACACGTTGATCGGTATTTTTGCCAAGGCTGCCGGAAAGACTGTCGATCACGTGGAATTCCTTGACGATCGCACGGTGCTTGACCCGACGATGTTGCGTGACGACGAGATTCTGCAACAATCCGTGTTCAACATTTATCACTCCGAGACCGGAATGATGCGTTACATGAAGAATCTGGAGAGAAGAGATATTTCTTTGGCAACTTCCATGATTTCTTTGGGATCTTGTACGATGAAATTGAATGCTGCTGTTGAGATGTTGCCGATCACGTGGCCGGAACTGGGTGCTATCCACCCGTTTGCCCCGATGTCTCAGGCGGAAGGTTATCAGCAAATGATCCGGGAAACCGAAGAAATGCTGTGCAAGGTGACCGGATTTGCCGGATGCAGTTTGATGCCGAATTCCGGTGCTGCCGGAGAGTATTCCGCTTTGATGGTGATCCGTCAATATCATATCTCTCGCGGAGAGGGTCATCGTAACGTGATCCTGATCCCGGCCTCCGCTCATGGTACGAACCCGGCTTCCAGTTCGATGGCAGGTTTCAAGATTCTTGTTACCGCTACTGACCCGGAAGGAAATATCGACGTGGAAGACTTCCGCAAAAAAGCTATCGAGAACCGGGATAACTTGATCGGTGCGATGATCACGTACCCCTCAACTCACGGTATTTTCGAGGAATCAATCAAGGAATTGTGCAAGATTGTTCACGAGAATGGCGGACAAGTATTCATGGATGGTGCTAACATGAACGGGCAGTGTGGTTTGACCAGCCCGGGAGAGATCGGTGCTGACGCTTGTCACTTGAATTTGCACAAGACATTTGCTATGCCTCACGGTGGTGGTGGTCCCGGTGTTGGCCCGATCTGCGTGGCTCCTCACTTGGTGAAATTCTTGCCGTCACACACGATGGTGAAGACCGGAGGCGATGAAGGCATTCACGCCGTGGCTGCCGCTCCTTACGGTTCTGTTGGAATGTTACCTGTAACTTACGGTTACTTGTTAATGTTGGGTGGCGAAGGTTTGGCTATGGTAACCAAGATGGCGATTTTGAACGCGAACTATCTGGCTTCATCTTTCGAGAAATTAGGATTCAAGATTCTGTTCAAGGGATCGAAAGGTCGTGTAGGTCACGAGATGATCTGGGATTGCAACATGTTCAATAAAGAATACGGAATTTCTGAGTTGGATATTGCCAAACGTTTGATGGACTTCGGTTTCCACGCTCCAACCTTGTCATTCCCCGTTCACGGGACATTGATGGTTGAGCCGACGGAGAGCGAGCCGAAAGAAGAGTTGGATCGTTTCATCGAGGCGTTGAAGACTATCCGCGAGGAAATGATCGAGGTGGGTGAAGGTAAAGCCGACAAGACGGACAATGTTTTGAAGAATGCACCCCACACGCATAAAGTGTTGACGGCTGACGAGTGGTCTCACGCTTACCCGCGTAGCAAGGCGGCTTACCCGCTTGCATGGGTGGCTGAGAACAAATTCTGGCCGCAAGTAGGTCGTGTGGATGATGGTTATGGTGATCGTAACCTGATGTGTACCTGCGATTCGCTTGAGTCATATGCGGACGAGAAATAAATTCTTTTAAATTGTAGTGGAAAGCGTTTCATGTTGAGGTCGAAACGCTTTCCTTTTCTTATTTTCCATGGAGGAAAGCATGTTGGAGCAAGATGTATTGTTGGATTTATTGGCACGTAAGGATAACCGGGCTTATCAATATTTGTATCAATGCTACTACGTGGCGTTGAAGGCTTTGGCAAATTATTACGTGAAGGATAATGACGTGGCGGAAGATCTGGTGCAAGACGTGTTTATTTCCTTGTTAGAGAGTGGTTATAAGTTTAAAACAGAGAATGACATTAAGTATTTTTTATATAGTTCTCTGAAAAACAAGTGTATTAGTCATTCTCGGAAACAGAAAGTCCGGGATAAATATTACCGGGATGTTTTGTCCTCGCAAAATGAAGAGGAACATTTTTGGGATAAGGTGCTGGAAGAGGATGTTTATGCCCGGTTGATGGCAGCTATCGAGTCTCTGCCGCCTCAGTGTAAATTAGTCATGATGATGACCCTAGATGGGTTGAAAGCGTCGGAGATTGCCGAACGTTTGCATATTTCCGTGGATACCGTGAAGGATCATAAAAGCAACGGGAAGAAGAAATTGACCGCCCAGTTGAAAGATGCAGAGTTGCTCTGTTTGATTGGGTTCCTTTGGTTGTAATACTCATCACGGAAGTGCTATTTTTTCAGGTGTAAAAATTTTTTTTAAGAGACACCCCCCTTTTGGGAGGTCGTGCGTTTTATCTGTGAAAACCGGAAATGAAATAGGTTTAAACGTTCCTTTATTACGATTATAAAGGTGGTTTAGTAACGAGATATCTACTAAATCATTTTAATTGGAAAATACTGATTACAAACGCTTTAAGGAAAATCAAAATTCCAATGTAAAAAGGGAAATCTAAATATTTAAAATATCAATAAAGGAACGTTTAATGCGATTTTATAAGTTGTATGTTGATGAGCGATAAAGAAATGTTATTCAAAATATCCTTGTTGATTTTCAAGAGTTTATCTGGGAATATCACGAAAGAGGAACAAGCCGAATTAGATTCGTGGCGGGAAGAATCCGAATATAACAAGAAGTTGTTCGAGCAAATTTGTTCGGAGACGGTAATGCGTGAAAAACTTGTTCAATATAAGAGTGCGAATGTGCAGGCTGCGTTTGATACCTTTGTTAAAAGAAGAGAGAAACTACATTATCGTCAGCGCTGGATAGGAAAGTTATCCCGTTATGCGGCTATTTTTATCGTACCCGTGTTGGCCGTGGTGTTTTATTATAGCCAGAGAGAGAACATTGAAATAACCGAAGAACCACAATCCAAGAGTGGGGTGGTTACGGTTCAGAGAAATTTGCCGGTGCTGACGCTTTCTAACGGGAAAGAAATGGTCCTGTATAATCAGGAGTTATTGCTGGAAGAAGAGAACGGGGTAAGAATTTCCGTGGATGAAGAGGGGCGTATGCAATATGACCGGGCGGATTCCGTGGGAACGGAAATGGTGTATAACACATTGACAACGCCTTCACAGTGTGATTTCACGTTCACTTTGGCAGATGGAACAAAGGTGTGGATGAATGCTAAATCTTCTTTACGCTATCCGGTTGCTTTTCAGGGAAAAGAACGGGTGGTTTATGCGGAGGGAGAGATATATCTGGAAGTAGCTCGGGATGAAAAGCATCCGTTTTTCGTGATGCTTAACGGGATGAAAGTGGAGGTGCTGGGAACTTCTTTTAACGTGAATTCCTATGCGGATGAGAATTACACGGAGGTGACACTGGTGGAAGGACACGTGGCGGCTTACGTGGACGACAAGAGCTACGATCTATTACCAAGCCGACAATTACGCTGGGATAAAGAGAGTGAATCCGTGGATATAAGAACCGTGAATGTTAATGATTATATCGCTTGGAAGAAAGGGCAATATGTATTTAAGGGGCGGTCTTTGGAAGAGGTGGCTAAAGTATTGGAGCGCTGGTATGATATGGAGATTATTTTCGAGAATGAAAAAAGCAAGAAAACTGTTTACACGGGGGTAATTAATAAAGAGGAAAATTTTGATGCTTTTGTTTTGCGATTGAGAGAGACGTCATCTTTATCGTGTAGAATGGAAAGCAATAGATTATATATCAAGTAATTTTAATCGTAAAGGAAAATTGTATGAAAAAAATTTTAGTATTAGGCTGTTTATTGATGTCATTTGTCGGGCTTTTCGGGCAAAATGAAGTCTCAAAAGAGACGAAAGATTGTACGATACAAGGTGTGTTAGATGGTATTTATAAAGGAACGAAGGTTTATTTGGTTGAAGAAGAGGAAATAAATGGAGCCTCCAAGGTTATTGATAGTTGTGATGTCAAGGATAATCGTTATACGTTTGTTATAAAGAATGTGACTGTTCCGCGAATGTATTTTGTGAAAAGTGGCGATCCGAACTGTTTGAGCCCGATTACCCCAATTTGGGTAGAGCCGGGGAATGTAAAAGTTCGGGCTAATTCGGAGTTTTTTTTGAATTGTACTGTTACCGGAACGGTTAATAACGAGATTTTTAGTGCTTATAATGCAGAGATGAAGCATTTCGTGGATAGTATGTTGCGTTCGGCTAATATAGATCTGTTGTTGAATAGAAATCAGTCGGAAAAGGAAAAGGATAGGGATTTTAAAGCTCGTACGAAACAACATGGTAGTAGAGCTTTGCATTTGCAGGAAGAGTTAGTTCGTAGGTATTATGATCAGGCAATAGCCCCGTTTATGATCTTTTGGGAGATGAAAGCGAATGTTACTCTCGATGAATTAAAAGAATTACGTGCAGTGGTTTCCCCGAGCCTGAACGAACATCCTTACACGAAGCAATTGGATGAATATATTCGTTTAGCTGAATTTAAGGTGGGAAGTGATGTGCCGGATTTCGAATTACCGGATAAGGATGGAAAAACGTTTAAATTGAGTAGTTTGAGAGGTAAGTACGTGTTGATAGATTTTTGGGCGTCTTGGTGTGGTCCGTGTATGCGGGAAATGCCTAACGTGGTGAAACTGTACAAAGAGTGTAAAGGGAAGAATTTCGAGATCGTGGGTGTTTCTTTGGACCAGAAACGTGATGCATGGTTGAATGCGGTGGAGAAGAACAAGATGAAATGGATTCAGGTGAGTGACTTGAAGTCTTGGGCAACCGCTCCCGTGAAATTGTGTAATGTGTCGGCAGTCCCTTATACGGTTCTGATTGATCCTCAGGGTAAAGTGATTGCCTTGGAGTTGAGAGGTGAGGAGTTAATCAGTAAGGTGAAGGAAGTTTTGAACAAAAAATAACAGGAATACATGAAATATATATTTTTGATTATAGGATTAATGGGTATTCTTGCTTTTCCGGCAGAGGCCAAAGAACGCGCTACCGTGATCAGCGCGGAGATTTACGGGTATGTGCGGGATCAGGTGTATTTTGATTTCCTTGAGAAAGAGGGAATTAATATGGAATTCCCGTATAAAGAGGGGCAGGTGATCGAGTTTACCGTGGACTTGGACGATGTGACCACGTTGGTGTTGAATACATTTATCGAGATGTATTTACAGCCGGGGGATTCTATCCATGTGAAACTGACTTACGATGGAAAACGTTACGAGTCGGTGGAGTTCTCCGGAACCCCGGCAGCGGTCGCTATCTGTTCCGCTATAAATAAAAAGGAGATGTTGCAGCGGGAACGTCGTTATAAAACTAATATCCCGGCCATGCTGGTGACTCGGACTGATGCGAAGAAGTTTCACGCGGCAACGGTACAGGAGGTGAAGGATGAGGAGAAGATTATAAATGAGGTAAAAGATCAGATTGATCCTCGGGTGTATAATATGGCGATGGCGCAAATTGAAGGGACCTTGTTGACGAATCTGATTTCCTATCCTTACGCGAGTGCGGATTTTCACAAGAAAAAATTGGAGGATTGTCTGGCCGAGGACTATTGGACGGCTTTGGATGATTACAAGCTCCGGACGGATGAAGCTTCGCTGAGGAATCGGGTGTATATGGCTTTTCTCTTGCCTTACAAAGATTATATGCGTCGTAAAGAGGCTCATGATCAAGGGAAGGACTATCAGCCGTTGACTTCCTTGGAAGATCAATATAAGGATATGGCTGCTTTTTACAAGGGGTCTTTGCAGGATGCGGCATTATTCGTGCTTTTGTACAATTCAATCACATCCAATGGAGATTTTAACGTGATCGAGAAACTGGTAAAAGATTA
This sequence comes from Butyricimonas sp., assembly GCF_019423355.1. NCBI lineage: Bacteria > Pseudomonadati > Bacteroidota > Bacteroidia > Bacteroidales > Odoribacteraceae > Butyricimonas > Butyricimonas sp. Next base: position 580,589 of record NZ_JAHZBP010000001.1, read on the forward strand.
TTTGAAAAAGTATAATAAGAATAAGGAATACAAGAAGATTTTGAATCAAGTGATGCAGTAAATTAAAAGGGGAAATGTATTGCAGTACATTTTCCCCACTCTGAATTTTAATTTAATTTCTCTAAATTAAAAGCAATACAAAATTATGCAAAAAAAGAAGTGTCTATGTAGAGATTTAATTATTAAATCGATTTGTTGTGTTTTTTTATATGCTTTACTGCCAATTTCGTCTGTTTTGGGGCAGGAACAGGACTATAAAAAAACGAGGGTAACGCTGAATGTGAAGGATATGAAATTGAACGACGTGCTTGATACGCTGGCATCAGTAGCTAAAGTACGGTTCTTTTATAATCATTCACAAATAGATGTTAATAAGAAAGTGTCTTTGGATGTGAAGGATAGCGAGTTGGATTATGTGTTGATGTTAGCCTTGGGGGATCAACCCGTGTCCGTGGAGTACCAGATGAATCGTGTCGTGGTTTTGAAGTACCAAAAACCGACACAGGGAGTAACTATTTATAAGATTAACGGGACTGTTATTGATGCGTCCACGAAAGAACCTCTTCCGGGAGCGAGTATTATCCTGAAAGAGAATAAGGGGATGGGAGTGGTGACGGATTTTGACGGGAAGTTTTTTATCGAGGTGCCTCAGGGAACATCTGCCTTGTTGATTTCATTCGTCGGCTACGAGGAAGAAACGCTCACGGTGACCGGGGATATGAAAGATCTGGAGATCAAGTTGACGGCGAAAACCACGGAGATCGAAGACGTGGTGGTGACGGGTATGGCACCTCGTAAGGTGGAAAGTTTCTCGGGAGGTTATGTTTCCGTGAAAGGGAGCGAGTTGAAGAAGATAAGCCCGAATAATCTGTTGAAGGCTTTACAGGTTTTTGATCCGAGTTTCCGTATCGTGGAAAATAATAATGCCGGTTCGAACCCGAATGCCATGCCGGAATTCCGCTTGCGGGGTGATGTGCAGCTAGGAAATGGCGGGGTGGATGCCAATAGCATGGAGATGATGATGGGGGATTATTCTCAACGCCCGAATATGCCGCTTTTCGTGTTGGATGGGTTTGAAACCACCTTGCAACGGATTGTTGACTTGGACCCGGAACGTGTGGAATCCATTACTATTTTGAAGGATGCTGCAGCAACGGCAATTTACGGTTCGAAAGCCTCTAACGGGGTGCTTGTCGTGGAAACGAAGAAACCCCTTCCGGGAGCGTTGAATATTTCATATAGTATGAATATGGGTATTTCCGTGCCTGATTTGTCGGATTATAATTTGATGGATGCGGAAGAGAAGTTGGAATACGAGCGGATGGCCGGGGTATTCAGCACGACAAGCCAGTTGAACTATTACAATAAATATAAAGAAGAAATTTTAAGAGGGGTTGACACGTACTGGTTGTCAGAGCCTTTGCGGACAGCTGTCACTCACCGCCACACGTTGACGATGGAAGGTGGGGATGAGGCGTTAAGATATAACTTGGGCATAAATTATTCAAGAGAACCGGGTGTGATGAAGGAATCCGGGCGTAACAGCATGGGTTTGAATCTATCTCTTCAATACCGTCGGAAAAAATGGAATATCCAGAATCAATTGAGCCTGTCGAACGTGAGAGGGGATAATTCTCCCTACGGTTCTTTCAGTCAATACACGAAATTAAACCCGTATTACCGGAAAACGGATGAGAACGGTCGTTATACCAGTCTTCTGGACCGGAAGAAGTTACCGGGTGAAGGGGGAGGAACGGTGAATATTGTGAACCCGTTGTATAATTTGTTGTGGAAATATAAGGATTTCACGGAGAATTTTAGTGTCGTGGATAATTTTAATATCGAGTGTGCGATTCTAGAAAATCTCCGGGTGTCAGCGGGAGCGTCCATCACGAAAGGTACTTCCCGGATGGAGGTTTTCAAATCCATGAATCATACGGATTTCTTGCCAGAGACAGATTTGACCAGAAAAGGGTCATACAGCAAGAGTACAGGGGATAATGTTTCTTGGAGCGTGAATGCTTCTGTAAGTTATAACTACACGAAGGATAAGCATTTGTTAAGTTTGTTCGGACGTTGGAACGTGGATGAGAACAAGAATAATAGTGTAGACTTGTCGGCTATGGGTTTTCCGAATGATAATATGGATGACTTTTTGTTTGCTTACGAGATGGAAGACCGGGTGAGCGGGTCTGAATCGACTTCCCGGACGGTCGGAATTATCGGGCAGCTTAGTTATATGTATGATATGCGTTTCTCGGTAGACTTTAGTATTCGTGGGGATCTTTCCTCGCAATTCGGGGCGAACACGGGTATGGCTCCTTTCTGGGCAGTTGGGGCTCGTTGGAATGTACACCGGGAAAAATGGTTGCAAAATACTTTCATCTCAAACTTGGTGTTACGCGGATCATACGGTATCACGGGATCACAAAGTTATTCCCCTTATCAGGCGAAAGAGACTTACACGTACGATGATTTGTTGTTCCCCTATCCGTCTTCGGATATATTGGGAGCGCAGTTGAAAGGTATGGGTAACCCGGATTTGGGATGGTCTACGACGAAGAATCGTAGTTTGGCGATGGAACTTGGACTATGGAATAGTCGGGTAAATGCATCCTTCTCGTATTACAATAATTACACGGATGAGTTGCTGTTGGATTATAATATGGCTCCTTCTACCGGATTTGCGAGCAAAACCATGAACGTGGGAGCTGTTGAAAACGAGGGATATGATATTTCGTTAAGCGTGATGCCTATTCAGGATTACGAAAGACAGATTCAATGGAGTATCTCAATGAACGGTTCGCATAATCGTAACGTGATCAAGAAGATTTCGAACGAGATGAAGGCTATGAATCAGAAAAATCTGGAGAAAAAGAACGGGAGCCCGGAGGCTATTTACGAGGAAGGGAAATCTACCACCCAGTTGTTCGTGGTTCCTTCTTTGGGAATTGACCCGGCCACGGGGCAAGAAGTGTTCTTAACCCGCAACGGGGAGAAAACCTATATCTGGGATCCGCTGGATAAAGTGGCCATCGGTGACACGGAACCGAAATTGAGAGGTTCTATTTCTTCCGCGTTTACGTATAAGAATTGGAGTGTTTCTCTGGCTTGTTCGTACGAGTTGGGAGCATGGTGGTATAACCAGACGCTGGTGGATAAAATTGAAAATTCAAGTGCTGCTTATAACTTGGATCGCCGGGCGTTATCACACCGTTGGAGTGAGAATAACCGGAATGCCCGTTATAAAGCGATAACGATGACGAACCAAGATACGGGAATGAGCAGCCGTTTCGCTCAGAAACGGAATGAATTGTCGTTTACGTCTTTGGCAATCGGTTATCGTTTTGACCCGAAGAATTTTAAATTCTTGCAAGCGTGCCGGATTGCCAGTATGTCGCTGAACGCTACGATGGAGGAACTAGGTAGAATTTCATCGATCAGAACGGAAAGGGGATTGGATTACCCGTTTGCCAGAACGTTCAACGTGTCGTTGTCGGTATTGTTTAATTAAAATGAGGAGGAGTACGAGATGAAAAACTTATTATTATCAGCAATTTGCATCGTTTCGTTGTTCTTGTCTTCCTGTCAGAATTGGATTGATGTGAATCCGAAAACGGATATTGAGGCCGAAGAGTTCTTTACTTCAGAGGACGGGTTCAAGAGTGCGTTGACCGGGTTATATAGCATGATGGTACTGGAAAAGTCATACGGGAGACAGATGACGTTTGATTTCGTGGAGAAATTGGTTCAACGATATGATAATTACCCGGCAGGAACCGTGACGGATGAGGAACGGGCTGCTATCTATAAATATGGTGAAACGACAAGTTCTAAAAATGCGATTGCCGAGATCTGGTTGAAGTTATATAACGAGATCGCAAATATCAATAATTTCCTGCAATACCTTGAGACAAACGGAGATGTGATCGTGACGGAGGGGTATCGTGATCTGATGAAGGGGGAGGCTCTTGGCTTACGTGCGTTTCATTATTTTGATCTGTTGCGTTTGTGGGGACCGATTTATTCCCAGGATTCGACAAAAGCGTGTATTCCTTACCGGGAGCAATTTAATTCGGAAAGCGCACCCTTGATGGCAGCTAACGAGGTGATGAAACGTATTGTTGCCGATTTGAAAGCTGCCGAGGAATTGTTGAAGAATGATCCGATGAATTATGAGAATGTTGCAGACGAGCCTTTCATCGGTTATCGCAAGCATCGTATGAACAAGTATGCCGTTAAGGCTATGTTGGCCCGCGTATATTTGTACATGGGAAATAAGACGCAGGCAGCGAACTATGCCCGGGAGGTAATTAATGATTCCGGGTTGCGGCTTGTACGTGATAACCGGGAAGACGTGTCTTCGTACGGGGAGACTATTTTCGGACTTTCCATGTATAATATGGAAGAAAAGTTAGCGGCTTATTGGAAAGATGCCACGACTTTCGACACGCAGTATTATATTTCTCGAACCAATATTTCATCCGTGTTTGAAACCAATTCGGGCATTGGGTTGAATGATATGCGTTATCGTTCGAATTATGGCTTTATTCATACTTCTGCTAATCTTTTTCTTTGTCGCAAATATTTAGGTGCCAGCGGAATATATGGAGAGAAAATCCCATTGATCCGTTTGACAGAGATGTACTATATACTGGCGGAGTCGGTTGCTTTGTCTGAATGTGGACAATATATTAATGCGGTGAAGAACGCTAGGGGTATTTCTAGGGCATACGATGTTGGTACGGATGTGACCGAGGAACAACGTTTGGAAGAATTGAACAAGGAGTATCAAAAGGAATTCTTTGCTGAAGGGCAGTATTTCTACTTCTTGAAGAGACATAACATGAAAACCTTCTACCGTTGTCCCGTGGAGAATTTTTCAGCTTACGTGCTTCCGGTTCCGGATGATGAGAAAACGTATGGTGAGGCTGAGTAATCATTTAAACGCAAAGTATAGAATATGAGAAATATATATGTTATTATAAGTGTTTTGTTATTCTCTTTAGCGGCGTGTCAGGAAAAGCAGATTCCCGGCTACTCGATAGAACGGGATGGTTTGCAATTCGATTATGACACGAATGAAATGAGAGTGACGGTTGATTTTATGCAGGAGTATAGAATTGATACGATCTGGTATTCCGGAGTCCCGGGCGAGGGATCTTATTACACGTCAAGATGGTATACCGGAGATTCTTTACTGAAAAAGAAAATTCAGTTGAATTTATCCATGATGGGGCATGCCGTGGATTATGACCGGGAATTTCGGTTGAAGGCGGTGGTGGCGGAAGGTACGGATGAAGTGGCAAAAACTTTCTTGGAGTTTGAGTCTTCGTACGTGTTCCGTGCCGGACAATTGAAAGACACGGTGGAAGTGTACGTGTTGAATCCGGGTGCTAGGGTGAACTACACGATCGGGATTGTTTTAGATACGGAGAATTCCGATCCTTCATTGGAATTGGGAGCAACGGAAAAGAATGAATATCAAGTGCTATTAAGCAATCGTTATCCGCAGCCGTCTCAATGGGACGCGAGTGTCGTTGGGGAGTTTAGCGAGGACAAGTATGCGTTCATGGTGACCATTTTGGGAAAATTGTATGATCAGTATGCTGATTGGAGTACTGATCTTGCCACGCTGTCAGAGGCTTTGAACAAATACAATGCTTCACATCCCGGTGAAGAGAAAGATTTTACATTTCCGGAACCTCCGGCTCCTGTTTGGTGGAGTACGTTTGAATACATAATCGGAGAATATTCTATGGCCAAGAATCAATTATGCGAGAGGCTTTAGGGGATGATTATAACAATTTCGGTTATTGGTATATAGAAGATCCGGAAGGAATGAACCAACGTTTACGGGATGCCTATGACGAATATAACGCTGAACACCCGGATGATCCGCTACCGTTCGAACAGTTCCCGGTTATATGAGAGAAAGATTATTCTATGATTCATAAAATAGAAATACAATGAAAAGATTAATATTTATAGTCGGATTTGTCGCGTGGTTTCTTGTCGGATGTTATGATGATAAAGGAAATTACGACTACAAAGATATAAACACGATTGATGGGCTTACGTTTATGCCTACACCGATTACCGTGGAAGAAGGAAATACGTATCGATACGAGTATCGCCAGCCGGCGCAGGAAGAATTGAAGGTGACTTATTCTCCGGTGTTTACCCAAAGTATGGTGGAAGGAGAGGATAACGTGGAGTATTTATGGACGGTGGGGTACAAGGATGGTTCTGAGAATGTTGTGGATAGCGTGTTCACGAAAGAATTGGAACTGACTTATCCTCCGAAGAAAACAACCAGATATAATGTTAAATTCCGGCTGAGTGATAAGAGGACGGGGGTTGATCATTATCGTGATTTTACCATGAGTACGAAAGTGCCGTTCGTGAATGCATGGTTTGTCCTGAATGGCCCGGAAAATAACAGGAAGTTATCTACCGTGGAGGAACCGGATTCCACGAACCCGATTATCAGTTATGATGCTTATAAGGATCTGTGGAACAGGGAACGATTCCAAAAAGCGGAGGCTTTGTCGTACGTGGCTTTCCTGACTCATACGGATGGTCAGGATAAGTATGAAAATTTATATGTTATTCAGCGGGATTCTGTTGCTTTGATGTTGCCTTTCGTGTTGGAAGACCGGAAAGACTCCAGATCGTTATTTGCACCGGGAGCTAACCCGAATAATTTAGCTTATAGTGAATCTCATCCTTTAAGTCGTTATGCTATTGCCGTGGATAATGATGGTAAATTCTATCATTCGGGAATGAGTGGATATTATTTTTCCGGTTTGGCTGAAAACGACGTGCAGAATTACGTGATCGACAAGATTTATATGAGTCAAACGGGTTTTACCACGATTTGGGATAAAACGAATCGGAAATTCATGTCTTTTAATCCAGCTGAAAACCAGTGTTATAATGTTACGAGTTCCGACGGGAGTTACCCGCAAAATGCTGTTGAGTCAAATACGGTAGAGATCAGTGATTTTCCGGTTGAAGGCTTGTCCGAAGTTGTTGACGGGACGACTCAATTGATGGAGATTTTATGGTTGGGGCAAGGAGTTACTTCGGGGTCCGAAGAGACCGGAGCAACAGCTATTGGCGTGATGACGGATACCTGCTATATCTTTTATATAGAGGCTAGTGATAAGGGAAAATCAATGAGGGCCGAAGAGTCCCCGATCAAGGTGACGAGAGTGAATTTGGGAGAACTCGGGTTTGACCAGAATACTTGTTTTGCCACGTCTTCCGCTTATGCAGAACAATTCTTTTACACGAAAGAGAGTAAGGTGTTCTTGTTTAATACCGTAAGTAAAGAATCGATAGAATTGTATGATGCGGGCAACGTGATCACGAAGTTGAAGTTCAGGTCTGATGCTGATGCTAGTTTTCCGGATAATTCTTCCCCGTACCGTTGCTTGGGAATTGTCGTGAATGTGGCAGGTGCGGGTGAATTGCATGAGGTAATTTTGGACGAGGCGGGGGATTTCGTGACTTCACATACGTTTACCGGTTTCGGAGAGATAAAAGATTTGATTTTTACAACAGTAACGAGAGTGATTCAATAGATATGTATAAGTTATTTAGTCAATTGTTTATAATTGCTTTTTTCCTTTTCCCCGGATTGTCTTTCGGGGAAGGAAAGAAGTTTACGATTAACGGGAAAATACCGGAAATGCCGTCGGGCAGAATGATAGTGATTACCCAATTGGTGGACCGGGTGGATACGTTGGGACGAGGGGATATTCATGGCGGGAAGTTCGTGGTGGAAGGAGAAATGAATGAACCTTGCGTGGCGTTGATTTACGTGGAAGGATATGGCGGAGGCTTTGTTTTTATTTTGGATTCAGATGCTCCTTACGAGATGGAACTGTTCCAGTCCGGTAAAAGCGTAATTAAAGGAGGAAAATTACAGAGCGAGTTAATAACATATCAGGGAATCGTTGCTGAGGAAAACGAGAAGATTAAGGCTGCACGGGCAAAACTGGCGGAGGCTAGCGAGGCGAAACATTACCGTACTGCAAGTGAATTGCAGAAGAAGTTGGATCAAGTGATGGCAGATGCACAATCTCGTTTAGCTGAGGTCGTGGAGAGGAATAAAGATAACGTGTTTGCAGCTTACATCCAGACGGCTGGAATGGAACGTTTGGATTTGAATCGGTTGAAGGAGTGTTATGCGAGTTTGACGGATAAAGCGAAAGCGACAGGCCCCGGTAGGTTAGTGGCAGCTCGGATTCAAGCGTTGGAAGGGGTTGGTGTAAATGCTGTTGCCCCGGATTTCACGCTACAAACACCGGAGGGGGAGGACGTTGCCTTGTATGGCGTGAAAGGGAAATTGAAGATCATTGATTTCTGGGCATCTTGGTGTGGACCGTGTCGGATGGAGAACCCGAATATGGTGAAACTGTATGCTGAATTTAAAGATAAAGGTTTGTCCGTGATCAGTGTCTCCTTGGACGAGAAAAAGGATAAGTGGGTGGAGGCGATCAAGAAAGATGGGTTGACTTGGTTACATCTTTCTGATCTGAAAGGATGGCAGGGCGATGTGATAAAGAAATACAATATTGATGCTGTTCCGACGATCTTCGTGTTGGATGAAAATAATCGTATTATAGCTAAAAATCTGAGAGGAGAGAAATTGAAGGCTTTTGTCTCCGAACGATTGAAATAAAGTTTGTGTTTTAAGATGTAGAGGGAATCCGATAAGTGAAATTGGATTCCCTTTTTTGATTGTAAGAAGATGATGAACTTTAGACATGGACTCTTTTTTATATATTTGCAAATGTTTGTGTAAAATATATGAATTGTAAAAAAGTAGTCATGCGGAAAGTATTATTGAGTGTGATTCTTGTCGGATGGAGCATGTTATTATATGCCCAGTACGAGGGAATGGAATATTACCGGGAACAGGACCCGGCAGTACAAGCGAAATTGGAACAGTGGCAGGATTTGAAGTTCGGTTTTTTCGTGCATTGGGGACCTTATAGCCAGAAAGGGTATTGCGAGTCGTGGACGATTTGTTCTGAAGACGTGGATTGGATTCAACGGGACACGATGATTTCTTATGACGAGTATTACCGGAATTACGTGGGATTAAAGAAGACGTTTAACCCGGTGAAGTTTAACCCGGAATATTGGGCTGATCTGGCAAAAGAGGCCGGTATGAAGTATTTCGTGTTTACCACGAAACACCATGACGGGTTCTGTATGTGGGATACCCGGGAAACGGATTACAAGATTACCTCCGAGGAATGTCCTTTCCATACGGCTCCGAATGCGGATATCGTGAAGGAGTTGTTTCGGGCCTTCGGGGAAAGGGATTTCATGATCGGGGCCTATTTTTCAAAGCCGGATTGGAATAGCCCTTATTATTGGTCGGATCGCTGGCAACATGGCGATCGTAACGTGAATTACAAGATCAAGGATCACCCGTGGATGTGGGAGAAATTCTGCGACTTTACTTATAATCAGGTGAAGGAATTGATGACCGGGTACGGGAATGTGGATATTATCTGGCTGGACGGGGGATGGGTGGCCCCGGAGAATCGGGGACAGGATATTAAAATGGATCGGATTGTCGATATGGCCCGGGGATATCAACCCGGCTTGATTGTCGTGGATCGTTGGGTTGGAGGGAAGTACGAGAACTACCGCACTCCGGAACAGAAAATTCCCGAGAAACCGTGGGATTACCCGTGGGAGACGTGTATGACGATGGCTAATCAATGGTCATATTTGCCGGGTGATAAGTATAAGTCTACCCGGGAATTGGTGCATTATCTCGTGGATATTGTCAGTAAGGGAGGAAATTTCTTGTTGAACGTGGGTGTGGATGGTAACGGGGAGATCCCGCCGGAAGGAATTAAAATCATGAAAGAGATGGGGGCGTGGATGAAGGTTAACGGGGAAGCGATCTACGAGACCCGGCCGATTGCTCCTTACAAAGAGGCGAAGATTTGTTACACGAAACATAAGAATAACGGGAAAGTGTATGCTATTTATCTAAATGATGAAGATGAGCCGAATCCGCCCTCACAGATTATGTTGTACAGTATTAATCCGGCTAAAGGGGCTAAAATCTCGTTATTGGGTTATAAAGGGAATTTGTCATATAAACGAGTGGGAAATGGGGTGTTGGTGACACTACCATCTTCTTTTGTGAAGAACCCGCCCTGTGGTTATGCGTGGAGTCTTTGCATTGATTAAATTGAAATCATGCAAAAAGAATCATTCTTTTTGCATGATTTCAATTTAACGTTATGATTTTAGTCAACAAGTTTTATTTCCTGACGAATGTCTGCACAGATGATCGTATCTCTCGTGATGGGATCCACGATGAAGAAACGAATGACGGCATAGTAACTTCCCGATAAGGAATGCTCTGGATCGAAAAGGACATCTAATGTCGCTTGAAATTTCCCGGTTTTCATGTAGGTCTCGTCATCGGTTATGGAATGACCGGCAAATCCGAATCCGTAGTTTCCTTCTTGTCCGTCGGGCATGTAACCGGTACAAACGATTGAAAAGGCTCGGTTGGGATGCTCGGCTAAAAATTCCTGAGTGATGCCAATTTTGGGTAAATATTCTGACATATCAACAATCACCTCCGGTACAAGATCTGGGCCTTCAAAGTCAGCTCTGTTGTAGGTCAACCCTTCTGTCACCGGGATAATTTGGATGTTGCGAAAGAAAGAAACGTCAACGTTATGAACCAACGTGTTCCCGAAAATATCCGTCAAAGTTACTTCCGCGGTCGTTGGAATCGAGTTTATATCGGTGTGTTCTTTGAAGTATGCATCGAAATTTGATAAAATGGGGGTGATGTCAAATGCTAACCCGTAATCATCTTGCAGCTTGGACACTTGGAAATAATCTGCAAACTCTCCTTTTAAAACGACTTCCATGTTTTGGATCAATGAAAGATCGTAATTTATATTAGTCGTTTCGTTTAAAGGGTTGGGGGTCACGTGGATTCGGGACGAAAGAACTTCGCCATTCATGGGTGATTTGTAGCTTTGAACCGTTGGGTTTGAAAATGAAACCATTTTTTCAGAAATGGCGGGTATTGTTGTAATTTCAGCATAATTAGAAGAGGTGATGCTGACAACTTGATTTTTTTCGATATTATAATTTAGTACAAGAAAGATTTGCGTTAATTCGGCAAATGGAAGTCCGTCTTTTACCTTAACCGTGGCGACCCATTCTCCTTCGTGAATTTTTTCTTCCTCGTCAACAAGTGCTTGAACACTTACGAGTTCAAGATTTTCGGGTGGCGTGACCGACACGCTGCGGCCTATCGTGTTTGATTGTACGCAATCCAGCGCAATACTCCCGGGTGAAACTTCATAATTTGATGGGTTTACTCGAAAAATGATTTCACAATTACTCTCGTTGTCTATCAGGATTTGTGGATTAAGTATAACAATCCCGTGGGGAGTAATATTTTTATCCTCGTTGTCGTCGTCATCGTCACATGAGATACACGTGAGAGTGAAAATAATAGAAAAAAGTAATAATAAATAGGATTTCATGAGATTAAAATTTTAAATGTTTTTATAAAAAAGTTGTTCATTCAGATCATTATAAAATTTTAGAATCCATTCAACTGCATGGTTGCCGTGGGAATTAATAACACGAAACCGATAATGACAAGCAGCAGGATGAATCTCCAGAAAAATTTCACCCAAATATCGTAAGGAATACGGGCAATTCCCAAAGCGCCAATCAACACGCCGGAAGTCGGGGTGATCATGTTCGTGAACCCGTCCCCGAACTGGAAAGCCATCACGGTGGCTTGTCGGGATAGCCCGATCACGTCGGAGAAAGGAGCCATGATCGGCATGGTGAGAGCCGCTTTGGCTGAACCCGATGGGATGATGATGTTGATCATGGTTTGAATCAAGTACATGATTCCTAGTGAAAGTACACGTCCTGCCTCGCTCATCAGGCTTGCCAGCGAGTGAAGGATCGGGTCTATAATATGCCCTTCCTGCAAAACAATGATGATACCTCCGGCCAACCCGACTACTAGTGCGGCAGAAAGAATATCTTTTACTCCCGCGATAAAGAGTTTGACAATACTATCTGCGTTCTCTTTTGCCGCGAATCCGGAAAGGATTCCCATGGCAAGGAATAATCCGGATATTTCGGGCAGGTACCACCCGTAGCCCATCACTCCCACGATTAGGAAAAGAATAGTGAAACCTAGGATTGTCAAGATAAAAAAGTGGAAAGATTTCCGTAAAGAAAAATATCCGATCAAGGCAAATAGCACGGTTAATACCGGAACAACAAACGTGGTCAGACTGGAATGTTCCCCGATGGATAGTGTCGTGCGGGGGAAATAACAGGAGAAGAGTACAAGTCCGGAGAGGATAAAAAGATAAACTACCCAAGATGAGGTGTAACTTTTATATTCAATTTCCTGCGTGTTGTCCACTTTTTCCTGTCTCCAATGGCTATCCAAGTTGTACACGAGAGAGGCTTTGGGATTCTTTTTGACTTTTGCCGCGTAGCGTAGTACCCAAGCAATCATGATCACGTTGAGGATGGCCCAGCAGAAAACCCGGTATTCAAATCCGGAGAATAGCGGTAGGTCTGATAATCCTTGTGCGATGCCGATCGTGAAGGGATTCAGAATAGCACCCGCGAACCCGACATGGGCGGCGACGTAGACCATACATACTCCCGTGAGAGAATCGTAACCCATGGATATGGCCAGAGGAACAATAATAATGACAAAAGCCAGCGTTTCCTCGCTCATCCCGAAGATCGCCCCAAAACAACTGAACAGGAGCATGACCATGGTGATAATGATGTTATTGACCCCTAGTTTACGGATAATCCCGATATGTTCGAGTTTCTGAGTGGAGCGTAAGAAGGAGAAAATTCCCACGTCAATGGCCTTGCTGTTATTCATGATCCAGAAAGCACCCCCGATGATTAGGATAAAAGCGATAATTCCGGCTTGTTTCTCGAATCCGTTGAAAAGGGCCGAAAACACCTGCCACGTTTGCGGGCTTTTGGCCACCTCGTGGAATGAATCGTTCACGATTACGGTACGTTCCACTCCATTGACATCGACGGTTTCCCGGGCATATTCCCCGCCCGGTATAATCCACGTCAGGATGGCACAGATGATAATGATTGAGAATACAATGGTGTAGGTGTGCGGCACTTTCTTTAGCATAACGGGCTGTGTTTTTAGATTGAGGGTTCAAATTTACAAATATTTGTGAGAGAGCAACAATATGTGGCGTGGAATTCTTAAATTTGCATGAAAGAAGTAAATCATAACCGTATGGACTCACGTTTACAGGATAAAATACTGGCGGGGGAGAGTAAAGTCTTGGAATTCAAAGAAATTCTGCCGCAAGGGGATAAAATAGCGAAAACTGTTATTGCATTCTCTAATACTAGCGGGGGGCAATTAATTATCGGGGTTGGAGACGACAGAACGATAAAAGGCATTGACCCCGACGTGGATATTTTTGAATTGCAGGATAGAGTGGCATCCATTATCTATGATTTATGTTACCCGAATATTCTTCCCGAATTTTACACGACAAACGTGGATGGGAAGTTATTGTTTATAATAGAGGTCTATCGCGGGAATCTATTACCTTACTACTTGAAAAAAGAAGGGCGAAATCATGGTACTTACGTGCGGATAGGGAGTTCTAACCGTAAAGCAGACGTGGAGACCGTGATCGATTTGGAGCGGCAGAGAATAAATAGAAGTTTTGATGAGGAGATCTGTTTTGATACGTCTTTTGATGGTCTGGATTTGACCCCGTTGCAGAAAAGGTTCGAGGCGAGGGGGAAGATCCTTGATATAGAGAAGTTGAAAAGTCTGAAACTCGTCCAAGAAGAACATGGGCATTTGTATCCCTTGCAAGCTTTGTTGATTTTGTTAGGGGTACGGGAAAATGCCACCGTGAAGTGTGCCCGTTTTAAAGGAACGACCATGGGATCATTTATTGATAAGAAGGAATATTCGGGAGACCTTTTTTCTCAATTGGATCAAGTCGAGATGTTTATAAAAAACCATCTCCATTTGGCGGGAGTGATTAAAGGGTTACAACGGGAAGATCGGTACGAGATCCCGATGGAGGCGATTCGGGAAGTTATATTGAACGCTTATGTACATAGGGACTATATTAATTTAGGGCGGGATATAAAAGTCGGTATTTATGATGACATCGTGAATATTGTTTCCCCCGGAGGTTTCCCGAGTTCGATTACGATTGAGGACGTGCTTGCAGGACGCTCTGAAACGAGAAACAAGGCGATAGCCCGTGTGTTTAAAGAGTTGGACTATATCGAACAATGGGGCAGTGGAATAAAGAGGATATTTTCATGGTGCGAAGAGGCCGGGGTTGCAAAACCGTTAATTACTGAAAAAGGAGATTTCGTGGATGTCGAGTTGTATCGGGAATACACGAGTGTCCAAGAAAGTGTCCAAGATGATGTGGGTAAAACATTGAATGTCAGAGAAAGTGTCAGAGAAAGTGTCAGAGAAAGTGTCAGAGAAAGTGTCAGAGAAAATGTCAGAGAAAATTTGAATCAGAAACAAATCAATACATTAAATTTTTGCCTTACACCTCGAACAAGTAAAGAGATATTGGATCATTTAGATATTACATACCATTCAAAGAATGTCAGGCAATATATTACAGAATTAGTAGAGATGGAATTGCTTGCTCGGGAGAATCCTAACCCGAATGACCGGAACCAAAAATACATAACAACAGAGGCAGGAAAATTATATATAAAAGAGGACGTTATCTAAGGGGGGAGAGAAATTTGTATCTCCCTCTCCTCCTTTTCCCTATTTTATTCTACCATGGCTAAAATGCCTTCTGTATCTCCAAATATTTGATCTTGGTTACATTCTGTCTCTGAGTAGTAACCAGAGTGTGGATCTCCATAGTAAACGGTACAAGTAAATTTGTGTGAACGTACATCCAATTCTGTGATTTTTACACCTCCTATTATTATCGTATGAGCCCGACTGATATTCGTACTGTATATCCAACCAATACATCTTAATCTAGGCGAATAGATTATGCCATCCTCAAGTAAAGCTAACAAAAGGTCTGCAAAAGGTTTGATTTGCCCTGGTACAAATTTATATCTACTGAGAAATGGGGGTACTTGCTCTATTTGAATGCTATTATTAATGACGCAACTTTGATAAACAGGACTTCCTGGGTTGACATTTGTTGGTGATAAAGAGCAACAATTGTTATAGCCACCAGTGCGGATGCTAATCCAACTTGTAGCTAAATTGCATTGAGAGATAGTTCCGTTTATCCACCATTCTCCTACGGCAAAAGTACACCAGTCATAAAAAGATTGCATAGGAACATGAATGCTTACAGTCCTCACCAGTACAACCAAATTGTAATCCGATATCAGTAGGATCGTCAGATCTACTCGTTTGTTTTGAATATTTCTTTTCTAATAATTCAAAAATTTTATTTTTCTTCTCTTCTTTTTCTTTTTCAATCATTTTAATTTTATCAAAAAAAGGATCTTTTTTTCTATTGATGAATGTAACTAAAAGCTCGCAAATTCCTTCGGAACTTATTTTTCTTCCATCAGTCGTACAATAGGCGATTCCCTCGGGAGTGTCATACATTACGAATCTATCAAAACCGTATTTAAAAATTGAATAGCGACTAGTTCCTGCTTCGTGAAGCATTTTTCTTAAAGGCAAAGATTGCTCGTCCCAGCGTTCTTTCGTGTACATCTGCCATTTATCCTTCATTTTACGGACAGTTAATAAAAGTTCTTTTTTCCCGTCAACTTGAATAAAATATTTTTCTGTTTCTGACTCAGAAAAGCAATTTGCGAGTTTTTCAGGAGATGGGTTTGAAAAGAATTCTTCTGCATCAAAATCACAGAAAGAACAAGAGATCAATTGATTCACATCAATATTAGGATTGTTCCCCCGAGAATAACTTTTATTTATTCTTTCAATAATTTCTTTCTCTTGTTCATTTAGAGAACGTTCTGAGCGTAGCAATTTTTTACATTTGCGAATTCTTCTATTTTATTATTAACACATGCGCTAATAATGAAAGTGATAATAATGAGGTATATATATTTCATAGTTTACTTTGATTAATTGATAGATAATATCTCAAAAAATCATATATAATTTTTAGCCACTTGTCTTTAAGTACTCGTTAAATTATGGAGTTAACAGAAGAATAGTGGTCTAAATCTCATATTGTAATTTATATCTTTATTTTGAATCGTACTTTCCTAATAATTCAAAAATTTTATCTTGCTTTTCTTCCTTTTCGGTCATTTTAAGTTTTTCAATGAAAGGATCTTTTTTATTAATAGATGCAACTAAAAACTCGCAAACTCCCTCTGAATTTATTTTTCTCCCGTTTGTTGTGCAGTAAGCAACTGTGGTACACCACGAATCTGTCGAAACCGTATCTGAAAATTAAATAACGCTCGGAACCGGCCTCTTGCAACATTTTTTTTAACAGTAAAGATTGCCCATCCCAGCGTTCCTTCGTGTGCATTCGCCATCCGTCTTTCATCTTGCAAACAGTTAATAGGAATTCTTTTTTTCCATCGGTTTGGATAAAATATTTTTCTGTTTTCGATTCAGACAGGCAAGTTAAAAGTTTTTCAGGAGAAGGATTGGAAACGAATTTTTTTGCATCAAAATCACAAAAAGAGCAGGATACTAATTTGCTCACATCAAAGTTATAACTTGTCCTGTGAGCATTGCTTATCTCTTTGATAATTTTTTTTTCTTGTTTATCAAGTGAACGTTCTGTTCGTAGTAGTTTTTGTACGATAGCGGAACCGTCTGTTTTTTTATTATTACATGCGCTAATAATAAAAATGGTAATAAGGAGACATACATATTTCATACCTTATCTAGATTAACTGGTAAATAATATATTGAAAAAAGCGTTTGCAGTTTTACTCCTTTCTTTGTGTACGCACTTTTTCAAACTTGTTTGACGAAATTAAATTATAACCAAATTTATGAAAAAATACCGTATTATCAAAAAGAAAAAGGTTTTAGTTTTGAAAAAATTGTATTTTTGTTTATTAAGAAATAGACGTTGAAATTGAAGGGAAATTATATATAAATGATAACAGAAGAAAAACAAGATAAAGTATTTACCCGGGATTTCTTTCGAAAGGTGGGGAAAGCGATACATGATTATAATTTAATAGAGGACGGGGACCGGATTTTGGTAGGAGTTTCGGGCGGGAAGGATTCATTGGCCTTGTTGGAAGTGTTGGCCATGCGTGCCAAGGACCCGAAACAAAATTACACGGTCATAGCGGCTCATATCGCGGTGGAGGATGTCGCTTACGAAGTGGACAGCGATTACTTGCGGGCATTTTGTGAACGTCTGGGGGTGGAGTATGTTTACCGGACGATACGGGTAGATACCACCGTGAATCCCAAGAAACCGGCTTGTTTCGTGTGTTCATGGCATCGGCGCAAGATGCTTTTCGATATTGCCAAAGAGTATGATTGTAAGAAACTGGCCTTGGGCCATCACCGGGATGATGCCGTGGAAAGTCTTTTGATGAGCATGATGTTCAACGGAACGATTTGCAGTATGCCTGCCCGGTTGGAAATGTTCAAGAATACGTTCACGCTTATTCGTCCATTAATCTATCTTTCGAATGACGAGACTTCACGATATGCTGAAATGCGGCAGTTTAAAAAGCAAAAAAAGCATTGCCCCCATGAAAAGGCAACGAACCGGGATGCCGTGAGTAAGTTGCTTGACCAAATGGAAATGATCTCTCCTCATGCCCGGAGCAATTTGTTTGCAGCGATGCAAAATATCCGGGAAGATTACTTGCCTTGACGCTATTTATATACCGGGAAATGATAAAAACGGGATCGAATGATTTTTAAGTGACCCTCCCTTTCCTGCTTGTAGAGTGGGAAAGATAGTTTTTTCTGTATCAGATAAATGGCATCGAATTTTTTAAATAAAAATATTTGTGGGGAAAAATTGTTTTATTCAAAAAAAGGTCCTAATTTTGTCTTCAGGAGGTGAGGATTCCAGAGAGAATGGAATTCTTAACTAGATAAAGGCACTTATTGGAGGATAAGTGTCATTTATTTTTTTATGTACAAATCAAGATCTTAATATAACAATTATGACAAAGAAGGTATCTTATGTAACCAAAGAAGGGCTGAAAAAATTGCAGGATGAACTGGACAATCTGCAGAATGTAGAGCGCCCTAAGATTTCTAAGGCAATTGGAGAAGCCATCGAAAAAGGAGATATCTCCGAGAATGCAGAGTATGATGCGGCGAAAGATGCCCAGGGATTGCTGGAGGCTAAAATCGCCCAGCTACAAGATATAATTTCCAATTGCCGGATCATTGACGAGTCACAGATCGACACGTCAAAAGTTCAGATATTGAATAAAGTGACGATCAAAAATATAAAGACAAAGGCAACGATGACTTATACTTTGGTGTCAGAAAGCGAGGCTGATTTCAAGGCTGGTAAGTTGTCGATCACCACTCCTATCGCTAAAGCTTTGATCGGTAAAAAGCTAGGGGATAAGGTTGAGGTGCAAGTGCCGGCAGGATTGATGGAGTTTGAGATCATGGACATTTCAATTTAATTGAAAATTGAAAATGGAGAATTGAAAATGAAAGTCGGTGGGGTTGGGAATTTAGAATCTAAAATTTAAAATTTAAAATCTAAAATAGATTATGGCTTCAATTTTCACGATGATTATTAACGGGGAGATTCCATCTTACAAGGTGGCTGAGGATGAAAATTACTATGCATTCTTGGATATTAATCCCATGCAGAAGGGACACACGTTAGTGGTTCCAAAGAGAGAAGAAGACTATTTGTTTGACTTGACGGATGAGGAATTAGCCGGGATGATGGTGTTTGCCAAAAAGGTGGCAAAAGCAATTAAGAAGAGTGTTCCCTGCCAACGTGTGGGGGTAGCCGTGCTGGGCTTGGATGTTCCACATGCTCATATTCACTTGGTTCCTTTGGTTGAAGGCAACGAGTTGAATTTCTCTAACCCGAAGAAACAATTCCCGAAAGAGGAAATGGAAGCTTGTGCTAAGCTGATTAATAGCAATTTGTAAAAATATTAGACAATTTATCATGAGGGACGCGACCACGTCCCTTTTTTTATCAGAAGATGGAAAGAAAAAAACTATACAACGCTTACGAGCAACACGAGGGATATAATTGTTTCGGTTGTGCATCCGGCAATGAACATGGTTTGCGCTGTGAATTCTATGAAGAAGGGGAATATATTACTTGTCATTGGACGCCCCGACCTGAATTTCAAGGTTTTTTTCACGTGTTACACGGGGGAATACAGGCAACTTTGATGGATGAAATTGCGTGTTGGAATGTTTTTGCTAAAGTGAAAAGTGCGGGAGTCACGGTTGAATTAACAACGAAATATCGTGCTACCGTTTATTCCGATCGGGGAGAAATATTCCTGCGTTCCCGTATCGTGGAACAAAGTACCCGTTTGGCAAAGATGCACGTGGAATTATTCAATGCGGATGGAACGTTGGGTAGTGAGGCAGATGTGGTTTATCGGATATTCCCGGAGAACGTGGCTCGTCAACGGTTAGGATGGACGGGAATCGAGGCATTTCATCCCGAGGAAAACGAGTAAACATGCTGGAGGCCCGTGTAATGGGAAATGAGCCGGGAGCGATACTTAATTTTGATGAGGTTTGTCAAAAGTTGATTTTGAATTAATGTAAAATAATGTTATTTAAATGCTATCATTGTGTTATCATAAAGTAAGCCGCTCCCATTCCGCTCCCATTCCTGTCCTATTCCGCTTCTATTGCAATAATAAAAAATTAGAGATAGATAGTAGAAGTTAACATTTGTATGAGTAAATAATAACATGATGATTATTGTGTAAATCATGAAATTTGTCAGGATACTCGTTTTGCATGAATAGATCATTACTCGAACTCCGTTTTTCAATTCAAACGGGAAATGATTACCTTTGTCGAGAAAGATTTACACGTGGTGTAATGGCCGTTTAAATGCAGAAATAATGAATGATATGGAATACAAGAATGTGGTTTGGGATTGGAACGGGACGTTATTGGATGATGTGAAAATTAGCGTGGATACGATTAACGTGATGTTGGAACGGAAGCATTTGGGGAAGTTGACGGTGGAAGAATACCGATCGATTTTCGGGTTTCCCGTGAAGCCTTATTATGAATCGATCGGGTTTGATTTCACGCAGGATGACTGGGAGGCCGTGTCGAGGGATTTCGTGAACATTTATAATGATCTGGCGAAGAACGTGGAGCTGACTCCCGGGATTATTCCGGTGCTGGAGGGAATAAAGAAAAAAGGCATACGACAATATATATTATCCGCGTTGCAAGAAGATTTGCTGACCGGAATGTTGGAGCGATTCGGTATTCGGGAATATTTCGAGGGAGTTTGCGGATCAAATAATATTTATGCGGATGGGAAGGTTGCACGAGGGGAGGAGATGTTACGGATGTTCCCGATCGTCCCGGGAGAGACGGTTATGGTCGGTGATACACTACATGATGCAGAGGTTGCGGAGACCTTGGGGTTTGATTGCAGATTGTATGCCGGGGGACACAATAGTGCAGAACGCTTGGCGGAAAAAGGAGTCGTTCTGAGGCAAATGGACGAACTGTTTCTTGAGAGATGAGAACAAGATATTCAAAAAGGGACCCGATAACGAGTCCCTTTTCTTTATATTAGGTTTTATGCTTATAGTTTGTATTGATACAATTGAGCTAATATACTGTGATATTCTTTTTCCACGTCCAGATAGCTTTGGTGGCTATCGTAGATTGTCGTGAGTTCCGTGAAATAGTCAATCACGGAAAGTTGTCCGGCATTGAGAGCCTTGTTGAGTAATTCGATATTACGTTGTTGTTCCAATACTTTGGCATAATCGGCGCGAGAAATCTGTAATGCCTCGGCTTGTTGGTAAAGCTGTTGAAGATTCGTTTTCAAATTCAAGCGATTGTCTTCCAATGAGGCCGTGGCAAATTCAGCTTGTGCTTTTGCTTTTTTCACCGTGTTCTTGTTCTCGAACAGGGGGATAGATACTCCTACCATAAATCCATTAGAGGCCACGTGATCTTTGGCTGCATTGCGTTTGTACCCGACATCGAATTTCGGTAAGGTAAGGGAACGACTTAATTTCACTTCCCGGTTGGCAATCTCTTGATCTCCGGTAAGGCTTTTCAAATTCGGGTCAGCCTCCATGAAGGCAGCTTGTAATTGGTCAAAATTGATGAGTTCTTCTCCCGTCGGGTAGTCCGTTGCGTCAAACGTGATCGGGTTCCCCCCGTTAAAATTGCGAAGTTGCTCTTCGGCAGCGGTTAAAGCGGCTTTGTTCAAGCGGCTTTGATTTTGGGCATTCAATAATTCCAACTGGATTTTATTTAATTCCAATTGGTTCGCGTCACCGGATTCAAACCGCTTTTTGTAGAGAGCGAACATGGTTTCTGCATTAGCTAATCGTTCGTCCAAGAGGCTCTTTTGTTTCCGCAAGTAGATGATCTCTATACAAGTCTGTTTGGCATTTAAAAGCAATTGTTGGCGATAGGCGGCGGATTGAAAACCGATCGTGTTTGCTTTTAAATTTGCCAGTTTGTTTTTGTTCGAGTAGGTCGTTGGGAAATCCAGCGATTGTTTTACCGTCAACGTGTACTCCGAACCGGGATTGTTGCGGTTACCCCACATCTGTTCCCATTCCACCGAGGGGTTGGCAAGGAACTTCCCGGTTTGGGCCTCCAACTTTTGAGCATCGGTCATTTTCGTGTTGGCTTGCAATGACTTGTTGTTGGTTTCAATGCTTTTCAGCACTTGATCGATGCTGTTTTGGGCTCTCGTGGTGAGAGTTCCCAAAAGCATCAATCCGAGTATGTACAATTTATATGTTTTCATTTCTTTATTTTCAAAAGGTTACATTTCCAGATTCTCGATCTCTTTCTGTTTGTGATTAAGTAACAGGTACATGATCGGAACGACAAAACCGTTTAATAAAGTAGAGCTTAATAATCCGCCTAGAATTACCTGAGCCATGGGGCTTTGGATTTCATTACCCGGAAGGTCACCGCCTACGGCTAACGGAATCAAGGCTAAAGCGGAAGTCAAGGCTGTCATCAAGATCGGGTTCAACCGGTCAAGTGAACCGTGAATAACGCTATCATGCAAGGACATACCTTCCGAGCGCAGGTGATTGTAGTGAGACACGAGTAATATACCGTTTCGGGTAGCGATTCCGAACAGGGAGATAAACCCGATGATGGCCGGAATACTGATGATTCCCGATGTAAACCAGATGCTTAGTACTCCTCCGATAATTGCCAACGGTAAGTTCAACATGATGATACCGGATAGAGGCATACTATGGAACTCGTTGAACAATAATAGGAAGATCAATAATATGGAAATTACCGAGGTTAGGAACAACGTGCGGGATGCGGCTTGTTCGCTTTCGAATTGCCCGCCGTATTCCACGTGATAACCCTCCGGCAGGGTAATTTGTTCCCCTACTGTTTTTTGGATGTCTTTTACCACACCGTTTAAGTCACGTCCGGCAACATTGGCCGAAACAACGATTTTCCGTTGCACGTTTTCCCGGCTAATGGTGTTCGGACCTACCAAGGGAAGGATTTCAGCCACGTAGTGAAGTGGAACTTTCTGCCCGTTGGCGTCAATCATCAAATTACCGATCTGTTCCATGTTAGCCTTGTCATCATCATGTACTTTTACGGTGAGGTCGAACACTTTACCGCCTTCGTACACTTGTGATACGACTTTACCGGAAAGAGCCACGTTAATGAATTCCGAGAATTCAGGCAGTGGAATACCGTATTTTGCGAGCATATCCCGTTTCGGTTTGATCTGCAATTGAGGACGTTCGATTTGTTGTTCCAGTGTCAAGTCGGCAATACCGTCAATTCCCTGAATGGCTTCTTTGATTTGTCCACCAATGTTATATAGTTTGTTCAAGTCGTTTCCGAATAGTTTGATGGCGATATTTGCTTTTGTACCGGAAAGCATGGCGTCAATACGGTGGGAGATCGGCTGACCGATTTCGATGTTCACTCCCTTTAGTTCTCCCAGTCGTTGACGTACGTCAGCCAAGAATTCATCCCGGGAACGTTTATCCAGTTCGAAAGGAGCTTCCATTTCAGAAACGTTTACTCCAAGAGCGTGTTCATCCAATTCTGCACGTCCGGTTTTGCGGGCCACGGTTTGTATTTCCGGAATGTCCAGAAGAATCTCTTCTGCCATACGTCCCATATTATCAGATTCCTCCAATGAAACTCCCGGCATGGTACTGATGTTTATCGTGAGTGATCCTTCGTTGAACGGGGGCAGGAAACTACGTCCCAAGCCGGTCATGATGACAATCGTGAAGATTAACAGGGCTGCACTGGTTCCGATAACTATTTTTTTATAGCGGAGAGCCCATTCCAATGCTTTTTTATACCATACTTTCAAGGTGCGGGACACGAAAGGTTCTTTTTCGTTTTGTTTCAATGCTCTTTTAGTCGTTAGCATATAGCTACATAATACCGGGGTCAAAGTCAATGCCACAACTGTTGAGGCGAATAAGGCCACGATAAATGCAATACCTAGCGGGATCAACATACGTCCTTCCATCCCGGAAAGGAAGAATAAGGGTAAGAAACAAGCCACGATAATCAGTGTCGAGTTCAAAATCGGCATACGTACTTCGCGGGACGCCTCGAACACGACTTTCAACGAGGAAAGTCTTTCTTCCGCGGGCTTTAATTGATTTTCTCGCAGTCGTTTGTACACGTTCTCCACGTCGACAATGGCGTCATCCACGAGTGAACCGATGGCAATGGCAAGTCCTCCTAAACTCATCGTGTTGATCGTCAGGCCAAGCCCGTGAAGGGTTAGAATGGCAACCAGCAAGGATAGGGGAAGGGCAACTAGCGAAATAATCGTGGTACGCACGTTCATTAAGAAGAAGAAAAGCACGACAACCACGAAAATAGCTCCCTCGAACAATGCTTTCTGTATGTTAGAAATAGAACTTTCGATAAAGCGGGATTGACGGAATATGTCGGAAGAGATTTTCACGTCAGACGGTAATGTCTTTTGCAGGTCCACGATGGCCTGATCCAGTTTATCGGTTAGTTCCAGCGTGTTCGTGTTCGGTTGTTTCGTGATGGTTACCAGTACGGCAGGTTTTGCTCTTTCGGAGGCAAGACCCAGTTTCGGTTCTTTCGGTCCGATTTGTACGGTTGCGATGTCCGATAATAGAACCGGAACGTTGTTTACGGTTTTTACCACACCTTTACCGATTTCTTCCACGTCATTTGTTGCCAAAAGACCTTGCACGATATACTCGTTACCATATTCGTATAGAATACCTCCCGTGGAGTTCTGATTCATGTTATCCACGACGGTCAATACTTCATCCATGCTGATCCCGTAATGTTTCATCCGTGCGGGATCAAGAAGAATCTGGTATTCCTTGATGTCACCACCGATCACGGCTACCTGTGCAACTCCACCTGTGGATAACAAACGGGGCCGGATTGTCCAGTCGGCAATCGTCCGTAAATCCTGTAAAGAAGTGCTATCGGCAGTTAACCCGAAAATCATCATTTCTCCCAAAATGGAAGATTGCGGTCCAAGGGTGGGTTGCCCCACGTTACTCGGTAAAACATCTCCCAACGTGGATAGTTTTTCAGACACGATCTGACGGGCCGTGTAAATATTGGTACCCCAATCAAATTGTACCCAGACTACCGAGAATCCGGTTGTAGAGGATGAACGTACACTTTTCACGTCTGTGGCTCCATTGACAGCCGTTTCGATCGGGAAGGTTACCATACGCTCCACCTCTTCGGGAGCCATTCCTTGCGCCTCGGTCATAACTACCACCGTGGGCGCGTTCAAATCCGGGAATACATCCACTTCCATTTTATGCGCCGTGTAGGACCCCCATAGGAGTAAAGCTATCGACGCGATCATTACCACCAGCCGGTTATGTAATGAATATTGTATAATCTTATTCAGCATCCGCGATTAATTTTAGATTTCAACTTTTAGTTTTTAGATTGAGGAATGAAGTGATTGAATACTTTCATTTTCAATTTTCAATTCTCCATTTTCAATTTTTTAGTGTTCATGGCTATGTCCGTGAGGAATTGCTCCGGATGCGGAGGCCATTTTGACTTGATAGGCTCCTTTGGTTACGACACGGTCTCCGGGGTGCAGGCCTTTGATGATCTGTACCTCTTTACCATTGTTGGCACCCAATGCCACTTCTTGTTTGCGGTAGCCTTCCTCGTCAATTTGCACGTACACGTAGTGGATTCCCATCTCGTTGGTTAACGCGGACACGGGGATGGATAACGTGTTTTCAATCGGGGCTGAAATAAGATATACTTCTACGAAGGATCCCGGGATCACTTCGCCTTTATTGTCAAATTCGAAAGATACGGGGATAAAGAATGAATTCTCGTTGGAAGTTTTTCCGAAAGAAAGCAAGCGTCCGTTCAAGTCTTCCAAGGAGTAAACTTTATTATCGTACGGAGTTTTGAAATTAGCACTCTTTACGGATTGCATGGCATTGTAGTATCTTTGGGATACTTCGGCCCGGAGTACCAAGCGCTGGTTTTGAGAAACCGTTGCTATCGGTTGACCTACCGTGATGTATTCTCCTTCTTTTACAAGAATGTTTTTCATGTGTCCGTTGATCGGGGCGTTTACACTGACTCCTTTTGCCGTTTTGTTATTGGATACGGCGTCATAAGCTGTTTTCGCGTTCTCGAATTCCAGTTTGATACTTTCAAATTCTTTTTGAGATATGATTTTGTCCTTTACAAGAGCCTCGGCACGGTCATAGCTGGCTTTAGCTGCCTCGTAAGTTGCTTTTACTTTCGTGTAGTAATCTCCTTCCGCAATGTCTTTTGAAGAAATCTGGAATAGGGATTGTCCTTTTTGAACCTTTGTCCCTTCCGTTAATTTGTTGGAAGAGAAAGAAACGACGCCATTGCTGGTAGCGACGATAACAGCCTCATCACCGGGAGCGGCAAGCACTTGCCCTGTTGTTTTAACTACTTGGTTAAAAGAGGCGGGTTGAATTTCCCGTACTTCGAAAGTGGTTTTTGCTGCTTGTGCTTTCGGGAAAATGATCTCGTCACTGTGTTTTGTTTCTTCACTTTCGTGACTGTGACCGGCATGTTCCTCCCCGGTTTCATGTTCATGATCGTGTCCCTCATGTTCGTGATCATGTCCTTCATGGTCGTGTCCTGCGTGAGTCTCCGTTGCGGAGTGAGTGTGTTTATCTTGTGATGATTGGTTTTTGCACCCCCATAAGGAGATCGCTAATATTGTAATAGCATAAATAATTGTTCTCATAAATAAGTGATTTAATGTTGAGAATAAAACAATAAATAATAATTGTCCGGTTCACGCCGGGCGAGTAATTCTATATTTAAGCTATTACGGTAGGAGGAGCCCTGCCGGCGGAGGTGACGCTCCACGTGATCGGGTGGAGACGTTCCCGGTAAAATATGGGTGGAACTTCTTTTGGTACTCCGAGAAGTAATAACGAGTGATCTAACCCGGCAAGGGTCAGTATGGATTGGAATGGTTGATCCGGAATGATATTCGGACAACAATTGCACTCGTCATGATGTTGTTTTACAATACTTGTCTGGAATAGTAATCTGACCTCGCATTCTCCCTCGGTAGGAGTTGAGTCATGTTCATGGTGACATGCTTTTTCGATGAACGAACTGTGTTCATGTGTAGGCGTGAAACAGATTAATTTGCCGTGGTGATGATGAGGCATAATAGACGACAGTAGCATAATCATGCTAGCAAAAATAAGCGGGATAATAGCTATCTGTCGTTTCCTCATGGTTTACAAACCTTTAATCGATACAAACATAGTTTTTTGTGTGCGGATTTGCAAATCTTCACACAAAGTTTAATAAAACATTAACTATTTCTGCATCTGTTTCTCGAAACCTTTCAGCATCAATTCCGCAGATGCCGGGTTCGTTGCCAATGGAACATTGTGAACGTCACATACGCGCATTAACATTTGCACGTCCGGTTCGTGAGGGTGTTTCCCAAGCGGGTCACGGAAGAACAGGACCATTTGTACTTTATGTTCTGCCACTTGTGCTGCAATCTGGGCATCTCCCCCGAGTGGACCGGAAAGAAGGCGTTCAACTTTTAACCCGGCATCCTGTGCATGTTTTCCGGTAGTCCCGGTAGCAATGATCTCGATGTTTGCCGAATGCATGAATTCATAATGTCTGTTCAGAAAAGCAACCATATCTGCTTTTTTCCCGTCATGTGCGATTACTGCTAGTTTCATCTTCATGTTATTTTAAGGTCATACAAATATATAAATATATAAGTGAAAACCGGAAAGCTAAAAACTAAAAGTTTTGGTTGATTTCAGTATTGTATCTGTTTTCTTGAAAAAATTCTTGCTTTTCGTCAGGTGAAAATCTTTCATAACACTGTCAGCCAAACTTTCCGGTACCACGTAATAACGCCGCCGCCCTTCCTCGTAGGGACGGTACATATAAAATTTAATCGGCTCCATCTGATAACGTACAGGATGGTTCCGGGGTTTCGTTAAAGTCACGCGAATACATATTCCTCCTTCTGTTCCCTGTTGGGATTGGTTGGAGATAAAGTTGCCCAGAGAGAAAACGGTAACGCCTAGAGTATCTTTGTCCGAGGTATAATATTCTATCGGCTGGACCACGTGGGGATGTGAACCGATGACCATATCAATTCCTTGTTCATGCAACCATTTACTTAATGCCCGCTGTTCCTTGTTCGGAAAGTTATGGTATTCATACCCCCAGTGCATGAAGGCTATGATGTTGGTGGCCGTGTCCCGGCGGGCCAGTTGGATGTCTTGTTTTATGGCGGTCGTGTCAATGTGCGGGACGACAAAACCTTTCGGAACGGGGAGCCCATTTGTCCCGTACGTGTAGTTGAGTAATGCTATTTTGAATCCGTCTTTCTGAAGATAAAGCGGGTGTTTCTTTTTGTAATTGAGGGTATCTGTGAATGTTCCCGTGTGTGGGATTCCTAATGAGTCCAAATAATAGATGGTATTGGTGATCCCTTTCCCGAGTTGGTCACAGCTATGGTTGTTGGCAGTAACAAAGGTTGTTACTCCCAGTTGATGAAGGTCCCGGGCGATTTGCCAAGGTGAACAGAATCGGGGATAACCGGAAAAGTCTTTATTCCCCAAGGTTGTTTCCAGGTTGGCAATGACGAAATCGGCATCTGCCCAATAAGGTGCGATGTACTTGAAACATTTCTGGTACTTGTAGTCTTTTTCCGATGGTTCGTGTGCGCTATATATCTGCGGAAGGTGTTGGATGATGTCCCCGCAAAACAAAAGAGTCAGCGTTTGTGACGGGTGAGGAAACTCCAGCGAGTAATCGGTTTGAACGGGTGATTTCTTCTCCTTGCAAGACGTGAACAACAAGAAGACGATACAGAACAAGAGAATTCGGTTGTAGTGCATGTATTTTTATTCTTTCTAGTTGATCAATGGGGAAGAGAGATAAAAAAAGCCGTCCGAAGACGGCCTTTTAATTATTTCGTTAATTCGAATTCAAATTCTTCTTCGGCAGGAGGAATACATTGTCCGCCAGAGCAAGACATATATTCTATGTAGCCTACCAATTTAGCTTTGTCTTTTTTCAGTTTCACCCGTTGTACGAAAGTCACGGTTCCTTCGAAATATTTCAATTCCATGTTGAAGGCTTCGCTCTTTTCAGTTTTAGCTTCTGTAGTTGCTTTAAATTCTCCTACTAATTCAATGTCTTTCGTCTCGTCTTCATCCAAGTTGAATGTTGTAGGAAGAGGTCCGTTTTCCGGTAGTTTGGTATCGTACAGATGCCATCCGCTTTCAATAGTCGCTTTGCAGATGATGTCATAAACACCTTCGCTTACTTTCTTGAAAGAAATTTGCCATTTCACTGGTTTTAATACCTGTGAATTTGCAGCCCCAACCATTAAGGTTAATATTGCTGTAAGAATTAATAGTCTTTTCATGAATAAATTAAATTAGTTTTTAAAATAATTTCTCTCTAAAATTTAGTGATGCAAAGTACAAAATTATCGAGAGAAACTATGTTAGCTTATAGTTAAATTTTTTATAATGTTTTTTTCACGGCCACTTCTTCAAAGCTTTCGATGAAATCTCCTGTCTGAATATCGTTGTAATTATTGATATTCAAACCACACTCGAATCCCTTGGAAACTTCTTTCACGTCGTCCTTGAAACGTTTCAATGATCCCAGTTCTCCGGTAAAGATCACGATACCGTCCCGAATCACGCGTACTTTTGAAGAACGGGTGATCTTTCCGTCTCTCACGATACATCCGGCAATCGTACCCACCTTGGAAATCTTGAATGTTTCAAGCACTTCCACGGTAGAGGTGATCTCTTCCTTGAATTCCGGGGATAACATACCTTCCATGGCGGATTTGATTTCCTCGATCGCTGTGTAGATGATAGAGTAAAGTCGGATGTCGATTTCCTCTTTCTCTGCCAGCTTTCTGGCACCCATGGAGGGACGTACCTGGAATCCGATGATGATGGCGTTCGATGCGGCAGCCAACATAACATCGCCTTCGGAAATTTGTCCCACGGCTTTGTGGATCACGTTCACCTGGATTTCCGGGGTTGACAACTTGATCAAAGAGTCGGACAAAGCCTCGATAGAACCGTCCACGTCTCCTTTCACGATGATGTTCAACTCTTGGAAGTTTCCGATGGCAATACGTCTGCCGATCTCATCCAGCGTGATATGTTTCTGGGTTCGCAATCCCTGCTCGCGTTGTAATTGTTCCCGTTTGTTCGCCAAGGCACGGGCGTCTTTCTCGTTACCCATGACGTTGAATTTGTCTCCGGCCTGTGGAGCTCCGTTCAAACCGAGAATCAATGCCGGGCAGGATGGTCCGGCCTCTTCCATTTTACTTCCGCGTTCGTTGAACATGGCCTTCACGTGTCCGAAATATTGTCCGGCTAGTACCACGTCTCCTACGCGTAACGTTCCGCTTTGTACGAGTACGGTTGCCACGTAACCCCGTCCTTTATCTAGCGAGGACTCGATGATTGAACCGATCGCTTTCCGTTTCGGGTTAGCCTTTAACTCTAGGATTTCTGCCTCAAGTAATACTTTCTCCAGAAGTTCTTCTACATTCAAGCCTTTCTTGGCTGAGATTTCCTGACATTGGTATTTACCACCCCATTCTTCTACGAGGTAGTTCATGGCGGCCAGTTCTTCCCGGATCTTGTCGGGGTTAGCTCCCGGTTTATCAATTTTGTTTATCGCGAATACAATGGGTACTCCGGCAGCACTGGCATGATTGATGGCCTCAACGGTTTGCGGCATGACGTTATCATCGGCTGCAATAATGATGATGGCAATATCCGTTACTTGGGCACCTCTGGCACGCATGGCCGTAAACGCCTCGTGTCCCGGGGTATCTAGGAAGGTCACGGTTCTACCGTCAGCAAGTTTCACGCTGTAAGCACCGATGTGCTGGGTGATTCCTCCTGCCTCTCCGGCAATCACGTTTGCTTTACGGATATAGTCCAGTAAAGATGTTTTACCGTGGTCAACGTGTCCCATAACAGTCACGATCG
Source organism: Butyricimonas sp. (assembly GCF_019423355.1). Lineage (NCBI taxonomy): Bacteria > Pseudomonadati > Bacteroidota > Bacteroidia > Bacteroidales > Odoribacteraceae > Butyricimonas > Butyricimonas sp. The sequence continues at coordinate 611,315 of NZ_JAHZBP010000001.1, forward strand.
GCGGACGGGATTCCACGTGTTCTTCCTGTTCGTCTTCATCCTCGTCAATGGCCTCCTGAATATCCACGCTCACGAATTCGACATCGAATCCGAATTCTTCTGCCACGATATTAATGGTTTCAGCATCCAGACGTTGGTTGATGGACACGAACAAGCCCAAAGACATACAAGTCGAGATAATATCTGCCACGGAAATATCCATCATGGTTGCTAACTCGCTAACCGTAACGAATTCCGTGAGTTTAAGGATACTCTTTTCCAACTCTGCTTGCTCCATTTCAGCCTGCATCTTCTGGTGTACGGCATCTCGCTTGTCTCTCCGGTGCTTGGAACTCTTGGTTTTTCCCTTGTTCCCCAAACGGGCAAACGTGTCTTTGATTTGTTTTTGTACGTCTTCTTCAGAAATTTCAGCCTTGCTGGCTTTCTTTTTCTTTATCTTCTTTATTTTCTTCTTGCTCTCTTCCTGTTTGGCGGTTTTAGAAGCTTCAATGTTGATTTTCTCGTCTTTTTTCAGAATACGTTTTCTTTTTTTACGAGTTTCCGATTCTTCAGAATCATCCTCGACCTCGTTTATTACGACGTTTTTCTTGATCACGATGTCATCCGTATTCTTGGGAGGAACCAAAGATTTTTTCTTGAGTTCCCGTTTGTCCCTTTCTCTTTCCTGTTTACTCTTCTTCGGGGGCCGGGTACGCTGGTTGATCGCATCCAGATCGATTGTCCCGACAACCTTCACGTCTTTAATCGCCGGAGTCGGTGATTTGTAGCTCACTTCTCTGTCGGCTCTGTTGGAATGATCTTCAGACGGGGCTTTTTCCTCTTGACGGGTTTCAACTTTCGGTTGTTTGATGATTGTTTTCGGAGGTCTGGCAACAGGAGCCTGTGTTTCTTCCCGTTCTTGCTTTTGTGCAATTACGGGAGTTTCTTTTACCTGAGGTTCTGCCGGTTTCTCTTCTTTCTTTTCTTCGATCTTCACCTCTTTTACCTCTTCAACCTTCTCTTCCGGTTTCTGTTGCTTATTCAGTCTGTTCAGGTCGATGTGATCCACGACCTTGATTTTATTTTCCAGTTTAATCTCGTCCTTTATAGATATAAATTCCTGAGCATGTTCCTCCGTACCATTGTTCATGTTATCAATGGTAACCGTTTCTTTTTTTAACCGTGTATTTTTTAAATCTACCCGATTGGATTCTTTTTTAGCCTCGCTATCGGTAGAAAACTCTTTCGCTACCAAAGCGTACTGGTCATCTGTTAATTTCGCATTTGGATCAGATGAAATCTTAATCCCCTTTTCCTGCAGGTAATCCACTATCGTGGACAAACCTACGTTAAATTCTCTAGCAACTTTACTTAGTCTAACTGCCATATTAAGATTTTATTTTACAAGCATTATAACCTTGAGCGTTCCTTATTCAAATTCGGCTCTTAATATTTTGAGAACATCCCTGATGGTCTCTATCTCAAGATCAGTCCTGCTCTCTAATTCTGATTCACTTAACTCTAACACGCTCTTTGCCGTGTCACAACCCACGCGTTTCAGTTCCTCGATTACCCATGGTTCGATCTCGTCGGAGAATTCTTCTAGGTTAACGTCTTCTTCCTCTGCGGTTTCAAGTTCACGATAAACATCGATCTCATAGCCCGTGAGCTGGCTGGCCAGTTTGATGTTCAAACCGCCTTTACCGATAGCCAAGGAAACTTCCTCCGGGTTCAGGTAAACGTTCGCTCTCTTGTTTTCCTCGTCCATTTCGATCTTGTTGATCTTGGCCGGGTTCAACGCACGGGTGATGTATAGTTGGATGTTATTCGTGTAGTTAATCACGTCTATATTTTCGTTTCTCAGTTCCCGAACGATACCGTGAATACGTGAACCTTTCATTCCGACACAAGCTCCCACTGGGTCGATACGGTCATCGTATGATTCCACGGCCACTTTGGCGCGTTCTCCCGGAACACGTACCACGTTTTTAATCGTGATCAAGCCATCGAATATTTCCGGTACCTCGTTCTCGAACAATCTTTCAAGGAATACGGGGGATGTTCTGGAAAGAATAATGTACGGGGAAGCGTTTCTCATTTCTACGCGAATAACGACTGCCCGGATGGTATCTCCTTTCTTGAAGAAATCGCTAGGTATTTGCTCTTGTTTCGGGAGAATCAGTTCGTTGCCTTCGTCATCCAGAACCAGAATCTCTTTTTTCCATACCTGATAAACCTCTCCGGTCACGATCTGGCCCACTTTCTCTTTGTATTTGGTGAAGATGTGATCTTTCTCCAGTTCAAGAATCCGGGCTGAAAGGTTTTGTCTTAAAGCCAGCACGGAACGGCGTCCGAAATCCTTGAATTTCACCTCGTCGGTCACTTCTTCTCCCACCTCGTAGTCGGCATCGATTTTCTTTGCCTCCGTCAGCGAAATTTGGGTATTCGGGTTTTCGAAGGCGTCATCCTCTACCACGATGCGGTTTCTCCAGATTTCCAAGTCACCCTTGTCGATATTTATAATGATGTCAAAATTCTCGTCCGTCCCGTAACGCTTGATAAGCATGTTCCTGAAAATATCTTCCAACACTCTCATCAAGGTTGCCCTGTCAATATTTTTAAGTTCTTTAAATTCCGCAAATGAATCTATCAAATTAATGGCTTCCATTTTTATTTTATGTATTTAGAAAACAACAATATCTTTAACCTCCTTTATGTCTGTAAAATGAATCTCTTTCTCCACTTTGACAATACTTTTCTTCTTCTTTCCTTCCACGGTGACTTTTTCTTCACATTCGATCACGATTCCCGTGTTGGAATGGGATTTTAATATTCCCTGTAGTTTTCCCCCGTTTTGCAGTTTCACCTCCACTTGGTTACCCATGTTTTTCTCGTATTGCTGGGTTACTTTGAAGGGATAACCGATTCCGGCACTCGAAACGGTTAACTCGAAATCCTCGGTATCTCGATCCAGTTTTGCGTCCAATTGTTTGCTGAGGGTCACGCAGGAATCCACGTTAATACCCTTCAGGGAGTCGATGTAGACCTCGATCGAGTTGTCCGGAGATACTTTCAAGTCCACCAGAAACAAATCTGTACCCTGCAGTATTGTTTCGATAATGTCTTTTATTTCCTCTGTACTTTTCATTCTACTCTTTAATCTAAGATAACAGAAGAGGGGACTAATCGCCCCCTCGTTTGTTAATAACCGAGTGCAAAGATACAATTAATTATTTTTAATCCAAAGAGTTCCAGTGGAAAATAGGTGATGGCGGAATATTTTTTTTCGGTGCGAACGTTTCCGGGAAAGGGGTTTCATAGCAATGGAAATCGTGTTGGAGACAAGCCTTTAGGCCTTGATATGTATGGTTTTAAATATTGGTATTGAAACATATTTGTCACATTTTCTATATAGTTCCAAATAAAATTTGTAAGTTTGCCGAAATTTTTTGAATTATGGAGTTTAAAGCAAAGGACATAGCAGCTCTATTAAGCGGGGTTGTCGATGGAGACCCCGAGATTTCTGTAAATAACGTATCTAAAATAGAGGAAGGAAAGCCGGGAACGTTGGCTTTTTTAGCTAATCCTAAATACGAACATTATATCTACACGACGAAAGCATCGATCGTGTTAGTGAATAAAACATTCGAACCCACGCACGAGTATTCCTGTACTTTGATCCGGGTGGAATCGGCTTATGATGCCATTGCAACATTGCTGCAAATGTATGATGATATGAAGCCGAAACCAGTAGGAATTGAACAACCTTCTTATATCAGTGATAGTGCCACGATCGGGGAAAAACCTTACATCGGGGCATTTGCATATATAGGGAGAGGTGCGAAAATCGGGAATAACGTGAAAATATATCCTCAGGCCTATATCGGTGACGGTGTGGTTATCGGGGATAACACGATTATTTATGCCGGGGTAAAGATTTACACGGGATGCGTGGTCGGGAAATCCTGTATCCTTCATGCCGGAGTGGTACTGGGAGCTGACGGTTTCGGATTCGCTCCGGAAGGTGATCATTACAAGAAAATCCCGCAGATCGGTAACGTGTTGCTGGAAGACGACGTGGAGATCGGGGCGAATACTTGTATCGACCGGGCTACCATGGGTTCTACGATTATTAAAAAAGGAGTTAAACTCGATAATTTAGTCCAGATTGCACATAACGTGGTGGTGGGTGGTAACACGGTTATCGCTGCCCAGTCTGGGATTGCCGGGACTACAAAAGTCGGTGAGAACTGCGTGTTCGGCGGGCAAGTGGGTATTGTCGGTCACTTGAATATCGGGTCGGGGACGCAGATTGCAGCCCAGAGTGGTATCACTTCCAACATACCGGAAAAATCTGTCCTGCGCGGATCGCCTGCATTCGATTATCCGAAATACCAGAAATGTTATGTCATGTTCCGTAAATTACCGGAGCTATACGGGCAAATAAAAGATTTAGAGAAAGAAGTAAATAAATTAAAATCAGAATAAAATGTCAGTAAAGCAAAGAACTTTAAAGAGTGAATTTTCTTTGAATGGAAAAGGTTTGCATACCGGGAAACAGGTGACCGCGACCTTTAAGCCAGCTGAAGAGAACTTTGGCTATCGAATACGTCGAATGGATTTGGAGGGATCTCCTGAAATTCCAGCTTTGGCTGAATATGTAAAATTAATGGATCGTGCCAGTTGTCTTGAAAAAGACGGCGTGTGCGTGTTCACCATGGAGCATGCGATGGCAGCTCTTTACGGGAGCGGAATTGACAACTGCCTGATCGAGTTGAGCGGGGAAGAATTCCCGATCTTGGACGGTAGTGCTAAATATTACGTGGAAGAGATAGAGAAAGTAGGTTTTGAAGAACAAAAAGCGGATAGACGCTACTTTACAGTGAAAGAGCAAATGGAATTTTGTAGCGAGGACGGGCAGACGAAAATCACGTTATTGCCGGATACCGACTATAATATAAATTTGGTCGTTGCTTACGATTCTCCTTATTTGCAAATGCAGTATGCTACTTATTCTGAAAAAGTAACCGATTTTGCGAAAGAAATTGCCCCGTGCCGGACATTCGTGTTCCTGCGCGAGTTGGAAATGCTTTTGCAGCACAATCTGATTAAAGGTGGGGATTTGGATAACGCGATCGTGATCGTTGATCGTGAAATTTCTCAAGAAGAGGTGAACCGTCTGGCTAAACTGTTCAACCACGATTCTATCGAGGTGAAGCAGGGTATTTTGAATAATTTGGACCTGTACTTTGACAATGAACCGGCTCGTCATAAATTGCTGGATGTTATCGGGGATTTGTCCTTATGTGGGCGTTTTATCAAAGGACGTGTTATCGCGGAGAGACCGGGTCACAAAGCAAACACCAGTTTGGCCAAGAAAATGTGTAAGGCCATCACGCAGGCGGAGAGAGAAGATGTTCGTCCCGACGTGGACACGACGGCCGAACCGTTGATGGATGTGAATAAGGTGAGAGCCTTGTTGCCTCATCGTCCTCCTTTCCTGTTGGTTGACAAGATTTACGAGGTGACGGATGACATCGTGATCGGTTGCAAGAACGTTACCATGAACGAGCCTTTCTTCGTGGGACACTTCCCGGAAGAACCGGTAATGCCGGGTGTGCTGATCGTGGAGGCGATGGCGCAGTGCGGGGGGATTCTGGTGTTGAATCAGGTGGAAGACCCGGAGAATTACTCCACGTATTTCGTGAAAATAGATGGTATCAAATTCCGTCATAAAGTTGTTCCGGGCGATACGCTGGTTTTCAAGCTGGTAAAGATTGCTCCCATTCGTCGTGGGATCGTGACGATGAGAGGGTACGCTTTTGTCGGTAAAACGTTAGTTTGTGAAGTGGGTGAATTCATGGCCCAAGTTGCAAAAACGAAAAAATAGTGATAAGCTTGTACTTAAAATGTAACTATTATATTGTAATTAAATAAAAAAAACGAATGAAACAACCGTTAGCTTATGTTCATCCTGAAGCTCAGATCGCGGATAACGTGGTGATTGAGCCTTTCGTGACAATTGATAAGAATGTTGTCATTGAGGAGGGAACAAGAATTGGTTCGAATGTCACTATCCTGGAGGGAGCGCATATCGGGAAAAATTGTAAGATTTTTCCGGGGGCTGTTATTTCTGCCATTCCTCAGGATCTTAAATTCAAGGGAGAGAAGACAATCGTCGAGATTGGTGATAACACGACCATCCGGGAGTGTGCGACTATAAATAGAGGTACTGCCGCTAAAGGCGTAACTAAAGTCGGGAGCAATTGTTTGATCATGGCCTACGTGCATATTGCGCATGACTGCGAGATCGGGGATAATTGCATTATCACGAATGCTTGTCAGTTAGCCGGAGAGGTCGTTGTGGATGATTTCGCTATTATCGGTGGAATGTCTGCCGTGCATCAGTTCGTACATATCGGTCGTCACGTGATGATTCAAGGTGGCTCTTTAATTGGTAAGGACGTACCTCCTTACGTGAAAGCCGGGAGATTACCTTTGTCCTACGCGGGAGTGAATTCGATCGGTTTGCGCCGTCGCGGATTCGTGAACGAGAAGATCAACGAGATTCAGGATATATACCGGATACTTTTCCAATCCGGGTTGAACAACTCTGACGCGGTGGAACGAATCGAGGCCGAGATGCCGGCATCTAAGGAGCGTGACGAGATCATTATGTTCGTGCGTAACAGCAAACGGGGTGTCATGAAAGGCTATATGGGATAAAAATCCAAAGCATTAAATATCTATTTCGGAACCCGGTCCCTGTGTGGCCGGGTTCTGTTTGTTTATGACTGACGGTTAGAATGGAACGAGTTCTTGCTTGACGGTCCATCTTCGCTGATTCGCCGGTATCGTAGGGTAGTTACGCCGGTGTTTCGTTAATAAGTCAACGGGAAGTTAACGGGAACTTAACTGGAAGTGAATGGAGTTAATTGGTGTACTTGTCCTTGATATTTCCTTGTTGACAGTTGGAGATTATAACGAGACATCGGTGCAAGTTACTACCAATATAGGAGGGGGACCCTAGAGAGGGAAACGGGATGAAAACGTGAATGTTTTCTTGTTCTATATATAAGGTATTGCAGTTTCCTAAAATCTAGTAAACCGATTTTAGGAAACTACACGGTGATGGGAGAAGGAAGGGTAATAAAAAAAGCACTTCGCAAGGAGTGCTTTTTTGCTGTTCTAATCCTAGAATTATAATTTCGGACCTGCGGCAACCAATGCCTTTCCGGCCTCGTTTCCTTCGAACTTCTTGAAGTTTTTGATGAAACGTTCTGATAAGTCTTTTGCTTTCGTTTCCCAGTCATTTGCGTTACTGTATGTATCGCGAGGATCAAGGATCTTCGGATCAACTCCCGGTAATGCGGTCGGAACCTCGAAATTGAAGAACGGGATTGTTTTGGTCGGGGCTTTGTCGATAGAGCCATCCAAAATAGCATCGATGATTCCGCGAGTATCTTTAATGGAGATACGTTTACCGGTTCCGTTCCATCCGGTATTTACCAAGTATGCTTTTGCTCCTGTTCTCTCCATTTTCTTAACCAGTTCTTCTGCATATTTTGTCGGGTGTAATGACAAGAATGCAGCACCGAAACAAGCAGAGAAAGTCGGAGTCGGTTCAGTGATACCGCGTTCCGTTCCTGCCAATTTTGCAGTGAATCCGGACAAGAAATAGTATTTCGTTTGTTCCGGGGTCAGGATTGATACCGGAGGTAATACTCCGAACGCATCAGCTGATAAGAAGATAACTTGTTGTGCAGCCGGACCTTTAGAGATCGGTTTCACGATGTTCTTGATATGATAGATCGGGTAAGAAACACGAGTGTTCTCGGTAACTGATTTATCATTGAAGTCGATTTTTCCGTTAGCGTCCACGGTAACATTCTCCAACAAAGCGTCACGTTTGATGGCGTTATAGATGTCCGGTTCGGCTTCCTTGCTCAAATTGATAACTTTAGCATAGCATCCACCTTCGTAGTTGAACACGCCTTCATCATCCCATCCGTGTTCGTCGTCACCGATCAAAAGACGTTTTGGGTCAGTTGACAATGTGGTTTTACCTGTTCCTGACAAACCGAAGAAGATAGCGGTGTTCTTACCTTCCATATCCGTGTTGGCAGAGCAGTGCATAGATGCGATTCCGCGTAACGGGTTCAGATAGTTCATGATAGAGAAGATACCTTTCTTCATCTCACCACCGTACCAAGTGTTCAAGATTACTTGCTCTTTGGTTTTCAAGTTGAAAACGGTAGCTGTTTCGGAGTTCAAGCCTAATTCTTTGAAGTTTTCAACTTTAGCTTTTGCAGCGTTGAAAGAAACGAAATCCGGTTCCCCGTAGTTCGCTAGTTCTTCTTCTGTCGGGCGGATGAACATATTCTTCACGAAGTGAGCTTGCCATGCAACTTCCATGATGAAACGAACTTTCAAACGGGTACCCGCGTTGGCCCCGCAGAACGTGTCAACCACGTACAGTTTTTTGCCGGACAATTGTTTCACGGCTTTTGCCTTCAAATCTGCCCATGCTTCTTCCGAACAAGGTTTGTTGTCGTTCTTGTATTCGTCAGAAGTCCACCATACAGAATCCTCGCTGGCCTCGTTCTTTACAAAGAATTTATCTTTCGGTGAACGTCCGGTGTAGATTCCGGTCATCACGTTAACTGCGCCAAGCTCGGTCAAATATCCTTTTTCGTACCCTTCCAGTTTCGGGTCTGTTTCTGCCTTGTACAATTCTTCATATGAGGGATTGTGAAGGATCTCTTTCACATCCGTGATTCCATAAATACTTAAATCTAATTTTGCCATAGCAATAAATTTATGTTAGAAATTAATTAATTCTTTTTTTCTTTAATTCGGCACAAAAGTAGGAAACATTTTGATATAAAAGAACCAATTTCTCCTTTCCCTTGTCCGTTTATGTTTTATTAACACGTTCTTGTTTTTCTATTCTCTCAAGCATATGCTTACACGATCGTATACCTTTTGTACGTTCGTGTCCGTGAACTTGTTACGATCTATGTTTAGAATGTAACTATCGGTAAATGGGGAGTTTAGTTTTCGATCAATCCGGCTCCTGCCGATAGCGGTTAGTGCCGCAACTTGAAGGTAGGGATGATCGGAATTTAAATATTCATTTACCATTTGTTCCACGTTTTCCCGTTTCGAAAGAACCAATGTCCCGAAATATTCCGCGATCTCGAAGTTGTAACAGAATTGTAATAATTGAGTAATTTTTTCTGTAATCAACTCGTGAACCGGGAATAAAAAACAGGCAACGATTTGTTCTTCTCGTTTCTTTGTTCCCCACAATAGTTGTGCCAATCTTAAATCGGGTTGGTATTGTCCGGCCAGATTTTTGAGAGAGAGGTAACTTGCCCCGATCTGTCCCCGCGTGTCGGCTCCTATCCGTTCCATGCTGTCAAGACTTCTTCCGTTTTGTAGCCGGAATATTCTTCGGCTGACTTCTTTAAAGAGTTGCTCTACTTTTTTATCAATCGGGAAAACTTCTATCACCTTGTCCTGTTTATTTAAAGTAAATGAAAATATTAGCATGTTTATACACGTGCAAAAGTAGCTATAAAAAATGAAATCGTGGCGTCAGAGGTTATGTTTTGTAGCATATTCAAACGTTTGTGTAGAAGATGATTAGTTTAAATAATCTGAATCTGTTAAATATTTATTAAGATTTCGATAGAAAGGTAATCTTTGGAAGGATATAATTAATTTCGCTTTCACAAAGACCAATAGAACAAATTTAAAGGAATAAATGATGATCAAATGTTTTTTATGGTTCGTACCCTGCCTTTTCGTACTGGCCGGGTTCGCGCAGAAAGCTAATTACAAAGAAGCCGAACGTTTTATGCGTGGGAACGCGGAAAAACTGCTAGGATCAACGAAAGTAAGTCCTCGTTTTTTGAAGGAAAGCGATAAGTTTTGGTATAGTTACAAAACGGGCGATGGAACCCGTTATTATTTCGTTGACCCGAAGGCGAAGATTCACCGGGAGTTATTCGATCGGGAATTTATGACTGCCGAGATCAGCAAGTATACCCACGGACCGGTGAATTACAAAGAACTACCCGTGCGGGCATTGGCTTTTAAGGAAGATGAGAAGACATTGAAGTTCGAGGTGGATACTTTCCGTTTCGAGTATAACATTTATACCAATCGGTTGGTGAAAATAGATTCTGCCCGGAAGAAACCGGATACAACTCCCAAGAAATCGAACGGGTTGGTGGGGACGTATTCTCCGGATAGTACTTATATCGTTTACGCGAAAAGTCATAACCTGTATATGCTTTCCGTGAAAAATTCCGTGGAAACCCAGATCACGACGGATGGGACATTGAAATATTCTTATGCATACGATGATACGGATACCACGAGTAAACGGGAGTCTGCCCGGGTGACTTGGTTCGAAAATTCTGAACGTTTTTACGTGCGTCGCTCGGACCGGAGAAAGATTAAAACGCTTTATGTGGTTAATAATTTGAGTTCCCGTCCGACGTTGAACGAGTATGAGTACGTGATGGCCGGGGATCAGGAGGTGCAACACGAGGAATTATTCTTGGTGGACACGACCGATAAGAAATTGATCAAAGTGCCGGTTGAGAAATGGCCGGATCAGACGTTGAGATTATTTACCCCGGGAAAAAAGGTCAACAGTCTTTATTTCCTGCGCAAAAAGAGAACTTGTGACGAGATCGATTTTTGTAAGGTGGATTTGAAAACGGGGGAGGTGAAGGTGTTGATTAACGAGATTAGTAAGCCTTATTTCAATAATGATTTCTTCCATCTTTCCTTGTTGAACGAGGGGGAAGATATTATCTGGTGGTCGGAGAGAACGGGTCACGGGCATTTCTATCATTACGACGGCGAGGGAAATCTGAAGAACGCGATTACTTCCGGGAACTGGACGGCCGGGAAGATGGTTAAGATTGATACCGTGGGACGCACCATTTATTTCGGGGCTTACGGGCAGGAGAAGGGAGCGTGTCCCTACTATGCCCGGGTGAATAAAGCCCGGATTGACGGGAATGGTCAAGTGGAGGTGCTGACTCCCGAACAGGCCACTCATGAGGCTTATTTTTCGAAGTCGGGACGTTATTTCGTGGATAATTATTCCCGTGCGGACTTGGAACCCCGGAGCGTGTTGCGGGATAACAAGGGAAAGGTGATTCTGGAATTGGCATCACCCGATTTGACCCGGCTTTACGAGACGGGATGGAAGATGCCGGAGCCTTTCACTGTGAAGGCTGCCGATGGGCATACGGATTTGTACGGTTTTATGTGGAAGCCTTTTGACTTCGATTCAACCCGGCGTTACCCGATTATTTCGTATGTTTATCCCGGGCCGCAAACTGAGGCGATTCCGTTGGAGTTTTCCGTGACGGCAGCTTATAATGTTGGTCTAGCACAAGTCGGTTTCGTGGTGGTAACTTTCGGTCACCGGGGAGGTAGCCCGATGCGGGATAAATGGTATCACACGTTCGGGTATAATAATTTGAGGGATTACCCGTTGGCGGATGATAAGTGTGGTATCGAACAGTTGGCTGATCGTTTTTCTTTTATTGATAAGTCCAAGGTGGGTATTTTCGGACATTCCGGTGGAGGTTTCATGTCTACCGCGGCATTATGTACTTATCCCGATTTCTACACGGCGGCTGTTTCGTCGGCAGGAAATCATGACAATAATATTTATAACCAATGGTGGGGAGAGACGCATCACGGGGTTCGGGAGGTTAAATCTTTCGAGAAGAAAACCGTGAAAGATTCCATCACGGGGAAAGATACCACGATTTCCGTGGAGAAGATCAAGTTCGAGACGAAAATCCCGACGAATATCGAGCTGGCGAAGAATTTGAAAGGGTATTTGATGCTGGTGACCGGTGACGTGGATAATAACGTGCATCCGGCGAACACCTTGCGTATGGCAGATGCGTTGTTGAAAGCGGGAAAGAATTTTGACTTGGTGATTTTACCGGGACAAGCTCACGGTTTTATGGGCATACAACAGGCTTTCTATCAACGGAAGATGTGGTTCCACTTTGCGAAACACTTGCTGGGGGATTATTCGTCCGATCAGTTCCGGGAGATTGATACTTATATGCGGTTGTGAGGCAAATGCTAACGTCTTGATTTTATTACACAGATTATAGGATTAGAAATAACCCGAAGAGGGAGAGTTACCCAGCTAGGGTTGTCTAAAAAGTCAATTTTAAACAACTACCCCCATTAACTCCCCCTTAACAGGGGGAGAAACCGCTTGGTAATCAGCTCTCCCCCTGTGTAAGGGGGAGCTGGAGGGGGTAGTTGGCAAATACAGGCAAGACTTTTGGGACAGTCCCTACCCGAAGGGAGAGGGAGTTCGTGCTATATTATCCCGTTGGCTATCCTTTGTCTATCGATAGGCTATGACAAGAACACAGCATCTTCATAGCATGAACATAGCAAGAACAATCTCTCATGTATTTGCCGTGTTCTTGCCTTGTTATTACTTGGCATTTGTCATAGTTTATCCCTAGTTTATCCGTGGAGCAATCAGGAACGAGCGTCGAGAAGGATGCTTGTATGAAGATACTGTAATAGAAATAGGAAGGGGGAAAATGGATCGTCCCCCTTCCTGCACGAAGTCTTTTCACTGGTTGCAATTGTGAAATGTAAGTCCGGACTTCGTGTTGGTCTGAACCAAGTCAACGATGAAAATTCTAAATTGTCTTATTTGATGTTGGGGTAAAAATCAACAGGGGAAATAGCCGGATCAATGCAGGTTCCGGCTATTCCTGTTTCTATATCCCGGTCAATAAAAAATCCGGACCGAGCAAGTCAATCCGGAGTATGGCATAACGGCTCGGGATTGACTTAATTCATGGGAGTTGCGTCTGCCATCATGAAAAAAGCAACCCCACGCCGCTATAAGTATAATTCTGAAAAGAATATACGTGTAACAAACGTGAGTGTTGCAATCTTCATGGTTTAATGGCTATAAGCCTGGTTCGCAACTCCTAAACCATGTCGGATTTTAACCTCAACATCATAATCGGATTTATGGCGGCTCTCCGCTCAATCCTTAATACAAAGGTATTATTTTTTTGATTTATTACAAGCTATTATATCAATTTTTAGTTGTTTATTTACGTATATAGGAATTGTTCCGGATAGTTTATTGCTTTTAATATCAGTTTTGTAACCGATATAATAGAAAAACAAATGCAGATAGGGGGTATGTGGATTAAATATGATAACAATAAAGACGAGTTCGACTTGTCTTTATCTCGTCTGTAAATCGTCTTTGTCTCGGCTTTAATTACTTAACAGGGAATTATTACGGTAGTTTATGGGTTTAGAATTGAATACTAATTGGGGAGATGGATTTTATAGGTACGATTGTAGGAAAGTATGTTATTATTAGATGAAAAGGGGCTGTCCCAAAAGTCATTTCTCAAACTCCCTCCCGGCTTCGCCGTACTCCCTCTATAAACAGAGGGAGAGTTGAAATACTCTCTGTCTTCGGGAAGAGTCACCAGCACCTCCTCTGTTTATAGAGAAGGTGGCACGAAGTGACGGAGGAGTTCTTGAAATAAAATGGCTTTTGGGACAGCCCTTTCTTTTATCGATATGTTTGTCCTACGAAAGGTAAGTTTAGGTAACGATATAAGGCCAATGATAACATGGGTTTTTCAAACATGGGCATACTTGCCAGTACGGCATAAGCTTGCTTGAAATCCTCTCGTTTGGCATGGGCTGCAGCCAGATATAGTAAATTCTCTTGACAAGGCTGTGCTTTCATTGCAAGGTCGGCAATCCGTATCACCTCTTCAACTTCTTTATCCACGACAGGCGCATTCCGAAAATAATCGGCAATAATCATCGTGTAAAAAAGCTGACTATACAGGTAGCGGTGTTCGTCCCCACATTCTTGTACTAATGGTATGATAGCGGGAATTGCTTTTCCGAATTCATGGTTAAAGAGCTGTTCCTCGATTGCCAAGATGTTGCAATACATGGTAGACAAAGGGACGTCTATTTCTTTTAGTTCGGTAATGTATTGTTTGTACTCTTCCAGTTTCTCGTTATGTATGATACTTCCGACACGAACAATTGCCCGATAGAGATTGATCCAAAAATTATCATCGTATTTTTTATACACGTCAGCATGTCGAATGAGTTGCTCCCGGATGGTCTTGTCAGGTGAACGCATAAAGGACCTCAATACCGAATAGGCATCTTGCGAGAGTAATTCTTCAGGAGAGAGTCCGGATAAGTAATCCCTTAGACAGGTTTCGGCTTGATCCGGATCGATTTTGCTTAGGTTTTGGAAGACATAAGAACGGACGAGTTCAATGGAGCGTTCCCCTTTGTCCCACCGTTCTTTCATGGCAGCTAATTGTTTGGGGAAATCCGATTCTTTTGCTTCTTCCCCCTTCTTTATAAATGTTTCAGCTTCTAGGTAACCCACGTGTAAATCCAGTAAGTCTCCGTTTTCATCTAACCAGAAAAAAGAAGGGTAACCTCCAGCCTTATATTTTGCGAAAAAACCGTGTTCTCGTTGCTTTTCTGCATCTAATTTTATACAAATGAAAGAAGTATTGTAGTATTCTCCCACTTTGGTGTTTGTGAAGACATTTTTGGCCATCATTTTACATGGTCCACACCAGGAGGTGTAAACATCCACGAAGATACCTTTTTTTTGTTCTTTCGCTTGTTTTACAATATCATCAAAATCACCGGAACTGAATATGATCCCCTGTGCAGAGGCAAGCTGCACAGAGAATGAGATCATTATTAATAATATAATTTGTTTCATGTTATTCGTACTTTTCTTCTACATCAATTACTTGATCACAGAATCCGGATAGTCGATATACCGGATCTGCATGGATTCCTCCAACGGTTCCTAATTCATAATAAGCAACTCCACCTTTTTGGTTGCCTGATATTTTTTGATCTTGGATATACAGGCGGATTTGTTGTGTTGTTTTGGTTGCGAGCGGATTTTCAGGCGTTGGATCGGGGACGAGGATGTCACTTAATTTCATTCCGGTGATGGAGAAATCATCTTCTAGTCCGTTTATAATCTGTGCTTCCAGATTATTGGTTACGTCTTCTCGTAAATTACTTAAAGCGATAGCGTATACGCTGTTTCCTGTCGAATAAAAAAGAAGGTCTTTCATTCCTTCAAGCGAAGCGAAATGAGTTGCTTCCTGAAGATGAGGTGCAACTTCCGGGGTTATGGCTATTTTGGCGAGGCTAGTTCCCCGGTTATCAGACGTGATCTTTATTTTGAATAGATAATTTTGCTGATTTTCTTTGTGACGTAGTAACATCCAACATTCGTTATTTGCGGAAAGTAGTCCTCCCGCCAAATACTCCATGTTCGTTCCCATATTATTGCAATCGAAATAGTTCAGATCGCCCGTTTCTGTTTTTAGTTGCTTTAAAGGAGCTTTGTTCCATGCTGAGTTATTATGCACGAGAATACGTCCGTTTAATTCGTCATAGAAAGCGGGTCCACTCGACGATTGAACCATTCCGGTTCCGATTTTGTATTCTGTCGAACCTTCGACTACAACCATTGGTGCATCCCAAGTCATTGCACCCATGTTTGTTCCCCGTTTGAAGACTTGATCGCTGATGATTAAATAGTCAACACTTCTCGAACTGCTCTCCACGTGTAATTGGGGTGAATAGATTCCGGTTTCGGGACTGAAAGTTATTGCGCTTTCAACAGTTCGATTACTTTTCATAGAAACCG
Organism: Butyricimonas sp.; assembly: GCF_019423355.1. Classification (NCBI taxonomy): domain Bacteria; kingdom Pseudomonadati; phylum Bacteroidota; class Bacteroidia; order Bacteroidales; family Odoribacteraceae; genus Butyricimonas; species Butyricimonas sp. The sequence goes on from NZ_JAHZBP010000001.1 coordinate 627,051, forward strand.
GATTGAGAAAATAACCGCCCGTTTCATTTTCGCATAACACCAAAACCTCTTTCATTTGTGGTTGGTATTTATTGGGATTTAAGGCATAAACTCGTACCGGATTTTCTAATTTTGTTCCGTTAGCTGCTTCGAAAATGTTTTTTACAAATGTTTTCTCAGCATCGTCTACCATAAAATGGAGCGCGTAACTTTCGTTTTCTTTACATAGTAGAAGAGTTCCTTTCGTGAAATCTGAGAGTACTTCTAGTTTCATTTTTTTCCGGTAATAAACCCCGGTTGATAGATCTGTAATCTTTACGACTAGGGAATAATCCTCGCCAGGGGTCAGAATTTTCGGATCCATGAAGGCATTCAAGTCTTTGGTTTTACCTAGCGTGTCTGCCTGTGTTCTCGTGGTAGGAGTGTAGGTATACCATGCATAACTTAATTGAGATTCATCACCGGTGCGTGTTGTGATTGGAAGAGGAATTTGTAGATAACTTCCCAGTTTCGCACTATATTTTTCCTGTAATGCTCCTATTGTAACTTCGTTTAATTCTTCTATTCGAGTATTGCTTTTGTCATCCACACATCCTATAAGAGAAGATAGGATTGTAAACCATATAAGTAAATTTCGTTTCATGTTCATTCTTGATTAAAATGGGTCCCACACTTCTATTTTTTTCCCGTTTTCGTCCACTTCATTGTGAGTGGCGTAATAGTAACAGACTGTTCTTCCTTGTGTCATAAAATAACTGTAGCTGCCCGGGAATGTGGCAATTTCAGCCATCGTGAGTGGAAAGTCGTGTCCCATTACCTCGATACATTTCTCGTGTTTCACTTGGGAGTATTCACCAAAGTAAATGATTAACAAATCTTCCCAATAACTGGGTTTTACAAGTTTGTTGGTGATCCTCACGTACACGCGGGATTTATCCTCGTAAGCGACATCAATATCCTCTGTCGGGATAAGTTGAAGTGCTATGGTTAATATATCATCATCTATGTCTGTTCCTCCCTGTATCAGGTAGATAGGTATTTCTATTTCTCCTTTACCCGGTTCAAACCAGTAAGAATCTTCCATTTCGTAGTAGATTCCTTCTTGGGCAGTCGTTTGGTCTTTGTCTATTTTTAAGCCTATCGGGGTTCGGGTTTCAAAGCTTTTTCCGACCAGTTTAGCTGTTAAATAAATGGTATCTCTGTCCTCTTTCGTCATGCGGAATGAATATGTCACGCTATCCTTGCCTGTTACGTAGTCAGGGAAAAATACCGAAGGTTTTGTCGTGTATATCAAACGATCATTTTCGTGACACCCGATACAAAGGATCGTGAATATATATATCAGTATTATATTTCTTATCATAGCTTTTCATTTAAAAGTTATTTTGATTACATGTTCCCGTAGTCCAATTCGTCGGTAGGAACGGGAAGCTGATACACTTTATTTTTATCTGTCAGGTTCACGTTGCTGAAAACCCCGATGCGCCCTAGGTTCATTCGTTTGTAATAAAAGAACATTTGTCCTTCAGCAATAAATTCTTTTTGGTACTCTTTGGCAATTTCAGCATCTAGGTCCGTAATGTTTTCTAAAGCTACTAATCCCCGGTGTGCTCGGATTTTATTTAGATATGCTAGGCCATTGTTTCCGGAGGCACATTCTGCTGCAATTAAATATACTTCGGATAATCTTACGATAGGAATATATTTCGCATTTTTATATTTAGCCGGCATCCAAGATGAGCTGACATCAGTAGGTTGGAACCATAATTTCAGGCGATAGTCATCATCTCCGGCCGAAACAGCTTGGTACAGGTTTGAGACTTTCGTGGCAGTGAAACATAATGCAGTGGCACTTGAACTAACCCCGTAAGCAATTGCATTTTCTCCGAAATATGAAGAGATGTCATCCTCTAGTTTTTCAATATTCAACTGGAACAGGATTTCATTTTTAAATAATCGGTCGTTTTCACTGGCAGAAGTTGTCAGGCTTAGTGGAGCCATAGGTTCTTTCGTATTTTCATTTATGATTTCATGAACTGCTTTCAAGGCGTTTTCTTTGTCTCCTATGTAATTGTACGCTCTGGCTTGTAATGCTGCTACCGTGAAGTAATTCATGCGGCTGTGACGTTCTTTTTGTGTGGAATCACGTTTTTCGTAGAGTTGTTGATATGCCGGTCCGAACCAATCGGAATTAGCTAACATGATTCGGGCAGAATCCAGATCTTGTGTGACCCGATTTACAAAAGAGCCGAGAGGAAGGGCGGCTTGAGCCACGTTCGTGTAAGTGTCTGCGTAAGGTATAGCTTGTTGTTCCAACCCGTCGGCAGGCGAGGGGCCGAATAGGCGTAACAAGTCGAAATGTAGAAATGCACGCAATCCGAATGCTTCTCCTTTTACGACTCGATAGTGTTGCTCGGAAGCAAATACGTTTTTGTTTTTATCAGCGTATTCCAATAGTACGTTTAAGTTGACAATGGCTTTGTAATGTCCTTTCCAAATAGATTTTAGACGAGTTTCTTCTTGTGTATCCGTATAATCATATCCTTTTGTTTTATAATAGTTATGTGTCTGACTCGTGATTTTATCGTAATATTGAGCCATTACATCCAAGTACCCAAAGGACAGTTCCCTACCGTAAGCCGATGGGGTAACCATGATCGAATAAACCCCGGTCAATACATCCCAAAAGCCATTTTCATCTTTGAACAGGTCATCCGACTTCACGTCTGATTTTGGGGATACATCGAACCATTTCTCGCATGAACTCATAGTTAAACAAGTGAGAAGGGCGATAATTATGATTTTCATATTTTTCATAACTTTGGTATCTTTATTTATTACATTGTTTAAAAAGTAACCTGCAAGGAGAGTGTGTAGGTACGAGCGAAAGGATAAACTGTTCCTCGTTCCATTTTCACTGTCGATGCTCGGAATATATCATTACCGATGGCCGTTACTTTCAATGATTCCATTCCGAGACGGCGTAATTTTTCTACCGGGAAACGATACGAGACACTTAAAGAAGAAAGTTGTACGTAGTTTTCTTTCTCTATAAAACGTGAGGTCGGCATCGTGGTTTCCGTGTTGTCGATCGCTTTAAAACGGGCGATATCTCCTGCTTCTTTCCAACGATCATATAAGACTCTACGATCAGCGTTATTTTTGGGGTTGACGTTTTCAACCTTGTCAACTAATGTCTGGTTATATATGTCGCCCCCGATGCTATATTTGAAAAAGGCATTGAGTTGGAATCCTTTGTACATGAACATTGTACCGAAACTTCCTTCCACGTCGGGATCTGTACAACCCAAGGGCTTATAATTGTCCGTACTCCATTTATCCACTTTATTCCCTTGTTGGTCTAGGAAAATTTCCTGTCCACTATTCGGGTCTATTCCTAATGATTCATTAGCCCAAATGGCATTGATGGATTTCCCTTTTTGATAGCGGACCACGGGGCGATTACTTTTTTGGTCATCATCGGCATTATTTACCTTATCATCTTGCATACGATTGTAAGCAGCCAAAGCATCATTTAATTTTAGGAGTCGATTCCGGTTACTCATCAGGCTGACAAATAAATCCCATTGTAGTTCCTTGCCCGTGTCCCGGATTACAGATCCCCGAATGTTTGTTTCAATTCCTTGGTTTTCGACTTCCCCGAGGTTGTCTTTGTATGAATCAAAACCTGTTGAGGGTGCTAATAGAACATCGATTAGCAAGGCTTTGGAATCCTCTTTATAAAAATTCACGTAACCGGACAAGCGACTTGTGAAAAGGGCAAAGTCTAGCCCTATGTTACGTTTTAGGTTTTTCTGCCATTTCAAATCAGTGTTTCCATAACTTTTTAATAATGCGCCGATGCTACCGTTGTAAGTAATACCGTCCACTAAATCGTCTTTGTAGGAGAACATACGGATGGACTGGAAAGGATAAAAATTTTGTCCTCCGGTACTTCCAATAGACCCTCGTAATTTTAAGTTATTTACTATACGAGAGTTTTCAAACCATTTTTCACGATGTATATTCCAGGCAATTCCGATAGAACCGAATGTCCCCCAGCGTTGATTTGCCCCGTATACAGAGGAGCCATCTGTCCGGATGGAAAGGTCTAATAGATAGCGATTATCCCAGCCGTAATTGACATTTCCGGCAAATCCCATTAAACGACTTACCTCGTAGTCTCCTGTAGGTTTGGCTCCGTCTTGGAAAGCTGTTCCCATACCAAAATGGTCCATTTGTTCATTGGGGTAATTTACCGCCGTAACAGAATAACTATCGATGTTACTTTCTCTTACATTCCAAACTGCTGCTAAATTTATATTGTGTTTCATGAATGAGCGGGCATAGTTGAACACAATGTTTGCATCATACGTGAATGTTTTTTGTTCTCCTTTCTGGTAGCTTCCTTTGTATTGTGTCGTTGCAAAATCCGTGTGTGTAGCCGGTTTGAAATCGTCGGTACTTTCTTGTTTGCTGTTCAAGGAGAATTTCCCGCGTAAAGTCATTCCCTCCATGATATTCCATTCTATCGAAAAATTGTTGTTAAATTCGCTATACGTGGATTCATTACGAGTTTTTTTGGCAGCATTGTATAACGGGTTTGTTACGAGTACATCTCCGTCAAGAGTCGGTTCGTAGAGATATTGTTTCACATTCCCGTTTTCATCATACGGATGGAAATAAGGATTTTGATAAGTGTAGGTCGTGAATGAACCGTAAGGAGAGTTTGTACCCTTCACGTTAGAATATGTCAGGTCATTGATGAAACGCAAGTTTTTATAGTTGTATTGTAATTTACTTCCAATTCCTACGGTCCTTCTTCCTGATTTTTTCATGACTCCATCCGTTTTGTTGTAATTTACGGAAAGAGCGTAACGGATAGACGAGTCGCCACCCTCTATTAATAAGAAATGTTTGTGCCCGAATCCCAGATCTTTTATTGGTTTGCTGAGCCAGTCTGTATCAATACCCTCTTGTACCCATTTTAATCTTTGATTGTAAAGATCTGTATATCTGTCTCCCATTTCGATGTTGGAGTGAGTGTATAATTTTGCCAGACGTTCATATTCCAGTTTCTCGGTGGCATTCATTAGGTCATAGACACTTAAATCTGCAAACGAAAAATCTCCGGAAAAGGTATAATTTAATCGCAATTTACCAGCTTGTGGTTCTACCGTTTCAACAACGACTACCCCGTTTGATGCCCTTGATCCGTATATGGCTGTTGCGGCGGCATCTTTTAATATGGTGATTGAGGCTACCCTGTTGGGATCTAGGTCGAAAATCTTTTCAGCATTGACTTCGAATCCGTCTAGGATGAATGTTGGCATATTGGGTGAATTTTCGTATTCCGATTGCAGACTTCCTCCACCTCGGATTGTAAATTCTGGAATAGTGTTCGGATCGCTACCCATTTCAATATTATCCAGTAGTTTGAATGACGGGTCTAGTACGGAGAGTGTGGATAGAACGTTGCCGGAAGATACCATGCGTAATTTGTCTCCGGTAAAAGAGGTTGTGGCTCCCGTGTAACTTTCTTTTTTACGGTTATAATATCCCGTGGATACTACGACTTCTTCCAAAGTTTCTATGTCTTCTTCTAGGGTTACGTTTATTTCCTTTTGATTGTTTATTTTCACTTCTTTTGATTGCATTCCGATGAACGAGAATATTAGCACTAGATCTTGCTGTTCAGGTAAAGTTATTTTATATCTTCCTAGACTATCTGTAACAGCACCGATAGATGTTCCTTTGACTAATACGGTTACTCCAATCAGCGATTCACCTTGCTTATCTTTCACGATTCCGGTTATAGTAACCTTTTTTTGTTCTTCCCTTTTCTGAGGGGCCTTCATTAAAATCACAAATTCCCGATTGATTTCGAAGGTTAGGCCTTTGTCTGAAAGTATTTTTTCGAGTAGTTCTTCCAGTTCGATTTTTCCAAAATTTGCATCGACCTTTTCGTTTTTGTTCAACATGTCATTATTGTACATAACGATACAGCCGGTTTGTTTACGGATCTCCTGAAACAACTCTTCGAAAGTGGTTTCTCCCATTTTCATGTTTAGGCGGTATTGTGCCATTATTGTAGCATTTCCTCCTAGCATGAAACAAAATAAAAATACAATTGTCAGTCGCATAGCTAAGAATAATTTCCAACGTTCATTTTTTATAAAAACGAACCCTGTGAGTGGATTTTTTTTCATACATTTGTACTTTAAGTTAATAAAACTTGATTTGGACCGAAAGGTGGTGCGAACACCTGACGGTCTTTTTATTTCTGAAATACTTGAATTACATTTCCGTTTACTTTAAAATAGACATTTGAAGTTTTCTCTATGAATTCAAGCATGAATTTTAGAGTGTTACTTCGCTTTATGGCTCCTGTAAATTTGAATTGACGTGTCGTTTCATTCACGAAAAAGAAGTCTACATCGTACCAGCGACTAAGTTGAACGATTAGCTGTCCCAGCGGCATATCGTAAAACTCAAACATCCCTTCTTTCCAAGATACATAACTGGTAATATTTACTTGTTGTTTTTTCATTTCTTCGGAAATATTGTTGGAAACAGCCTGCCAACCTGGCTCTAAGATACATTTCTCGTTCTGGTTGTAAACCTCGACTTTTCCTTGAACGAGGGTTATGGCTGTAAGCTCCTCGTCCTCGTAGGCACTGATGTTGAATGATGTCCCGAGTACTTTTGTGTTCGTGTGTGGTGTGTGTACAATAAAAGGGTGAAGGGAGTCTTTTTTTACTTCAAAATAAGCCTCCCCTTTCACGTGGACTTCCCGTGTATTACCCATGAATCGGACGGGGTATTTTAATTCTGTTTCAGAATTTAACCATACTTTCGTTCCATCAGATAAGGTAAGAATATATTCTCCGCCACGAGAAACAACAAGGGTATTGAATTCCATATCTTCATCTAATTCCCGTGTCGCAAAAGAATCGGTAATTTCATATTTTAATCCGGAAGATTCTTCGTCTTTGATGATAGTATGTTTAGTTTCTAGCTCGAAGTTATTGTTCGTGTGTAATAGAACTTTTTTCCCGTCATTAAGGATAAGAGTGGCTTTTGGACTACCGGTTTTTACTTGGGCTAGGTCCATTGTTGTTTTCTCGGGAAGAGGTTCATAAGAAATGAATTTTATTATGGCAAAAAGAAATAGACAAGCTGCTGCAACTCCTGATATGAAGTATTTCCAATGAATAGATTTCTTTTTACTTATTAGTCGGGAGTTTAATTTTTCTCTTCCTTTCTTGGAATCAATCTGTTCCCATGTTTGGGCGTATGTCAGTTGGTAATGGGTCCGGCTTAATTTTTCGAATAGCTCTTTATTTTCTTCGCTTGTGTTTAACCAGCTTTGAACGAGTTCTATTTGTTCCCGTGAGGCTTTTCCTCTCCAACATGCTTGAATGGCTTGAAATATGTTATCGCTTATTTCCATCTTTCCGTGTAACTTTTATTAGTTAAACAGATTTCTGGTGTGGGCGGGTGAATGAATTTTGAAAAAAATGAAAGAAAAAATATATGTCTAATAAATAGATGATTAGAAGGCGTTTTGTTGAAACTTTCGAGAAAATAACATGAAAAGGAGGAATATTTTTTTATATCCTTTTAATTCAGATCGTAATTCTTTCATTCCTGCTTTCAATAATGTTTTTACAGTATTGATAGAGACTTCTAATTTATTTGCCGTTTCTTGGTATGTACATCCTTGGCACATGACTAATTGAACAACACGTTGTGTTTTTTCAGGAAGTTTCCGGACAGCAGTCAAGACTGTTTCGATGGCAGTTTCGTCTAGTTGGTTGGATTCTTCTTCGGCAATGGAATAATGAGGTAAATCTAATTGTTCTGTGGATAATCCTTGTTTAGCGATCTGGTTTATGCAAGCGTTTTTTACAATAGTGAAAAGAAAAGTGGAAAGAGCATGGGGATGAATGTGTTTGTAAAGTTCCTTTTCCCATATCTTTACGAATTGTTCTAATACAATGTCCTCTGCTTCTGGTAAATCGTGAAGCAGAGTATTGGCGAATAGGACTAAAGGTTTATAATACCGTTCAAATAAGGTATTCATGCCTTGTTTTTTCCCGGCTTGTAATAAAGCTATTATTTGTGCATCACTGACGCTCATATCATATCCCCGTGTTTTGTACAAAAATAGGAATAATTTATTTTGTTGAAAGAGAAAAATTACAAAACCTTATTGATCAATTGTTCTATTTTTTGAATGAGTTGTTCTGTTGACAGGTTCATTTGTTCTACGGCCATCCATGTCACGATGTTTTCCCGGTTGACGAGATAGACACGGGGAATGGTGCTATTGGCAAAAAGGGAAAAGACTTTTTTGTCCGGGTCAAGGTAGAACGGCATAGTGAAGTTTTGTTCTTTCCAGAATGTGTTGACGATTTCGGCTGTTTCCCCGCGGGAGATGGTGACGAGTCGGAAGGTGGGCTGGTCTTTCAGTTCATTCCACACGCTGTCAATCTTCGGGAGTTCCCGCTTGCAATCGCCACAGGTGGTAACGAAGAAAACCAACAAGGTTGTGTTTTCCGATAAATCTTCACTATGAAGTTCTTCTCCGGTTGCGCTTTTCACGGTGAATTCCGGTAATTTGTCGTTTTCTTCGATGTAATTTATAACATCTTCTTTTTCGTCTTTAATACAGGAAAGAAGAAGTAATGTAAATGCGAGTAACGTGACGAATATTGTTTTCATTTTTTACGAATTCTGTTTCAATTAGACCGTGAAATTAGCGAATAACATCGAATTATAAAAATATTACGTATTTTTTGCCTTGTGAAGTAAGTATATATACACAAGCGAGGAGCTTGGAAATCGTGTATGTTTGTATGCGGTAAAAAGAAGAATAGTATGAATAAGATATTGCAAGAAGATTTTGACTTGGCTCCGTGTATGGTTGCCGGATATGAAAGTTTTATAAATGGTTTGTTGAATATCGTACATTCCGGGCCTATTTGCGAGAGCGTGGGTGAACAGATCAAGTCGTATGTGCTGGATTTTATTCAAAATCACCCGTTAGATTCTTTTGATCGCTTTTCGGATGAGACCTACACGCGGAATTATATCGGCCGGGATACGGAATCCGGTTGGGAGGCTATCGTGATGTCGTGGAAGAAAGGAAACCGTACGGCCATTCATGCTCATCCCCAGTTTGCTGGTTACACGTTTGCCGATGGGGAGTTCTTGATTGAGGTTTTTGAACCTTTTAAAGAAGGGATTCGTCTGGTTCAAGAGATGACAATTAGCGATATTCACGGGTTATATGCTATCGGTGAGGCCGGTAAATTCAACAATCATATTCACCGGATTACCTGTTTAAGCGATACGGCTCACAGTTTACACGTGTATTCGGACGACGCATTGAAAGGGGAAAAGCTGGATGAACAAATGATTTATTAATTTTAGATTTTGGATTTTAGATCCTATCAATTAAGTGATTTAATGATTTTCGATTAAGTGATTTTAATCACCCAATCATCGAATCGGCAATCACAGAATCTTTTTCATTCTAAACTCTAAATTCTACATTACTTTAAACTTTTCTTCATTTTCAATTGTAAAATATTATTTTTGTCAGCGTGTGTAAATGTTAGTAATAAATTAATAGTATGAGTGTGACAACAGAAAAGAAAGAGAAAGTAAAGTTTAGTAAAGCGTTTTGGGTTGCCAACACGGTAGAATTGTTAGAGCGTGCCGCTTATTACGGGGTGTTCGTCGTGATCACGTTATATTTGAGTAACGTCTTAGGATTCACGGATATTCAGGCGGCTACTATTGCGGGAGTTTTTTCCGCTTGTTTGTATTTATTGCCGACATTTTCGGGTGCGCTTGCCGATAAGATCGGTTTTCGTAAGTCGATGTTATTGGCGTTTACCTTATTGTCGTTAGGTTATTTGGGATTGGGATTATTCCCGAATTTTCTGGCTTCGACGGGATTGGTAGAGTACGGTTACGTGACAAAGTTTACGGGATTGCAGGAAAGCGGTTATCGCTACGGGATTATTCCGATTATGATTCTGATTATTGTGGGAGGATCATTCATCAAGAGTGTGATTTCCGGTACGGTGGCCAAAGAGACGGACGAGAAAAATCGGGCAAGAGGGTTTGCTATTTTTTACGGGATGGTGAATATCGGGGCTTTCTCCGGAAAGGTTCTTGTCACCCCGTTACGTGATGCCATGGGGCATGAGGGGATGATCGTGTTAAATTATTTCTCCGCAGGAATGACTTTCCTTGCGTTGATCGCAATTTATTTGTTTTACAAGAGTGATAAACACGCCGGGGAAGGAAAGACTTTCGGGCAGATATGGACGGCTTTGGTGAAAGTTTGTACTAACGGACGGTTGATTGTTTTGATCTTGATTATTACCGGGTTCTGGATGGTACAGCATCAGTTGTATGCCACGATGCCGAAATACGTGACCCGCTTGGCGGGAGAGGCAAGTGCCATCGGCTGGTATGCTAACGTGAATCCTTTGGTGGTCGTGTTGACGGTAAATTTGGTGACTTCGCTGATGCGTAAAAAGTCAGCTTTGTTCTCCATGACTTGTGGTATGTTCATCATGCCGATCTCGGCTTTGTGTATGGCTTCCGGGAATATGTTGGGCGGTGGTGAGATTCTTGGATTGCATCCAGTGGCCTTCATGATGATCGTGGGGATCGTGTTCCAGGGATTGGCAGAAGTGTTTATTTCTCCTCGTTTCTTGGAATATTTCTCTTTACAAGCGCCGAAGGGAGAAGAAGGAATGTATTTGGGTTTTAGTCATCTACACTCCTTTTTGTCATCCATTTTCGGGTTCGGGTTGTCCGGGTTCTTGCTGAGTAAATATTGCCCTGCCCGTGAATTATTTAGTAGCGAGGCCGATTGGATGGCTGCCTCTGCAAATGCGCATTACATCTGGTACTACTTTGCGGCAATTGCTTTGGTGTCAGCCGTGGCCCTGATTATTTACGGGAAAGTGGTACGTCGGTTGGATGCGAAGAAAGCGGCAGTAACACGATAAAATTCATTTATTAAATAGTAAAGCGTCGGTAGTTTTCCTATCGACGTTTTATCTTATCTTACTTTGGATTTGTGACAAATATTAGGCGTTTTATGTTTGGATTTGTGCAAATGTTGATTATTTTTGGAGAAGATATTAAAGAATGCGTAAATATTATACACCTCTTGTTATTCTTAAAAGTTATTGCATAATTTGTGTAGCATAAAAAGTGCTGCACAAATTATGCAATAATTATCTTGCTTATAATGAATGATATTCGAGAGAGAGCGTATTGTGTGTAAAACTGGGGATATGGAATTCATCCGGTTGAAACACTTCCTTTGACGAGGGTACTTGGTCTTGAGTTTTGATATAATTATTTATTGCTATCGTTGTTCCGATAAGGAAAAGAACGATAGCCAGGATTAATGCTCTTATCATGGCTTTCGGTTTTTGGTGAGTTTGATTTTACGGGAAATATGATGATAAGGTTACAATGCAGGCCTTTGGCGGTGTTTACTTCATCAGTTCTTTGATTTTTTGTTTTAGGGATTCACCTTTCAGGTTGATAGCGATGATTTTAGTTCGGAACCGTGATAAGGCCATAGTAAACCGTCTTCTTCAATGCTTCCAGCCACTCGGATTTGTCGCTATCCAGAGAAATACTGATGATTTCCAAGCCTTGGGAATTGAATTCATTGTAGAGGGCTATCATTTCCGGATTTGTTTCCCGGCAGATCTAGAATGAAAAGTTCTTTACGGCAACGAATGGTCGGTTTTCTTCGTAAGAATTTCCAAATTCTTTGTTAGCTTTGTGGGAATGATGAAAGATATGAAGACGGTTATAGATTTATTTGAAAGAAGTTGCGAAAAGTTTCCGGATAATCCTTATTTATGGGAAAAGATAAACGGGAAATTTGCGGCTACATCATATATGGAGGTAAAGCGAGAAGTATTGAACTTCGCGGGTGCTTTGTGTCAATTAGGAGTGGATAGGGGAGACCGGATTGCATTGTTAAGCGAAGGCTGTAATGCTTGGGTGTACTCGGAATTGGGGATGTTATACGCCGGAGGCGTGAATGTGCCGCTATCCATAAAGTTGACGGATAACGAAATTGTTTTTCGGGTGGAACACTCTCAAGCTCGTTTTTTGATCGTGTCCGCAAACTTTTTGAATCGAGTTCGGGGAATTGAAGGGCGAATTGGAGGGGTGGAAAAGATTATCGTGATACATTCAGATATAAATGAAGGTAAATACGTGTCCTTTGAGTTGTTACAACGAGAGGGGGAGATTTGGCGGGGAGAACACAAGGAGTTGATGAATGACCGGATTCATACCGTGACGGAGGATGATCTGGTAAATATTTCTTATACTTCGGGGACGACGGCGGAGCCTAAAGGAATCATGTTGTCCCACCGGAATTACGTGACGAACGTGTTGCAATCAGATTCCTTGATACAAATCCCTGCATATTATCGGATATTATTGTTTTTACCATGGGATCATAGTTTTGCCCATACGGTAGGGCTTTACTCTTTTATGTATAACGGGGCCTCGCTGGCTTCTGTCGATTACGGGCAGTCGGGAATGGAGTATTTGCGTAATATCCCGGTGAATTTGCAGGAAGTGAAACCTCATATATTATTGAGCGTACCTGCCTTGGCGAAAAATTTCCGCAAGAATATCGAGGCGGGGATCAAAGCGAAAGGACGTTTTACAGATCGGTTTTATCATCTGGGATTGAAGATTGCTTATACATATAATGGTTTCGGGGACGATCGGGGACGAGGATGGAAGGTGTTGCTGAAACCTTTGGTGAAATTATGGGATTCTCTTTTATTCTCTAAACTTCGGAAACAGGTATTTGGCGGGAACCTTCGTTTTTTCGTGGGAGGTGGAGCCTTGCTGGATATTGAATTACAGCGTTACTACGCGGCTTTGGGAATTCCGATGTTTCAAGGGTATGGTTTGTCGGAGGCCTCTCCCGTGATCAGTTCGAACACCCCCGGGCGTTATCGTTTCGGTTCTTCCGGGATATTGGTAAAGCCGATTGATTTGAAAGTTTGTGATGAGGAAGGACAGGAATTACCCCAAGGACAAAAAGGGGAGTTGTGGATAAGAGGAGGAAACGTGATGGCTGGATACTGGCGAAACGAGAAGAGTACGGCCGAGACGATCGTGGACGGTTGGCTGCATACAGGCGATTTGGGGTATTTACATCCCGATGGCTGGTTGTACGTGCTGGGACGTTTCAAATCCTTACTGATCGCGAATGACGGGGAGAAATACAGCCCGGAAGGAATCGAGGAGACCATTGCCGAACAGTCGAAATATATAGATTATTGTATATTATATAATAATCAATCCCCGTACACGGCCGGGTTGATTGTCCCGAATAAAATGGCGTTACGGGAGTATATCGAGAAACAGGATGTTGAATCGGATTCCATGGATGCTTACCGGGTTATGTTGAAAAAGATCCAGAGTGAGCTGATGGCTTACCGGGTAGGTGGGAAACACGCTCATTTATTTCCGGAAAGGTGGCTGCCTGCCGTCGTGGCCGTGTTACCGGAGGCGCTGAACGAACAGAATGGCATGATAAATTCGACCATGAAAGTCGTAAGAGCTAAAGTTTATGACCGATTTAAAGAAGAAATCGATTATCTTTACACCCCGGAAGGAAAAGAAATTACGAATAAACGTAACCTTCAGAATTTAAAGCAATTAATATCTTAAGTTGAAAGTCAGAAAGTGTCATCATTTTCAATTTTCAATTTTCAATTTTCAATTATTATGAAGCGTCGATCTACGAAACAAGTTAAGATTGGAGAAATATATATTGGATCGGAGTATCCGGTTTTGGTACAATCCATGTTAAATACCGATACGATGAATACGGAAGCTTGTGTGGAACAAGCTATACGGATTATCGAGGCGGGAGGAAAGTTGGTGAGGATTACGGCTCCCGGGATAAAGGAGGCTAAAAATCTGGAAAATATTCACGCGGAGCTACGTCGAAGAGGTTACACGACTCCGCTTTCCGCGGATATTCATTTTAACCCGGAGGCGGCGATTGAGGCTGCCAGACACGTGGAGAAAGTACGTATCAATCCGGGGAATTTTGTGGATAAACGGGCTACTTTCAAAACATTGACTTATACGGACGAGGAATATGCCGCGGAGTTAGAGCGTTTGCGTGAAAAGTTCACGGCATTTCTGGACGTGTGCCGGGAATACGGGACGGCGGTGCGGATAGGAACGAATCACGGATCTTTGTCTGACCGGATTATGAGCCGTTACGGGAACACACCTGCCGGGATGGTGGAGGCAACCATGGAATACCTGCGGGTGTGTCGGGATGAGAAATTTGATGATGTCGTGATTTCCTTGAAATCGAGTGATTGCCGGGTGATGGTTGAGGCAGTGCGTTTGCTTGTGAAGGAGATGGAGAAAGAGGGGATGGATTACCCGTTGCATCTGGGAGTGACTGAAGCCGGAGAAGGAGAGGACGGAAGAATTCGTTCTGCCGTGGGTATTGGTACTTTATTAAATGAAGGATTAGGCGATACGATCCGGGTATCCTTGACTGAGGAACCGGAACAGGAGATTCCCGTGGCGAATCTTTTAAATGAGATTTGTTGTTTACAGGATTTGAAAACGGAACCGATTCATTTGGTAGGGCGTTACTCTCATCCCGTGATTGTAGCGGATATTTCTAAGGTGGAATGTCTTGACGAGGCTGTGATGGCCGGTCTGGATTTTCACGTGGCGACAGAGAATGATCCCGTGTATGGCGATATGTTGCAAGGTGGGATGCGGGCTCCGGAGATGATCTACACGGAGGCATTAGGACCGGAGTTGACGAAATTACCGGATTCCGTGACCGTGGTGGTCCCTTTTGATAGTCTGGATATTGCCCACGTGTATAATCGTAAGGCGGTCGCCTTGATTGATGCCAAAGATTTCGTCCGGCTATCGAAACCCGTGGAGGGGGACGGTATTTTCGTGGAAATGTGCGACGAGGAAGTGATAAATACCGAGCTTGCCGGAAAGTTGGAACGGGAGAAAAATGCGATCGTGGTGTTGAATCCTGAGCGTCCTTCTAGCGCTTTGTATCGTTTGTACTTGGGAGAGTTGAAACGTTTAGGGATAATGAACCGGGTAATTGTACGGGCCATGCTTGACGAGTCGGATTCCAACAGGTTGAGTTTGTGGATGGCTGCTCATCTAGGAGGTTTATTCCTTGACAGGCTGGTTTATGGCTTGTGGTTGTCATGTCCCGGTATTCCGGATATGTTCTACGGGGTACATTTGAGTCAGGATATATTGCAATCGGCAGGAGTGCGTCGTTATAAAACAGAGTTTATCAGTTGTCCCGGATGTGGACGAACATTATATAATTTGCAGGAGTCCGTGGCGAAAGTAAAGAAAGCATTTGCTCATCTGAGTCGTTTGAAGATTGCCGTGATGGGTTGTATCGTGAACGGGCCCGGAGAAATGGGGGATGCGGACTACGGTTATGTGGGTGCCGGAAACGGGAAAGTGAATCTATTCCGGGGAAAAGAGATGGTGCGTGTGGCTGTGCCGGAGGAAGAAGCCATTGAGGCATTGAAACAATTAATAAAAGAGAACGGAGATTGGAATGACTAATACAAGAGATACCGCACCTTTAGTTTTAGGTACCGAGAAGATCGGAAAATTGTTGATGCAATACGCTATCCCGGCGATTATTGCCATGACGGCCTCTTCACTTTATAACATGGTGGATAGTATATTTATCGGTCATGGAGTGGGACCATTGGCGATTGCGGGATTGGCTATTACATTCCCGTTTATGAATCTGGCAGCGGCTTTCGGGTCGTTGGTGGGGGTAGGAGCATCGACGTTGGTTGCTATTAAATTGGGACAGAAAGACAAGGAGAGTGCTACTCATGTTTTGGGGAACGTGGTGATGCTGAACGGGATTATCGGTTTGGTATTTATGACCGTGGCATTGCTTTTCCTTGATCCGATATTGCTCTTTTTCGGGGCGAGTCCGGACACGTTACCTTATGCAAGGGAATATATGCAGGTGATTCTGGCGGGAAATCTCGTCACGCATATTTATATGGGGTTGAACGAGGTTTTAAGAGCTTCGGGTTATCCACAAAAAGCGATGGCTGCTACTTTGACGGCTGTTATTGTGAATTGTGGGTTGGATGCCTTGTTTATTTTAGGTTTCGGCTGGGGAATCCGGGGTGCAGCTTTGGCTACTATCGCAGCACAGATTATCGCTTTGGGATTTGAATTGCACCATTTTTCAAGTAAAAGGAGTTTCTTGCATTTTCAGCGTGGAATATTCGGGTTGAAACGTCAGATCGTGGGAGGGATGTTGGCCATCGGGCTATCTCCTTTCTTGATGAATCTGTGTGCTTGTTTTGTTGTGATCTTGATCAACAAGAGTTTGAAAACGTATGGAGGGGATTTGGCTATCGGGGCGTATGGTATTGTAAACAGGATCGTCTTTTTGTTTATCATGATCGTGATGGGATTTAACCAAGGAATGCAGCCTATTGCGGGGTATAATTTCGGAGCCCGGCAGTTCGACCGTTTGATTCAAGTATTGAAATATACCATCTTTTGTGGCGTGACTGTTACGACAGTCGGTTTTCTGGCGGGACAGATTTTTCCCCGGCCATTGATTTACCTTTTCACATCGGACGAAACTTTAACTAATATTGCCGTGGAAGGTCTGCGTATCGTGTTGATATTCTTTCCGGTTGTTGGTTTCCAGATGGTGACATCCAGTTTCTTCCAATCTATCGGGATGGCCAAGAAGGCGATCTTTTTGTCGTTGACACGACAGTTGCTATTTTTGATCCCGTCATTATTGGTGTTTCCATCCATTTGGGGAACGGTCGGAGTCTGGATGAGTATGCCGGTTGCGGATGCCATCGCGACGATCGTTGCGGCCTGTATGTTGAGGTGGCAACTAAAACATCTGAAAGCATGAAGAAATTTATATTATGGCGGGTTACAGGTTCAAAAAAAATCGATAGCTTTGTAGAAGAATAGATTTAAAAGATCAAAATATGGATAATAAATTTGTTATTACAATAGGCCGCCAATTCGGAAGTTGTGGTAAAGAGATCGGACAAGAGTTGGCAAAACGTTTCGGGATTACCTTCTATGACAAGGAATTAATTTCCCTCGCATCGAAAGAAAGCGGTTTGTGTCAGGAGTTTTTCGAGAAGGCGGATGAAAAGAATTCCGGAAACTTGTTACAGGCTTTTGCTGCCGGATTTACCTTCGGGCCCTTCCAGTACAATGATTTTCTTTCTAATGATAAGCTTTTTCAAATCCAGTCGGACGTGATTCGTAAGGTGGCAGGCGAACATTCCTGCGTGATCGTGGGACGTTGTGCCGATTACATCTTGCGTGACAATAAACGTTGTATCAACGTGTTTGTTCATGCAGATATAGAAGAACGCGTGAAGACCGTGATGAATCGTCAACATATATCGGAACAGGAAGCCCGTGAGTTGATTCGCAAGATGGACAAAACTCGTCCGAATTATTATAATTTCTACTCAGATAAAGAGTGGGGTGTGGCATCATCTTACCATTTGTCTGTTGACTCAGGTCTATTAGGAGTACAGAAAACAGTGGATTTTATCCAGAATTTTGTGAAAGAAGCGCTGAAAGACTGAATGATTTTTGATTTACGATTTATGATGGAAGAATAGCCAATCATAAATCGTAAATCAAGAAATACTTTAACGAGTTGGGTAGAAAAGTTCCGGTTCTTTTCTCTCATGGAAGTTCTTGAAGAGAAATTCTGAAAAAGGAGTGTTGAAAACTCTGGCTCCGTTAGGACATTCCTTCACGCAAGCACAACATTTAATACAAATTTCGGGATCGCTCACGATCTCTTCTTTTAATTCGATGGTTTCAACAGGACAGATTTCGATGCAATATTGACATTGTGTACACAATTCGTCAATGGTGATCGGGGTTGCCGGAGTTTTAGGTTTATTCTCTTTATACGGGAAATTCCCTTTCACTTCCAAAGCGGGTAATTCTTTTATATCTGCATATTGATTTAGTAGCTTTATAATATTTTTTCCGAATTCAGTGGCTATTTGTATGTCGGATACATCGGGGCGTCCGGCAGCCGTGGGGAATTCCTCCGTGCTATACGAGTGTTCCCCGATAAAGGCTCCACCGGCAACAGGGATAAAACCCAGTTGTTTCATGGTGTCCCGTAATTCAAGTAAGGCATCCTCGTAATCCCGATTTCCATAAAGAGCAACAATGATAGCCGGGGTGTTGTCTCCTTTTATTTTTTGTAGCCTTTCCAATGCCGTCGGAGCCACTCTTCCTGCATAGGTTGGAACACCGATAATTGCCAACGAATCTGTTGATATGACTTTTTGATCCGCACATGGATAGGTTAAATCAATTTCTTTATTTACTATGATATCAGTTCCTTCTGCTATTGCCGTGACAATCTTTGCAGAGGTATGAGTCGGTGAAAAATATACAGGTTGAATATTCTTTACTCGCATAATGTTCTTTGTTGCTAGATTATTGTTTTCAGCAAAGGTAAGGATTATTTAGGATATTCGATTTTTATCACTAATTTTCACGTTTTATATGTGATTTGTAAAAAAAAATAATCGTATTCTAAAAAAAAGTCGTATTTGCCTCACCCCTTTTCTATCGTTTTGGTGCTTTAGGGGAAAAGGCACTAATAGTTGAATAATGGTTTTGGAAAAAATTCAAATAGAGACATCTGAAATAGACTTGAAAGATACTCAGATTTTCAAGGCTATTTTTAATATGTTCTATCCTCGGGCCTATACTTTCACGCTAAAGTTACTCCGGGATGAGGTCATTAGTGCGGATATTACTCAAGAAGCTTTTCTCTATATGTGGGAAAAAGCATATCGTTTTCCGGATATGATGTCGTTTAAATCTTATTTATACAGTTGTCTGAAAAATAAGACGTTGAACTATATTCGGGATCACAAGGTGGAACGGAACATGGAAGAATTGAAGGATGTTTTCGTGGATGATATCTTAGTTGATCATTTGATTATCGAACATGAACTAAAGGCTAGAATATTGGAAGAGATCAACAAATTATCGGATGTGAAGCGGGATATCATGTTGTTGCGAATGGAGGGATATAGCTATGATGAGATCTCGGAAGAGTTATCCTTGAGTATTAACACGGTAAAAACGCATAAAAAGCAAGCCTATAAAGATTTGAAGCTCCATTTGTCGGATTATAACCAGTGTCTTTTGGTGTTAATCTCGTTGTTAGTCACTTGTTTTTGTTAATAGATAAAAGGTAGATATTCATGAAAAGGATACGGAAGGATATAGAAATCAGTAATTTAATTTACAAATCTCTACGGGGAGAAACCTCTAAGGATGAGGACGAGTTGTTGGAGGCGTGGTGTCTGGAGTCGAGGAATCGAAAATTATTCCTAGAGCTTCAGGAAGCGGATCATCTTTACGAGGGGATAACAGATATGTATAACGTGGATACGAATGTGCCTTTAAAAAAGGTGAATGATAAAATCAAGAAAAAGAAGCACGTGCGTGTTCTGAAATACATATCAGGAATTGCCGCCGTACTGTTGGTCGGAGTGATATTTATGCTTTCTATGGAAGACAAGACTGAACCGACAAGGCAGGTATTACTTTCTTCTGTGTCAAAAGAACAGATGGAACCTTTCGCGACGTTAGTAACAACGACGGGGAAAGTGGTTTACTTGGAAGACTCTGTAAAGCAAGAATCTTTGAAAGCGGGCAATAAAGCATCTTTGAAACAGGAGGAAAGCGGGAACGGAGAGGTGTTACCACAAGAAATTAAGCAAGAGGTAGAATATAACGTGTTGACGACCTCGAAACAGGGAAATATAAAAGTCGTCTTGTATGACGGCAGTCACGTGTGGTTGAATGCCGGAAGTGAACTGAGATACCCGAACTCTTTCGTGGAGAATCAAAGAGTGGTATACTTGAAAGGAGAAGCCTATTTTGACGTGACAAAAGACGAGTCTCATCCCTTTATCGTGAAGACAATTGCATCTGAAATCAGTGTACTGGGAACGAGTTTTAACGTGAATGCCCGTGAAAACTCATGTGTTACGACTTTAGTGGAAGGCCTCGTGCGGATGAAGCACGGGCTGCAGGATAGCGTGGAGTTACATGCGGGACAACAGGCTTGTGTGTCCGGGATCGGGAAAATTCATGTGCAGGAGGTAGATACGAGATATTACACGAGTTGGATGAATAATATGTTTGCTTTCCGGGAAACTCCATTGCGGGAGATTGCCAACGTGTTGGAGGAGTGGTATGGGTGTGAATGTCGTTTTGAGACCTCTACCTTGGAGAATATTCCTTACACGACAATGGTGGAAAGGTATTCAGATATAGATAGCGTGTTACAAATACTAGCGGGAACGGGAGATTTCCGGTACACGAGAATAGGTGATATGATCATTATAAAAGAAAAATAGGCAAAGAGCCTTCACTCCCTTTACCTATTGTTACTCATTAATTGTAATAATTAAAAGCAAATTTATGAAGAAAAAACCGATTTATTACACTTTTAGAGAGTGTATTTTTGGAAACGACAGGTTTTTGAAACGATTCCTGAGTTTGTTGTCTTTGTTTGTCATAGGCAATATAGGTGTTGTTATGGCTCAAGAAGTTCCGAAATTCACCGTGAATTTTAAAGATGCTTCTTTAACAGAGGTGTTTGATTATTTTGGAAAGAACAGTGATTACAAGTTCACGTACAACAGCGAGAACGTGAAAAACGAAACGAAAAAGATTACCGAATCTTTTAAGAATGTGACTTTGGAACAGATTCTTACAAAATGTTTAGATGGTACACGTTTTAGTTTCGAGATCGTGGATAAAAACGTGGTGATCACGCTACGAAAACAGCTGGATGTGAAGTTGATCGAGATTTCCGGTCGGGTGGTTGACGAGAACGGAAATCCCATTCCCGGAGCGACGGTGTTGATTCAAGGTACATCTCAAGGTGTAGCCACTAACATGGATGGGCGTTACACGATTAATGTGAGACCGACAGATGCTTTACGGGTTTCTTTTATTGGTTACAAAACGGCTATTGTGGAATTGAAGGGGAAAACGAAGGTAAATGTACGTTTGAATCCTGAGGAACAGAACTTAGATGAAGTACAGGTTGTGGCATTCGGTACGCAGAAAAAGGAAAGTGTGGTTTCTGCCATTACCACGATTCGGCCGATGGACTTAAAATCCTCCAGTAGTGATTTGACCTCCTCTTTTGCCGGTAAAATTGCTGGTATCATTGGTTGGCAGACAGGAGGTGCTCCCGGGGCGTTGACTGAAGAGGAGATGAACACAAAGTTTTATATCCGGGGTATCAGTTCATCCAATGGTGCGTCTGAGCCGTTGATTCTGATTGACGGGGTGGAATCTTCCCGTTTGGACTTGGCTCGTATGGTACCGGAGGATATCGAGAGTCTTTCTGTATTGAAGGACGCATCAGCCACGGCGATGTACGGGGCCAGAGGGGCGAACGGGGTGATTTTGGTGACTACGAAGAAGGGGGAGGCGGGGAGCGTATATACCTCCGTTCGTTATGAGGCGGTGGCTTCCATGCCAACTAGAGACATTGACGTGGTGGATCCAAAAACTTATATGCGGATGTACAATGAGGCGCAGACGACCCGTAATCCTTTGGCTAGTCCCGCTTATTCCTTGACCAAGATTGAGCGGACGGGTGACCCAAGATATCCTTCTTGGGTGTATCCGGCTAACGATTGGTACAAAATCATGTTCAAGGATATGTCCGTCAATCACCGCGTGGGCGTGAATGTCCGTGGTGGATCCGAGTTAATGCAATATTACGCTTCGGTCAATTACACCAACGACCAAGGTATGTTGAAAACCGACCGCTTGAACCAGTTCGATGTGAATATCAAGAACTCGACCTTGACCTCGCGCATTAATTTGAACGTGAACTTGAGCAGTGCCATCCGTATGCTGGCGAACGTATCGATCAGTGTCGATAAATACCACGGTCCGTCTTATGACGTGACACAAGCCTATTATTTGGCATTCAATGCATCACCGGTGAATTTTGCCCCGCTTTATCCGGGTGACGAAAAATATAGTTGGCCTCACCTGCGTTTCGGGAATGACGCCACGGGGAAAGCAGCAAATCCGTATGCCATGTTGCAGAAAGGATATAAGGAACGCGGACGGTATTCTGCCACGACAAAGGTGGAGTATATCCACAATCTTTCCTCTGTGTTGAAGGGGTTAGAACTTCGGGGAAGCGTGGCTCTTTCGAAGACAGGATACGAATCATCGGATTACGTGACAATCCCTTATTATTATTACATGAACCCGGAGGCCGGTGATTACGATTTTGAAAAGGGTACGCATAAGTTGACGAATGTGAATACTACTACAAAACCTCGTCGAACGTTGGAATTGGGAAGTTGGTCGGATGGATCGGATGGATCGCAGGCGCAAAGTACCACGCAATGGGTGTATAATGTCACTTTATTACACACGGCAGCTTGGGGCGGTGCAGAAGCAAATAAACACCAGACTTCACTGACTGCCGTGTTCCAAGCACAACAAGGTAGTTATGCTCCCGTTAGCAGTTTGTTCAGTGGGTTGGAACAGCGTAATTTGAGCTATTCCATGCGTGGTAGCTATGGGTTCTTAGATCGTTATTTCGTGGAGGCGAGTTTCGGGTACAACGGCTCCGAGCGGTTTACCAAGAATAACCGGATGGGTTTTTTCCCTGCAGTCGGAGTGGCATGGATTGCCAGCAAGGAGAATTTTCTTCAGGGGATTAGTAACACGCTTTCTTTCTTGAAGGTGCGAGCCTCTTGGGGTAAGGTCGGTAACGATGGGATTATATCGACTCCCCGTTTCGTGTATATGCAAGAACTAGCCCAAGGTCAGCAAGTAAAGGATCCGGAGGTAGGGAGTACTACAAATTTCACAAGAAAAATGATAAAGAACTATGGCGATCCCGATGTAAAGTGGGAGGTGTCCGAGCAGATTAATTTGGGATTGGAAACCCGTTTCTTTAAAGATAAATTAGAACTCAATGCTGATTTCTATCAAGAAATTCGCCATAATGTTATTGAGTTACGGGAGGTGATACCCGCTCATGTGGGGGTAGAGGTTTCCCCGTTGGATAATATGGGCAAAACCCGCTCGCGCGGTGTCGACCTGTCAGCGAAAATACAGCATGCCTTTAGTAATGATTGCTGGATTATCTTGAACGGTACGCTCACGTATAGTAAGGCTATTTATAAGGAATTGGAGGAAGCTGTTGACAAACCGGCTTATCAAAGAAAGACGGGATACGAACTTTCACAACAAGTAGGATACATCGCTGAAGGATTGTTTCGCGATCAACAGGAAATTGATAACTCGGCTAGTCAACCCTCGGCTGAACCCGGTGATATTCGTTACCGCGATATTAACCATGATGGCGTAATAGACGTGGAGGATGCCGTGCATATCGGTTTCCCCGAAACGCCACGATTGGTGTATGGGTTTAGCGGTTTTATCAATTATAAAAATTGGGAGTTTAATTTTTCCTTCCAAGGTTCCGGTAACCGTGGGTTCTTTATCAATGCGGAGGCCATCTCCCCGTTTGTAGGCGATCATGCCATGCTGAAGGAAATCTACGAGAGTCACTGGAGTGAAAACAATATGGCAAACCGTCCTTTTTGGCCGCGGCTTTCCACGAGTAGCATCACTGAAACTAATCCGCAGGAGGATTGGGATAGCAGTGTGGAAGAACGAAAGTCCACCTACTTCATGCGCGAGTGTAGTTTCTTGCGGTGTACCTCGCTGGAGTTGGCATATAACCTGCCGTTAGCATGGCGTAAGAAGTTACGCTTGCAAACGGTGAAGGTATTCGCCCGCGCCAATAATCCGTTCATGTTCTCTAATTTTAAAATTTGGGACGTGGAGTTGGGAGAGGATGGGTTCAATTACCCGATACAGAAAACATACGCCGTGGGCGTGAACATCAGTTTCTAAATTTAAATATATAATGTGTATGAAACGAATATATACTTTACTACTATTGCCGTTTTTCCTGCTAACAGCTTGCGACAGTTGGTTAGACGTGGTGCCGGAAGAGGATATTACGACTATCGACACGGATTTTGAGACGCGTGACAATGCCTATGCGTGGTTTAAAAGTTGCTATGTCCCTTTGAATGCTAGTAGTACATCGGTACGGGATTTGGTGGAATACACGGCTACCGACGAGGTGGTGATGTGCCAATACTTGAAAAATGCCGGGTATTTTGTTGGAGATAAGATTATTTCCGGTAAGCAAAACGTGTTTCAACCGTATGCCGATCGCTGGATTAACGGTATGAATCCCCGATCCGATTTTTATGCGGCGATTAATTTGTGTAACATTTTTATCGATAAAATCGACCAAGTGTACAACATGGAAGAGAAGGAGAAAAAAGAGTGGAAGGGAGAGGTGATTGCCGTGAAAGCCTACTACTATTTCGAGTTGGTGCGTCATTATGGTCCCATTGTTTTGGTGCCGGATTTTATGGATCCGAATCAAGATGTATCCTCGCTGAAGTTACCTCGTAGCCATGTGGATAGTTGTTTTCAAATGATTGTAAACTTGTGTGATGAGGCGGTCCGGGTGGGCATCCCCTCTTCTGCCAAGCAACAATCAACTCATTGGGGATATTTCAATAAAGAGGCGGTGATGGCATTGAAGGCGAGGGCGTTGTGTTATCAGGCATCCGATTTGTTTGCCAATAATCCGGTGTATGCCGATTTTAAGAACAAGAAAGGAGAATTGCTGTTCCCCGTGGCTGGAGATCCGGTAGCTCAAAAGGAAAAATGGCATCGTGCCGCTTTGGCTGCCGATGAGGCAATTGAGGCATGTCGTAATGCCGGAAAAATGTTGATAGACAATAGTAAGGCTACGTCTGTATTACAGACCCATATGCTTAATATAGAGAAGTCTGTGCGGGCTGCGAATTTTAGTAGTACGGAGGCGTTGCTGATGATCAGAAGGGCAAGTGACTCCGGAAGTGAGTGGTGGTATTGGGCGTTACCCCGTTTGATTTCTGATCCCATAGGAGGTATCCCCGGAACTCAACTGGCCCCAAGTATGAAAATGGTCGAAATGTTCTACACGGAGAACGGTCTGCCGTTGGGTGAGGATCGTGCTTATAGCGGAAACATCTATGGTATGACCCAAGAGAAAGATCCGAAGTATTCAGAGGTGGTGGCGTTGAACGAGGATATTCTGGTGTTACATACCAAACGCGAACCTCGTTTCTATGCTAGTATTGGAGCCGATCGTTGCTATTGGCGGATTGGCCGATCTTCAAGCGGTAATTTTAAAGTGGAGGCCCAGCAAGGAGAGGAATTCGGGTTGAGAGCCAAACGTATCACGGGTACGGCACCTGAGAACCTCACTGGCTACTGGTTGAAAAAAGGCACTTGTTCGGAGGCGGAATTGTTTAATTACAGCAGTACGGTTGCCGGTTTTGGTGAAAATCCCATGATCTTGATTCGTATGGCGGAGCTTTACTTGATTTCCGCTGAGGCATGGAACGAGTACCTCGATGCTCCGGATGAGGAACACGTGTATAAATCACTCAACGTGGTGCGTAAACGTGCCGGGATACCGGATGTGGAAGTTTCGTGGGCTGGAGCGAGGAATCGTAATAACGTGAAAACTAAGGCCGGGATGCGCGAGATCATCCGTCAGGAGTGGAATATCGAGTATATGTTTGAGGGAATGCGTTTTTGGAATTTACGCCGTTGGAAAATTGCGGAAAAGGAATTGAATGATAAGCTTTTCGGTTGGAAAGTGGCGGCTAGTGATCAAAAAGCTTTTTATAACAATGGAAACGGTCCGGTCGTGGTGGAAAGCAATCGCGAGTTTGTCGCTCCGCGGGATTATTTTTGGCCTATCAAGAGTGAGGAGACTTTGATCTCGGGTATCGTGCAAAATCTAGGTTGGTAATGATGAATGAATTAATAATGAATGACTATGAAATGTAAATTATTGATAGCGATGTTCGTGGCAGGCGTCTTTGCTGCCTGCTCGGACGATGACAAGATCGGGTTTGACCTGCCCGTGGATGTTTCGCAAGAGGCGATTCGTTTCACCCCGGCTCCCGGAGGTGCGGTGATGCACTATTCGCTGCCGGAGGATAAGGAGGTGTTTGGTATTCGGGTGCGTTATAATAGTGTGTGGGGAGAAACGGTTGTGAAGGATGGTAGTTATTTAAATGATTCGCTTTTGTTGGATGGTTTCACGGAAATGCAACCGGCTGTGGCGGCACAGGTTTCTTATTTCAACCGGGCGATGGTGGAAACGGAACCTGTGGAGGTAACCTTTGCCACGGAAAAGTCCGCAACAGTGGCGTTGTTTGATGATATCAAGGTAAATTCGTTCTGGGGCGGTTTCAGCGTGGTGTATGATGCTCCCGAGACGGTGAACGGCTTGATTCACGTGTTTTATATTGGTGAGAATCCCAAGACGCACGAACCGGATTCGATATTGATGGCGAGTTTGGCGATTGTCGAGGGGGGAGATACAATCAATATTCCGATACAACAACGGATGGATGCTGTTGATGTAGTGGTGCGAACAGATGATTTTAAAGGTAGGCGGGTGAAGCAGGAAGTGGTGAAAGGTGTGGTTGTCCTCACGCAGGATACTTTGATGCGAGATAAGTTTGATTTCCGCTACACGGGTCAAGCGGTGGAAGACGATACCTATAAATTGGGAGTAGAGTACCTTTTCGATGGAGACAAAAAAGGTAAAAAGGCATTCTTGGCACGTCAGGATAACCGGAAGTACGAGTACTACACCTTCCTGACTGATGGTGGAACTTTCGATGAAAAATTTGTCATTGATTTGAAAGAGGAAAAAGTACCGGCAGCAATTAATTTGTACGCTTTTGTTTGTATGGGGAAAGACAATTATTATTATACCTCATCGGATGCGAATTTGAGTAAATGGTGGTCTAAAAGTGGGGAAAATTACAAAACTCGTCTCCCGAGTGTGGTGAAAGTGTATGGTACGAACGATGCTTCGTTACTGAATGCAGATAATGAGGTCGTGAAGAGTTCTGCGGTTCTTTTAGCATCGCATGCGGAAGATAAAGATATATGTGCTCTGACTGCACCTTTATTTGTGGATGACTTTGATTTTGAGGCAGCGGTTACGAAAGAATTTAAGGGTACTTGGGTTTATAGATCGGATGTGTACGGTAATTATGCGTATGATGAATTTGGGGCTATGACCACGTTGTTAGATTTGGGAGAAGCGAGGTTTGATGAAGAAGAACCGGTTTGTTTGAATCTGCAATTCAATTACACGGGAGCAACCTACCGTTATTTGATCATGATTATTGAAGATACGTTTGCCGGGTTTAATTTTATTAAACGAAACTTTAATGAAGGGCAATACGTGACATTGAATGAATTGGAGGTATGTGTGAAAGCGGAGTCAAATCAATAAACAGATAAGAAGATGATGAAAAGAAAATTATTATATGGAATTGGATTACTCTCGATGTGCTTCACGATGAGTTGCGAGGATTTGGAAGACACCTACGACGAGTGGAGTGGTGATGGCATGGTGCGTTACGTGGGTAAGGCAGGGGACGTGGAAGTCGCACCGGGTTGGGAACGCCTGCGCGTGACGTGGAAGAACGGTAATGATGCAAATGTCAAGTACACGAAAGTGACTTGGCAATCGGATAAGGAAAGCGGGCTGAAGGAAAAATATGTTCCTTTGCAAAAGGACAAGGCATCAGACACATTGTGGATAGAGAATTTGGATAATGCACTTTACACTATACGAGTGAGTAATCTGACTGCGGACAGTACCGAGTCGTTTACGCGGGAGGTTTACGGATTACCTTACACGAGTGAGCATGAAAATTTGAGCGTGATTTCTCGCGGTATTATCAATTTTTATCCGTTAGGGAATCGAATGGCCGTGACGTTGGACGAGAAGAACGATTATTTGAAAGAAGTGATGTTGCATTACATCGGTACTGATGGGAACAAACACGAATGGAATATTCTTGAGAACATGAGTGACACATTGGAAGTTGATCAGTGGGGAACGATGATACAGTTGGTGGGAAATATGTTTTTGTTACCCGAGGAGGGCGTCAGTTGGGGAATTAACTTTAACGAACCATTGACAATTACCCGAAAGGGCAGGGTTGCGGAATGTTTGGATGAGATCCCTTTCACGGAGGTTACATTGGAGAAGGGCGAACGGGTGTGGTCCACTCATTTTACCTTGTGGATGAACCAACTCTATGGGCCGGATTGGGAGAGTCGGGTGAATACAATCGAGGAAATCGATTTGGATTATGATTTGGCGACGTTCGAAGACTTGTTTTATTTGCCGGCGTTGAAGCAGGTGAATCTCGGAAAGAACCGGTATTTGTGTGAAGCATTGGATATGTGGGGGATGAAAGGGGTGGAAAAAGATTACGTGAGCCTCACGGACGAGTATAAGGCGTTGATGACCCTGCAATATTTGAAGACAACCCGGGGCGTGGAAACAAATGTGTATAATGGAATGTATTTTTCCGGTAAATTGGGAGATCCTGATTTAGGGGAAATGTCTTATACTAAATTTTTACAGCAGTTAGGAAAGATTGATGCTGATTTGTTAAATCATTACACGGTTGCCGACCAAACACAACCGGGGATTGTCCCCTTGGCGTGGGAAGACTGGGCGTTGATGTGCTCCGATACCACGTATAGCGGGAACAATAATACCGGTAGCATGGGATGGTTACTTGATGATGACAGTAAGAAATGTTTCTCTCCGGGAAAGCGTTTTGAAATTAAAACGTACGAGTTGACGTTCGATATGAAGACTCCGCAAATGGTGCATGGTTTCAAGTTTGTACAAGCTCACCCCGATGCTATTACAGAAGATTACAAAAAAGTATTGGGTTACTTGATTTCGGCCGTTAAGATCGAGGTGTCGAATGATGCCGTTTCGTGGACGAATGCGACGTATGTGGATGGCTATATCACCGTGGGCAATAATGCTGGTGAGGCAACTTATATCACGATCCCGGAGGAATTGAGGCAAGAGGTGCGGTACATACGTTTATCAATGGCGAATAACAAGGTGGACGAAATGGACGGAGTTGCGACGTACAGTCTTAAATTAGGGGATTTTATTCCTTATACCGAACCGTAATCAACACGTGAAGATCCTCCCGTTGGGAACCGCGGAGTTGTCGCGGGAGGATTTTTATAAACAAACGTAGTATGAGAAGAATAGTTTTTATTTTGTGCCTCCTGTGGGGGGCATGCGTGGCTGCGTATGCCCAAGACGGTTTTAAAATCACGGGCAAGTTGGGAGGGAATCTTGGTGGCAAATTGGTGTTGGTGGGAAATGGAGCCGAGGGGGCTGTGTCTTTGGGTGAAACTGTCATGATCGATGGTGATTTTGAATTCACGGGAAAGGTGGATGGTATGATCTTGGCTTATATCTTGACCGAAGAGCGGCAACCGGTGGCAACCTTGATGTTGGAGAATTTGGAGTATTTGTTAGTGGCGGGTGAGAATGGCATCGAGGTGCAGGGTGGTGGCGATTCGCAGAAAGTATTGAACGAGTTTGAAGCCGTGAACCGGCGGATTACCCGGGAGAAAATGCTCGTGGAACAGCAAATGAAAGCGGCTTACGCCCAGCAGAACCAGATGCAATTACAGGCGTTGCAGCAGCAATTTTCGAGAGTGATGCAGGAGGCGGGGGAAAAGCAGGCGGAGTTGCTTAAAACCTACAAAGATTCTCCCGTGTCGGCATTTATCGTTGCCTCGGGAATGGGGCAGATGGATTATGTTTCCCTGCAAACCGTGTTCGACGAATTGGGCGAGCCTGCTAGGAATAGTCTGTTCGGGCAGATGATTGTACAATGTTTGGCAGCAATGAAGGACGTAGAAATTGGTGCCATCGCGCCGAATTTTAAAGGGAGCATGGTGAATAATGATACGCTATCCCTGTACGGGGTGAAAGCAAAATTGAAGTTGGTGGACTTTTGGGCTTCGTGGTGTGCTCCTTGTCGGCAAGAAATGCCGAACGTGTGCAAGGTGTACAAGAAGTATCATGACAAGGGATTGGAAATCATCGGTGTGTCGTTGGATTCCAAAGTCCCGGATTGGCAGCAAGCCATGGTGGTGGAGAAAATGAAGTGGTTGAATATTTTGGATGTGCGGCAGCAAATCGCTACCCGCTACTTTGTCAGGGGTATTCCCCATACCTTGTTGCTCGACGAGAATAACCGCATTATCGCCAAAAATTTACGGGGCAAGGCCTTGGAGAAGAAAATTGCCGAGTTACTAGGGGATAAATGAAATGTATTAAGAAATAGTAAGATATGAAAAATTGTGCATTTGTTTTACTGTTTATTATTTTCTGCTGGGGGTGTTCGAATATGGAAGTAGGCGTAGAGGGGGATGTGTTTTCTGCTACGGGAATGAATCTGCCTATTGAAGATCTAACGGTTGAAGATATTCTTTTGGAAGGAGCACCTGAAGAACTTGTGCGTGCAACGAAGAAGGTATTGGGCAGTAGGATGGGAAAAATATTACTTCGTGAACTTAAAAATCGATATCCTAATGGTCCTTTTATTCGTTTCCATTTTTTTGGGAAAATAGATGAAGATGGAGAGATCGTGGATGAAGCTGGAGAAATGAGGTATTATGGAATGGGAGTAATCGGTTATAATCGTAATGCTTTGAGACTTAAGACTAATGAAGAACTATTGTTTCATGAATTTTTCCACGTTTTTCAGACGGGTGATTTAAAGCCCCAAAAAAGTAGGAATAATGAATTAGAGGCTTATTTAGCCCAGTATATATACGGAGAAAGCAAACAAACGACTATTGTTAATACCGAATTCACCATAGCGTTAGGAGTACTTGCTAACGATCTTCGTAAAAATTCCTTGACCGAGAAAGAAATGGATTTATTTTATCAGAATTATAATGCAGCATTAATTCTTCTTGAGATAATGCCGGAGTATAGTGGTGAAGGATGGTATTCTATTAGACTAAATAAGGGGGAAAATCCGTTTCCTAATCTTATGAAATTGATGAAATCATAATAATATAAAGAACAGACCATGAAAAAAATTACACTATTATTTATAGCCTTGTTTGTCGTGAATACCTTGTTTTCACAAATATTGTACGAGGAGGGCATCGTGAAAGGTAAGAATGTGACGTATCGAGTATCACGGGGAAAAGAAAGATTCAAAAAACTATTTACATACATACAAAACGTGAATAACCCGGACACCACGTATAAAGAGGTTCCCGAAAGAGATGTAATACCCGCTCAAATGCTAGATCTTGAGGCTCAGTTGTCTGTAATACTACATGATTTTTTTTCTGCGGAAGAATTGAAAGAGTGCCGATCTGTGATTGCAGGAATAACTTTGCGATTGGATGCCCCAAAAAGGAAATTGTTGCAAGTGACTAATTTTTTCTATTTAAGTGCCACAAATTCATTTTGGGGAAATCTTTCACCGGATAGGTTGTACGAGCTGGAGCAACTTATCATGAAAAAATTGGAATTGCCGTATAAATTGCAGGAAACTTATATTAAAGATGATTTTCTTGTTGGTTTTTTTATTAAAGATATTAAAGAAGCAAAAAAATGCAGAAAAAGAGCAATGGAAACTTGGAAAAAAGAGGATATCGAAGTTCGAGATGTCACCGAGGAGTGGAATGCAAGATGGATGAAAAAGAAAAAATACAAGGAAGTGTTGTTATAGGTTCGTGTGGCGGCGGTTGATGCCCGTGCAGTGACATTGATTTTTGAAGGTATCGATGACAAGGTGTCGTTGTTGTTGGAAAACGCTGAGTGCTCGTATTGGTGATTTTGATCGATTGGACAAGATTGAAAACGAAGTATTTAAAAAGAAATGATATGAAATGGATGATAATACTAATATTGCTTGTGCTAGTGGAAATGACGATGGGGCAGACGAAAGATTCTTGGAAGGGGCGTGGAAATACAGACCGTAAGATTGATGGATTGGAGATAGAGAGGAGGGAAGCGATGGGTTTTGGGGTGGTTCATATCAATGGAGAAAAGATGGAGCCCGTGCATTTTTCCAAGCTATATACTTTGTGGGAGACTGATAAAGAAAAAGTGGAACGGAGAAGGGCAGAACTCGTCGCGAAAGTGTTTCCTGCCGGGGTGCTCAATCGCTTGAGGAAGATAGAGGGGCAGGAGGGCAATCCTTTAGCAACGATTTTTGTGAATGCGGAAGCCAAACGGAATGGGCGTATCAAAAGTTACAGTATTACCATTGGCGAGGCTCTGTTCAATGCGTTGAGCGATGATGAAATCCGTGAGTTTTATGTTGCCGTCGGTCGAGAATGGAAAAAGCTTGCGAAGGATGAGTACAATTTCCCCTGCCGTCGTGATTGGTTTCATGAATGGAAAGACTGCGATGGACTTTATGCTTCGCTCTTTCTGTTGGACCTGTATCAGCGCGATACGACGGAAGAAAAACCGTACGGCTTGATTCTAGAGGACGATGGGCGTGGTGACGAGGAGCCAGAAGTGCTGGAGCGTGAAGTGGAGGGATTGGAGTTAAAACAGAAACATGATCGGATATTTGTGAGGAGCAAAGAAACAAATGCTGCAGCCAAGACGCATTTGCCTTCGCTTCCCGTGAAAAACTGGAAAAAATTGGAGCGGTGGATGACGGAAATCGTCGGGCGGGCGTTCCCCGCAGATGTGCTTGTTCGCTTGCAAAAGTTGGCTGAGCAGGAAGAACGTCCTCTTTCCGTGTATGCTTACGCGGAAGCAGAACGGGATGGCGGTAGCTTGGAGGATTACACGCTTGCCCTATCGCGGGAGATTTTCGATGTGCTGAGCGACGATGAACTGCGCGAACTTTATGTCACCGTCGGTCGGGAGCGGATACGCCCCAAACTATATAAGTTCGATTTAAGCGATTACTATGAGAATGACAAGAGTCTGAAATCCATACAGCGCGGCGTCGTTGCCCTACCCCTGCTTCAGTTGAATTTGAAGATGAAGCTATCCGTGGTAGCTCCTTGAAATTGGAATGTTCGGATAATTTAGGAATAAGAGATTGTGTAATATATAAATTGATTATGATGAATAAGATGATGTTATTATTGTTATCCGGGATACTGTTTGGTGGCACTTGTCTAGCGCAGGGCGGCTATATGGTATCCGGGAAAGTACGGGGACTAGCAGTTGCGAGAGTACACGCAGTGGCGGCTGATTTCGGGACGGCGGACACGCTGGCATCGGCTGAGGTTGTGAATGGTAGCTTTATGTTCAGAGGAGTATTGCCGGGGGATGCTCGTGCCGTGATCTTGGTTTTTCCCGGGGTGGACGGTCGAGTCCCGTTGTTGTTAGAGAACGACGTGAATTACCAGATTTCTGTCACGGCTCAAGGGGCGGCTATCGAGGGAGAAGGACCTGCGGTACAACTATTGAAAGAGTTTGAACGTATCGGCCATGATTATGCCGTGGAGAAGAATAAAGTAGAGGCCGAGTACAAGGCCTTGGAAGGCGGGGGCAATCCAGCGAAAGTGGAAAGTCTGCAACTCCGTCTTGATAATGCTTACAAGCAATCGGTGCTTAAAACACAGGAATTGATCAAGGCTAATGCTGACAATTATGTCTCGGCTTACATCATCGCCTTGAATATGGCAGCAGATGATGAAACCACGCTTCGTACTAAATATGAATTATTGGGGACATCGGCTCGGGCTACGGTTCCCGGCAAAGCCATAGCGGCCATGCTGGATCGGTATGGCAAGTTGATCGAGGGTGAAGTCGCTCCCAATTTTACCTTGATGAAGCCTGATGGCAACACGTTTACCTTACACGGTTTGCCCGCTAAATGGAAGGTTATACATTTTTGGGCTGCACAACAAGGTAGTTCCCGGCAGGATAATTCTGATTTGGTTAAGTTTTACCTGCAATATCGCCCGAAAGGTCTTGAAATTGTCAGTGTGGCACTGGATGAGAGTGCTGCCATGTGGAAACAGGCTATCGGGCTTGACGGGATGATTTGGACCAATGGTTCCGACCTTAAAGGAATGGATTCTGAGATTGTCCGTCTCTATCTGGTACGAGATCTCCCGGCTTATTTCCTGCTGGATGCCGAGAATCGTATCGTTGCCCGTGATCTCTCGTTTCCAGAACTTCGTGCTAAAATGGCAGAATTGACGAAGAAGAAAAAGAAGAAATAAAGTGCTTTTTATTTTCAGGTGCGTGCGAAAGGGGGAGTTGAAAAAAATATTGACTCCCTCTTATTTTTAATATTCTCGATCACTTTACGTGAATACCCGTAGATTACAGGATGAAGACAGCAATCAATCACGGTACATCTTCGGTTCACCTTCGGTACAAGGTCGCTCGTGGGCGTTCGTTCGGCGGGTAAGAATCGTCAGGGTCACGTTGTTATTCCCGTTGTTTTCCCGTTGAAAACAGGGGGAAGACAGGGATTAAAGACGTATCAAATTCGAATCAAAGACGTTTCAAAGACGTTCACGGGTGTCCCTGAAAGGTGCTTGCCGGGCGAGAGCGTGGTCCCTTTTCCCGGTCTTGCCGCCTTCCCCTCCCTTTTCCCGGTGGTCTTTCCCGTTTTCCCGGTAAAAATTTTTCTCCCTAACGTTTTGCCAGTCACGGTATTGGTCGGGGGCTTGAAAAAAAGATGAAAAATAATGGTGAAAAAATTTGGAAAAGGGGGAATCATTGCCTTATCTTTGCACCCGCTTTCGAGAGAGAGGGCACGAGGGAAAGAGGTTAAACGGGGGGCGAGAAAAAAAAGTTTGAAAAAAAGCTTGAAAAAATTTGGAGAGTGAAAAACAAGCCTTACCTTTGCAGCCGCTTTCAGAACGAAGGCTTGGGGGATCGGGAGAAGGGGAGATAAAAATAGAAAAGAAGAGTTCTTTAAGATATTGAAATGAACAAAACGTAGCGAGCGTGAATC